>JBBRVP010000027.1:0-45075 GCA_038246785.1 Jiangellales bacterium
CGGCGACGTGGTGGTGCCCGTGGCGGCGACGTACCCCCTGGACGAGGTGCAGGCCGCGTACACCGCGCTGGCCGAGCGGCGCACCCGCGGCAAGATCGTCTTGCTGCCCGGACGGATCTCATGAGGCCGGATGTCAGGAATGACACCAGTGATACTTCCCGGGGGATCCGGATGCGGATCCTCTTCCGGGGTCTTGACGAGTCATCGGGTGCCCGGCGCCGGGCGTTGGTCTTGGCCGCGCCGGTATAGGCGGTGGACATCTGGTTCACGGTCGGCCCTGGCACGTACCTCGCCTGCTGCCCGTGAGCGGTCAACAGCGCCAAAGCAGAGCGCTGCTGGTGCCGCTGATGTCGACCGCCCACAACACGTCCTCGGCTCCCCTCGGGCAGATGCCCAGGCGCTGCGCGCCTGGCACGAAGGGCACGGCCGGCACGCTGGGCCCGGCGGTAGGTCATGGCACGGTCCCCTCACGGATTTCCTCGTTCGGTGCGCCGCGGCGGGGATGGTGGTGCGGTACCACGGCGGGAGGTGCAGCTGGAGGCGGCGGTCGAGGAGGTTGCCCGCGAGGGCCTCGACCTCGGCGAGCACGGCCGGCAGGGTGGCCGCGACCTCCAGGTGCTCGGCGAGGACGGTGAGCAGGTCCGGGCGGCGCTCGGCGACCTGCCCGAGGCGGTAGCGGAGCCCGCCGAGCACGACGTCGAGGCGGCCGTGGGCGAAGTAGGGGGAGCTGGTGCGGCCGGCTTCGCGCACAGCGGCGCCGACCTCACGGTTGACCACGGCGACGATGTCCACGGGTCACCTCCTGCGCGATGCTCGTGCGGCTGGTCAGGCCGCGGCGGGTCCTTCGATCCGAACACCTGCCACGGTAACCGCCGCCCCGGACACACACCGGCCTCCGGCAGCCGAACCAATGCCCCAGCGGCAGCCCGCATGGGGCGCCCGCCGGGGCATGACAACCGCAGCATCCAGCAGGGCCTCGTCCGGACCAGGCGGATCTTGGCCGATCGCGCCGGCCGGGGCTGGGGGGCTGGCCCGACTTCGTGAGCAGAACCGTGCTGGCCGGCCGGTGCTGGTCGCGGCGCCGCCGCAGGGCCAGACTCCGGTCGTGATCTCGTTCGTCATCCCGGCGCGGGACGAGTCGCCGCACGTCCTGCGGGCCACGGTGGACGGCCTGCGGTCGACCACTCCGTCGGCCGAACGCGAGATCGTCGTCGTGGACGATGCCAGCCTCGAACCGGTCGGCCCGCTCGGCCGAGGGGTCGAGTTGGTTCGTAACGCGGTGCCTGCCGGTGTCTCCCGAGCCCGACGCCAAGCCGCCGATCTGACGACGGGTGAGGTCCTCGTTTGCCTTGACGCGCACATGAGTTTCGACGCCGACTGGCTGACCCTGATGCTCGAGTACGTCGAGTCGGGGGCGCTGCTGTGCGCGGCCTACTGCGACTACGACCGCCGCGAGGTCGGCTGCTATGGCGCCGACTTCCGGTGGTGTGCCGGGCGCGACCACGCGGCGGGGACCAGTCCTGGGTTCGGTCCTCGGCACCGCCTCCACGACCCAGGGCCTGGAGCGCACGAGGTCCCGATGCTGCTCGGTGCGTGCTACATGATGCTGCGCTCGAGCTACCTCGCCCTCGGCGGCTTCTCGCCGCTGTTCAGGGTGTGGGGAGCCGACGAGCAGGACCTCTCGGCTCGGGCCTGGATCGCCGGGCTAGGGGTGCGCTGCGTCGCCGATGCCCGCGTCGGGCACCTGACGCGCAGCGTGGCCCCCTACCCGGTCTACTTTGACCACCTGGACTACAACCAGATCGTCTTCATCCGCACCGTCTTCGAACGCCGCACCGTCGAGGCGTTGCTGCCGTCGTTCGCACCAATCGACGGCCCGGTGCGGGCGTGGCTGGAGGCGGCTGGTCTCGGCGCCTGGCGTCAGGTGGTGCAGCGGGCCCGGAAGCTGACCGACACGCAGTTCTTCGATCGCGTCGTTCCCGACCTGGTGCTGCCTGACCAGGGAGGCCCACACATCCGTCATTGACAGGGGTGGGTGGCGCTCCTAGCGTCCAAGTGCCGCCGAAGATCGGCGCCACCCCGGACGGAGGGCCCGCGTGCCCGATCCCGACCTGCTGCGCATCGTCACCGATCTCAAACTGCGGTACCCGATCGTCACGAAGGCCGACTTCATCGCTCAGGCGGGGCATCGTCCGCCGGTCACGTTCCGCGGCACGCCGTACAGCCTTGCGCTGGCCGCCACGCTGCTGCCCGACTTCTTCTTCCCGCTCGACTCCGCCGGCGACCTGCTGGGGAAGGCGACCGAACTGGTCGCCAGCCGCGGTCTGGCGACGGCTCCTCCCAGCACCACGGCTAACCGGAGCGCCCCACTCCTAGGACGCGCGCTCGAGGAGCTGCTCGGCGGCGTCGAGGGCGTTGTCACCGACACGTCCCGCGCGGCGAACGACCCGGCGCGCGTCGACGCGCTTGACGTCGTCACCCACGCTCTCGAACTCGTGTCCCCGCCGCGCGCGCTCGCCCTGTGGAGGGCCGCCGCCGCCGGGGAGTTCCGACCGGAGGCGCGGGCGGCGGTCGCCACGATGCTCGACCACGTCCGGGCGGCCATCGACCGCGGCGATCGGCAAGCGGTCACCTCGATCTGCGAGTGCCTGTTCGACCTGTTCGACCACGTGGCGCCGGCACCTGTCGGCGGCTGGCGCGCGCAGCAGCCGCCGCAGTCCGCGGGCCGCCCCGTCCGCCCAGTCCACCCGCACACCGGCGTAAAGGAGACGGCATGACGCCCGACGAATTCCAGGACTTCACCGCAGACGACCTGAAGCACCTCAACCTGGCTCTGCGGGCCTTCCCGAACGTGGCGCACGGCCTGCGCGCCGTCGTCGACGTGGCCGGCCGGCTCAGCTTCCCCGTCGAGGGGCCCGACACCCTGCGCGAGGGCGTCGCCTCGACCGGAGTCCGCTACGGCGACTCCGACATCCCCATCGACTCGCTGGCCGACCTCATGCCGGAGTACTACTTCCCGATCGAGTCCGAGGACGACTTCGTCTCCAAGGTCTCCGACGCCGCCCAGCGCCAGCGGGAAGGTGACGGACCCAACCTGCCGCGCGCCGTGCTCATGGAGGCGACGGCGGCCCGGCGGGGGGACCCGCCGGACATCAGCGACGAACGCTTCTTCGAGATGACCGGCATCTCGAGAGACGACTCTGGGCCAGCAGTCAGCGGGCTGCGTCGACGCCGGCCGGAAGGGGCGTGACCCGCCATGTGGATCAGGGTCTTCGACTGCAACTCCCAGGCGCCCATCACGACCGCGTTCTTCAGCGTGCCGGCCTACAACGCCGGTAACGGCTGGTACGACATGTACATCGGGTGGGGGCAGAACTTCGGCGTCAGCGCCGCCGGCTACTACACCGTGTATGGCAACACCGACAGCTGGTCGGAGATGTGGGCAAGCCTGTGCCGGCAGCCCCCGCCGCCGGCGACGTACGGGCGGTGCTGGTCGGGGTGACCCCCGCGGTTGCGCCGCCCGCCCGGTCGACCGGGCGGGACACCCATCTCTGCCCCGCCCGGTACGCCGGCACGCTGCCGGACCGCCACGTCGCCGCGGTGGCCCGCACAGCGCTGCTCGCCCGCGGCTTCCGCCCGCCCCTCGACAGGCTCGTCACCAGTCTGACGCTGGAGGCGGGGCGGCGCGCCGAGCTGACCGACACGGTGCTGCCGGCGCGGTTTCCCGATCTGTTCGCGGCGTGGCGCGACTGTGCCCCGCCGATGCGGGCACGGCTTCCGGAGATGCTCGTCCTCGGAGAACAGCAGGCGCTGGCCCTTCTCGCCGTTGCGGGGGACGGGGCCGCGTCGGACGACGCGGCCGAGGTGGGTTTGCTCGGCGGCCTGTTCAACGCGGTCATTTCCGTCCTCGATCACCTCGATGACTGCGGCGACGCCGGACTGCGCCGCCTGCTCAGGCCGCGGACGCTGCGCTGGGTCCTCGGCGACGCCGACGATTCCTCCGCCGCCCTTGATGGTCTGCGCCGCCGCTGCGGTGCTGACCCGACGGCCCGGACGGCTGTGGAACTCATGGCGGCCTGGACCGCGCTCGCCCGGCGGGTCCGGACCCGCTCGGGCAACGCGGCGGCGTGGGCCGCGCTGCGCTCCTCGTTGCTGCAGCTGCTCGGCGCGCAGCATGCCGTGAACGAGGCGACCGGGAGCGGGCAGGTTCGCCACGCCGAGGCGCTGCTCGCTTCCACCCGGCTGAAGTCCCAAGGGCCGTCCACAGCGATCGCCGCGATGGTTGCGCTGGCGCGTCGGCCCGCCGACCCCCCGCCGCCGGCACTGTGGAGTGCCGCCCGGCGACTGGGCCGCGTGTTCTGCCTCGCCGACGACACCGCCGACCTGGCGGAGGACGCCCGCGCCGGCCGCCCCAACGTGCACCTGCTCGCCGCCGGGCCGGAGGCGGGGAAGCTGACCGATCTGGAGGCCTACGCGGCGATCGACGCCGCCGCGGCGGAGCTCGCGGAGGTCCTGCGGCCCACCGCCGACCCGGAGGTCGACCACTACGCCGCCGAGGTCGTGACCCGCTGGCTACGCTGGGACGAGCACGAGCGGCGCATCCCCCGCGGCGCCCGACCGGTCACCGCCCCGAGCCCGGCCCTGCAGCGTGCCCTGGACGTGCTGCTGCGCTCTCACGCGGCGGGCTACGACGGCGCGTCCCATGAGCTCACGTTCCCGCGCGGCCGAGTGGGCGTCGAACGCCTCGAGACCCACTCCGGCGAGCTGTTCGTCCGGGCGGTGGTCATGGAGGCGCTGCTCGACGCGTACGACGCCGGGCTACCCGTCGACGCCGCACTGCTGTGCGCGGAGGGCGTCCGACTGCTGCGGGCCAAGCACCCGCACGTGCGCGGCGGCTGGAGCTACCTGGCCAGCGTGCCGGAGCTGCCGCCGGACGCCGACGACCTGGCCCAGGTCCTGCGGGTGCTCGCGCGGCTCGGGGGCCGCCCGCTCGCGGCGGCATGCGACGAGCCGGTCCGGCTGGCCCTCGACGGGGCTGACGGCAGCGGAGGCTTCCCGACGTGGATCGTCGACGCTCGGCAGGGCGGGGCGCTGGACGCGGCGATGGCTGCCTACGTCGACGTCGTGGGTGGGGGCGGAGTGCACCCCGACGTCGTGGCGAACCTCGCCGAGGCACTAGCGCTGGTCGACTCGACCCGGTACGGCCGCGCCGTCGCCCGCGCCGCCGCGTACCTCGCCGGCGTCCAGCAGCCCGACGGCTCATGGTCGAGCGCCTGGTACGCCGGCCCCTACTACGGCACCTACCGTGCCTGCGCAGTCCTCGCCCCGACGCGCGGCTGGCCCGAGCAGTGCGGTCACGGCGCCCGATTCCTCCTCGACACCCAGCACGCGCACGGCGGCTGGGGTTCGGGCCAGGAGGAGAGCCTGTCGACCGCCTTCGGCGTGCTCACCCTGTCCTTGCTGGACCCGGGCCGTTATGCCGACGCTGTCGCCGCCGGGGTCGTGCGGCTGCGGGCGACCCAGGAACGAGGCGGGGGCTGGCCGCCCGGCGCGTGGATCGCGTTCCCCACCCGCGGCGGGCCGGTGGCCCACCGCAGCGCGGCGACCACCACGGCGTACGTGCTGCGCGCTCTGCTGGCCGCGGAGTCGGTGCTTCGCCCGCCGGCGCGGCGCCTGCCGTGACACCGCAGCCGCTCCGGCGACTCGCCGACGACGTCGCGATCGTCGTGCGTGGCGCCGACGCGGTCGTGCTGCGCGGCGACGTGGAGGTGCTGCGCGTGCCCGGCGCCGGCCCGGCGGCCCACCGGCTGGGGCTGTGGTGGCGGCGGCCTCGCCGCCGCGACGAGCCGGCCGCCACCGCCGTGCGGGACCTCGCCGCGGTGCTCGAGGCGCACGGTGTCCTCGTCGAAGACTCGCTGACCAGGCATCTGCTCGACCTGCACGCCGCCACGGTCGGTGGTCGCGCCGTGCCGGAGGAGGCCGCCGACGACACGGCGTTCCTGGTACGGGACGCGGGCGGGCCCTACATCCGGCTGCCCGCGGCGGTGCTAGGGCCCACGACGCTCGCCGCGGCGCTGCGGGATCGCCGCACGGCCCGCGGATTCCGCGGAGCGCCGCTGCCTCTGGCCGAGCTCGCCACCCTGCTCGGCGCCGCGGCGGGGACGTCCGGCGGCGCTGGGCCGGACCGCCTGGGCGCGCTGGGGCCGGCGCGTTCTCACCCGTCCGGCGGCGCGTGCTACCCCGTCGAGACCCACGTCGCCGCGGTGGACGTGACCGCGCTGGAGCCGGCGGGCTACCGCTATCACCCGTTGGCGCATGCGCTGTCGCGCCGGGCTGCGGCCTCCTCGCCGGCCGCCCTGCCCCGGATGTTTCCCGACCTGTCGGAGGCCGGGCCGCCCGCCGCCGTCGTCGTCTTCACCGTCGACGTGGCCCGACCCTCCCTCCACCGATACGGCGGCAAGGCCTACCGGCTCGCCCTCCTCGAGGCCGGCCACATCGCGCAGAGCCTGCTCTTGGCCGCAGCGGCACTCGCAGTCGCCGGCCTGCCGCTGTGCGGGTTCGACGAGGAGGCGGTCGCCCGCTCGGTCGGCCTCGATGAACCGGGCGAGCTCGCCGTCTACGCCGTCGCGCTCGGGCCGGTGTGAGTGGACGCTCCCGCAGCGCAGGTGCGGCGGCGGCTCGGGCTGGTCGTGCGCGACGACCCCCGCCCCTCCCCGGTGCCCTCGGCGGCGGTCGGCGCAGCGGCGAGCGTGACCGTCGGCGGCTCGGTGATCACCGGATTTGGTGCCGCACCCACGGCCGCAGAGGCCAGGACCGTCGCCGTGATGGAGTGCGCCGAGCGCTGGGCGCAGTTCGGTCCCGTGGTGCAGTCGGTCGTGCACGACTCGGCGGACGGGCTAGGAGAGGTGGCCGTGCACCCCCCCGAGCTGGGCCTCTACGCGCCGTTTCAGTACGGCCGGCGAGGGTTCGACCTGGCCCGCTTCGACGCGCGGACACCCTTGGAGTGGGTCGAGGTCACCGACCTGGTGGCCGGCCGGCGCCGCCTGGTGCCGGTGGAGTTCATCCACCCCCACGCCACGATGTCCCGGGCGCCCCTGGCCGCGGAGACCTCCAGCGGCACGGCGATCGCCGCCGACGCCGACACGGCTACCGGTACCGCGCTGTGCGAAGTGGTCGAGCGCGACGCGGCGATGGTGCTGTGGCATCGCAGGCCGCTGGTGCCGGCGCTCCCGCTCGGCGTACTCCCGGACCCGCTCGCGGAGCAGCTCGCCTCCGTCCGCCGGGCGGGGTTCGTCGTCGCCGTGGCCCGCCTCGACCAAGACGTCGCGGTGCCGACGTACCTGGTGGTGGCCCTGCGCGGCCGCTGCTACCGGTACGGCCTCGGCACTCACCCCGACCCGGTGGCCGCCCTCTCCCACGCCGTGGTGGAGCTTGGCGCCGGTCTTCGCGAAGGGCCACCCGCCGAGAGCTTCGCGCACCTGCCGCTGACCCAGGTCCGCCGCCCGGAGCACCATCGCGCGCTGTACGACGACGGCCCGCTGCACGACGTGGTGCGCGCGTTCCTCGACAGCACCATGGCGCCGAGCACCGAGCGCGCGTCCTGGTCGGGGCCGGCGGCTGACGGAGGAAGCACGGCTGTTCTCGCCGCGCTGCGGGCCAGCCGACTGACGGCGTACGCGTGTGAGCTGACGCCACCAGAGCTGGTCGACACCGGGGCCTGCGTCGTCAGGGTGCTCGTCCCGGGACTCGTCCCGCTCTCGTTCGGCCACGATCGGCTGCGCCTCGGCTGCGAGCGGCTCGCCGGGCCCACCGGGCCGGGCCGGCTGTCCACCCTGTTGCCGCACTGCTTCGGGTGAGCCTTCACCGTGTCGCGTCCTGGCCGGCCGACTCGGCTCCTCCGTCGCCCACAAGGCAACCCTGAGCGCTGCTGCCGCGGCCCGCGACGACCCAACGGCAACCGCAATGGTGTGAGGAAGCCGCTGCCGGTTCAGGTATGGCGGCCGGCGGCGTAGGCGTGGGGCCAGCGGGCCCGCACGGCTGGTCCGTCCCAACCGGTCCGGGTGTGGTGGTGCGCGCCGGCGGCCAGGACCTCCAACGCCTGCACCACCTCGCTGGTATCGGGTCGTCTCGTTCGGCCAGGCAGTCCAGCACGAGGTTGACGGCCCGGGCCTGCTGCGGGCTCATCGTGTCCGCGGAGGTGACCGGCGGCCGCTCCGGCGACGGCGTGGCCGCCGCGGGCACCGGATCATCCCCCGCGTCGGGGTCCCGCGGGGAGAACCTTCCGACCGGGTCCCGCGTCCGGCGGCGGCGGTGCAGCCGGACCCCGGCCCGGCCGAGGTGCTTGTACACCGTGGAGCGTGAGACGCCGGCCGCCGCTGCGATGTCCGCGGCCGGTTCGCCCGCCTGGTAGCGGCGGGCCTACTCCTGGACCAGGTAGACCGGCCCGGCCTGTTGGCGGGTGCGCCGGTAGGTCACGGTGACCCCGGCGGCGTACTCGCCGACAAGGACGGCCGCGTCGAGGGGCGCCGGGGGGTCGCCCCGGCCGACGCCGCGGGACCTTGGCGGCCCGCAGGTGGCGGGCCACGGTGGTCTCCGCCACGCGCTCGGCGGCGGCGTTGGCCGCCGTCGACTCACCGGCGGCGGAGCGGGAGGCCCACGGGTCGACCGGGTAGCGGCCGCTCAGATCGCGCACCGTGCCCTTCTCGAGCCCCTCGAATTCGCGACGGGGTCCCAGCCGGGGCTGGATCACTCCGGTGCGGATGTGGTGCTCTCCAGGACCGCCTCGGCCGCCTCTCGCTCGGATTCCAGGCTGGCGACCATGCCGCGGAGCAGGTACTTACCTGGGCCTGTCCCGTGCCGCCAGGCCCACCCGTACACCCACAGGAGCAGCATCAGCGCGCCGCCCAGCGTGGCCGCTGCCCAGTATGCGAACCACATGGGCCCACTGGCGGAGCCCGCGAGGAACGCCGCTACTGGGCAGCCCGCTGAGGTCACCAGGAGGATCCCCCACGCCACCCGTATCCACCGCGTCCGTTTCCGGACCCGGACTCGCCACAGGAAGACTGTGGCCATGGTGGGAAGGCCCAGAACCATCGCCGTGAGGAGCGTTAGCAGGGCCACGGCGAGCAGGAACGTCCCCGGGCCGCCCGGGCCGTCCCAATAGTTCACGGACGTCCACAACGAAGGAGCCAACGCGAAGAGCGCGACGGCGGCCACACTGACCCCGACTAGCACGCCCAGGGACTTGGCGGTCGCCCAGGAGTCCCGCGATTCCTGCCATGTTGCGGGCGCGGGAATCACCGCCAGGGACGCATTCACGTCAGCGATCCGCTGGGCGGCGTCGTAGCGGCAGAACTTGAGCGGCGCGGTGTCCCAGAATGCGTGTCCGGTCGCGGCGGCGACGACCACAGCCGTCGCGGCGACGACGACCAGGACCAGCCCCAGGACCAAGTCAACAAGGAGCTGGCTCACGGCGAGGGCCACGGTCAGCGCACCGGCAGCCCGGGCGACGCCGGACATCATCGCCACCCACTTCGTCACGCCCGCGTGGTCGGCTTGGGTGGCCGGTCGCTGCCAGCTGGAGGCAACGACCGCGACGTTCACCGTGGCCACCAGGACGATCAGCGCCGTCACCAGGACCACCGCACGGTCAGTACCGATGACCGCCGCCTCGTCCCAGTGGGACTCCACCAACTCCTACAGGTCCCCCCAGGTCTCCGGGGCCGTCTCGGATGAGGCGGCCCACTGCATCAGCCGGATCGGCAGGACCACTACGACCATCACCGCCAGCACGCCGAAGATCCCGGCGCTGACGGTCATCCGGGCCGCCCTGCCGAACTGTCTGTCCCACGCCTGCCGCGCCCGAAAGAGTTCCCTGTCCACCTCCGGCAGCGGCGGCGGAGATGACGACCTACGCACCAGCGTGGCCAAGACGATGAGCATGGTGAATGGGCGGAGCCAGCGCCGTCCTTCCAGGGCTGGGGTCGACTGCTTCACCTCCGGCGACGAGTCGGGCGTCTGCACTCTGGGCATTCTGGCGCACCGCGACAACCGCGGTACTGCGGTTGAGGGAGTCGGCGTCGAAAGCGGCGGGCCGTCGTCAGCGTCTGAGCCGCGCCACCATCGCCCCACTCGCATTGGGTGCGGCGTCGGTGGCGGCGTACGCCGACGAGTCGGTGTCGCCGGCGACGGGTTGCACACGCTGAGCGCGGCGATGGTCGTCCCCCCGTTCGCGGGTTACCGTTGAGATGTGCGGCCGGTGTACCTCTCCTCGACGACGCCACGCTGGACGCCGCAGACCTGCAACGGGCGATCCAGGAGGGCCTGCTTGAGGAGACCCACTACCTCGAGCTAAAGCGTGAGCTCGCGCCGGGGAAGCAGAGCAACCACACACTCGCCTGCGCCCTGGCCGCGCTGGCCGTCGACGGCGGAACGCTGCTCGTCGGCATCGAGGAGGACATGTCGGCCGGCACTCTGCGACTGACTCCGCAGCCGCTCGACGGTCTTCGGGAACGGGTTGAGAGCGTGGCCGGCAGCGTCCCCGACCCGGCGTTGCTGGTCGTGTCGCACGCCATCCCCAGCCGCGACGACGCCACCGTCGGGTACCTCGTCGTGCAGGTGCCGCCCAGCCCGACCGCCCCGCATATGGTCGACGGCCGCTACCCTGGCCGCGGCGACACCCAGAAGCGTGACCTGTCCGACGTCGAGGTACGCCGACTCCACCAGCGCCGCCGCCTCCTCGAAGACGACGCGCTGGAGTTGCTGGAACTGCAGATCGCCCGCGACCCGATACCGGCCGACGAGCGGACGCAGGCGCATCTGTTCCTCATCGCCGAGCCGACCGACCCCCGCCCAGACATGATGCAGCCGGCTCTCGACCACCAGTCGCTCCTGCGCCTGGTGAGCCACGGCGGGTACTCCTCCCCGGCTGTTGACGCTGCTTTCGCCGGCCGGGACAACACGGGCTTCTCCCCGGATCTCGATCGCGCCACCCGCTACTCCCGTCGCGCCGACGGAGCGGCCTTGAGCCACAACCTCAGCTCCGACCGGGTATTCGTCGCCGACGACGGCCTCCCCGACCCGCCCGAGGACTTGATCGACCTCGAGGTCACGCGGCACGGCGGTCTGCGGATCACCATGACTCGGCTCAGCGACGGCGTGGCAGGCCGCAACGGCCAACGTGACATGCACCTGTTCGACGACGCCGCGGTCATCTACACGCTGCGGCTGGTCGGGATGGCAGCCGAGGTCGCGAATCGGGCCAGCTACCTCGGTGACTGGCTGCTTGCCGTCGGAGCCACCGGCCTGCACGGGCTGTCCTCCCACCATCACGTGACCAACCTGGCCGGTGTACGGCCCGGCCTACGCGTTCGAGACCGACGACTATCGACAGGCCACCCACGCCTCCACGCTGCAGCTGAGCGAAGAGGCCGGCACAGTCGCCAGCCGGCTGCTCCACCCCTTCCTCTACAAGCTCGGCACCGACGCCAGTTCTCGGCCATGCTCGCCGCCGCAAACCTGCCGCCGGCCGCCACACGACACCTGGAGCCCAGCCCGACCTCCGGTGAACAAACGCCGAGCTGGCCCTCGATCGACCCGTGATCGTCGGCCTCGCCATCGTCCATGCGACAGAGCCGCCGGCCGCAGTTCCCTGGCGGGGATCGGCGCCGGCGTAGCGGGCGGGCGCGGCGGCGGGCCAGCGCGCGGCGCGATCGAGCACGTGGCGCTGGACAGGGCGGCCGCGGCCGCCAGCACGCCTGCGGCACCGTCACGGCCTCTTCCTAACCGATGTCGGCGCCCGTGTGCGATCGGCGTGCCACGGCCGCCTTGACGGACACAAACACGTCGTCCGCCTCGGCCCACCCCGTCGCCGGGGTATCCGAGGACAGCGCCATCGCGGGGACGTGCTCATAGAACGACCGAATCGGGTAGGCGATGGCGAACTGCCGCGGGTGGGATCAGCTCGGCGACGGCGTCGGTGCCCGCCACCTCGATGAGCCGACCGAGCGCACCAGCAGGTTCACGATGCTGCTGCACCCTGCCGCCAATGGAAGGATTCGACGTACTACGAGGCCGCTCGCCCACCTCGGTGCCGGCGTCGAACCGGGCGACGCGGCCACAGACAGCCGGCGTCATCCCGCGTTCCAGCAGGGCGACCAGAGCACGCCCGCCCCGGTCGGCACAACGGACCTACCCCCGGTCAGGCTGGCTGCCGCCCGGAAGGGGACTACCTCCGGACCATTCCACCAGCCCCGGGACGGAGATCCGGGCCAGGTCCAGAGCCCTCTGCGCCGTCGACCGAGCTCGGCCGCAAGTAGAGGAGACACCGGCTGTGGCGCTTCGACCACGCCGCCGCCCAGGCCGACCTGCCCGAAACCGCCCGGCTCGCCCAGACCGTCCAGACGTGGTTGCCGGCGATCGAGGCGTTCCTGCGGCTGCGCATCTCCAACGCCCGCACCGAAGGAACCAACCGGGTGATCAAGCAGATCAAGCGGACCGGTTGTCGATACGCGGCGGATCTCCTCGATGAGCAGGGTCATCGCCTCGGTCGGTCCGTTGGAGACCCGGTCGGTGTCGAAGTGGGCGAGCAGCTCACCACGCCAGGACCGCAGGGTGCGCCCGAGGCGGGCGACCTCGCCGATGGGGCAGGTGGGCAGCTACCGACACCCTCCGCCGGGCTTGTCACCGGGACGCGACAACCTCTACGGTGGCCACACCGGTGGGATTTTCGATGAGAACCCGAGTAACTTCGGCGAGCGCCATCACAGGAGCAGGACATGTCCGAGTGTGTGCGGTGGCGGGACATCTTCCTGAAGATTGAGCCCTTGGGCGGGTACAGCCCCCTGGCGCCTATCGCCGGCAGTCGAAGGTACGGGCGTGACGCAATGTTTGGGATGGGTCATGAGATTGGGCGCGTCCAGCCCACCGAGATTGCGGCCACCACGGTCGACGCGCTGGTCTACCGCGAATACCTCGACGACCACTACGCAACGCCGAATACGGCCAAGCTCGTTGAGGCTGACGTCAACGAACCGCCATGGTACCGGCGGGTGCCGGGGGCCGTGCTGTACGCCGAGCCGGGTGAGCGTCTGAGCATCCACGTGCTCAACGGTGACGGTGACTGCCACAGCCTGCACGTTCACGGCGTCAAGTACGGTATCGACTCCGACGGGGCGTGGCCGTTCGGGCTCGGCACCCGCCACGGTCTGCGCAGCGACGAGATCCTGCCCGGGCAGCGCTGGACCTACCATTTCGACGTCACCGAGGAGACCATCGGCGTGTGGGCCTTCCACGACCACGCCCACATGGTCCAGGCCAACGTCAACCGCGGGCTGTTCGGCGCACTCGTCGTGCGTGACCCGGCAGCCCCCCGGGCCATCGAAGTCCCGTTGTTTCTGCACGCCATGCAGGCGCCGTCAACCGATGACGCGTTCGAAAGTCCCGTGCTGCACAAGGCCAGCCCGCCGCAGATCTTCGAGCACACCTTCGCGACCGCTGGCGTCGTGGCCTACCACTGCAAGATCCACGGCCCGACGATGTCCGGGAGTGTCATTGTCGACTCCAGCGCGCCCGCCGGAGACCGGACGGTCGATATCCGCGACAACTCCTTCGTGCCCCAGAGTGTGTCGGTCCGCCCCGGCAACAAGGTCATCTGGACGCTGGCGCAGAACTTCGACCACATCGTGCTGGCTCCTGGTGGGGGTGCGCTGACCTACTGCCTCAACGGACGCGCGTTCGTGGGCAACACGCCGACGATCGAGGCTGACTCGGGCGAGCGGCTTCGGTGGCACGTCGTCAATCTCGACCTTGGCTCGGTGTGGCACAACTTCCACCCGCACTCGGCCCGCTGGGCGCTCCCTGCGCCCCCAGTGGGCGCGGCCGACGTGCACGGGCTGAGCCCAGCTGAGGGCTTCACGGCGGACACGATCGTGCCTGCAGCCGTGCGGTTGCCCTGTCGCCTCCAAGACCTGCAGTGCGACCCCCCGGACGACGCGTGCCGGGTGCGGGTCAAGGGCGACTTCCTGTTCCACTGCCACCTCGAGGAGCACATGATGGCCGGCCTGGCTGGCCTGGTCCGTGCGCGCGACTGGCTCTGGGTCGACCCCGAGACGGCCTGGTCCTCGGACCTGAGTCTGCCCCTAGACGACGGGCGCAACGACCTCGACTGGGTCGACCTGGTCCGCTGCGGGGACTGCGCGACGGGCGAACACGACCACCCGCACCTGCACACCAAGCCGCACAACCCGTGCTGCGGGGCGCCCGACGACGAGCCCCGCCCCGCCAACCACGCGCGTGCCCTTGCGCGCGATGGCACCGACTGCGACCCGAAGCAATGCCCGCACGACCACGCCCACCGGTCGGGTAAGCCGGGCGGGCGGTGCTGCGGCCACGACCACGGGGCCACACGCTGTTGCAGCCACGACGCAGCCGCTGAGTGCGAGGTGTGCGAGCGGGTCGGTGCGCACCACACCCACGGCAGCAGGCATCAGCACGGCGACGCCCACGGCGACCTTGGGCGTGACGGCGGTGTCGACGATGCTCACCCGTGCGGACAAGTGCACCGGCATGTTGCTCGCAGCGGCGCCGCTACCGGCGGGGTCGCCGAGGACGCGGTCGTCGAGGCCATGCACATGCCCATGCACGGTCGGGTGGGTCCCGCCGCAGGAACGCCTGCGATGGCGGCGATTCCCGTGCCGGGGATGCCGGCGCCGCCACCAGTTGACGTGTGTGAGCTGGCCGACACCGGCTATTGGGAGTTGCTCCCCGTCGACTCGCACGTCCTGGCCGTGCACGCTGTCCTCATGCACACCGGGCAGGTGCTGTTCTTCGCCGGCTCCGGCAACAACGTCCCGAACTTCAACGCCCGCCTCGTTAAGAGCGTGGTGTGGGACTACGAGGAGGGCACGTTCTACGACCCGGGCTGCCCGTTCGACGTGTTCTGCGCCAGTCAGACCGTGTTGGCCGACGGCAAAGTCCTCGTGGCCGGTGGCACGGACAAGTATGACGACTTCGTCGGCTCCCAGGCCACCTACCTGTTCGACCCCCAGCTGCGCCAATGGATCCGAGTCGACGACATGGACGCGCACCGCTGGTACCCGACGCTCGTGACGATGGGCGACGGGAGGGCAGTGGTAGGTTCCGGCATCCAGGCGCCGAACGAGGTATTCGACCCCGCCATGGGGTGGCATCCGCTGCCGAACACCACGAGCCTTCCGCTGTACCCGCACCTGTTGCTGCTGCAGGATGGGGACCTGTTCTACACCGGCGGGCAGCTCGGCAACGCCACCATCGACGGCCGCGCCATCAACCCGTTCACCGGGGCCGAGCAGGCCGTCACCGGTCTGAGGGACAACGCGAAGCGGGACCAGGGCAACAGCATCCTGATGCCACCCGCCCAAGACCAGCGAGTCATGGTTATCGGCGGCGGCGGGGCCCCTTCAGCCACGAAGCGCACCGACATCATCGACCTGTCCTCCGGAGCTGGCGGAGCGGCCTTCCACCCCGGCCCCGACCTCGCGAAGGCACGTGGCCTGTGCAACTCCGTAATCCTTCCCGACCGGACCGTGCTCGTGACCGGCGGTGGCCTGCACGGTGAGACGCGCGCCGACGCGGTGCACCTCGCGGAAATCTACGACCCGGCCACCAACACGATGCGCTCTGTGGCCGAAGCGACGGTGTCTCGCCTGTACCATTCCGTGGCCCTGTTGCTCCCGGACGGACGCGTCGTGACTGCGGGCTCGAACCCGGACCGGGGAGACGACGAGTTGCGCCTCGAGCTGTACCATCCGCCCTACTTGTTCCGGGGGGCGCGCCCGCTGCTGGAGTCCGCGCCGACCGAGTGGCGGCACGGCAACACAGTCGAGGTGAGCACCCCGTCCGCGATGACGGTGAAGTGGGCCCAGCTGGTGCGCCCTATGGCCACCACGCACTCGAACGACACGAGCCAGCGGCTCGTCGACCTGCCCATAGTGTGCCGGGATGCCTGCAGCCTCACGGTCGAGATCACTGACAACCCCAATCTGGCCCCGCCCGGGTGGTACATGCTGTCCGTTGTCGACGACTGCGACCTCCCCTCCGTCGCCCTGTGGGTCCACCTTGACCGGCCAGCCGCCCCGCCCCCGAAGGGCGGACATGCCCAACACATGCACATGGGGGCCGGTCACGAGCACCGCCCAGCGTTCGACATACCGGGCCTGCCGGCCCGTCGCCCGGCGGGCAGGCGGCCCCCCCGCGCGAGCAAGCGCCAGAAGGGGTGATCTTTCCCGCCCCACGCCAGGGGGTCATCCCAACTGCTAGTGCTCACCTGGCAGTGACCAGACCTGCTCGTTGAAAGTGACCACCCTGGGCGACCCGCCGACTGAGTTCCATCACCGGTCAGCGGGCCTCCTCGACGCTGCGGTTGTCCAAGACCAGCAGCTCGAGGAGGCCCGGTCGGAATGCTCGGTCTTCATGTGGCCGGCTCCACCATCTGGCCGGTGACGGCCTCGGCGAGCATCGCGACGAGGTCTCGGGCGGCGGGCGGGATGACGGCGTTGCCGGCCTGCCGGACCTGTTCCCGCTTGTTGCCGAGGATCACGTACCCGGTCGGGAACGCCATGCCGGCCTTGACCTCGTGTGGCTCGAGCATCCGGAAGTAGCAGTCCTCCACGGCCGGTGGACTGTCGTGGCCGGCGAGCAGGCCGTCGCCGCACACGGTGGTCTGGGTGGGCAGCACGTCGTGGACGTCCCGCGTTGACCCGGTGTCGTAGCCGTAGAGGGCCGCCCAGGTGAGCAGGGACTGGTGCCCGGTCGTGGTCAGGGTGCGCAGCGGGTCGTCGAGGCCGCTGTTGTGCTCACCGCCGTCGCCGCGGCTGCCGTTGTTGCGCATCACGAACCCGGGCGGCACGGTCAGGGGCCGTGGTGGTTGCCCGAGGCGCGCGCTGACCTTGTCCGCTCGGCGCGGGCGCCGGCGGTGACGCAGTCCGCCCGCGATGTAGACGCCGCGGTCGCCCTGCGCACCTTGAGCGCGCTTATGAAGCCCTGCAGGGCCGGCCGGTCCACCACCTGGCCGTGCCCGTAAAGCTTCGCCTGCAAGTAGATGCGGTCCAGCCCGAGTGGGTCCTGACTGATGATGCCGAGGCGCCCGAGCGGGTGACAGAGTGTCTTAACGCCGAGGGCGGGTCACCCTCCTACATTCATCAACCCCCTCCAGGTCAAACGGACGCGACGCGTCCGAGTCGACGACAGCTGGATCCTCCTGGACATGCGTACCCTGAACCACGCCCGTGACCTCACTTCGAATGATCGGACTGCTTCGACACAGTCATGATCATCGAGGTCACAGCCAACGTCGCGCAGAGATGGACCGCGTGGCAGTCCGAGGCGCGCGGATGCTCAGCGACCTGGGACCTGGACGGTCACGGTGCCGCCGCCGTACCCGTTCTCCGTGTCGTGGCCCTCGATCTCGACGGTGTCCACTCCGTCGGGGATCTCCACCCCGGTCTGCGTCCGGGTGAACGGCTGCTCGGCCGCATGGTCGTGCCCGAGGGTCATCTCGCCGTAGACCGTGCCGTCGGGACCGACCACGCGCCAGCCATCGGCGTAGCGCTGCGGGCTGTCGTACGGGGAGCTGATCGTCACCGAGAAGGCGTAGGTCCCGGAGTCCTCGGCGCTCACCTCGACCTCGCGGACATCGGGGTACTTCGCGCTGTTCGACGCCGCGCTTGGACGAGACGCCGACGAGTCCACGGACGCCGTCGCGGCGGACCCGCTGTCTGAGGAGCAACCCGTCACGGCGATGACCGCGACCAGCGCGACGATGGCACGGCGGCCGGCGGGGCGATTGGCGCAACGGATCATCGTCGACGTCCGTCGGCGATCATGTCGCGAATCGTGGCCTCGCCGTGCCAGGCACCCTTGCGGTGTTCGAGCAACTCGGTCACCACGTCGCCGGCAGGTCGGGCGGACTCCACCGCGGGCACGAGGCGCGCGACGGGCCCGCCATGTCGGGTGATCGTGACGACCTCGCCTCGCTCCACCTCAGTGATCAGGGCGAACAGGTGGGTCTTGGCCTCGTAGGCACCGACAGTCTCCATCAAGCATCCATCATCACCTCGGGCAGGCCACGGTCAGCCGCACCGTGACGGTGTCGCCGCGGTCGAGCCCCTCGGCCCGGCGTACCGCGTCCTTCACCGGAACGACGTATCCATCGCCCTTGGGGAACAGCGAGGTCTCCCACTCGGTGGCGCCGATCCGCGCCCGGACCGGGATCACGCCCCAGCCGTAGCTCACCGCCGCGGCCACCGCGTGCAGGTCCTGGCTCTCCTCGTCGGGGACCGTGACGAAGTGGTACGGCGACGGGCCGCGCCAGTGCCACACGTCGCCGCTGAACGTCAGGTCCATCCGCTCAGACGCGAGCCAGGAAGTCGAGCACCCGCCGGGTGAGCAACGCGGTGGCCTCCGCGTCGTACGAGGGCAGCGAGCTGTCGGCGAAGTAGTGCTGGTCGCCCGGGTAGAGGAACAGCTCGGCGTCCTCGACCGTGTCGACGATCTCCCGCGCCGCGTCGACGTCGCCCTCGCCCACGAAGATCGGGTCGGCGTCCATGCCGTGGATCTGAACGGGGACGCCGGCCGGCCACAGGCCGAAGGCCCACTCGCCGCTGATCGGGATGCAGGAGTAGAAGAGCAACGCTCCGCGTGCTCCCGGTCGCGTCTGGGCGAGCTTCTGCGCCGGCATCTCGCCAAGGGAGAAGCCCGCGTAGACGAGCTCGGCCGGGAGGTCCTCCGCCGCGCGGGCACCGCGCTCGGCGATCTCCTCGAACCCGATCTCCCTGACGTAGGCCATCCCCTCGTCGATGCTGTCGAAGAGCCGGCCGTCCACGAGATCGGGTGTGTGCACGGTGTGACCGGCGCCGCGCAGCTCGTCGGCGAAGGCGATGACGCCGGGGGTCAGTCCCTGAGCGTGGTGGAAGAGCAGGACCTCGGCCACAAGACCTCCAGGAGTGCGCTGATTCGGTGCGATCCTCGACCCTAGGATCGGTTGCGGACGTTGTGCTTCCGGATCGGCGGAGCGAATGTGAAGCCAGACGCTAGTCCCGCGGCACGGGCACTGCTGGCCCTCGAGCTCGTCCAGGGCAGCCCGGGGATCACCGCGGACCGGCTCGCCGACAAGCTCCGCGTCTCGGGTCGGGCTGCGCGGCGTTACGTCGCGATCCTGCGCGAGGCCGGCATCCCGATCGACTCGGTGCGGGGGCCGTACGGCGGCTACCGCGTCGGTCGCGGACTCCGGCTACCGCCGCTGAGGTTCAGCGCCGCGGAGGCCCTCGGCCTGGTGATGGCCGTGCTCGACGGACACCACGACGCGAGCGATCCGACCGACCCGGTCGGCAGCGCGCTCGGCAAACTCGTGCGGGCGCTCCCGGAGTCCGTGGCGGCCTAGGCCGAGGCCGAGCGCAAGAGCACGGCGCCCGCCCCCGACCGCGCCGCCGCCCGGCCCGACCCGGGGACGACGAGCGTCCTGGTGGCTGCCTGCTCCGACCGCCGACGGGTGCGAGTCGGCTACCGCACCGAGGCCGGGTCGGAGTGGGTGGCCGAGGTCGACCCGTGGGCGGTGGTCGTCCGACACGGCCGGTGGTACCTGCTCTGCCACTCCCACGCCGTGGACGCCCGGCGTGC
Source organism: Jiangellales bacterium (assembly GCA_038246785.1). GTDB lineage: Bacteria > Actinomycetota > Actinomycetes > Jiangellales > Jiangellaceae > JBBRVP01. Next base: position 19,654 of record JBBRVP010000027.1, read on the forward strand.
CTACCGGATCGACCGAGTCCGCAGCGTCTAGGTGCTCGAGGACACCTTCACCCCGCCCGCCGGCCTCGACCCGGTCGCGCTACTCGAGGAGCGTGCCGCGAGTCCTCGGGCGGCTCGCGCCGGTCGACGCGACGACCACCCGGCTGGTCGGCAGCACGAGCAATCCGACGTGGTACGCCGAGCAGCTGGCGGCCGTCCCGGCCCCGTACCGGATCGTGCGCGGCCCCGAGGTGCGGCACGCCGCCCGCGTGGTCGGGCGGCGGCTGCTCGCGGCGAGCGAGTCCCTCGGCGCCTCGACCGACGCGGAGATGTCAGGCCGCCGCGTGGCTCCGACCACGTGACGCCCTGACAGATTGCGGTCGGCGGTCGCTGCACTGGTCCTGCAGGGCGGGCGGACTCATGGCTTCCAGTCGTCCGGCGGATCTTCGCCGACCACGCCGTCGACCGCCTCGCGGAGCAGGTCGGCGTGCCCGGTGTGCCGGCCGTACTCCTCGATGAGGTCGCAGACGAGCCGGCGCAGGCTTGCGTGGCGGCCGTCGGGCGCCGACGCATGGACCAGCTGGTCGAGCCCGCCGTCGGCCAGGGCCGCGTCCAGCCTCGCGCGAGAGCGTTCGACGGCGCCGTCCCACAGCGCGTAGAGCTCCGCCGGGCTGTCGTCGGCCGCCGAGGTGAAGGGCCACTCGGGTTCGGCGTCCCAGTCGACGCTCTCCCAGGGGGCGCCGGGCGAGCCGCCACGCAGCTTGATGGTGAACATGTAGTCCTCGCCGAACGCGAGATGCTTGAGCAGGCTGCCGAGCGTCAGCGCGGAGGCGCCGATGCGGGTCTGCAGAGCGGCCGCGTCGAGGTGCCCGGCCTTCCACCGGAACGTCGTCCGCAGCCGCTCGAGCGCACCGACGAGGTGCTCGACCTCTGTTCCGGCGAGCGGCGGTTCCCACGGGGGCGGCTGCCACGACTGGTCGTTGTCGGTCATGGCGGCACGGTAGGGCCGGTTGCGGACGATCTGTGTCCGCAAGCTCTCGTGGCGCGTGACTGCGACCAGACCCGGAGGGTGATACGCGCCCCGGCGACCGCCCTCACGCCGAGTCGCGCAGCCAGTCGCCGAAGTGCGGCACGGTAAAAGCGATCGAGCCCCGCTCCCCCGACCACACCAGCCCCTTCTTCAGCAACGCGTCGCGGGCCGGGCTCAACGAGGACGGCTTGCGGCCCAGCCGCACCGCGACCTCGGCGGTGGGGACGGGGGCGTCGCGCATGCCGGCGCGGAGGTCGGCCATCGCTCGCAGGTAGTCGCGCTCGGCCGGCGTCGCGCGCTCGTAGCGCGAGCCGAAGAAGCCGACGGCGAGCTCGGCTTGGGCCTGCGGCAGGGCGACTGCGACGTCGTCCGCAGTCACCGGTGAGGCCGGTGCGGCGTCCCACACCGCGCCGCCGTAGGCCTGGACGAAGTACGGGTAGCCCTCGGTGGCGGCGTAGAGGGCGTCGAGAGCGGCCGGCTGGAACGCCACGCCCTCCTCGGCGGCGGGCGCCACCAGCGCCCGGTCGGCGGCTTCCCGGTCCAGCCGGTCGACGCGGACGTACCGGAACAGCCGCTCGCTGTAGGACTTCGACGCCGACAGCAGAGCCGGCAGGTGCGGCAGTCCGGCGCCGACCACGACGAGCGGCAGGCCCTGCTGCGACAGCTCGTGGCAGGCCGCGCAGACCGCCGAGACATCCCCGGCAGGGACGTCCTGCATCTCGTCGACGAACAGCGCGACGCCCGTGCCCACGTCGCGCGCGAGCGCGGCCACGTCCACGAGCAGCTCGACGAGGTCGACCTCGAGATCGCCGCTGTCGGCGCGACCGGTGGCCGCGGGTACGTCGATCCCGGGCTGCCACCGGTCCCGGACCTTCGGCCCTGGGCCGGACGAGCGAAGCGCAAACGCCTTGAGCACCCCCAGCAGCTCGTCGACCTGGCCGGGGTCCCGGTGGCGTACGGCGATCTCGCGCACCGCCAGGTGCAGGGCCGAGGCGATCGGACGGCGCAACGACTGGTCCGGGCGCGCCTCCACCTTCCCGGCGCCCCACAACCGCTGGCCGGCCTGCGAGCGCAACGCGTTGAGCAGCACCGTCTTGCCCACGCCGCGCAGGCCGGTCAGGACGAGGCTGCGCTCCGGCCGCCCGCGGGCGACCCGCTCGAGTACCACCGCGAACTGCTCCAGCTCGCGGTCGCGGCCGGCGAGCTCGGGCGGGCGCTGGCCGGCGCCGGGCGCGTACGGGTTGCGTACCGGGTCCACGGCATCGGACTGTATGGGCCTGTCTAGCGCGGGCCCTAGATCTGGCTAGAGAGCGGTATCGGCGTGTCGTGGCCGTTGCGCCGACTCGTTGCTGGGCCACGCTCGCACCGCGGGGGTGGGGTCCGTCGTGCCCAGGAGGATGGTCATGACAGCGTCCCCACGCCCGGCGAGGCAACCGGTCTTCCTCGAGGGTGCTGGTCAGCGGCCCACGGTCTGGGATCCGGTGATCGCCCGGTTGCCCGCCGGCTTCGAAGGGCTCCGGCCGGGCATCCGCGGCCTGTCGGTGGACGTGCACGGGCCGTTCAGCGTCGATGGTGCCGTCGCGGGACTGCTGGAGTTCCTCGACGAGCACAGCCTCCAGCGCGCCGTCGTCTGCGGCCTGTCGCTCGGTGCGCTCGTGGCCACTCAGTTCGCTGCGCAGCACCCCACGCGGGTGTCGGGGCTGATTCTCTCGGCAGCGCAGGTATGGCCCAACCGGGCACTGATGGCTGCGCAGAACGCAGTTGTCCGGTCGCTTCCCGCGCGGGTTTTCGCCGGAGCCGATGGCATCGGCAAACGAAAGCTGCTCGAGGTGCTCACCTCCGCCACCCGCAGCGATCTGCGGCCCCTGCTGCCGATCATCGACACGCCCACCCTGGTGCTGTGTGGCGCTCGCGACCTGGTCAACCTCCACGCTGCCCGGGCGGTAGCCCGACGGATCCCAGAGGCCGAGCTGCGCATCGTTCCGGGGGTAGGTCATGAGTGGAATGCCACGCACCCAGCGCTCTTCGCCGACACGGTCAACGGGTTCATGCGCTGCCAGCCGGCGCCCTGAGCCCCGCGATCAAGGAGAAGACCACCTTATCCGCGCCTCTAAAGGTGGTCTTCTCCTTGATCAACGGCCCGGGGGAGCAGGCGGACCCGGGGGAGCAGGCGGACCTGGGGGAGCAGGCGGGCCTGGGGGGACCCGCAGGCCTTGCAGGTCCCACGCGGAGATTAGTGTCGGCCAGGCGGAGCGCAGCCCCTCCTTCCAGTGCGGCAGCGGCGGCAACCCGGCCGCGTCCCAGCGCTCGTGGCCCAGGACCGACCACGACGGACGCGGCGCCGGCCGTCGCATGGACCCGCTGCAGACGGCCACGACGCGTTCGGGGTCCACGTCAGCGAGCGCGAACACCTCCCGAGCCAGCCCGAACCAGGACGTCGCACCGCGGGCGGTCGCGTGCAGGACGCCGGGCGGCGGCGGGTCAGCGCTCACCACCCGGTCGGCGAGCGCCACCAGCGCCTCCGCGAGGTCGCCCGTGCAGGTGGGCTGTCCGGTCTGGTCGTCGACGACCTCAACGGTGCCGTCGCCGGCCAGCGCCAGCCGCGCCATGGTGCGCACGAACGAGCGGCCGTACGGGCCGTAGAGCCACTCCGTCCGGACTACGTAGCCGCGTTCCGGGAGCTCCTGCAGCACGGCGCGCTCCCCCACGAGCTTGCCGCGCCCGTAGGCGTTGACCGGGCCGACGGCCCCGTCCTCCGCAAGCGGCTCGGGTCCCGGGCCGTCGAGCACGTAGTCCGTCGACACCTGCACGAGCGCGGCGTCGTGACGCGCGCAGGCCGCGGCCAGCAGCTGGACGGCGCGCCCGTTGACCTCGAGCGCCGCCTCCTCGGCCTCCTCCGCGCCGTCGACATCGGTCCAGGCGGCAGCGTTGAGCACCACCCCACCTGCGACACCGGCGACCGAGGCCTCCACCGCGGCGGCGTCGGTGACGTCGAGCGCAGCCCGGTCGCGCAGGTCCACGTCCGGGCGCCCGGCGAACGCCTCGGCGAGCGAACGGCCCAGCATCCCGCCGGCACCAGTGACGAGCAGCGGGGCAGCGGCCATGGCGCGCATCGTGCCAGCCCCGCGCGCCTTGTCGTGCTGGTGCCCGGCACGACCGTGACAGGCTGCGCGGGTGCGCGTGCTGGTCACCGGCGGTGCCGGGTTCATCGGGTCGCCGGTGGTGGAGGCCCTGGCCGGGGCCGGCCACGAGGTCGTCGTCCTCGACCGGCACGAGCGAGCCGGGCTGCCCGCCGAGCAGGTCGTCGGCGACGTGCGCGACGCGGAAACCTGCGACCGCGCGCTGCGCGGGGCCGCGGCGGTCTGCCACCTGGCCGCCGTCGTCGGGATGGGCACCGACCTGCAGGACCTGCCGGCGTACGCCGGCACCAACGACCTGGGCACCGCCGTCCTGCTGGCCGCGATGCACCGGGCGGGGGTGGGGCGCCTGCTGCTCGCCTCGTCAATGGTGGTCTACGGCGAGGGGGCCTACGCCTGCCCGCAGCACGGCCCGGCGCCGGCCCTCCCGCGTCGGGAGGCCGACCTGGCGGCGGGCCGCTTCGAGCCGGCCTGCCCGCACTGCGTGCAGCCGCTGCTGCCTCGCCTGGTCACCGAGGACGCGCCGGCGGACCCGCGCAGCGTCTACGCGGCGACGAAGGCGGCGCAGGAGATGCTCACGGCCGCCTGGGCGCGCGGCGGCGGCGGGCGGGCCGCACTGCTCCGCTTCCACAACGTCTACGGCCCGGGGCTGCCGCACGACACCCCGTACGCCGGCGTGGCGGCCATCTTCCTGTCGGCGCTGCGCCGCGGGGAGGCCCCAAGGGTCTTCGAGGACGGCGCCCAGCGGCGCGACTTCGTGCACGTACGCGACGTCGCGCGGGCGCACCTGGCGGCGCTGGAGGCCCTGCCGCCGGCGGGCACGACGCGGGCGTACAACGTCGGGTCCGGGACGGTGCGCACCGTCGGCGACCTCGCCGCCGGGCTGGCCCGGGTGACCGGGGGGCCGCCGCCGGTGGTGACCGGCGACTACCGGCTCGGCGACGTACGGCACGTGACCGCGGACTCGGCGCGGTTGCGCGCGGAGCTGGGATGGGCTCCGGAGGAGGACTTCGAGGCCGGGCTTCGCGAGCTCGCCGAAGACGTGTCCGCAGTCGGCTGAGCGCCCGGTGGGGAGCCCTACCAGATCGGGACGAGCCAGTGCTCAAGCACCACCGCGGTGACGGCCTGGGCGGCCAGCCAGCCGCGGGCGTCCCGGCGGGACAGCGCCAGCACGGCCACCCCCATCCAGGCCGCGAACGGCAGCCAGATCCGCTCGGTCTCGCCCTTGCTCAGCCCCGAGACGGCCGCGAGGAGCACCGCCGCCGTCCCGCCGAGGGCGAGCGCCGTGCCGGCGTCGCCGGCGTCCCGGCGCCCGCCGGCGGTCGTGAGCCGGCCCAGACCGGCGACCGTGGCCGGTCCCAGCACCGCCACGAGCCCCGCCGGCCCCGCCCAGGCGAAGTACGCCCACGGCCGGTCGCCGCCGAAGCCACCCAGGTAGCGCCCGTGCAGCGCCGCCAGCCCCTCCCACCACCAGAACCCGGCGAGTCCCACGGCGAGCAGCACCGCCCCCGCCGCGGCCGCGGCCACGACGAGGGCGCCCCAGGCGCGCCGCAGCGTCGCGACGAACAGCGCCGGCAACGCGAGGAGCACGAGGCCGTACGACATCAGCATCGCCACGCCGAGCACGAGCCCGGCTCCGGCCGCCCACGCCAGCCCCGGTGACCCCGGCTGGTCACGGCCGTCACGGGTCACCGCCACGCAGAGCGCGGCGAGGCCGAGCGCACCGACCGCGGTGAACACCGCGTCGGCCGACACCCCCGCCCACACCGCTGCCGGCGCCAGCACGGCGTACGGCAGCACCGCACGCCCCGCCGCCTCACCGGACAGCGCGCGGACCGCCACCCCGACCAGCACCACCGTCACCCCGGCGCAGACCAGCGACAGCACAGCGGCCGGCGCCCGCCCACCGAGTCCCAGCTTGTCCAGCCCGACGTAGACCATCAGGGCGCCCGGCGGGTGTCCGGCGACGTGCGTGGTCCACCGGTCGTGCGCGTCGGAGGGGATCCGCGCGACGAAACCGGTGAGCAGATCGTGCAGCGGCGGGGCCGTGCGGACCTCGCTGAGGTACTCCGCCTTCCTGCTCAGCGGCCGGAGCACGCCCTCCTGCCAGCCACGGCTCATCGCCAGAGCGGTGGTCCATGCCGTCGTGGTGACCCCGGCGGCGAGCAGCGCCGTACGCCAGGGCAACCGCGTCGCGAGCCGGTGACCCCACGCGACGACGAGAACCGCGACGACGACCGCCACCGGCGTTCCCGGTCCGACGTGCCAGTCGCGCTCGCTGAAGAACGGCGCCGAGTCGGCGTGCAGCGGCACGCCGCGAGCGTTCAGGGCCCACCCGACGAGGACCGCCAGCAGCAGCAGGGCGCCCCCGGTGAGCAGCGCCCGGCGCTCCGCCAGGTGACCGCGGGCTGGGCTGCCAGGCACGTCGGCAGGGTAGGTGCGCCGCCCTGCCGGCACGCTGGGCGTCACCGCATCGTAAGCGCGCTCGTCGCGCTCTGCGGGCGGATGACCGGCAGAGTGTCACCGTGGACCTCGACGTCGTCCTGCCCTGCCGGGACGAGGCAGCAGCCCTGCCGGGCCTGCTGGACGCGCTGGGCGCGCTGCCGGCCGGGGTCCGGCCGGTGGTCGTCGACAACGGTTCCACCGACGGCAGCGCCGAGATCGCGGCCGGCCGGGGTGTGCACGTGGTGTCCCAACCCGTCCCGGGCTACGGGGCGGCCGTACAGGCCGGCGTCGAGGCCTCGCGGCCCGGCCTGGTCGCGGTGATGGACGCCGACGGCTCGTTCGACCCCCGGGACCTGACCGCTCTGGCCGCGCTCGTCGGCGACGGGCAGGCCGACCTGGCGGTGGGCAGGCGGCGGCCCGCCGGACGCGGCGTCTGGCCCTGGCACGCCCGACTCGGCACCGCCCTCGTCGCCGCCCGTGTCCGGAGCTCGACCGGTCTGCCGGTCCACGACATCGCGCCGCTGCGGGTATGCGACCGCGACCGGCTGCTCGACCTGGGTGTCCGCGACCGCCGGTTCGGCTACCCGCTCGAGCTGCTGCTGCGCGCCGGACGGGCCGGCTGGCGGGTCGTCGAGCGCGACGTCGCGTACGGCCACCGGGCCGCCGGCACGCGGTCCAAGGTGTCCGGCTCGGTCCGCGGCTCGGTGCGGGCGGCCCGCGACTTCCGTGCCGTGCTGCGCGCCGCCGACCGGTTGGCGGCGCCATGAGCACCCCGACCGTGCTGCTGGTCGCCAAGGCCCCCGTGCCAGGACTGGCGAAGACCCGCCTGGCGGCCGAGGTGGGGGACGCGGCGGCTTGCGAGCTCGCCGCCGCCGCCCTGCTCGACTGCCTGGAGGCTGCCGGGGCGGCGGCGGACGCTCTGGAGCACCGCGCCGTCGTCGCCCTCACCGGCGACCTGTCCAGCGCGGCCCGCGGCGAGCAGCTGCGCTCGGCGCTCGCCGACGCCGTGGTCATCCCCCAGCGCGGCACCAGTTTCGGCCGGCGCCTGGCGCATGCCCACGCCGACGCCGCCCGGCAGCGTCCGGGGCACGGCACCCTCCAGGTGGGCATGGACACCCCCCAGGCGCGGGCCGGAGACCTGCTCGCCGCTGCCGACGCGCTGGCCGCGGCCGGTGCGGTCGTCGGTGGTGCGCCCGACGGCGGCTGGTGGCTGCTCGGGCTGCGCGAGCCCCCGCACGCGGCCGTGCTGACCGGCGTACCCATGTCGTCCCCGCAGACCCGCGCGGCCACCGTGGCGGCGTTGCACTCGCGGGGGGTGGACGTGGCGTCGACGATCGACCTGCGCGACGTCGACGTGGCCGCCGATGCGGAGGCGGTGGCCGCCGCCGCCCCCGACACCCGGTTCGCCGCCGCGTGGCGCGCGCAGCAGGCCAGCACGGCGGCCCGGGCGGCGGCCCGGACGGCGGCCCGGTGAGCGCGCTCGCGGCGTACGAGGCGGCCCTGCGCACCGGGCGCGACTGCTGGGTCGGCGCCCGGGGCGGTGGGCGGCGGCTCCCGCTGCGCCGGTGGCTGGGCGACGCCGACGCCTCCGACGCCGCGCTGCTGGACCACTGCCACGGCCCCACGCTCGACGTTGGCTGCGGGCCGGGGCGGCTGGTCACCGCGCTCGTGGCGCGCGGAGTCCCCGCGTGCGGCATCGACGTGTCCGCGGAGGCCGTCCGGATCAGCCGTGCCCGCGGCGCGGCAGCGCTGCGGCGCGACGTGTTCGGCCGGGTTCCCGACGCCGGATCCTGGCGCCACGTGCTGCTCGCCGACGGCAACATCGGCATCGGTGGGGAGGTGGTCATGCTCCTGCGCCGCTGCGCCGAGGTGCTGGCACCGGGCGGCACGATCGTCGCGGACGTCGAGGGACCGGGCACCGGACACGTGCGGGAGACCCTGCGGCTGGAGGGTCCGGGCGGGCAGGGTGGCGCGCTGCGGTGGGCACGCGTCGGGGCGGACGCCGTCGGGCTGCTGGCCGGCACCGCCGGGCTGCGCGTGCACGCGCTGGAGGCAACGGCCGACCGGTACGTCGCGGTGATGGGGGCCCGGGCATGACGCTGACCGAGCGGATCTCGGGCCGCGTGCCGGGCCGGCCACCTCACGAGGAGGACTTCCCAGGGCGGCTGCACAGCCCACGGCTGGCGGCCCGGATCGGGCTGTGGCTGGGCATCGCCTTCGGGGTCGCGTTCGTGACCGGCCTGCTCTCGCACGCCATCCAGCACCCGCCCTGGTGGTTCAGCTGGCCGAGCCGGCCGGTGAGCCTCTACCGGATCACGCAGGGGCTGCACGTCATCGCGGGCACCATGGCGGTGCCGCTCCTGCTCGCCAAGCTGCACGTGGTCTACCCCCGGCTGTTCAGCTGGCCACCGGTGCGCTCCCCGGTCCACGCCCTCGAGCGGCTCTCCGTGCTGGGGCTCGTGGCCAGCGCGTTCTTCGAGCTGGCCACCGGGCTGCTCAACATCGCCCAGGTCTACCCGTGGGGGTTCTTTTTCCCCAGCGCCCACTTCGCCGTCGCCTTCGTGGCGATCGGCTCGATCCTCGTGCACGTCGCCGTGAAGCTGCCGGTGATCCGCCAGGCGCTCGGCGAGCCGCTGGCCGCCGACGAGCCCGACGACGGTCGGCCGGGACGCCGGGCGTTCCTTGCCGGCACGGGCGTCGCAGCTCTGGCGGCGTTCCTCGTCACGGCGGGGCAGACGATCACTCCGCTGCGCCGGCTCGCGGTGCTCTCGCCTCGCTCCGGCGAGGGCCCGCAGGGGCTCCCGATCAACAAGTCGGCCGCCGAGGCCGGCGTGACGCAGACGGCCCGCGACCCGGCGTACCGGCTCGTGCTCGTCGGCCCGTCGGGGCAACGGGAGCTGAGCCTCGCCGACCTGCAGGAGCTGCCGCAGCACGAGGCCGACCTGCCGATCGCCTGCGTCGAGGGGTGGAGCGCCTCTGCGCGCTGGTCGGGGGTACGGATGGCCGACCTGGCCGCGCTCGCCGGAGCCCCCGCCGACGCCGACCTCGCCGTCGAATCGATCCAGCGCGGCGGGCTCTACCGCGCCTCCACGCTGCCGGCAGCGCACGTCCGCGACCCCCTCACGCTGCTCGCGCTGCGGGTCAACGGGGCGGAGCTCGACGTCGACCACGGCTACCCGGCGCGGGTGATCGCGCCGAGCCGCGCCGGCGTGCTGCAGACGAAGTGGGTCGGGCGGATCGAGGTCCTGACGTGAGGGCGGCGAGGCTCGCGCTCGGCACGGTCGGGGTTGCCGGAATCGTGCTCGGGCTGCTGCTGCTGCCCTGGTCGGCATGGCCGAGCCTGGGTGTCTGGTCAGTGGGTCTGGCGTTGCTGCACGACGGGCTGTGGGCGCCGCTGGTCGTGGCCGTCGGGTGGCTGGCCGCCCGGCTGCTGCCCGCACCCGCCCGCACCCCCGTGCTGATCGGCGCTCTGGTCAGCGTCGCCCTCGTCGCGCTGGCGCTGCCGGTGCTGGGTTCGGGCGGGCGTCGGCCGACCAACCCCACGGTCCTTGACCGGAACTACGGCTTGGGCCTCGCGGTGGCCCTCGGCGTCACGTGGGGGCTCGTGGCGGCCGCGGTGCTCGTCGGCGCCACCCGACGCCGGCCGCTCGCCAGTCGGGGCGGGGGTCCCCCACCACGGTAGGTACGGGGCGGGGGTCCCCCACCCCAACTTCGGGGCTGCGGCCGGCCGGCCCTAGGGTCGCCGCAATGAGCGCCGGACGTGCCGAGCTGGGGGTCATCGGCGGGTCCGGCTTCTACTCTTTCCTCCACGACGCCGAGCCGGTCGAGGTCGACACCCCTTACGGGCCGCCGGCGGAGCCGCCGCTCGTCGGCTCGATCGGCGGGCGCCGGGTCGCGTTCCTGCCTCGCCATGGACGCGACCACCGCTTCCCACCGCACGCCGTCCCATACCGGGCCAACCTATGGGCGCTGGCCGCGCTCGGCGTCGGCCAGGTGCTCGCGCCGTGCGCCGTGGGCGCGCTCGACCCGCGGCTGGGCCCGGGCACGGTCGTCGTCCCGGACCAGCTCGTCGACCGCACCCACGGCAGAGCGAGCACCTACGTCCAGGCCGGCGCCGCCCACGTACCGTTCGCCGATCCCTACTGTCCGCGCGGGCGCGCGTCGGTGGTCGCGGCGGGGGCCGGCGAGGCCGTCGACGGCGGGACGATGGTCGTGGTGCCTGGGCCGCGCTTCGGGAGCCGCGCAGAGTCCCAGTGGTACGCCGCCCAGGGCGCCACGCTGGTCAACATGACCGGGCAACCGGAGGCGGCACTGGCCCGCGAGCTCGCCCTCTGCTACACCGCGGTCGCGTTGGTGACCGACCTCGACGCCGGCCTGGTCAACGGGGAGGGGGTGTCCCAGGCGGCGGTCTTCGAGACGTTCGCCGCGGCGATGCCCCGGCTGCGCGAACTCGTCGCGGCGGCGCTTCGCGACCTGCCCGTCGTTCGCGACTGCCCCTGCACCAACGCGCTGGACGGCATCGCCGAGACCCCCTGGCGGCCGCCTCGATAGCCTCCGGCCCGTGTCGCCGAGCACCGCAGCGCACCGGCCGCCGTGGCAGCCCGACCCACCGAGCCTCGACGGCGTCCCGCTGGAAGGCCGCTGGTCCGACGCGCCAGGGACGCGACTGCGCTACGTCGTCGCCGGGGACGGTCCGCTGGTCGTGCTGCTGCACGGCTTCCCGGAGTTCTGGTACGCGTGGAGGCGGCTGCTCCCGGCGCTCGTGCGGGCCGGCTTCCGGGTCGCCGCCCCTGACCTGCGCGGCTACGGCGGGTCCGACAAGCCGCCGGCGGTGGCCGACTACCGGGTGCGCCTGCTCGCCGGCGACGTGGCCGGGCTGCTGGACGCCGAGGGCGCTGACGGCGCCGACGTGGTCGGTCACGACTGGGGGGCCGGGGTCGCCTGGACGTACGCGATGGCCCACCCGCAGCGGCTGCGCCGCCTCGCCGTGCTCAACGGGCCGCATCCGGTGGCGCTGCTGCGCGGCCTGCGCAACCCGCGGCAGGCGTTGCGCAGCTGGTACATGCTGGCGATGCAGCCGCCCACGCTGCCCGAGCTGGCGCTGCGCCGGGGCGACTTCGCCCCGCTGGCGCGGCTGCTGCAGCGCGAGCCGCTGGTGGCGGGGGCGTTCGGCGCGGAGGACCTCGCGCGCTACCGCGAGGCCTGGCGGCAACCCGGAGCGCTCACCGCGATGCTCCACTACTACCGCGCAGCGGCCCGCCACCGCGGCGGCGATGTCCGCGTCCAGCCGGTGCGGGCGGCGAGCCTCGTGGTGTGGGGCGACCGCGACCGCCACCTGTTGTCCGGGCTCGCGACGCCGCCATCGGGCCTCGCCCCTGGCGCGCGCGTCGTACACCTGCCCGACGCCTCGCACTGGCTTCACCACGAGCAGCCCGCTCGGGTCGCCGCCCTCCTCACCGATCACCTGCACGGCGGCTGAGCCGCCGCCGTCCGATCACGCCGTCCGGCGGGCCCGGCCGAGCGAGATGTACGTGAGCGGCGTCGGACGCTCGAGGTAGCACTCCTCCAGCTCCTCGACCTCGAGCTCGCTGCGGCGGACGACGTCGGCGATGGAGCGGTCGAGACGGCAGCCGCCGGCCAGCGGCCCGTACACCGGTTGCAGCCGGTCCTGCCAGCGTGCGACGCGGGCGTCCGGCGCGCGTCCGTGCTCGAAGAAGTGCAGCACGCCTCCCGGTCGGAGCACCCGGGCGACCTCGGCGAGCGCGGCCGCGGCGTCCGGGACGGTGCACAGCGTGAAAGAGGACAGCGCCGCGTCGAACCGGGCGTCGGGCAGCTCGAGCGCCTGGGCGTCCCGGCCGGCCCGATGCACCTCGACGCGGCCAGCAGCGATCCGGGCCTGCGCGCGGCTCCAGGCCACGTCGGAGGGCTCCACCGCCCACACCGCGCGGACCTGCGCCGGGTAGTGCGCCACGTTGAAGCCCGACCCGAATCCGATCTCGACCACGTCGCCGGCCAGCCCGACGACAGCCCGCTCGCGCAGGGCCCGGACCGCCTCGATGTCGTTGCGCTCGACCAGGCGCGGCACGACGTGCTCTGTCCACCAGCCCATGACACCCACCGCACTCACTTCAGCAGCCGGGACAACCTCCGGTCGGCCAGCGGCTTGCCGCCGGTCTGGCAGGTCGGGCAGTACTGCAGCGCACGATCAGCGAAGGACACCTCCCGCACGGTGTCCCCGCACACCGGGCACGGAAGGCCGGCCCGCCCGTGCACGCGAAGCCCGAGCCTCTTCTCCCCCTTCAGCGCCGAGGCCTCCAGGCCGCTCGAGCGCTCGACCGCGTCGCGCAGCGTGCCGCCTATCGCGGCGTACAGCGTCGCGACCTCCGGCGCGGTCAGCGAGGCCGCTGGCTTGAACGGCGAGAGCCGCGCCACGTGGACCACCTCGTCTGAGTACGCGTTTCCGATGCCGGCGACGAGCGACTGGTCGCGCAGCACGCCCTTCACCTGGGCGCGGCCGGCTGCGGCCAGCAACTCGCCGAGCCGCTGCTCGGTGAACTCGGCGGAGAGCGGGTCGACGCCGAGCCGGGCGATGCCGGGTACGTCGGCCGGGTTGCGCACGACGTAGACCGCCAGCCCCTTCTTGGTGCCCTGCTCGGTGAGGTCGAAGCCGGCGCCGGAGGCCAGGTGCAGCCGCAGCGCCAGCGGTCCCTTGCCGGGCCGCGGCGGAGCCGTCGGCTGGGTGTCCTTCCAGCGCAGCCAGCCGGCGCGGGCCAGGTGCACGACAAGATGCAGGCCGTCGACGTCGAGGTCGAGGAACTTGCCGCGCCGCTCGACGCCGGTCATCGCAAGCCCGGCGAGCGCGCTCACGGCAGGGTCGTACGTCTTCAGCACGCTGATCGCGGCGACGTCCACGCGCGCGACCGCGTCTCCCACCGCGCGCTCGCGCAGGAAACGGGCCAGCGACTCGACCTCCGGCAGCTCGGGCACCCGCCGATCCTGCCCGTCTCGGCTGCCGCGGACCAGGGCGGCGTGGTCCATGAGCCTGCGCACCGCGCAGGCGCGGCGGGTGGACGGCTCAGAAGGCCGGTGCCAGCGGCAACGCCGCGGCGAGCCGGCGCAGGTAGTCCACGCGCGACACCTCGACGACGCCGAGGCTCACCAGGTGCGGCGTTGCCCACTGGACGTCGAGCAGCCGGCCGTCCGGACCGGCGCTGCGCAGCCGCTCGACGAGCGCCACGAGCGCCACCTTGGACGCGTCGCGGCCCCACGGCTGCACGACGTGGAACATCGACTCCCCGGCGAACAGCCCCCCGATCTCGACGCCGTACAGGCCGCCGGCCAGCGCCCCGTCGGACGTCCAGGCTTCCACCGAGTGCGCCCAGCCGAGCTGATGCAGCCGCCGGTACGCCTGCGCCACCGGTTCGTCGATCCAGCCGTGCGGCCGCGCCGCGTCGGCGCAGCCGCGCACCACCGCGTCGAATGCCGTGTCGGTGCGCACCTGAAAACGGCCGACCGCGCGGCGCAGCGATCGCGTGACGCGCAACCCGTGCAGGGGCAGCACGCCGCGCGGGTCCGGCGACCACCAGCCCAGGCGTCGACGGTCGAGCGGCATCGGGAACAGCCCGGCGGCGTACGCCCCGAGCAGGGTGCCCGGTTCGAGGTCCCCGCCCATGCCCACCAGGTCGTCCGCACCGTCCGGGACCGTGAAGGCGTACCGCGACGACGGCGGGAGCACGCGCGGAGGCACGTACGTCATCCTGCCGATCCCCGGCGCAGGTCCGGAGCCGGACCCGGCCACGCCTCGCTACCCCGGCCGCGCCGCCGGTGCCCCGGCCGCGGCAGGCGGAGTGTGGTCACCGGGGGCCTGGGGCAGGCTAGGCACACCCCGACCAGGAGGTCCGCGCCCCATGGGTGTCCGCTCGGCTGTGACACGCAGCGCCGTCGACAAGATGGCGCCGGGAGCCGCCGCGATCGGCGTACGCCAGCTTGTGCACCGCGCGATCGACGGGGTGACCGGCTTCCCCGGGGCGCGTGAGGTGGCCGCCAAGGCGCTGCGCGAGCGCGGGTCGGTGGACGCCGCCATCGCCGCGGTCATCGAGCAGCACTGGCGGCTCGCTGGGGCGCAGGGGTTCGTGACCGGGTTGGGCGGGCTGGCTGCGGCCGCCGTCCTGCTGCCAGCGAACATCGCCGGGCTGGGGATCCTGCAAGTACGCATGGTCGCCGCCATCGCCCACCTGCGCGGCTACGACCTCGGCCGCACCTCCGTCCGGTTGGCGGCCCTCGAGGCGGTCATCGGTGAGGAGGACCTGGAGCGGCTGGTCGAGGAGAAGAAGCTGCCCGGCCGCCCGCGGGACGTGGCCGCGATGGAGTCGGTCCCGGCCACCCTGCTCGACGACGTCTCCGGTCACGTCGGGCAGAACCTCGTCGGCCGGGTCACCGGCAAGCGGCTGGCGATCACGGCCACCCGGCGCGTGCCGCTGCTCGGCGGGGGCGTCGGCGCCGTCGTCGATGGGCTCTCGACCCGGCAGGTCGGTCGCTACGCCGACCGGGAGTTCGGCCCGCGCCTGACCGTCGAGCGGGCCTAGTCGTGGCCTAGTCGAGGCCCAGGTGCCGCGACACCACGGCGGTGAAGATCAACGCGTGCACCCGACGCCGACGACCGGTCTCAGGGTCGTCCAGCAGCCCGAGCTGGGCGAAGTCGATCTGGCACTCCACCCCCGGCTCACCGTCGCTCACGCGCACCGTGGTCGAGCGTGCCCGGAAGCCACAGCGTTCGACGGCGAACCGGTGCAGGGTGCGGTACGGCACCTTCACTCCCTTGCGGGTGAGCAACTCCTCGATCTTCACGATCGACAGCGGCTCCTCGCCTTCCCCACCGGCAAGCCAGGCCCGGATCTGCTCCTCGTGGGCCAGCAGCACCTCCCACGAGGCGCCGTGCCCGTTCGGCCGCGCCGGCCGCACCGCGTCCACGACGAGGCCGACGACTTCGTCGGTGACCGCGTCCACCCCGGCGTCGCGGGTCAGACCAGCGACCTCGGCCGCGGCGAAGTACCGGCGTGCGGTCCTGCGGTCCACCCCCGCCCGCCCGGCCACCCGGACACGGAACCCATTGCGGAACAGTCCACGGTCAGGCCGGCCGTGTCTCGGGACTGTCCGAGCGCTGCGCGGTCGGGGCGTCTACCCATAGACAAGACACACGGCCGGCGTGCCGGCCGTGTCCTCCCCCGCCCTGCCACGACCGTGCTACCGCTCGAATCGAAGTGGCGAGGTTACTCACGGGAACCGTGCCTCGGCGGGGGATGGTGATGCGGTAGCAGAGCACCGAGCAGTGGTTCGGTTGGATGAGGTCATTCTGTGGCGGGCGACGACAGCCGCGACGGGTCGCCAGTGAGGGCTAGCGTCATGAACGGTGTCGGCGGGACGCTCGGGACGGTGTAGGCGCCGACGCAGTGGTAGACGTCGGGGCGCCCGGGCCACACGGTGCCGGAGGGCCTGAGGTCGGTGTCGAGTTCGTTGACCCAGGTGCCTTGATCGTCGATGAACCGCGTCGCGTGGTCCCACAGGGCGCGGTACCAGCCCTCCCAGCGAGTGTCTCCGAAGGCGGTGTCGATGGCAGCGCAGGCCTGGATGCCCTCGCAGATCGGCCAATGCAGCCGCAGCCTCGAGACCGGGCGGCGGTCCCAGGCGACGGTGTAGACCAGGCCCTCCAGACCGTCGGCACCCCAGCCGCCAAGTGCCGATTGGGTTAGTGCTTGCGCCGCTTCCAGGAGCCATGGGCTGTGGGCGACCGTCGGCGACGCGTCGAGGTTGACGAGGAACCTTGCCCACTCGAGCAAGTGGCCGTAGGTGGCCCCGTAGGGGCGGAACGGGTGGTCGGGCGCGTCGGCGTTGTAGCCGAGATCGACCTGCCACCGGCCGTCGAAGTGCTCGGGCACGAGCCACGCCTGGGCGCGGGCCCCGACGTTGATGATCCGGTTGGCCATCCCGTAGGCCCGGTCGTGCCAGACCCGGTCACCGGTGACGTCCCCCATGGCGAGAAACGCCTCGACGCCGTGCATCGTCGCGTTGGCTCCGCGATAGTCCTCGACGTCACTCCAGTCTGCCGCGAAAGACTCGCGCAGCATGCCCTCTTCGGCCTCCCACAGATGGGTGTTGACGACCTCGGCCACCTGGTTGAGCAACGCGGCGGCGTCTGGGTGGCCGGCAGCGAGCGCCGAGGAGGCGGCCAGGCCGACGTGGACATGGTCATACGTCAGCTTCCGGCCCGTCGGGGCGCCGAGGGCGCTGACGAACCCCCCGCGGTGGTTGTCGGTGAAGACCCCTCTCAGCGATTGCACGCCGTGGTCGAAGAGCCGCCCCGCGCCGGGGACGCCGCGCAGGTGGGCGATCGAGGCCATGTGCGTCATTCGGGCGGTGAGGTAGAGCTCGACGTCTCGACCTGGCTGTGGTGTGCCATCCTCGGCCGGGTAGTAGAAGCCGCCCTCGGGGCGCACTGTCCGCAGGGAGAACCGCACCAACTTGCGCAACTGGTCGTCCAACCAGGCGAGGTGGGCCGGGCGCTCGGCCCAGCGTCCACCGGGGACGGGCTCGCCAGGGCGGGCGGGGAGCGGCAGGGGGGAGGCTGCGCCGGTGCCCGTTGCCGGCCTCTGTGTCGTCATTGGCTTCCTCGTTCGGCTGCTGCGCGGTGGTTTGCGGGCCGAGCGTCGCCGAGACTCAGCGCTGTGATGATCCGCAAGGCGATGGCCTCGGGTTCGTCCTGGCCCGGGACGACGAGGACCCCCGCCGGCCAGGTCGTGTCTTCTCCCCAGTCCCGTTCCGGGGCGCTCCTCCTCGCGGGCCGCGGTGTGTGGTCCCGCTCGGCGCCTCGGGCGGCGGTGCGCGCCGCGCGTGTCTCCTCAGTGGTGTCCACGAGGACCGTGTGTAGCACTCCAGGGGCGATGGCCTCGGCGAGCCGGCGCATGGCGGCGGGGTCGTTCAGTTCGGCGGTGAAGGGCGCCACGAGGATGGTGGGAACGCCGAGCCGAGCGTTGTCGCGGCCGATCGCTGTGAGACATGCGTATCGCGCTTCGCGGACCGGACCCTGCAGGCGGGGCGCGTCGAGGTCGAAGGGGACGCCGGCCGCGATCGCGACCTGCTCCATCAGCGGGTTGGTGGCGCTGTCCTGATCGACGAGGGCCCAGCCGAGCAGGGAGGCGAGAGCCGCCCCGACCACCGACTTGCCACTGCCCGGTGGGCCGGCGCAGCAGATGACGGGCGCCCCGGGCACCTCAGTCACCGAACGACGCGTACCAGTCCGGGCCCACGGTGCTCGCCGCGCCGGCCGGCGAGGCTGGCGTCCAGGAACGGGTGGCCCCGGTGGAAGGGGATCTGGTAGATCTCGGGATGGTCGATCGCGGCGGTTCGGATGAAGCCAGCGGAGTCGCTGATCCGCTGCGTCCGCCGCAGTTACCCCAGCCTGGCCACATCAGTGCAAGGCCCTCCCGGGTCTGGGTGGGGTTGTGCTAGGGCGGGCGTCGGGCATCTCGTCGGCCCTCCTGGATCGGCGTCTCTGCTGACAGCTTCTCGGAGCCTCGCGACATGGTGGTCTGTCAGGAGTCCCAGGGTCGCGAATCGTCCGGCCGGCCATTGACATCGTTGTCATCGTGGTTCTACGTTACCGCGTAGCCCCGAGCGGCAAGGGTCCGGCCCATCGAAGGTGCCGCCGCCGGGCATTGGATGGCAGGAGATCACGCGTGCTGGTCGTGGTGACGCCCAACACGTGCACCGACGTCACCACCTGGGTGTCGACGCTGGCCCCGGGGTCGGTGATCCGTGCGCCGCGAACAGCGATCTCCGCTGGCGGCAAGGGCGTCAACGTGTGCCGGGTCCTTCGCCGGTTCGGCCACACCCCCACCCTCGTCGGACTGACATCGGCGGAGGACGACTGGCTGAGCCGCCTGCTGCGCGCCGAGGGGTGCGCCTTCCGCCCGGTCCCGCATTCGGGGCTGGGCCGGATCGCCCAGATCACCCTCGAGGACAGCGGCCGGGTGACCGTGATCAATGGGGCAGGCCCGCGGATGACCCCAAAGCTGTGGGCCGACACCCTCGATGCCGTGTCCGCCGTGCTCGACGCCGCCCCCGCCGGAGACCAGCACCCGGTGGCCTGCTCGGGGTCACTGCCCCCACACACCCCGCTCGACGGCTATGGCCAGATCGTGGACCTCGCCCACCGGAAAGGTCGGCTCGCGATCGTCGACGCGGCACCACCGGTCCTCGGTGGCGCACTCGATCATGAGCCCGACCTGGTCTCGCCAAACCTGGCAGAGGCTGAGGGCCTGCTGTCCGGACGCGCCGACGAGAGTGTCGACGAGGACGGTTCCGACGTCCCGGAGCGCTGCCTGGAGGGCAGCCGGGCGCTCTTCGAGCGCGGCGCCCGGCGCGCCGTTGTCACGGGGGGCGCGGCCGGGGCGGCCCTGACGACCGCCGACGGCGGCCGCTGGTTCCCCTCGCCGCAGGTCACGGTCGGCAGCCCGATCGGCGCCGGGGACTCCTTTGTGGGCGGCTGGGCCCACGCGATGTCCATCGGCGCCTCCGACGACGAGGCGATGCGCCTGGCCGTCGCGGTGGCTGCCGCCTCCTGCGAGACCGACTCGGCGGGCGCCTTCGACCCCCAACGGATCCCCTCGCTGCTCTCGACGATCGAGGCCGCCACCGCGGTCGCCTCGGACGGCGGGGCGCGATGAGTGCCACCATCCACGATGTCGCCCGCGAAGCTGACGTCTCCATCAAGACCGTCTCCCGCGTCATCAACGGAGGGCAGGGCGTTGCCCCGGTGACGGTGCGCCTGGTCCGCGAGGCGGTCGCCGCACTCGACTACCACCCGAACCAGTTCGCCCGCTCCCTGCGGAGCGGCGCGTCCGACACCATCGGGGTCATCGTCGACTCCCTCGCCGACCCCTTCTCCGCCACCATCATCTCGGTCGCCGAGAGACGGGCGATGGCCGAGGGCCTGGACATCTTCGTCGCCTCCACCGGTGCGGATGCGACCCGCGCGGCGAGCCAGATTGCCCGGTTCGTCCGCCGCCGCGTCCGTGGCCTGCTCGTGATGCCCTACGGAGACTGCGTCTCGGCCGTTCCCGCCGGCACCGCGGCCGTCCTCATCGACCGCAGGAGCGGATTCGACACATTCGACTCCGTCACCGTGGCCAACGAGGCCAGCACCCGCGACGGCGTCGGACACCTGCTGGCCCACGGGCACCGACGAGTCGGCTTTCTGGGGCCGGCGCCGGGCTTCCAGACCGTCCGGGGCAGGATCCGGGGTTACCGGCGAGCCCTCGCCGCCGCCGGGATGGTGGTCGACGAGCGACTGATCGCAGCGGCCTGGGGTGCCCCAGCCGCCGAACTGGCAGCCGGCCGGCTGCTCGCCCTCGACGAGCCGCCGACGGCGATCTTCGCAGCCACGCCGATGGCCGGTCAGGGCGCGTTCGCGGCCATGCGGGCAGCCGGCCGCACGGACATCGCCCTCCTGGTGTTCGGCGACTTCCCGATGGCCGACCTGCTCACTCCGGCCATCACCGTCATCGACCAAGACCCCGCGGGCCACGCCGAGGCCGCCATGGACCGCCTGTTCGCCCGGATTGCCGGCGACGACAGCCCTCCGCTCCACCAGGTGGTTCCCACCCGGCTCATCGTGCGCGGCTCCGCCGAGATCGCGCCAGCCGGTCGCGCCAGGAGCAGGGCATGAGCGGGATCCTCGACCTCGGCGTCGACCTCGGGACGGCGGCGACCAAGGCCGCGGCGTTTGACGAGGCGGGCACGGTCGTCGCGCGGGCCTCGACACCGACGACCTGGTCCAACCCCCGCCCCGGATGGACCGAACGGCCGGCGGCAGACCTGTTCGCTTCGGTCGACGACCTCCTCGCCGGTCTGGCCTCCCAGGCACCCAAGGGTGCGACCTTCCGTTCGATGGGGTTCACCGGGATGGCCGAGACGGGCTCGATCGTCTGTGACGGCCGGTCCAGCACCCCGCTCATCGCCTGGTACGACCCCCGCGGCGAGGCCGAGCTGACGTGCCTCCCCGAGTCGTTCCGGGCCTCCTTCCCGGCGAGGTCCGGGCTGCCACTGACGTCCCTCACCTCGATCGCCAAGATCCTCTGGCTGCGCGAGCAGGGCGTCGACCTCGACGGCGCGCAGTGGCTGTCGGTCCCTGAGCTCGTCTGCTTCCACCTCGGCGCCGACCCGGTGGCAGAGTTGTCGATGGCGGGCCGCACCGGCCTGCTGGACGTGCACCGCGCCGCCGTGGCTCCCGAGTCCCTCTCGGCGATCGGCGCCGGCGCCGGCTTCGTCCCGCCGCTGCGCCCCGCAGGCTCGGCCCTCGGCCGGGTACGCCCGGACCACCCCGTGAAGGCGATGCGAGGCGCCGTCCTCACCGTGGCCGGGCACGACCACCTCGTGGCGGCCGCGGCAGCGGGTGCGGCCGCGGCCGGCACGGTGTTCGACTCGTTCGGGACGGCGGAGGCGTTCGTCGCGGCCGCGTCACACGTCCCCAACCCGGACCAGGTCGCGCACCTCGTCGGGCTGGGCATGACCGTGTACCCGCACGTCGTGCAGGCGACGACCTGCGTGCTCGGCGGCGCCAAGTCGGGGATCGTGCTGGGTCGGACCCTTCGGCTCCTCGGGCGTGCCGGCCGGGAGGCGCGCACCCAGCTCGACGAGTCGGTGTCCGGCCTGGAGGCCGGGGAGCAGGGCACGGGCTCGGTCGTGAGGGGCCGGGTCTCCGGCATCCAGGTCAGTGGCGGGCGCATGGACGACCATGAGGTGACCATCACGATCACCGGTGACGACTGCTCGCCGGAGCAGTTGTGGTGTGCGGCCCTGCGACACGTCACCGCGACCGCGTCGGCGGTTCTGACCGGTATGCGGCAAGCGGGCCTGGTCATCGAGGAGATGGTGCTCGCCGGTGGTTGGAGCCAGATGGACTCGGTCATCCGGGCCCGACGCTCCCTCGGCGCGCCTCTGCGCCTGGCGGCTGTCGCGCAACCCGGTCTCGTCGGAGCCGCCCGGATGGGCGCCTGGGCCGCCGAGCACGACGGTGACCGACCGGCGAGCCCGCCGGCGACGTGGTTCGTCACTCCCCCGAGTCCGCAGAACAACACCCTTCGAAGGAGGACTGATGTCAGTGACGACCACCACCCTTGACGCCATCGCGACAGAGGCCGGCACGTTCGCCGTCGTAGCGATGGACCAGCGGGGGACGCTGCGTCGCATGTATGCCGCCGCCGAGCGCCCGAACGTGACGGCCGAGGAGATGACCGCACTCAAGGCCGACATCCTCGCCGGGCTGCAGGGCACCGCGTCGGCCTTCCTCGTGGACCCGGACTACGGGGTGCCTGCCTTGCAGCGCCTGCACGACGGCCCCCACTTCGGGACCCTCATCGCCGCCGAGCCGTCGGACCGCGGCAAACACGAGGGTGAACCGGTCGTGACCCGTGACCCCAAGCAGACCGCCCGATGGGTGCAGGAGCAGGGCGGCGATGCGGTGAAGTACCTCATCCAGGTCCGCGCCGACCGGGCGGTGGGCCCGGATGGCCGTGACCTCACCGCCGAGGCCGGCGAGGCCGTCCGCGCCGTCGTCCAGGACTGCGCCGCCGCCGGCATCCCCTCGGTCATCGAGAACCTCATCTATCCACTCAACGGTGAGGGCGAACTGTCGCCGGAGCAGCGCGCTGACGCCATCATCGAGGCGGCCGGATGGCTCGACTCCTTCGCCCCGTCGCTGCTCAAGTTGGAGTACCCGGGTTCTCCGGGAGCTTGTCGCCGCCTCGCCAGCCGGCTGACCCGGCCCTGGGCGGTCCTGTCGGCCGGGGTGCCCATGGACCGTTTCTGCCAGGTGCTACAGGTGTCGTGCGACGAGGGTGGCGTCAGCGGCTTCATCGCGGGCCGGGCGATCTGGAAGGACGCCGTCGGGCTGCCGGCCGGCGACCGGCTCGCCTACCTCGCCGACACGGGCAAGCGCCGCCTCGACGAGTGCCTCGAAGTCATCGACGGCCGGGCCCGTCCGTGGCGGGAGGTCGCGTCATGACGACGCTGCTCGAGGCACGGAAGCTCTGCAGGGCATTCGGTCACGTCCAGGCGCTGGACAACGCCGACTTCGACGTCTCGGCCGGCGAGGTCGTCGCGATCATCGGCGACAACGGTGCCGGCAAGTCGACCATGGTCAAGGCCCTGACGGGCAACCTCGACGTCGACAGCGGCGAAGTGCTCTTCGAGGATCAGCCGGTCTCGTTCACGACGCCTCATGATGCCTCCAGCCGCGGCATCGAGGTTGTTCACCAGGACCTCGCTCTCGCCCCTCGCCTCGACCCCACCCAGAACATGTTCCTGGGCCGTGAGGTCATGCGCGCCGGCGTCGCCGGGCGGCTCGGCTTCATGAATGAGCGGAAGATGCGCCAGGACGCACGCGCCGCGTTCGTCCGGCTGGGCTCGGCGGTCCGCTCGGTCACCATGCCAGTTGGCGACATGTCCGGTGGGCAGCGACAGAGCGTGGCCATCGCGCGAGCGGTCTCCTGGGCCAGCAAGGTGCTCTTCCTCGACGAGCCGACCGCGGCTCTCGGCGTGATCCAGACCCGGAACGTCCTCGACATGATCCGCCGTATCCGGGACCAGGGCATCGCCGTCGTCCTCATCTCCCACTCCATGCCGCACGTCCTCGCGGTCGCCGACCGCGTCCAAGTCATGCGGCTCGGCAGGATGGTGATCACCATGCCCGCTGAAGGAACCACCGTCGAACAGCTCGTGGGCGCCATGACCGGTGCTCTCGACGAGCAGGACATCGGGAGGAGCGAGATCGCATGAGCCAGTCGACGATGCAAACAGACGTGACCGTCGAGATCGGCCAAGAGACTTTGGCGGGGCGGCTCCGGTCGATGCAGTCGATCTGGATCCTCGGTGTCCTCATCGTCATCGTCGCCATCTTCGGAGTTCTCGAGCCGACCCGGTTCCTCGCCTACAACAACCTGATGAACATCGCCCAGAACGCATCGATCTGGGCCGTCATCGCGGTGGGCATGACCTACGTCATCATCACCTCCGGGATCGACCTGTCGGTCGGCTCGGTCCTGGTGTTCTCATCCGTCATCTCCGCGAAGGTCATGGAGATGATGGGAGACAAGGGCTGGCCGACGGTCGCCGTCGGCACCCTGCTGGCGCTGGTCTCCGGTGGTCTGTGGGGTGTGCTCAACGGGTGGCTGGTCGCCAAGGCCAAGGTCCCCGCCCTGATCGTCACTTTGGGTACACTCTCGATCGCCCTCGGCGCCGCCCAGATCATCACCTCGGGCCTGGATATCCGTTCGGCGCCCGTGGTGCTGCAGGACAGCGTCGGGTACGGACGGGTCGCGGGTGTGCCGGTCATCAGCCTCATCGCCCTGTTCGTCGTCATCCTCGGTGGCATCGGTCTGCACATGACGCGGTTCGGCCGGTACACCTTCGCCATTGGTTCCAACGAGCTCGCCGCGCGGCGGGTCGGCATCGGCGTAGACCGCAAGCTCATCGAGATCTACGCGCTGTGCGGTCTTTTGGCCGGCTTCGCCGGCCAGCTCTCCCTCGCGCAGTACGGCACGACGACGATCGCCGGTCAGTCCCTGACGAACCTCAACGTCATCGCGGCCGTCGTCATCGGCGGGACCTCGATCTTTGGCGGCCAGGGATCGATGCTCGGCTCGATGGTCGGGCTTTTCATCCCGGCAGTCCTGCTGTCGGGGTTTGTCATCACCGGCGTATCCCCGTTCTGGCAGACCGTCGCCGTCGGCGCCATCCTCATCGCAGCCGTCTTCGTCGACCAGCAGCGCCGTGCCGCCGCCGCCCGAGGTGGGCGCGCCGCGGTGAAGGCACGCCGCGCGGCGGCTCCAGCCTCTCCAGGAGTCGCCGAGTACAAGTAGTCCACCAAACCGCTCGACCGAGTAGACATCACTACGAGTAAGGAGACAAAGATGCTATTCCGTAGGTACGCCATCTTCGGCGCGGTCGCGGCGCTCGCCATTGCGGGGTGCAGCACCGCGAGCAGCAATGGGGACTCGGCAGGAGGCTCCGGCGGCTCGAACAAGACGATCGCCTTCGTCCAAGGCGTCCAAGGCGACGAGTTCTACATCACGATGGGCTGCGGCATCGACGCCAAGGCCAAGGAACTCGGCTACACCGTTCAGACCCAGGGTCCGCAGAAGTTCGACCCGACGCTGCAGAAGCCGATCGTCGACTCGGTCGTCGCCAGCAACCCCGCGGCTCTCCTCGTCGCCCCGACCGACGTCCAGGCGATGCAGGCGCCGCTAGAGCAGGCCGCCAAGGCCGGCATCAAGGTAGTGCTCGTCGACACGACCGTCAACGACCCGTCGTTCGCCGTCGCCGAGATCAGCTCGGACAACGTCGGTGGCGGCAAGGCGGCCTTCGACGCGATCAAGCAGGCGAAGCCGGACGGCGGCAAGGTGCTCGTCATTTCCACCGACCCCGGCGTCTCCACCGTCGACGCCCGGGTGAAGGGCTTCGAGGAGGCCGCCAACGCCGACCCGTCGTTCGACTACCTCGGCGTGCAATACAGCCACAACGACCCGGCCACGGCTGCCAGGCTCGTGACCTCGGCGCTGCAGAAGAACCCCGGCATCGTGGGCATCTTCGCGACGAACCTCTTCGCGGCCGAAGGCTCGGCGACAGGTGTCAGGCAGCAGGGCTCCGTCACAGCGAACGTTTGTCCTGATTTCGTGATGTGGTGAAGAGCCGAATGGCGGCGTGGGGGTCGAGGGTGACCGCCCGCCGGGCGGCGGCGATGTTGACCGCGCCGGCGAGGCGGAACGCGGTGGTGAC
>JBBRVP010000028.1:0-45023 GCA_038246785.1 Jiangellales bacterium
CCACGGCCCCATCATCGACCGGCACCACCGGGTGCAGGTCCGTACTGGTCATCGTCA
Organism: Jiangellales bacterium; assembly: GCA_038246785.1. Classification (GTDB taxonomy): domain Bacteria; phylum Actinomycetota; class Actinomycetes; order Jiangellales; family Jiangellaceae; genus JBBRVP01. The sequence continues at coordinate 58 of JBBRVP010000028.1, forward strand.
ACGTGATCAACCCTGTTCTCGCCCTGTTCTTGAAGGGAGCAGACCCTACCCGGGGTGTCTCACCTCAGCCTGACGCACAGGGTCCCGCCGAGTCCCAACAGCAAGCACCGACACGATGCTCACAACAAGGATGGTGCCCTCGTGACCGGAGTGTAGGCAGCCGCCGAACCACCCGGCCTCGGGGCACACGAGGGCCGAAGCTCGTCACTCAGGTGGCGGCGGCCATGTAGCAGCCGGGGCAGCGGCGCCACCGCATGCCGGGCCAGGAAGCGGAGCCGGCGGGTGGCGGCGCGCCGGTCCATCCGGGTGCCCTCCCGGGTCCACAGCAGCGGCCCGCCGGCGCGGCCGTCGACGGCCCGGTCGATCGCGCGGCACACCGCCGGCGGCAGCGGCACCAGCACGACCTTGCCGCCCTTCCCGACCACCCGCAGCACTCGGTGCCCGTGCTGTTCGCCGAAGTCGGTGACGTTGGCGCCGGTGGCCTCGACGATCAGTAGGGCGAGCAGCCCGAGCAGCGCGACCAGGGCGAAGTCGTTGACGTTGGCCGACTCCCGGGCGGCGACCAGCAGCGCCTCGAACTGCAGGCGCGTCAGCCCGAGGGTGGGTGACTCCGCGGGCACCAGGCGGCGCACATGCTCAGCCGGCGAAGTGGGAAGCAGGCCGTCGATGACGGCGATGCGGTAGAACCCGGCCACGGTGCCGAACCGGCGGGCCACCGTGCTCGGCTTGAAGCCGCGCTGCCCTTGCATCCAGCGCACGTACATCTCCAGCTGGGGACGCCGGGCGACCAGCGGGTCCAGGTCGTGTTCGGCGCACCACAGGAGGTAGCAGCGCAGGTCCGAATGCGCATGCGCACGGGACATTCCAACCGCACCCCCCCCCACGCCAGCGCCATACCGAGCGCGGCAAGAGCGGACGCATTGGCGGACCGACCCTTGCAATGGTCCGCGACTATCGCGGCGGAAGGACGCAACCGCACGGTCGTGATCGGACATTCGCTCCGATCACACGTGCTCTTCCCCGCCTTCGCCGTCCCCCGGGCCATCGAGACTGAGTGCCATCTGCGCCTTCCCGATGGTCAAGGGGAGCGCGCTCATCGGGCGTCGGCGTTAGAATGGGGACTCGACCCGCCCCTCTCAGGGGATCGGCGAGCAGGGGATGGCCATCGGTGAGCATCCATGTGTCCGGCGGAGGGGCCACGGCGCGGCGGATCGTGCTCAGCTGCGACGTCGCTGGGTGCCCAGTTCAGGTGGAGCCGGTGGCGGCGGAGAAGTGGCGGCGTGACGCTGATGCCGCATCCTGGGCTCGTGATCACGCGGTTGGCTGGACGCACGACCCGAGCCGCGCAACCGACTACTGTCCGGAGCACGCCGAGTTCAGCACGTTGCCAGTCCCGGGGGCTGTGGCGCCCCGACCGACCGCAACCTCTCGGGACCGGGCAGGTAACCCGCTGAACCGCGACGACCACGCCGCGCAGTTGCGGGGTCGGCTCAGCGAGGGTTCGCCGACGACGGGGTCGTCGCCTGCGTTAACGCACGCACAGGCTGATGTCATTGCCCGGCTCTTGGATGAACTCGCCGGCGTCTATCGGGGCGAGGACCTCGGGACCCTCGCCGGCGCGCTGTCCCAGATGATCGACAGCCAGCTTGGTAAGCAGAAGTAGCCGATCGTCCGACGCACCGATCAGCGGTATGAGCGGGTGCGGCCACTCCTCGGCATGAGCGCGTGGGTGTCTATGGGTGATGACCCCATCCTGGATCCCTCGCGCCGCCCTGCCAGCGGACCAGACGGTGATCCACGCTGGCAGCCAACGCCAGTGACCTGCGGCGGACGAGGGCGAACGGGCGCGGACGTCGGTCCGGTGCTCACCTGAGGCGACAGTCTCCAGCGGACGCCGCCGAACGGCGTGCCTGGCACCTGTCAATCCGCGGGTTGTGGGTTCGAGTCCCACGGGGCCCACCGCTCACCCGGGGGTTCGGGTCCGACAAGGACTGGACGCCCATGCGGGTGGGCAGGACGACCTGCCCATCATGTTGCGCCGATCATGACGACGTGTCCAGGGCGATCTCCACGGGGTCGCGAGCGGCGGTGGCTGCCGCGCCGCCGCGACGCCGCGCCGGCCGCTCACCTCCGGCGCGACGACCCGGATCTCACCGCGATGGCACCGCAGCGCTCGGGTGGCGTATCAGGCAGGATGATGGCTCTTCCTCACCTGTGTCCGACCGGTGTCGACCCACCCTCGCTGGTCGGCCGGGCGCCCCGCGGACGATGACCGACCGCGCGGCCGGGGTAGTGGAGGTGCCGGTGTCCCGCGCTGTGAGGGCGAAGCGGCCTCGGGCCGACGCCACTGGGCGCCAGCTCGAGCTCGGCGAGCAGGCGTTGTACGTCGACGGCGACCTGGTCTCGGCACGGCTGGCGTTCGGGCGCGCGTTCGAACACGCGGAACGCGAACAGAACCCGCGTGTGATGGCACGGGCAGCCCTCGGTCTGAGCGGGATGTGGGTGCACGAACGCCGATCGGCCGTCGACGCGGCGAGGGTCGAGGCGCGACAGCGGCGGGCCCTGTCGCGGCTGGAGGCGAACTCCGCGCTGGCGCTTCGCCTGCGCATCCGGCTGGCCGCCGAGGCTGACTACCGGGTGGGCCGCTCGGACGAGGTGCTGCGGCTGCTCGACGAGGCCCGGTCGCGCAACGACCCGCTCGCGCTGGCCGAGGCGCTCAGCCTCGCCCACCACTGCGTCCTCGGCCCCGAGCACGCCGGGACGCGCGCCGCTCTGGCCGACGAGCTGCTCCGGGTGGGGGCGTCGACGAGCCGGCCCAGCGACACCGTGATGGGGTTGCTGTGGCGTACGGCCGACATGTTCCTGGGCGGCGAACGCCAGGCCGAGCGTGCGTACGCCGACCTGCTCGACCACCAGGCCGCGATCCGCAACGCGGCTGCCGCCTTCACGATCCAGGCGATGCGGGTCATGTTGACCATCCGCGCCGGGCACCTGGGCGAGGCCGAGGCGCTGGCCGAAAGTTGCGCGCGGGCCGGCGCGGCAGCCGGCGACACCGACTGGATGGGCTGGTATGCCGCGCAGCTGCTCACCATTCGCTGGTTCCAGGGGCGGATCGGCGAGCTGGTGGACACCGCCACGAACATCGTCAACTCGCCCACGCTGAGCGCCGTCGACAACTCCTTCGTCGCCGCCCAGGCCGTCGCCGCCGCTGCAGCCGGCCAGACCCGGCAGGCGCGGGGCGCGCTGGCCCGCATCACCGGGCGCGACCTCGCCGATCTGCCCACGTCGAGCTCGTGGCTGGCGGCAATGACCGCGGTGGTGGAGGCGGCCGCCCTGCTCGACGACCCGGCTGCGGCCGACCGGGCGTACCGGCTGCTGCTGCCCTACGCTCACCTGCCGGTGATGGCGAGCATCGCGGTGTCCTGCCTCGGTTCGGCACAACACCCGCTTGGGGTCGCCTGCTTGGTGACCGGTCATCCCGAACGGGCTGTCGAGCACCTGCAGGCGGCGGTCGAGCACAACTCGGCGCTCGGGCACTGGCCGGCAGCCACGCTGTCGCGGCACCGGTTGGCGCAGGCGCTGTCGGCCCGCGCCGCGCCGGGAGACGCCCGCACCGCTGCCCAGTTGCACGCCGAGGCAGCCGCCGAGGCAGCCGAGCTCGGCATGCGACTCCCCGAGCCCACCCGTCGCGCGCGGACCAAGCCACCCACCGCGGTGTGCACTCCGCGCGGGCGGTTGTGGCGGATCGAGCTGCACGGGCGGACTGCCGTCGTCGAGGACATGGTCGGCCTGCACCACCTGGCGACGCTCGTCGCGAACCCCGGTGTCGAGATACCAGCCGTCGACCTGGCTGACCCCGACCGCAAGGCGGCCCCCTCCGGCCTTGTGCCGCAGCCGGTGCTCGACGAGCAGGCCTTGCGGCAGTACAGGGCCCGGCTCCGCGAGCTGGCCGACGAGATCGACCAGGCGGAGGAGCTGGGCGACGGCCATCGGGCGGCTGCGCTGCGCTCGGAGACCGACTGGCTGCTGCGCGAGATCCAGACCGGTACGGGGCTCGGCGGTCGCCCACGACACTTCGCGGACAGCTCCGAACGGGCCCGTATAGCCGTCGGCAAGGCCATCCGCCGGGCCCTCGAGCACATCACCGCCGCGGACGCCGTCATCGGCGAGGAGCTGCGGGCCTGCGTGGAGACCGGCGTGCAGTGTTGCTACCGGCCGGCAGACAGCGGTTAGGCGGTCGTCCCGCGGCACCTCGTCGAATTCCACCCGGGACGGGCGAGGGGAGGGCGCGTTCGTCAGCGCCGCCGCCACCAGGCGCGGATCGCATCCCAGAGGTCCAGCAGAGCCGACCACCAGCGCGGACGCGGCTGCTGGGAGTCCAGGCGGGCTGCGAACACGGCGGCGACTGCGTCGGCGATGTTCAGCGCGTGGTCGGTGCGAGCTCGCAGGCTCTGCTCGATGTGCACACCGCTGCGCTTGCTCGCGGTGAGCCGGTTGACGATGTTGCGCGGGCTGTCGCCGCCGAGCACGTCCGCGGGTCCGGCGATGCGCACCTGGATCGCCGTATCGGACAGTGCATTCTCGATCGAGGAGGCGATCTCGGCCTTGAGCCGGAACGCTGCCGCACCACCGACGAGGATCCCCTCTCCACGGAATCCGTGGAAGGCCACTGCATGGCGGAAGCCACGGCCGATGACCGACCCCAGAGCCGGGAAGCTCTCCTCGTGGATGTCGGTGGAGGTGATGTGCAGGTGCGTGGAGGCACTGCCCGCATCGGACCCGAATCCCTTGCACAGCCAGGTGCTGACGCCGTACGCGGTCAGGCGCTCACCCACGCGTTGAGCCTGTGTGTCGGTGTGGGCTTCGATGTCACCGCCGTGGGGTGCGATGGCGATCAGGCCGCGATGCGTGCCGTTGTCGCTGAGCCGTTCGACGAACTCGCCGAGTCGCGCGGCGTCGGCGTCGCTGAGCCCTTGGCGCGGCACGACAGAGTCCACGACAGCCGCGAACTCCTCCGCAGTCCCGAGCCGTTCCCGACCCGCACGGCCCATCCGGACGACCGAGTCGGGTGCCTCATCGCGGGTCTGGCTCACGGTGTAGAGCGCGAAGACCGATGGAGTCGCGGCCTGGCGCACCCGCACCTGATGACCGAGTGCTCGACCGATCCCGGCCAGCGCCTCCGGGTCGGCCGAGCAGTGCTCCGGGTGCTCGACGAGGTCCTGCTGCTCGGCCGCCACCGCCAGGTGGACCGCGGCGTCGAAGGTGGCCACGGACTCAGCCGGCGCGGGCGGCGGCGCCGGTGGCCCCGGCGGCGGCCACCCGCAACGGCTCGTTCAGCGGCCGGCAGACCTGGTCGATGAGCAGCCGGGCCGCCCGCTCGCCGGACCGGATGGCGCCCTCCATGTAGCCGAAGTGGTCCAGCTGGGTGTGCTCGCCGGCGAAGAACAGCCGGCCCTGGAACGGCTCGTTCAGCTCCTTCCCGATCGTGAAGACCTGACCGACCCGGGGTGAGGAGTAGCCGGTCCGGATGAACGGTTGCCTCGACCAGTCGACAAGCATCGACCTCCTGAGATTGCGCAGGTAGCCCGAGTTCTTGAGGCTCGGATCCGCCGGGTAGAGGCGGTCCAAGCCCTTCTTGTAGTCGTCGACGGTCGGTGTGCGGGACCCGGTGAAGACGCTCAGCACGATGTCCTGCCCGGCGACGCGGGTCTGGTTGTCCGTCCCCTCCCAAACCTGCCCGATCTCCAGCGAGCCGCCGAGCGGCGCCAGCCCCTCCTTGATCCAGAACCGCTCCTTCACGTTGCTGAAGAACTTCACCGCCGCACCCGAGCCCATCAACCCGATGACGTCCTTGGGATGGAACGGTGCGATCTCGATGTCGCCCCAGACGGTCGGCGGCACGGCGAAGACCACGCAGTCGTAGCGGCGGGTGTCCATCAGCGGGTTGGCCGGGATCTTCTCGCGCAGCCACTCGTCGAACCGGGTGTTCTTGGTGCTGCGCGCCGTCACCAGCACGCCGCCGCCGGCGGGCCGCAGGTCTATCCGGCGCACACCCAGGTTGGGGACGACGCGGCAGCCCTTCCGGGCGTGCACGTCGTCGGCGATCGACCGGGCCAGCCGCTGGCAGCCCTCGCCGCAGCGGTAGATCTCCAGCTCGTCCCAGTAGCCCATCAGTGGGTCCGGGGCGACGGTCACCGGCTTGCCTGCCCGCCGCTCGGTCTGGCCGCCCCGGACCAGGCACAGCAGGGCGAGGAAGCTCATGTTCTCGAGCCGGGCCACGTTGTTGTTGACGAGGAAGAGCTCCATCGCCTGCCACAGCCGCTCCGTCCTGGCGACGCCGAAGCGCTTCTCCAGCGCATCGGCCACCGACGTGCGGTCGAGGCTGACCAGGCCGGGCTGGTTCCACGGTTCGTCTTCCATCCCCGACTGGATGGTCTTCTGGGCGAACTGGGCCATCGGCCGCAGCACGCGGTCGACCATTTGCTTCTCGATGGCGCCGACCTCGTCCGGCGTGAGCAGCCGGTCGAGGATCATCCGCTGTGCGAGCTGCTGGCCGCGGTACAGCTCGCCATCCATCCGGCTGATCAGCGAGATGCCGTACTCCTTGGCCAGCGCGCACCACCGCGTGTGGATGGAGCCGACCAGCTCGGCGCCGGCCTCGGTGATCCGCCCTTTGACGAACGTCGAGTCACTCAGTACCCGCCCGCCGACCTGGGCCCGGGCTTCGTACACCGTCACCTTCACGCCCCACCGGGCCAGCGTGCGTGCTGCCATGAGGCCGCCGAGTCCACCGCCCACCACCGCCACCTTGAGCGTGGCGGCGCGGGTCAGGCACTCCTTCGACAGCGCGGTCGACGCCGCCTCCTCGGTGTCTGGGCTGAGGTCCATCACTGGCCGCCTTCTGCGTGGAGAGCCATCTCGTCGTCGATGTCGCCGAGCTCGTCGGCGTAGTCCGCAGTCGCCTCGGCCAGCCCGAGCGTCGCGCTGAGGTCCGGGTCGAGGTCGGCCTCGAGCTCGTCGAGGGGCGCCAGCTCGCCGTCGTACACCTGCTCGAAGAACTGCTCGTCGATCGGCTCCTCCTCCCCGGACTTCGCGGCGTCCGGCGTCGGCAGCAGCTCCGCCAGCCGGGTGGGGGGTACGGCACAGTGGACCTCCTTCACCTGGGTCACGACCAACCGCTGGCCGCGCTGGGCGTAGAACCGGTCGCCGACCGGGCCGGTCTTGCTGCCCGGCCGGTAGTAGACGTGCACCTGCAGGGACGGCCGCTGCGCGAGCCAGTCCGTCCACGCCGCGACGTCGCCGCCGTATGTCGTGTCGAACGCCCACACCTGGCTCAGCCGGGCCAGAGCGCTCTGCCCCATCGCGGCGTCGCCTCGGCTGGCGGCGAGAGGTTCGAGGACGTCGTACGCGCGGGAGTGCCCGGCCACCACGAGGTCCCGCAGCGACGGGGCTGCGGCACCCTGCACACGACCGACCTCGGCCAGGACCTCGCCGACGACGGCGTTCAGCACGGCTGGCTTGCCAAGGGGGTGCCAGCGTTCGTGGCCTCGGCCGAAGACCGCGGCACCGCACGGATTGCCCCAGTCGAGCAGCGGCACCACGAGGACCACCGGTCGGGCCGACTCGTCGACGACCCGGCCGAGCCGGAACGGCGGGTCGGTCACGAAGCCGGCCGGCAGGGACTTGGGCCGAGTGCACCCGCCGAGCAGGCCGTGCGCGAAGACGAGCACGTCGACGTCGCGCCGGCCCAGCGCCGCCTTCGTGGCGAACACCGCGACCGGCTGCGGCAGCGCGGCCGAAGCGAACGTCCACAGCTTTCCGCCGCGGTGCTCGGTCAGGTCCGACGTCGCGGCACTGCCGGGGCGGTACTCCCAGTGCCACTCCTCGGTGGCGATCGGGCGGAACCCGTACGTCGCCGCGTGCGTGCGCAGCCAGCCGTGGAACCAGCTCTGCCGCCACCGGCAGCGGGCCGGGTCGTCGGAGTCGTTGCCGATCCGGTTGCCCTTGGTCCTGTCCTGCCAGAAGTCGATCGCGATGCCGCCCTGGTGGTTGCTGTAGCCGGGGGCGGCAATGCGGCCGGGAATGCCGTAGCCGCCGTCGCCTCGGGGACGCAGCAGATAGTCCACGGCGGCATCGGAGTGCGGTCCGTCCGGGATCTTCGCGCGGGCGGAGCGCGTCTGGTCGTAGTACTTGGTGGCGAAGTAGCCCAGCCACAACCTCTTCTGGTGGTCGCTGCCGCGGGAGCCGCTGGTGGCCCGTAGCCGGACCGTATGCACCGCGTCGGCGTCGCCAGCCTTCTGCGCCGCCGCGAGGTCGGCGGTCGCCGCTTCGAGCAGGCGACCGGCCGCCTCCGCCGTCGCCGCCGCCGTGCGCACGCAGGTTGTCGTGCCGCGGTCGGTGACGCAGGTGCCGGGCACGTCCGCGAGCTGGTCGTCGCGCAGGTCTGGCTGCGGAGCACCCTTTCGCTTGCGCGTGCGGGCGATGTGCTCGGCCAGCACGCGGGCGCTGAAGTCCTGCTGCTCCGCGTTGCCCCGCCATGGTCCCGGATCGGATGGCTCGTCCTCGCCGAATGCGAAAGGCAGGTCCGCGCCGAGGTCCGGCTCTGGCGTTCGGGGCCGGAGCAGCAGCTGGCCGGGCGGTACGCGCCCGGCCGGGTCGAGCACGCGTACGGAGCGCGCGTCGGATGCCGACCCGGGAGCCGACGCGAGGGCGTACCAGCCGGCAGGCGCGCCGGGTGCGCTGCTGCGACGGCGGGTGATGCCGGGCTCGGCGACGAGCGCGCAGCTCCCCCGCGCACCGGCCCGGCCGAGGACCGCGCTCAGCACGAGGTCGCCCACGTCGAGCTCGCCGCCCGCCAGCTGGCCGGGTCGGGCGAGCACGGTGAAGCGGTCGTCGAGCCAGCGCGCCAGCTCACCAGCCGGGCGGTAGAGCAGCTCGCGGTAGGCGCGCGCGGGGCGAAGGGCGATCGGGCTGATGTCGTCGAGTTCCATGGCGGGTATCGCTTTCTCGGGGGCCTCTGCTTCGGGCGGGCGGCTCCGGCGCGCGGCGGCGACCAGGGCGGGGAGGTTGAGGTAGCCCCGGCCGAGCCGGTTGCCGGCGGACTGGTCGGGGGCGGGCGGATCGGTGGTCGAGAGCACGAGCCGGCGGATCTGCGCGGCGCCGAGCCGGTGCCGGGTGAGCTCCAGGCACAGGGCGACCGCTCCGGCGACGTGCGGCGCCGCCATGCTCGTGCCGGTCTTGGCGACCAGCAGGCCGGGGCTGCGCTCGCTCCCCGGCGGCGCCGAGCGGGCCGCGAGGACGGCAACTCCCGGCGCGGCCAGGTCGGGCTTGCCACGGCCGTCCCGGGTCGGGCCGGCACTGCTGGACCGACCCGGTGGCCGATCGGGCGAGGAGGCGTCGTAGGCACCGGCGACGAGCGGAAGGTGCCCGTTGGCGATCGTGCCGATGGTCACGTCCGGACTGGCGTCCTCCGCCAGGAACCGCGCCTGGCATCCAGAGCAGGCCTCGTCCCGCTCGATCCAGGCGTGGTAACGGCCGCCGCGGACACGCCGGCCCTCGAGCGTCACCCGCCAGACACCTGCCGGGGCCTCCGGGGACAGGAACGCGTCGATGTGATGGTCGCAGCTGTTGGGGTCGCACTCGCGGTGGTAGATCGTCCCCACGACCCGGCCGTCGACGATGACGTCGGCCGTGTCGCCCAGACGCACGGCGGGTGCGCCGCGGTGGCCTGGCGGGTCGATGCGTACGGCGAGCTCGTCCGCTCCGTCGTACCAGATCTCCAGCTCGTTGGGGGTGAGGTCCGCGGGGTCGGTGACGAACCGCAGCACGTGCTGCTGCCCCTGCCCGACGACGCCCGTCGCGTGTGCCCGAGCCTCGTGGTAGTTGCCGCCGCTCTGCGCGACGAACCGGCCGGGCGCCGCCGACACCAGCTCGTCCAGGGCGAGCTCGACCAGGGTGGTGCCGTCGTGCGGTCCGCCATGGCGTCCCATGCTGAGGTTGACCACCCACGGGTGCTCTCCGGCGGCCCGGGCGATGAAGTCGAGCGCCTCCAGCAGCCGCACCGAGTCGCCCAGGTTGGCCAGACCGCCGGTGCCTCGGTCGGCCAGGTGCACGAAAACGAGCTCCGCCTCCGGTGCCACCCCGGCCGGACCGACCGTGCCGTTGCCGGCGGCGATATCCATCACGTGGGAGCCGTGGGCACCACCGCCGCGGTCGGCGTCGGCCGCGTAGTAGCCGAGCATCTGGAACGGGTGGTCCGTCCGCAGCGCCTTGTCGATGCGCCGTCTGGTGTGGACCGTGCCGTACCCGTACGGCTGCGGCGCGGGCGGACGGCGCGAACGCTGGTCCCACAGCGCGATCAGCCGGGTCGAGCCGTCGGCATGCTTGAAGTTCGGGTGGTCGACGTCGAGGCCCCAGTCGACGACGCCGACCATGACGCCTTTCCCCGTCGCGGGCAGCCCGGGCGGTCGCCGCGGCATCCCGAGCACGACTTGGTTCCCGACCCCCGCCGGGACGTCCTCGACGTGGTCGCCAGCGCCGTCAGCCTCAGGTGGGGTCACCTCGGGCCCGAGTGGCCGCGCGGCCTTGAGACTCACGACGTCAGGGTGCGCGCGCACCGCCCGTACCAGAGCCAGCGGCAGCCGGCAGGTCGCGACATGGCCGAAGCGGGCCACGACCCGGACGCCGGGGATCTCCACTCCTGGCCGCCGGAACCGGATGATCGCCTCGACCATCCCGTCCGCCGGCCCGGTGCGCAGCAGCTCCCGCAGCGCCGGGTCCATGGCCCGCCCCGTCCGTCGTCGAGGTCCCTACTCGAACTCGGTGTCTGCCGCGTCCGCGACGACCTCGAGCCGGAACCGGCGTACGACGTCGCCGGCGGTCGCCGTGATGATGGCGACTCCCGTGGTGGTGCCGGCCTTGACCCGGCCGGTGGTCGCGTTGATGTCGGCGACCGCGGGGTTGTCCGAGGCCCATGTCGTGGTGACGGTGGAGGGCCGGCCGCGACCGTCGAGGACGTCGGCGACGAACACGTCATCCGCGCCGGCAGTCAGCCGCGTCGGGCCGAGGACGTTGACCGTGTGGACCGACGATCCGCGCTTGCGCTGGTCACCGACGAACGCCAGGCCCAGTGCGCCAAGGCCACCGTAGACGGCGGGATGGCGGATCAGGCCCTCCACGCCGGGCCGACGGGCACCGGTCGGCAGCAGCAGCAGCGGCGAGGCTTCGATCCCGACCCGGACGAACGTGTTGTCGGGCGTGCCGAAGGTGCGCAGCCCCTCGCCGACCAGCAACGTGGCCACGGTCGCGAGATTCGCGCGGTCGAGCTTCTTGTTCTGGCCGGCGATCACAGACTGCAGGGTGTCTTGCTGCACCTGCGTCTGCAGGTCCAGCTGCTTCACGGCACTCACGACCGCACGCGGTGGGGCCGTTGCCGGCAGCGTGCTCACCCGTCGGGTGGCCGCTCGCCGGCGGGCCGCGGCGAGCGCCCGGGCACGCCGGCGCCGGGCCCGCGACGCGGCCGACTCCGAGTCGTCGTAGGCCTCGCTGTCGTCGTACAGCTCGGCGTCGTCGTACGCGTCTTCGTACTCGCCGAGGTCTTCGAACGATGTGCTGCTCATCTGGCTTCTCCTTCACCTGGTTGGTCATCTGTCGTGGATGTGCCGGCCGCACCGCTCGGTGCGCCGCGGTGGCGCGGGACTGCAGATCCCTCCGGATCGGTATCCGTAGGCGGTGCGTCGGGCGCGGTGCGCCGGATCGCTGGGGTGACGTACTCGGCGTAGAGCTCGGGATCGGGCGGCACCCAACCGGCCGCTCCCTTGCCGCCGCACACTGCGCAGCCGGCGTCCTCGCCCCAGCAGTCGCAGGCGCCAAGGGCGGCGGAGAGCAGCACGTTGCGGTCGACGAGCACGTCGTGGGCGGTGGACTCGTAGCCCGGGACGACCTTGCCGCCTTCTCCGGGCCCAGGGCTCGCGAGCCGTTCGGCGAGCTCACCGAGGATGCGTTCGGCGAAGCCCATCGGGTCCGGAAGCACCTTGCCGAGGAGGGCTTCGACAGCGGCCAGCTCGGAAGTCGTCATGACGCCAGCTCCTCGTTCTCGACGTCCATGAACGCCGTGTAGAGGCAGCGGCCGCTGCCGGGAAAGGGCTTGTGGCGCTCGTGGTCGGACTCGTCGAGCTCACCGTCGCCGACGGCTTCGCCGTCGAGGTAGGCGAGCTCGTCGGCGTCCGCCGCTGCCTGTCCGAAGACGGAGCTGAGCAGGTTCATCACGGACGCGACCGGTACGCCGTCCACCTGCCGGGCACCGTGCTGGCCCATCGACAGCGCCGCCAACGCCTTCTTGATGTACGGCTGCTCGGTCAGCACCAGAGCCTGCCCCGCTGCCGCGGAACCGCCCGACACCGCCGGGCTGACCGCACCGGCCCCGGGCGCCGCGCCGGGCGCGGCGAGCAACCCGGCGACGAGCGCCTGCAGCCCGGCCGGTGACACGCCGCTCCGTGCCGGCGTGCCGGCAACCCTGGCGGGCTGGCCGTGCCGGGCCAGAGCGCCTGCCGCGAGGGTGCCGAGGTTGCTGCCGATCGCGGTACCCGCCGGGCCACCGATCAGCGTGCCCAGAGCGCCGGCACCGACGGGCAGCGCTGTCCCCGCGATCTGCCCGACGACCGGGTTGGACAGGGCTTGGCCGGCGCCACGCTCGATGGCCCGCAGCGCCTTCGCGAAGCTGAACGACTCCGCGGCACTCATCCCGTCGAGAACGGACTCGAGGGCGTCGTCGTACGCCTCGTCGTCGGCGCCGGCGTAGTCCTCGTGCAACACCTCGCGCATCACGCGCGCTGCGAAGGGCTCACCCCGGTCTTCGGCATCGGCCCAGTCCTCGGCATCGGCCCAGAACTCCAGGTCCTCAAAGCGCTGCCTCACGTCGTCCACCTCCACGTGCCACCCCACCCGGGCACTCGCACGCCCCTATGGCGTTCCACGCCCGTTCCAGGCTGTTCCATCGCCGGGACCAGTGGGTTGGCCGACCGGGGCCGCCGCGGACTTGCCCTACGGCGTGGCGATGCCGCAGCGCAGATGGGGGGCTCGGCGCAGTCGTCGGTCGAGGGTGACGAGCGTGGCTCCGATGAGCTCGGCCAGCGCGACGAAGCTCGCGTCGTAGCTCGACAGGTTCCGGCGGAGGTCCCACGACCTGCCGGCGAGGATCTCGTAGGGCCACTGTTCGATCGCCAACCCCAGCAAGTCCATGTGCGCCTGTGCGGCCTGATCGCTGCTGATGACTCGGGCGAGCTCGTGGCGCCGGATGATGTTGGCCGACTCGAACGCGACGATGCTCGGAGCTGCGAGCTGGGCGCCGGTCAGCGCAGCGGTGGCCCAACGTCCATCGGGGCCAGCATCAAGGAGCAGCGCGACAACCGCAGAGGAGTCGCAGACGACGCGCGTGCTCACCGCCGATCGATGTCTCGCGCGTCGAGGATCGACCCGGCGTCGACTCGCACGCCGGTCGCGGCGACGCGGGCGCGCGCTCGAGCGATGACGTCGTCAACCGGCGGTCGGGCCGCTGTGTCGACGAGCATGCCGCGCAGGTACTCCTGCAGGGACATTGGGTCGCCGGGCCGTTCGGTCCTTCACATCCGAAGCGCGATGCCGGTCTCGCGCTCGGACACTCGCCACAGCGTGGCGATCGCCGCGTCCGCGCCGGGCCGCAGGAACGGGCGACGGACGGGGGCGCCGACATTGACGAAGCGCGGCGCGAAGAAGTCGCCACCTCGCGCACCCGGGTCGGTAGCGGCGCGGATCTGGGGCAGTGCACCCCGCGCGGGGGACATGCCGGTGCGCGACGCCAAGGCGTCGAAGAACGTCCCGACCCGCCCGCCGCCGCCGGCCGCGACGGTGGTCGACTGCAGGTCCGTGTTGGACAGACCGGGGTGCGCGAGCAGGCTCGCCGCCGACACCCCGGCCCGCTCGAACTCATGCTGCAGGCCGAGCGCGAAGTGGTAGTTCGCCAGCTTCGACTGCGCGTAGGCCCGCCACGGTTGGTAGCGGCCGTGCAGGTGAGGGTTGTCCGGGTCCAGGGGCCTCCCCGTGTGATGCGCCGTGGACGTCACCGACACCACCCGCGCCTGCGGCGCGGCCAGCAGCGCCGGCATCAGCAGCGCGGTCAGCGCCCAGTGCCCGAGGTGGTTCACCCCGAGCTGCACCTCGAAGCCATCCGCGGTCTGCCGCTGCGGCATCGCCATCACGCCGGCGTTGTTCACCAGGATGTCGATGTGCGCGTGCCGGGTCATGATCTGCGCGGCTGCCGCTCGCACCGACTCGAGTGACTCCAGGTCCAGCGGGACGATCTCCACCGACGCGTCCGGCTCCTCCGCGCGGATCTTCGCGGCCGCGTCGGCAGCCTTCTCCCGGTTTCGGGCAGCCATCACCACCTCCGCGCCCCTGGCTGCGAACACCCGGGCCGTCTCCAGCCCCAGGCCGCCGTTCGCGCCTGTCACCACGGCTGTCTTGCCGGACAGATCGGGGACGGAAGCCTCCGTGTACCCCATGAGGTGTGCCTCCCAGCTGACGACCAGGACTGCAGGATCTCCTCCCCAGCCCGCGAGGTCACGTGTCTGCCCAGCCGGCGCAGTCGCCCCCGGGTCCCGGTCCGTTGAGCGCTCGTAGCCGCCATGAGATCACCCCTGGTCACGCGAGGTGGATCGGAGCACGATCGCTGTCAACCTCCGGGAGGCGAGCAGACGTCGTCTCCATCTCGCGACGTGAAGCGAGGCGCCGTGCGCGATCAGCCCGCACCCTGCGGGTCGGACCGATGCTGAGCCCGGCTGAGCGGAACGTCGCGCTCTGGCCACCAGGGCTGGAGACCGTCGGGGTGCTTCACCTGACCGGCTCGGAGGTGTCGAGCCCCGCCCTCGGCGGGCAAGCGAAGACCCGGGCATACGCCCTGGTCGGCTCCCAGGCGACGCTCGCCGGGCTCGCCGAGCGCTTCAGCGAGCTGGTGCTCCAGCCGCTGGTGGCGCCGCTGCCGGACAGCGATCCGGGCAAGCGGCTGCCCGACGTGCCGAGCACCGCCCTCGCGCTCGAGAGAATGGCGATGACGACAGTCAGCGGGACGGAGCGGTTTGTCGCCGACTGGCGGACCGGCACGCTGTTCCCGCTTCCGATGGAGCTCGGTGCCGCCGGGTGGGTCGTTTACCTCAGCGAGCTGCAGGCCAACGCGGTCGGGCCCCCCAACCTGCTGGCGCCGGACCCCTCCACCGTCCCGGCCGACGACCTCGTCGGCCCGACCGCGATCGCACCCACGGTGGTGGACAAAAAGAAGGGCACGCGGAAGGCGATTCCCGAGGAGCCGTCGGTCCTTTCCGACGCCGTCGCCGAGCTGGTGGCTGCGCGCACTGTCGGACAGGTCGCCATCGCCCTCGCCCACGACCTGCTCGACAACCCGAGCGCGACCTGCCTGCGCGTGGTGGAGGCGCTGCTGCAGATCGAGGAGCGGACCTTCGCCGACGGGGGGTCCTTCGCCTCCGCCCTCGCCGCGCAGTTGCTTCCGCCGCAGCTGGAGGTGCTCGCGTGGACGACGGCTGGCACGGTCGTCCTGCGGCGGCTGTGGTCGCGGCTTCCCCCGGCGGACCCGATGTACGAGCCGGTCTCCCAGGCCCTGCAGCTCGTCGTCCAGTCGCCGGCGGCGCAGGGCAGCCCCCGCCGGTACTTCGCGCCGCAGCAGCGCAGCCCCGGCGCCGGCTTCCGTGAGCCGCCACTGACCGCCGAGCAGGCCGACCACGGGAGCGGGACTCAGCGCGAGGTCGCGGGGATCGCGCTCGGCCGGCGCACGACGTACGGCTGGGACTCGTACGACTCGTGGTCGGGTCCGAGCGCGGCCGGCGTCGTCGGGCTCGCCCGCTTCGACCGCGCGCACGGCGACGAGGTGCCGTGGCCGTCGTGGGCCAGCGCCAAGCAGACCGCCGTCCGGCGGCATGTGGTCGTCGCGATCGGGCCGAACGAGGGCCAGGTCGACGCCGTCCGCCTCGCCGACTCCGCGCTGCTGTCCCTGGGCCTGCAGCAGTGGTCCTTCCACACCAACGAGGAGTGCACCGTCCTGCTGGAGCAGCTGGGTCAACGCTCGCCCGACCACTTCGACGTGTTCTTCGGCGTCTACGACCTCGGGCTCGCCCTGTGCACCGCGGACGGCAAGGTGGACGCCGCGCTCGACGTCATCCCCTCCGGCCCCGACCGCACCGCCTCCTTCGCGGAGGTCCAGGCGGCCAACCCGCACGCCTTCACCGGCGTCGCCCGAAACCAGGACCGCGACTACTACCCCACGTTTGTCACGGTGCTCGAGACCCGTCCGGACAGCGACCCGCTGGTGCTGGACACCGCATCGAAGTCGGGGTCCGCGGACACCCCCCGGTTCGAGTTCTTCGGGTGGGACTTCCTCAAGGACAAGAAGGGTCGCCCGACCAACGCCAAGGCGGCTTCGCCCGCGTGGGCGGCGCGCTGCACGGTGGCCCTGCAGTCCTGCCTGCCGCTGCAGGAGTGCGAGCTGGGCGTCGGGGTCTTCCGCTTCACCCGCATCCTCGACGACGCGGCGGTGTGGGGTCGCGACTGGAGCGTGCGGCTGAGCGGCAGCGATCCGGTGGGCGGCCTGGCCGGCGCCCCGCGAGCCGCACCGACGGGCCTGCGCGTGGGCGAGGCCTGCCCGGCCGATCACACGGTGCCGGAGCTGTTCGGGTCGCAGTTCGCGGCGGCGCTGCTCCTCGACGCGCACATCAACGTGCCCGCGGTGCAGAAGGCCGCCATCATGCGCAGCTGGCAGCGCGCGGTCGACGCCTGCACCGCGGACGGGACGCCGATCCACGTCGGGGACACCGAGGTGCTCAGCGAGGACTTCCTGCAGCGCTTCGCCGTCAGCTACTCGGCTCTGCGCGGCTACAAGGAGACCGGCGGCGGCAAGTTCTCGACGATGCCCGACCGCAGCTTCCGGATCGCCTTCGAGCACGACTTCGCGCTGTCACCGATCGGCGGCACCTTCGCGGGCTGGGAGTGACGGCCCGGTGAGCGGGAGCGTGACCGCGGACCTCGGTGCGGCCGCCGAGGCACTCGGCACGGCGATCGGGCTGCTGCGCCCGACCGCCTCGGGGGTGGAGCTGGACGGCGGCTTCTTCGCTGACCCGGCCGGCCGGCTGGCGTCGGTGCTGGCCGACCCCGACCAGCGGGCAGGCGCGTTGGCCGCCCTGGAGCTGCTGGCACCGGCGGTTCCGGTCACGAACGGGACGGCGTACCACCTCCTCGTCGACGACGGCGGCGTCGGCGTCTCGCTGACGACGACGGGGGATCGCGACGACCTGGTCGTCGGTCTCGCGCTCACCCTCGCCGGTGACGCGGGTTCGGTGCTGGTCGACGTCCCGCTGGTGGGTGCAGCCGGCTCGTCGCTGCGCGCGGTCACCGGCTCCGCTGGCCACCCGGTCAGCGTGGCCGTCACGGCCGCCGCCCCCGACGGCTCCCCGCTCGCCGCCGAGGTACGGCTCGCCGGCCCCGATCTGATCGCGGACAGCGAGGTCCTGTTGAGCGTGCAGCCCGCGGGGTCGGCGCAGCCCTTGGGAATCGGCGGTGCCGGAGCGACGCCGGCTGGCGACGCCGTCCGCGGGCTGATCCATGCCGTCCTCGGCGGGACGGTTCCGGAGCCGGCCGGCTCGCACCTGGGCGGCGTCCTGGGCCTCAGCGGCGGCCTGCCGCCGCTGCCTCTCGCCCCGGCCCCCGGCGCGTCCTCGGCGTGGCGGGCCTGGCTGGCCGCGCTGTTCGCCGCTCCCGGCACCGGCGCGCCGGCCCCGGTCCTCCGGTGGCTCGACGACGTGCTCGCCCTGCTCGGCGCCGGACCCGCCGGCTCCACCGCCCCGGCAGTCGGGGCCCCGCTGGACCTCAGCCTGCACGAACCCTCGGGCGCCGCCGCCGGCCTCGACCTCCGGGTCGGCGTCGCGGACGACGGCGCGGGCGGGCAGCGAACGAGCTTCGCGCTGCGCGTCCCGTCCGAGTCGCCGGGCGCGACCGTGACGGCCGAGCTCGGCCTGGCCGACGTACCGCTGGGCGGCACGGCAGCGAGCACCGTCGCCGGGTCGGCGACGGTGACCGTCGAGGTGCCGGGACCGGGCTCCCCGCTCTGGCCGCCGCCCGGGGAGCCGGACTCCACGCTGGGGATCGGCCGGCTGCGAGCCGGCGCCTCGCTGGGACCCGCGGGGACGACGCCGGTCCTCGAGCTCGACGACGTACGCCTCGAGGTCGGCGGCCAGGAGGTCACCGCGGCGCATCTGGACCTCACCAGCACCGACGCGCTCGCCGAGGCCACCGCCGGGGTACTTGCGGACGTGGTCCGCGACGGGCTCGGCACGTCCACCGCGGCGGCCGCTGCGCTTCGGCTGCTCGGCCTGGACCCGCCCGACGGCGTCGCCGCCGTCGACGCGGTGCGGCTGGCGAGCGAACCGGGCGCGGCGATGGCGGACCACTACCGCGCGCTGCGCACTGCTGCGGCCGGGTGGGCGCCGGTCACCGCGGCGGTGTGGGTGCTGCTCGGCGGCGATCCTCCGGGCGGTGACCTCGACGTCGTGCCGGTGGCGGGCTCAGGGAGCCCGGACGACCCGTGGCGGGTCCCGCTCGACGCCCTCGGGCCGGCCGGTGCGGGCACGCTGCTCGGCACGGTGCAGCTCGCGGTCTGGGACGGCGCCGAGCCCGGCCACCCGCCGCGGCTGTCGGTGGGGCTGCGCACCGAGGCCGGCGTGCCGGTGGCGCCCGGCGCGCCGCCGGTCGAGTCGCGGCTCTCGATCGAGCTGCTCGGCGTCGACGTGGCCGACGGCGGCTTCGTCCGGCCCCGCCTGCTGGGCTCGGTGAGCGCGTCCGGCACGGTCGCGACGCCGGAGCTCGGCGCGCTCGGGGACACCGCCGTGGCCGCCGACGCGATCACCGTGGCCCTGCGCTGGGCGGCAGGTGAGCCGCTGGGAGTGACAACGGCCGCGTCCGGCGTGCGCGTCACGACCCCGACGGGCGACGTCGTGCTGGACGAGGTCGGCTTCCCCGCTCCGCTGCGCGAGGGCGACCCGGACCTCGGCCTCGCCGGCGGCGACGCCGCCGGGCTGTGGGCGGTCGCCCGGGCGGTCGTCGCGGCAGCCGCGGCTGCCCTCGGCGGAAGCCGGCGGCTGGCGACGCTGCTCGCCGGCACCCCGGACGGCGGCAGCCAGCCGGGGCTGCCGCCGGTCGAGCTGCCGGACCTGGCCGACGTCCGCAGCGGCCTCGCCGACCTGGGGGCGATGGTCGTGGGCTGGGTCGCCGGCATGGCCGGCGATCCCACCGCGGTCGACCCGGCCGGCCGGCCCCGGCTCCTGGGCCTGCTGTCGTGGCTGCGGGCCCTGCTGGCCCGCGGGATCAGGGCCGCGCCGGGGCGGGAGCCGGACTCACCGGCCGACGCACTCGGCGGCTCCGGGACGTCCGTACGGCCATGGGCCACCCCCCTGCACTCGCCCGGCGAGGCGCCGGTGGAGCTCCTGACCTGGGTGGGCGGCGACGGCCCGCCGGCCGGTTGGGCGGCCGCGGGGCTGCAGCTCATGCTGCCGGCGGAGGAGCCCGCTCCGGACTCCGACGAGGCCGACGCTGAGGACGGCGAGACCGACGACGGCGAGACCGACGACGGCGACGCCGGGCCGGCCCCGTGGCTCGCTACGTTCGTGCCCACCGGGGCCGGGGTCGAGGCGGCGCTGGGTGCGCTGTCCGTGGCCGGTGGAGCCCATCCCCGGCTGCTGGAGCCCCTGACCGGCGGCGTTCTCGACGCCGTCGCCGACGCGCTGTTGGAGTCCGACGCCGTCGTCCCCGCTGCCGCGGCGGCGCCGCTCGAGGACGGCTGGGCCGGCGGTGCCGCGGTCCCCGCCTCGCACTGGGGGCTCGTCGCCGCCGTGGCGACCGCCGAGCAGGTCGCCGCGGAGGTGGCCGGCTGGACGGCTGCCGTGCCGCCGACGCAGTGGGCCCTCGTCGCCGTCGACGCCGGTCTCGCCGCGCCCGAGGACTGGACGGCGGTCGCGGCAGCGTGCGGGCTGCCGGCTCCGGTGCCGCTGAGCCTGCGGGTCCCGGGCGTCGACCCGGCGCTCGTCGACCTCGGCGCCCTGCCGCCGGCGCCGGCGTACGTCGTCGACCTCGCCGATGACGGCAGCGCCACTGCGGAGGAACTGTCCGCCCGGCTGGCGCACGCCCTGTCCGGAATCCGCGCCGCGCGCGGGACGACGCCCGTCGTGCTCGCCGGGCACTCCTGGGCCGGACTGGTCGCGTACGACCGGGTCGCCGCCGACCGCAGCGGGATCCTCGGACTGGCCTGCATCGGCACCCCGCTCTACACGGCACCGGAGTCCGACTCCCCGGCGCTCGGCGCTCTGCTGACCGATCCCGCGTACGCCGACGCGGTGCACGCCCTGCGCGCGCTGTTCCCCGACCCGGCCACCCTTGGCGAGCCAGGGTTCGCACTCGCCCAGCTCGCCGCCAGCCTCGACGGCTGGCAGCCGGGCGAGGTGGGTGCGGCACCGACACCCGGCCCGTCGCTGGCGGCGGCGCTCGAGCGCGCGGCCGCACCACGCCCACCGCTGGACGGCGTCCCCCGGCTGGCCGTCCACGGACTCGTCCCGGGCGACCTGCGCGCCGCCCTGCGCGGGGCCGCCTCCCTGGCCGGCGCCGCGGGCGCGGCTTCCGGTCCGCTCGGCCAGGGCGTGCGGATCGGGCTCGACCTCGGACCGGCCGTCGACGGCGAGGTCGACGTCGAGCTCACGGTGCGGCTCGACGCCGGCCCGCGCCGCTCGCCGCTGGCCGATCCCGCCGGCCCCCCGGCCGCGGTCGAGGTCCGCGCGGCCATCACCTCGCCGCACGGCTGGCTGCTCGGCGGCCCGCCGGTCGCGGGCACGTCTCCCGTGCGCGCCCGCTGGGCGGAGCTGATCGGGCGACTCGAACCAGGCCGCGGCGACACCCCTGCCCTCAGCGTCGACGTCGAGTTGCACGACGCCGCGTACCGCGGCGATGCCGCGCTGGTCGTCGGGCTGGCCGACCCGCAGGGGCCAGCGCTCGTCGCGGCCCTGTTCGCCGAGCTCGACGCGCAGTCGGCGGCCGTGGGGCGGGTCGCGGCGCTGCTGGAGCTGCTGACCGCGCTCGGGCTGACCACCGGAGACGGCGCCGGGACCGCCCTGCTGGCGGACGCGGTGACCGGTCTCGCGCAGGACCCGACCGGTGCGTTCGCGGGCCGGCTCGCCGCGCTGCTCGACCGGCCGGGTGGGGCCGCCGGTCTCGTCCGCGACGCGGGCACGCCGGACGGCGCCGGGCCCTGGCGCTACGCCCATCCGGAGCTCGCGGTGGAGCTCGTCGCCACCCGACGCGACGTCACCGTGCGCACTACCGGCGATGGCCTGCCCGCCGGGTCGAGCGGGCGCCTCACCGGCTCGTGCCGGGTCACGCTCCCCGTCCCGGACGGCTCGGTCCACCTCGACCTCAGCCAGGGCGACACCGCGTTGGTGGTCGACGACGACGCTGGGCAGGTCCGGCTGCACAGCGCCGACCTCGACCCCCCGGCCGTGCTGTCCCCGCCCGACCCCGACCTGCTGCACCGCCTCGCGCCGCTCGGCGCCCGCTCGCTCGCGGCGGCCACCCTCGGCGCGGCACTGGGCGCGGCCCGCGGCGGTGGCCCGATGCCATGGCTCGGCGGCCTGCTGCGCGACCCCGGGGCGATGCTCGCGCACTGGCTCGGCGCGACGGGCCCCGGACCGCCCAACCCGGCGGTGGTCCAGGCGCTGCTCGGCGAGCTCGCCCTGCTGCTCCGCGCCCCCGGGTCGCCGGGGCTGCCGCTGCTGCTCGGCGGCGGGGTCGGATGCTTCGCCGACCGGGCACCCGGCGGTGGGCTTCGGCTCGGACTGCGCACCGCGGGGCCGCTGCACCTCGGCAGTGCCGGCACCACCCTCGACCTCGACCTGCGCCTCGACGTCGACGCCACCCGCATCGCCACCCCCGGCGGCGCGCTGCGCCTGCACCTGCCGCTTCCCGGTGCCCTGTGGCAGGCGGTGGACCTCGACGTCGGGACCGGACCGGACGGCGCGACGCTCGACCTCACCCCGCTCGGGCTCGACACCACGATCCGGCTACTGCCGACGGTCACCGGGCTCGACGCCCTGGGCGGCGGCGGCGCCCGGCTGCTGCTCGCCGCCGCGCTCGACGCGCTGGTCGCCCGGCTGTCCGGGTCGCCGGGCGAGCACGCCGCCCTCGACGCCGCGCTCGAGGTCGCCGCCGCCTTCGGCGTCGTCGACGCGGTCACGGCCGCGTTCGACGGCGCGCGGCTGACCAGCCTCGCGGCCGACCTGGGCACCCCACCGGACGCCGCCACCGCGCGTCGCCGGGCCGACGCGGTCGCCGCCGCGACCCAGGTCCTCGCCCCCGGCCTGTCCGCCACCGCGTCCGGGACGGCCGTCACCCTGACCACCGACGTCGCCGGAGGCGGCCTGCTCACCGTCACCGCGGATTTCGCCGCCGGACCGCCGGCCCTGAGCGCCGGGCTGGCCGCCACGGCGGGAGCGGCCACCGCCGACGTCGCCGTCGACGCCGGCGGCGGGGCGCTCACGCTCGCCGCCGCCCTCGACCTCGGCCGCGCCGTGGTCCTCACCCCTCGGCTGACGCTCACCGCCCCGCCGGCCGGGCCGGTCGGCGCCGAGCTGCGCCCGCTCGGCGACGACAGCCTGGTGCTCCGGCTGGCGCCGAGCACGCAGACCCCGACGGCGGCGCAGTCGGCCCGGCTCGCCTCTGGTCTGGCGCTGCCGCTGGCGATCCACGCGATGCTCGACGCGCTCGGCTCCACCGTCGACGACGCGCTGTGGCCCGGTGGCCCGACTCCGGCCGACCTGCTCGTCGCCGGGCAGCTCGCCGTCAGGCGCGGCCGTCGGCTCGACGTCGCCACCATTCCCGACGGGGCGACCGCCCTCGACGGAGTCCTCACCGCCTTGGACGGCAGCGGGGGGTCGATCGGGGAGGACCTGCGGCTCGCCCTCGTCCGGGACGGGACGCGGTACGGGCCGAGCCTGATCGGCACCCTCCCGCTGCCGGCCGGCGACCGGCCGGCGACGCTGCACCTGGGTCTCCCGCCCGACGTCGTGACCGGCTGGACCGGTGGCGACACCGGGCTCGCCGTCCTGCTCGTCGACCTCGCGCCCACCGGGGCTCCACGGTTGGACGCCGTCCTGAGCCTCGACGGCGTCGGCGTCCGGGTGGCGGGCAGCCGCGGCGAGGCCCTCGTCGACACGCCAGCCCTCGTCATCGGCGAGGCGGGGCTGTACGGCCAGGTCGAGGTCGACCTCGGGCCGCGGGTCCGCGCCATCGCGCCACCCCAGGGTGCCGCGCAGCTGGTGGCGCTCGGCATCCCGCTTCTCCCGTCCGAGACCGGCGCCAACCCGGTGGCGGCGTCGCTGCTCGCCTCGACCGGCGGTGACCAGACACCGGCCAACCCGCCGGTCGACGTGACCTTGGCCTCCGGCGACCCGGCCTGGACGGTGCGTTTCGGGGGCGAGCCGACGCTGCGGCTGCCGATCCAGCAGGGCTTCGGGCCGCTCTACCTGGCCGAGGTCGCGCTGTCCTACGACAGCGTCGAGCGCCGGGTCGGGCTCGGTGTTTCCGGCGACGTGGCGGTCGGCCCGCTGGTCATCGGGCTGGACGACCTCACCGTCCGGGTGCCGCAGGGCAGCCCCAGCGACCTGGCCTCCTGGGTGGTCGACCTCGCCGGCCTCGCGGTGGCGCTGGCCAGCGAGGTGGTCAGCGTCTCCGGCGGGCTGAAGAAGCTGCCACTGCCCGGCGGCGACGTGGAGTACCTCGGCGCGCTGTCCGTCACCGTCGCCGGGCGCAACCTCACCGCCGTCGGCAGCTACGCGCAGCCGCACGACGCGCTCGGCGAGTACACGTCGCTGTTCGTGTTCCTCAGCGTCCCGGTGCCGCTGGGCGGGCCGCCGTTCTTCTTCGTCCTCGGGCTGGCGGCCGGCGTCGGCTACAACCGGATGCTGCTCGTCCCGGACGACCCCGCCGAGGTGCCGGCGTTCCCGCTGGTCGCCGCCGTGTCCGGGGACCTGCAGCTCGGCGACGACCCGGTGGCCGGCCTGCGCGCGATCGGCGCGGACCTGCCGCCCAGCCGCGGCGCCTACTGGGGCGCCGCCGGGGTGCGCTTCACGACGTTCGGGCTGATCCAGGGCACCGCGCTGGCGTACGTCAGCCTGGACACCGGGGTCGAGGTCGGCCTGCTCGGCACGCTGCAGCTGGCGCTGCCCACCGAGAGCGCCGCCACGATCCTGTCCGTCGAGCTCGGGCTCGCCGCGAGCTACAGCACCGTCGACCAGCTGATCTCGGTGCGCGCCGGGCTAACCGACGCGTCGTGGCTGTTCAGCGCCGACTGCCGGCTCACCGGCGGCTTCGCGTTCATGGCCTGGCTGGCCACGCCGGAGGTGCTGCTGAGCATCGGCGGCTACCACCCGCACTTCATCGTCCCGGCGCACTACCCGGCGGTCGACCCGGTCGGCTTCGCCTGGACCCCGGCCCGCGGGATCAGCGTCAAGGGCGAGTCGTACTTCGCCCTGACGCACAGCGCCGTCATGGTCGGCGGCAGCCTCGAGGCTGCGTATGACGTCGGCGCGGTGCAGGCCTGGTTCGACACCTCGGTCGACGTCATGGTGACCTGGGACCCGTTCTCCTACCGCGCCGACCTGCACGTCGGCGTCGGCGCCTCGCTGGAGATCGAGGCCTGCGTCCTGGTCTGCGTCACCGTCCGCACCAGCGTCGACGTCGGCGCCGACCTGACCGTCGCCGGACCACCGCTGCGCGGGCTGGCCAGCGTCGACCTCGGCGTCCTGACGATCACCGTCGGGTTCGGCAGCTTGTCGGTACAGGCCTGGCTCACCTGGGACGAGGTGCGCCGGTCCTACCTCACCGCGGGCAGCGACGCCCAGCCGGCCACGACGACGAGCGTGACGGCCGGGCGGTTCGTCACGGCCGACGCCACCGCCCCCGACGGCACCGAGGACGATCCGTGGGTCGTCGGGACGACGGTCACGGTCGCCACCGATGCCGGCATGCCGTGCAGCGCGGTCCGGGTGGAGCGCTCCGCCCATGGCGAACACCTGCCCGCCGGAATCACGGCGCCGCCGGACGTCGACGTCGTGCCGGCCGGCCCCACCATCGGCCCGACGGCGTCCGTGCTGTCGATCGACCTGTCGGTCCGGACCGGCGCCGGCTGGGCTCCGGCGTCGGCCGCCACCGTCGACAGCCTCGAGCTCGCCGGCGTACAGGGTCACTTCCCGTCGGCCGTGTGGCAGCAGGGCATGGACGACGACCCGGCCGCGCCGATGCTGGCCGCACTCGGCGGCACCACCCTCACCGCGTCGACGACGCTCGCGGAGTCGACCGGCGCCCTCGGCGACGACGCAACGGTGCCGCTGTCGACGCTGGTCGAGGAGCAGCCCACGCTGCCGCTGCCGCTGCGGCCCGCCGGCGGGCCGATCTGGCCGGGGCAGCTCGAGCTCCCGCGGGCCGGGCCGGTGCCTGGTCGCCGCCGGCGCGAGGCGCCGCGCCTCCTCGGCGTCGGCGTGCCCCGGCGACAGCGCCGAGGAGGCCCGTGGCAGCGGGCCGTGCCGGGCCGGCCGCGACCTGCCGCCCCGCCCCTCCGGCCCGGGCAGGTGGCGCTGTGGGACGTCCGCGACCTCCCGCTCGACGATCTCGCGCTGGACGTGCCCGACGCGGAGGTGCGCGTCGTGGCGTTCAGCGCCGGCGGTCGACCGCTCGCTGACCTGCGGCTGCCGGCCGGCCGCGGGCCTCGGCTCGGCGTGCCGCTCCCGCGCGCGACAGCGCGCGTCGCCGTGCTGCCCACGCCGGGCGAGGACCCGGCTGGTCGGGAGCCACGCCCGGCGGGTTGGCGGCTGCGCGGCGACCTCGTCCGCGTCGGGCCGGGGACTCTGCTGGCCGAGGACGCGGTCGTGCTCACCTCGGCTCCCGTCCTCGCGGCGGGTCGGTACGCCGAGTTCGCTGACGGCGACGCCGCCGCCGGCGGTGGCGCTCCCACGGTCCTGCCGGGCTGCGTCGCACTGGCCGACCAGCCGCGGACCACCACGGTGGTGTACGGGAGCGGCGACGTCCTCGTCGTCGCGTATGACCGGACCCGACCGCAGGTCGGCGTCCGCGGCGCCGAGCTGACCCGCCGCGGGGTCGTCGAGCGGCCGGACCGGGTGCTGCTGGTGTACGGGCTGCGGCGCTCGGACGGGCCGGTCGAGATCGACGTCGAGGGCGCGGGGGTGAGCGCGGTGACGGTGGCCCGCAGCGGCCCCGGCGACCCCGGCGATCGGTCCGTCCGGCAGGAGCGCGACCGGCAGCGGAGGCGGCGATGACCGAGACGGTCCCGGTCGGCAGCATCCGGCTGTACGACAGCGTGGCACCCGACGTCGTCGCCGGTGTCTACCGGGTGCGCTCCACGCTCGACATCGCCGCCGGCGGCGACACCCTCGCCCCGCCGGCCGCGCACGACGCCTACCTGCAGGTCGACGGGCCGCGCTTCGCGCTGTCGCCCGCCGACATCGCCGCGGTGCACCCGGCCCCGGGCAGCGTCGGGGCCTTCGGGCAGCGGCTCCCGCACATGGCGCTGACCAGGCGGACGCTGCCCTGGGAGCGCCGGTTCGCCGACGGCACGCCATGGCTGGCCCTGCTCGTCGTCCGCGCCGAGGAGGCCACGCTCGTCGACCCGCAGCCGCTGCGGCTCGCCGTCGGCGAGCAGCACTTCGCCACCCTCGCCGCAGCCGGAGCCATCGACGGCGACGGCGACGGCCCAGCGGTCCGCGTGCTGCTCGCCCACGACGCGATCACCCAGCAGTCGCTGCTGCCTAAGCGCCGCGACCTGAACCTGCTGGCGCACGTCCGCCAGGTCAACCTCGCCGACTCCGACCTGGCGATGGGCGACGACGACGGGTTCTTCGCCGTCGTGGTCGCCAACCGGCTGCCGACCATCGCCGGCCCGTACACCGCCTGCCTCGTCTCGCTGGAGGGCCGGGAGATCCTGCTCTCGGCATCGGCGGCGACCCCGACACCATTGGTGGTCCTGCACTCGTGGGCGTTCGAGGTCGGCGCCGGCGGCCTGTTCGAGGTGCTGGCCCGCGGGCTCGACGTCGACTCGCTGCGGCTGCCGAGCGCGACGCCCCGCGGTGAGCCGGCGGTCCGCCTGCCGCGGGTGGACCACGACGGCGCCGCCCGCCCCGTCACCTACCGCGGCCCGCTGCGGCCCGCACCGGTCGACCCCGACGCACCAGTGCCCGCGGGGGACCTCGGCCGCGAGGCCGCCGCCGAGCTGGGCCGCCTGCTCGGCGCGGCGGACGGCCGGTTCCTCTCCGACGTCGTCGCCTGGCACCGCGACCTCGACCGGTCGGAGGTCGCGGCGGCGACGGTCGCGGCCACCGGCGGCGGGGCCACGTCGCGACGGGACCGTGAGCTAGCCGACACCAGCGCGCGGCTGGCACACCGGCGCGCCGACCCGGCGCGAATCCCCCGGGTGGCCAGGGACCTGCCGCACCGCGCAGGCGGGGAGCGGCGATGAGAGACCTCGTCCCCGGCGGCCGGCTGCTCGGGGAGCTCGCGACGACGCGCCGGGTGGCGGGCTCCCCGGTGGACGCGACCACGACCCCGTCGACGCCCCGGCCGGGCACGCAGGTGCCGACCCACGCCGGGCCGGCCGCCGACGAGGCGAGCGACGGCGCGCCGGTTGGCGGCCCGTCGGCGTACGTCCGCCACCGGCTCGCGGCCTGGCGGCTCCTGCACGACCTGCCGTTCGGCTACCTCGTGCCCGACGCCTCGATGCTGCCACCGGAGTCGATCCGCTTCTTCCACGTCGACCCCGGCTGGCTTGACGCGCTGTGCGACGCCGCGCTCGCGCTGGGCGCCGACCCTGCGACCTGGCCGGCCCGAGCCCCGGTCGCCGCAGCGGCCACCCGCCGCCCGGCGCTCGAGTCGATGCGCTGGGTCCGCGAGGTCCAGCGCGGGCGGGTCGTCGTCGGCGCTAGCCCGCTCGACCTGCCGTGGCCGCCGAAGCACTGGCTGCCGCCCGACCCGGTGACGGCGCCGGCGGTGTCGGGCTTCCTGCTGCGCTCTGCGTTGGTGTCGGGCTGGCGGGGGACGCAGGTGCGGGCGTGGACGACGGCCGCCGTCCCGTCGGGGGCGGACGCGGGGGGGTACGCCGCCGACCATCCCGGCACCGTCGTCCCCCTGCTGCGGGTCGAGCGGCTGTCGCCGGGCATCCTGCTGGTGCTCTTCGGCGGGATCCCGCGGCTGGTGTGGCTGGAGGAGCCACACCAGGGCGTCCAGCTCGGCGTCGACGTGGTGCCCGGCACCGGCCACCTGCCCGATGTCGACCCGCGAGTCGACCACCCGTTCGCGCGCCAGGTGGAGACCCGCTCCTACGTCGTGGCTGTCCGCGACGAGACCGGCGCCCCGACCGGCGCCACCGTGGCGGTGCCGATGCGCTCCGGCGCGCTGCCGGGCACGCTCGACGTCGGCGCGCT
This sequence comes from Jiangellales bacterium, assembly GCA_038246785.1. Taxonomy (GTDB): domain Bacteria; phylum Actinomycetota; class Actinomycetes; order Jiangellales; family Jiangellaceae; genus JBBRVP01. The sequence goes on from JBBRVP010000028.1 coordinate 28,620, forward strand.
CGCCGACGCGCTCGACGCGGCGCGGCCGCTGCCGGCACCGCGCGGCGGCGCCGCACTGGGTCTCACGCTGCTGCAGCCGCCGGCCCGCCAGCGCTTCGCCGGGAGTGGTGGATGAGCCGGCTGCTCGTTCCCGTCGCGCTCGACGTGCTCGTCGTCCGTGACGCCCGCGGCGACGGCAGCGGGGCCTCTGGCGAGCCCTGGGCGGCGACGGCGATGCGGCAGCCTTCGGCCGCAGCGGGCGGCCCCAGCCGGCAGCCGCTGACCCCCGAGCCGTTCGCCGAGCTGCCGGAGGGACGCCCGCGGGGCGCCTACCTGCACTGGGCCGTGCCCGACGCGCTGACCCGGGCCGACCCCGACTCCCCCGACCCGGTCTTCCCGCCGCTGCCGGACCGGTGGCTGGTGGTGCGGCTGAGCGGCCGTTCCACGCCCGGTCCGCGCACCGTCCGCACCTGGCTGCTACCGGAGACCAGCCCGCGGCCCGATCGGCCGGACCTCCCGGGCGACATCGAGCTTCCGGACCTCCCCGACGTCCAGCTCGGACCCACGCTGACCGCCGTCGGGTACGGCGATCCGGGCTGGGCCGCGGCGTTCGACAACGTCGTCGGCCGCTTCGGCCTCTATGACGACCTGCTGGACGTCAAGGACAGCGCCGTGTCGTACCTCGTCGCGGGCTGGTACACCCGCCCGACACTCGACCCGCTGGCCGGCGTGACGGAGGCGACGTTCTGGCCGCTGCTGGAGCGGCTCGGCTGGTCGCTGGACCCGGACCTGCCCGGCGCCGACCCGGTGCCGCAGTCCTGCCTGTTCCACGGGTCGGCCGTGGCGATCGGCTGGCCCGGCGCGCGGTGGCCCGGTGGGGGTGACCTCGGCGTCGAGGAGGAGGCCCGCCCGCCGGCCGACGCGGTGAGCGTCGCGCTCGGGGACACCATCGCGGCCGCCGTCGCAACCCTGGGGCGACCGGCGGCCGGCTCCCGTGACGCGACGGACGACCGGCTCGGCTCCCGGCTGCGGGAGAGCGCCCTGACCGGCATGTCCGACTCCCTCGACCGACCGGACTGGCCGGCCCGGCTCGACGCGTCGCTGCACCGGGCGCGTTTCGGCTCCCGCCCCGGCCGCCCGGTCAGCGAGGTGGTCTGGCAGCAGCTGCCACCGGCTCCGCGCACCCCTGTCGTGGGGTTGCCCTCGGGGGTGCCGCCCCCGCTTCTTCAGGGCACGCTGCGCCGGGTCACCCGGCCAGGTCCGCGAGCGTGGCTCGCTCGCGACCCGGCGGTCGTGCTGCACGGGGCTGGGCGCAGCTTCCGGCACGGGGGTGACGGGCGGTTCTCGCGCACCGGGCACCTGGAAGTGCGGACCACCGACAGCACGGTCACCGGCGTCGGCATTCGGTTCGGCTCCCCGGGGCTCGGCTCCGAGGTGCTGCCGGCCGACCCGCTGGCCGGCCTGGCCCTGCCAACGCCGGAGTGCCACGACCTCCTCGTGGAGCTCGCGTCGACAGATCCCGGCTCTGCTGCCGATCTCGATCTCCGCGACGGGGCACCGCCGTCCGCGCTGGCGCTCACCCGCGCCCGGCTGTGGCTGCTGCGGGACCCCGACGACCCGGCGGCAGCGCTGCTCGAAGGCGTCGTCGTGTCCGGGACGATGCCCAGCCCGCTCGCGATCAGCCCGCCCGGCCGACCGTGGTCGCCGTTCCGGCTCGACTGGTCCCTCGGCTACCTGCCCAGCCCCGGCGGGGTGCACGACTGGGCCCTGTCCGACCTCGACTACGAGCCGCGGCGACCGCCCCCGGCTTCGGCGCAGCGCCCCGTGAGCGTGCTGACCGGCTCGACTGTTCTCACCTCGCACGCCGCTGCGATGGCCGAGGCCGGCGCGCCCCTCGATCTGCTGTCCGGCGCCTTCGCGGACCTCGCCGCCCGGCTGCGCGGTGACCCGCTCGACCCGGTGGTCCGCCCCCGGGGGTCGCCGCGTGCCACCCTCCCCGCCGAGCCGGTGAGCCGAGCGGTTCTCGCGCTGCGGGCCGGCTGGCTGCAGGTCCGGCGGCTCCGGCTCGTCGACGGGTTCGGCCGGGTCATCGACCTGCTGCCCGGCCCGGCCGAGGTCGTCCGCAGCCGCGGCGTCGACGTGCCCGACCGACCGGACCTGCTGACGTACCCCCCACGCTTCACCGCCCCCGGGCGCGTCTCCCTGCGGCTGACCCAAGGGTCGGGCGGGCCGCTGGAGGCGGTTGACGGGATCAGTCCCGTGTCGGGCTACCTGCTGGCGAGCCCGCTCGACGGCAGCATCGAGTTCTTCGACGCCGACGGTACGGGCCTGGGCCGGCTCCGGCCGGGCGCTGCGGCCGGCACGGTGTGGGAGGCCGAGCCTGGCGCCCCAGCGACCGTCGGTGCGGCACCGAGCACGGCCGTGGATAACGACGTCCTCGCCGCGTTGGCCGAGGAGGTGCTCGCCGCAGACCGCGGGCTGCAGGCCCAGCCGGTGCACCGGCGGTCGCTGCCCGCCCTGGAGTCGCTGCGCCGCGTGCTCGATGTCACCCGCTGGACCGTCGACGAGGTCGGTGCCGCCGGCGACGAGCACCTCGGGCTGCTCCTGGGGCATCCCGTCGTCGTCGTCCGTGGGCGGGTCGACATCGAGGTGGAGGATCCACGGCACCCTCCGCAGCTCGCCGCGACCGCGCTCCCGATGCGGCTCGGGCAGCTCGGCCACCTGCAGGACGGGCTGCTGGGCTACTTCGTGGCCGACGACCATGGGCGGCTGCTCGTGGTCGACCCGGCGGTCGCCGACCTCGCGGCCGACGGATCGACCCTCCCGGCGTACGTCGGCACCAACACGGCTTTCACGGTGCAACCCGGGTCCGCGCTGGCGCTGACGCTGCTCATGGTGCCGGGCTCTCAGGTGCACGTGACGACCGGCCTGCTACCGCGCAAGGCGATCACGCTGCAGCGCTCGTGGACCGCGCCTGCGATGCCGCGGATCTCCCCGACGGTCCGGCACGGCCCGGTGCTGCGGGACCCCGCCGCCACCCGGCTGCCGGTAACCCGGCGCGTTCGCGGCAGCTGGGCCTGGCACCGCCGCCCGGACCCGGCGGGCTGGGTGAGCGACGAGGTGGTGCCGGCTACGGACGAGGCACTCCTCCCCGCCGGCCCGCTGGAGGCCAGCGACGGCTGGCTTCAGCTGCGGCGCGGCCCGGACCCGGACTACGCCGGACCGGCGCTGCCGGTCACCTGCGTGCGTCGCCAACGCACCGAGGCCGGCGTCAGCGTCCTCGCCGTCGGCGTCGACACCCCGGACGGCGGCTCGGTCCTGGTCCCGGCAGCGCAGGCCGCCGCCCTTCTCGAGCAGCGAAGCCTGGTGCTGCAGACCCATCTTCCCGGGCGTGCGCCGGTACGCCTGCGCGCCCAGCGCCTACCCGGAGGCAGGCGCTCGTTGCGTGCCGTCGTCGGAGTAGACGACGAGCTCCTGCTGCTGCCGGAGTGCCCGCCTGAGTGAGCCGCGGTCGGTGTTCGAGTGCGCTGCGTCGACCGCTGCATCCCGTGCTCTCGGTGAGCAGCCGCGCGACTGCGGCGCCGACCACCTCGCCTGGGATCCGCGTCCTGATCCGAACCACGGGATCTCCCTACACCGTGGACCAGCGTGACGCTACGGCTCGCCGGGCGTGACGATGGCGAAGTCGGGGTCGACCGGCGCCAGCAGGGATACCAGCGTCGCTAGTACGCCGGGGTCACCTTCGATCGTCACCCGACCGTCGTCGAGAGCCGCGGACAGGTCGAGCGACCCGGTGACCAGCCCGATGAGCGCCGCGCGCTCGAGGGTGAAGGTCGGCACGTCGGCGGGTGCGCCACCGACGGTGCGGTGGTTGAGCGCGCCGTTGCGCAGCTCGAGGAGGTACGTGCGGTCTTCGTCGGTGACCATCCAGGCGATGCGCAGGTGGGTGTCCCATGCGCGCGGGCCGTCGACCCGGATCGCGACACTGTCGAACAGCTGCGGGACGCTGAGCGCCGCGATGAGGTCGGGGGCAGCGGTGGTCGTCGGGGTTCCGAACTGGCCGTGCCTCAGCTCGGTGGCGCCGCAGAGGTAGGCGCTACGCCAGGTGCCGTTCTCGGAGCCGAAGGCGAGCTGCTCGAACGTGTCGGCCTGCAGGGCGCGCGCAGCCGCGTGGGTCTGGTCGGTGAAGAGCACGTGGTCGAGGACCTGCGCTGCCCAGCGGTAGTCGCCCTCGTCGTAGGCGCCTCGCGCAACCTCGTACGCCGCGTCCGGTCCGCCCATCGCGGCGACGTAGCGCCGGGCCGACTCCACCGGCGGATGCGGCCACAGCCGGGCGGGGTCGCCGTCGTACCAGCCGAGGTAGCGCTGGTAGATGGCCTTGACGTTGTGGCTGACCGAGCCGTAGTAGCCGTGGGTATGCCAGGCGGCCTCCAGCGCGGGCGGCATCCGCAGCACCTCGGCGATCTCGGCACCGACGTAGCCCTGGTTGATCAACCGCAGGGTCTGGTCGTGCAGGTACAGGTACAGGTCGCGCTGCAGGGCGAGGTACTCCACCGCCCGTTCGCGGCCCCACGTCGGCCAGTGGTGCGAGGCGAAGACTACGTCGAGGGCGTCCCCGAACAGCGCTATCGTCTCGGTGAGGTAGTGCCCCCACTGGTGGGCGTCCCGCACCACGGCGCCACGGAGGGTGAGGATGTTGTGCAGGTTGTGCGTCGCGTTCTCGGCGGCGCACAGCGCGGCCCGGTCGGGGAAGAAGACGTTCATCTCCGCCGGCGCCTCGGTCCCGGGCGTCATCTGGAAGATCATGCGGATCCCGGCGACGGTCAGCTCCTGGCCGGTGCGGGTGACGTCGAGGGTGGGCGGGATCAAGGTGGGCTCGCCGGTGGAGGTCGTCTGCCCCAGGCCGGCGCCGATCTGCCCCGCCGGGCCCTTGTCCAGTGCCGCGCCGTACATGTACCCCGAGCGCCGGCTCATCGCCGTGCCCGCGAAGACGTTCTCGGCGATCGCGTGTTTCATGAAGCCCTCGGGCGCGATCACCGGCACTGTGCCGGAATCGACCTCCGCCGCGTCGATGACGCCCTTGACGCCACCGAAGTGGTCGATGTGCGAGTGGGTGTAGATCACCCCGGCGACGGGGCGCTGGCCGCGGTGCTCGGTGTAGAGAGCGAAGGCGGCGGCTGCGGTCTCCTTGCTGATCAGGGGGTCTATGACGACCACTCCGGTGTCGCCCTCCACCACAGTCATCGTGGACAGGTCGAAGCCGCGGAGCTGGAAGATGCCGGGGACCACCTCGAACAGCCCGTCCATGGCGACCAGCCGACCCTGCCGCCACAGGCTCGGGTGGGCGGTGTCCGGCGCGTTGCCGACCAGGAACGCGTACGCGTCGAGGTCCCAGACCACCCGGCCGTCGGCGGCGTGGACCTGCCGCTGGGCACTGCGGGCGACGAGACCTCGCTCGGCGTCGGCGAAGTCCTGCGTGTCGTGCATCGGCAGCGTCGCGGCGGCGTCGGACAGGCGTCGGCGGGTGGCGGGAGTGACGGAGGTCATGGCGCCCATCCTCTCGTCGCAGGGATTCCACAGCCACCTGGCGCGCAAGGGGCCAGGCGCGGCCACCCGCCGCCGCCGCCGGTCAGGAGCGTCGCGGCTGCGCCCTCGGACGGGTCGCGGTGCGGTTCGACGTGGACCGGTGGGAGGCGGCCGAGGAGCGCATCCGCCAGCTGACCAGCGCGAGGTCCAGGGCAGTCCGGCGCTGGCGGTCCTCGAAGTTGAGGCCGCCCAAGAGCCGGCCGATCCGGTCCAGCCGCGAGTAGAGCGTCTGCCGGCGGATGCCGAGCGCTGCGGCTGCGGCCGTCTTGGAGAGCCCGGCCTCCAGGTAGGTGTCCAGGGTCGGCACCAGGTCCGAGCCGGTCCGTGCATCGTGAGCCAGCAGGGGGCCGAGCTGCTCGTCGACGAAGCGCTCGAGGTCGGCGTCGGCGACCACGCTGGACAACAGGTTGTACACGCCGAGGTCGCTGGCCAGGACGATGCGTGAGGTCAGGCCGAGCTCGGAGGCCAACCGCGCCGCTTCCAGGGCACCGGGCACCGACCGTGCCAGGCCGCCGACGTCCTCGACCAGCGGCCCGGCGGTCACCCGGACCGCGTTCCCGCCGACGGTGACCCGCAGCTCCAGGTCGATGGCGTCGGCGAGGGCTTCCAGCCGGGAGCGCAGCTCTGCGCGCTGCACGGCGGTCGCCACCACGACGTAGCCCTCCACCTCGGCGACCAGCGACGGGCCCAGCGTGCGTCGGGCGGCTTCGGCGGTTGCGTTCAGGCCGGTGTCAGACCGACGTCAGCGTGGTGGTCCGAGCGGCGATGCCGACCACTCCCTGGCCGGGGCGGACCTGGAGCCCGAGGACGCCGGCCCGCCTGGAGATCTCCGAGCTTGACAGGTACCGGCCGGAGGCCAGGTCGTGCAGGAGGACGGCGGCCGACGTACGGCCGGTTGGGCTGACCCGGCCCTCCTGGGCGAGGCAGATCCCCACCGCGGTGGCGCCCAGCTCGGCGAGCCGGCGCAGCTCGGGAGACTCCGCCGCGGTCACCACCAGGGTGAGCCACGAGGCCGCGCCGACCGGCAGCTCGAACACCTGCGTGGCAGGATCCGCCGCGGAACCGGCGAGCAGCACGCCGTGAGGGTCGACGAGACCCACGGGCACGTTGCACACGGCCGAGACCGCCGCGACCAGCTCGTCTAGGCCACGGCCGGCGAGCAGCAGCTGGTTGAGCTCGGCCGAGGCCCGCTCCAGCAGTCGCAGCTGATCCAGCTCCTCCGTGATCAGGAGCGGGTGGGCGGCCTCGGTGACCTCGACGAACGGCACCACGCCGTGCAGCAGCACCAGCGGCAGGCCCTGCTGCACGGCGGTCTCACGCAGCGCCGGTGGCGGCTGCGGGAAGGTGCGGCCCAGCTCCAGCACCAGCGCCGCGACCTTCCGCTGGGCGAGCGAGCGGACGTAGCCGGTGATCGCCTCGGTGGACATGCCGACCAGCCCGAGACCCGTTGTGAGCAGCACCTCGCCCCCCTTGAGCAGCGGGCCGATCTCGTAGATCTCCGAGGTGTGGATCCAGCGCACCGGACGCCGAGCCAGGTCGTCGCCGGCCACCACCTCGGGACGAGCGCTTTGCATCACGGGGAGGTCGAGCACGTCCTGGACGCTCATCGGCATGCGGCCAGCATGCTCCGAGGGGCCGCGAGAGGGAGACGAAGTGACCTATCTGGGGCCGTCCGACGGTACGGTCTGTCTCTTGTCCGCGCGCCGCTCCTCCGGCTTCGATGTTCCTAGGCGTGCCGACGCGACGGAGGTTCCGATGCACCGACGCTTCACCACCCCAGCCACTCGCCGGAACTGCGGCCGGCGGCGCAGCGTCGCCGTGGCGGCCGGTGTCGCGGCGCTCGCCCTCCTCGCCGCCTGCGGTGGGACGACCGGCACCGAGGCGGCCAGCACCCCCAGCGGCAGTGCTACTGCCGCGGGCGGCAAGCCGCTGATCTACGGCGTCTTCGCCACCCCCCTCGAGGAGCCGTGGGACGGCGCGATCCACGCCGCGCTCACCCAGGCCGCGGCCGACGGTGAGATCGAGTACAAGCACGTCGACAACCTCAGCACCTCAGACGCGATGGAGCGTGGGCTGCGCGACATCGCCACCAACGAGAAGCCGGACGCGATCATGGGCGATGCCTTCGCGGCCGAGGAGGCGGTCCGCAAGGTGGCCGGCGAGTTCCCCGACATCCCGTTCGCCTTCGGCTCCGGCGAGAAGGCCGCACCACCGAACATGAGCGTTTTCGACAACTGGCTGCAGGACCCGGCCTACCTGTCCGGGATGCTCGCCGGCGGCATGACCAAGAGCAACGTCATCGGTGTCGTCGGCGCCATGCCGATCCCCGAGGTGAACCGCATCGTCAACGCGTTCGTGAAGGGCGTCGCGGGCACCAACCCGAAGGCCACCGTCAAGGTGTCGTTCATCAACTCCTTCTTCGACCCGGCGGCAGCGAAGCAGGCGGCCAAAGCGCAGATCGCGGCCGGCGCCGATGTGCTCTTCGCGGAGCGCGACGGGGTGATCGCCGCAGCCAAGGAGGCGGGCATCCCGGTCATCGGCATGATGGTCGACCAGCGGGCGGAGGCACCGCAGAACGTCGTCACCTCGCTGGTCTGGAACATGCGGCCCACCGTCGAGGCGGTGATCAAACAGGCGAAGAACGGCCCGGAAGCCGTCGACCTCGGCCAGTACTCGTTCATGAAGGCAGGGGGCAGCGAGCTCGCCCCGCTCAACAACGCCGTCACGGGTGGGATCCCGCCGGATGTGGTGACGAAGGTCGACCAAGAGAAGCAGGCCATCATGGACGGCTCGTTCACGACTCCCGTAGACGAGTCGGCTCCCGCCGGATCCATCGACGTCTCCAAGCAGTGACCGATCCGCAGCCACTGCTCGAGCTCTCCGGCATCACCAAGCGCTTCGGCGACCTCGTCGCCAACGACTCGGTGAGTCTCTCGGTGGCTCGCGGCGAGGTCGTGGCCATGCTCGGTGAGAACGGGGCCGGGAAGTCGACACTGATGGAGATCGTCTACGGTCTCGTCCGCCCGGATCTCGGCAGCATCCGCATGGACGGGCAGCCGGTCGACATCGGTTCACCGCGCGACGCGATGGCTGCGGGGATCGGCATGGTCACCCAGGAGTTCTCGCTCGTGGAGACGATGACCGTCACCGAGAACGTCGCGCTGTCATCGGTCGGCCTCGGGCGTGTCGACCGGCGGGCGGCCCAGCAACGTGTCCTGGCCGTCATGGAGCGCCTCGGCGTGCACATCGAGCCGGAGCGGGTGATCGGCACGCTCTCGATCGGCGAGCGTCAGCGGGTCGAGATCGTCAAGGCGCTCTTCCACGACTGCCGGGTGCTGATCCTCGACGAGCCGACAGCGGTCCTCACGCCGCAGGACATCAGGGCGCTGTTCGCGACCGTCGTGCGGCTCACGAGCAGCGGCCTGGGCGTCCTGTTCGTGTCCCACAAGCTGCGTGAGGTCGCGGAGATCTCCGACCGTGTCGTGGTGCTGCGTCGTGGCTCGCTCGTCGGTGAACGGGTTACGGCCAGGGTCAGCAGCGGCGAGCTCGCGGCGCTGATGATGGGTGTGGCCGACCCGTTGCCCGAAGGCGGCGCGGAGGCGGCCCTGGGCCTCGAGGTCGCCGAAGCCGAGGGGAGCGTGTTCCCGGCCCGTACGGCGGATCGGCCGGCCGCCCTCTCCCTGGACACGGTGACCCTCGCCCAGCCCGGCCGGCCCGCGCTGGACCGGGTGACGCTGCGCGTCTCGGCCGGGGAGATCGTGGGGCTGGCCGGGATCAGCGGCAACGGCCAGACCGAGCTGATGCAGGTCCTTGCCGGAGCCGAGCGGCCGACCGCCGGACGGATCACGGTGGACGGCGTCGACGTCACGAGCGCAGACATCGCCGGCCGACTCGAGGCAGGACTCGGCCGGTTGACCGAGGACCGGCGCGGAAGCGTCGTGCCGGCGATGAGCGTCGAGCACAACCTCGTGCTCGAGGACCTGCGTTCCTTCACTCGCCGCGGCGTGCTGGACAGGGCAGCGGTCCGCTCCCACGCCGAGGTCATGATCGAGCGCTTCGACATCCGCGCCGCACCGACCGACGCCGTCTCCACGCTGTCCGGCGGCAACATCCAGAAGGTCTTGCTGGCCCGGGCTCTGGCGCGGCGCCCGCGGATCCTCGTGGCCGCCCAACCGACGCGCGGCCTCGACATCGGTGCCTATCGCTACGTCCACACGCGCCTGCACGAGCTGCGGGACGGGGGGGCCGGGGTGCTCGTCATCTCCGAGGACCTCGATGAGCTGCGCAGCCTCAGCAACCGCATCGCGGTGCTCTTCCGCGGAAGGATCGTGGGGGAGGTCCCCGTGGCGAGCGCCACGAGCGGCCGGCTCGGCGCGATGATGGCCGGCGAGGGGCTCGCGGCATGAGGCTGGTGCTGCGTGGTCGTGAACCCCGCTGGGCGGCTCCGCTAGCCGTGCTGCTGGCCGTGCTCACCACCACCGCGCTGACCGCGATCCCGATCAGGCTGGCCGGCGCCAATCCGGAGGCGGCGTTCCGGCGATACCTGCTCACCCCTCTCAGCTCGGCGGCCGGCGTCGACGAAGTGCTGCTCGCCGCGACACCGCTGCTCTTCACCGGGATCGCCGTGGCCATCGCGTTCCGCGCGGGCTACTGGAACATCGGCGCGGAGGGGCAGTTCCTGGCCGGCACGGTCGCGACGACCGCGCTGGCGCTGAGCCTGCCCGACCTTCCGGCCGCCGCCGCGCTCCCGCTGGGCATGGCCGCCGGTGGGCTGGGTGGGCTGGCGTGGGCGGCGCTGCCGGCCTGGCTGAAAAGACGCGGCGACATCGACGAGGTCGTGACGACCCTGCTGCTCAACCCGGTCGCCCTGCTCGTGGTCCAGGGACTGCTGAACGGGCCGTGGCGCAACTCCAGCAGCGGCTTCACCGACTCGGACCGGTTCGGCACCGGCTACGACCTGCCGGCGCTGCTCCCCGGAAGCCGGGTGCACTGGGGATTCGGGATCGCCGTCGTCGTCATCGCTGCCACGTGGTTCGTGCTCGGAAGGACCTCGGTCGGCCTCCAGCTGCGCGCGATCGGGATGGCGCCCCAGGCGGCTGCGTTCAGCGGCATCCCGGTCGGCCGGCTGCGCTTCCGCGCTGCTCTGGTCTCGGGTGGGGTCGCCGGACTCGGCGGCGCTTCCCAGGTGATGGGCGTGCAGCACCAGCTCACCCAGGGCATCTCGAACAACTACGGCTACACCGGCGTGATCGTCGCCACGCTCGGCGGGCTGACCGCACTCGGAGTCGCGCTGGTCGCCGGTCTGCTCGGGGACATCTCCGTCGGCGCCGAGAACGTCTCGCTGGTGCTGCAGGTCCCGCCGCAGCTCGGGGCAATCTTCAGCTCACTTCTCCTGCTGATGGTGTTGTCGGCGATGACACTGCGGCGGTACCGCATCCAGTGGGCGAGGTCTCCGCGGCGACGAACCACGGCGCCGGTACGGAGCGGCGGATGAGCCTCAACGTCGTCGCGCTGCTCAGCGCGACGCTCACCATCGCGACTCCCCTCGTCTGGGCAGGTATCGGCGAGGCAGTCGTGGAGCGGACCGGGGTCCTCAACCTGGGCATCGAAGGCACGATGTACCTGGGGGCCTTCACCGGATTCATCGTCGCCCTGAGAGCTGGGTCGCCGTGGCTCGGCCTGCTGGCGGCCATCGCCTCGGGCGTGCTCGCTGGGCTGGTGATGGGCCTGTTGACCGTCACCTTGGGTCTGAACCAGCACGTCTCAGGGATCGGCTTGACGTTGCTGCTGATCGCGTCGTGCGAGTTCACGTTCCGGCTGCTCTACACGGGCCAGCGGCCCACGCTGCCGCACAAGTTCCAGGTGTGGCTGGCCGATGTACCGGTGCTCGACCAGCACTGGCTGACCTACGTTGCGTTCCTCGTGCTCGCCCCCGGCTCCTGGTGGGTGCTGCGCTCAACGGGAATGGGCTACCGGGTACACGCCGTGGGCGAGAGCTTCGAGGCCGCCGACGTCGCCGGGATCTCGGTGAGCACGACTCGCTACGTCGCGCTGATGGTCGGCGGCGCTTTCATGGCGGTCGGCGGTGCCTTTCTGACGCTCGCGGTGCTCGGCAGCTTCGCCCTCGACATCATCAGCGGCCGGGGCTGGGTGTGCATCGCGCTGGTGATCTTCGCGCGGTGGCGGGTCTGGCCGGTCGTCTACGGCGCGCTGATCTTCGCCGTGACCGACGCTCTGCAGTTGCAGCTGGCGATCACCAGCGCGTTCAGCTCCGTACCGAGAGAGCTCATGCTCGCGCTGCCGTACCTCGCGGTCATCTCGGCGCTGGCCGTGTGGGGACGTCGGGTCCACTACCCGGCGTCCTACCTCAAGGCGTATCGACGTGGCTGAGCACGGAAGGGGACCCGGATGACCGACGAGGAGCTGCTCGCGGCCGCGGTCGCGCAGGCCCGCACAGGGCTCTCGGAGGGCGGGATCCCGATCGGTGCCGCGCTCGCCTGCCGGGGCGAGCTGCTGGGGGCCGGGCGCAACCGGCGGGTGCAGCTGCGCAGCGCGATCCGCCATGGCGAGACCGACTGCCTGGAGAACGCCGGCCGCCAGCCGGCCTCGGTGTATGCCGACTCGACCATCGCCACCACGCTGTCCCCGTGCGACATGTGCAGCGGGGCGATCCTGCTCTACGGCATCCCGCGGGTCGTCGTCGGCGAGCACACCACCTTTCTCGGAGCCGAGGACTACCTGCGCTCACGAGGCGTCGAGGTCACCGTCGTCGACGACGCGGAGTGCGTCGCGATGATGCGGGAGTTCATCGCAGGGAACGCGGAGCTCTGGTACGAGGACATCGGCCGTCCGAGCTGACCGCCATGCCGCCGCCGAGACGATCCCGGCATCTGCCGCTGCCGGAGGGCCATCCGCGTACCGTGGAGGCCCCGTGACCGACTCCCGCGCGCTACGGCTGCGGGCAGACTGCTCCCGATGCGTGGCCCTGTGCTGCGTCGCGCCGGCGCTCGTCCGCTCCGCGGACTTCGCGATCGACAAGCCGGCGGGGCGACCGTGCCCGCACCTGGGTGCCGGCTTCCGCTGTGAGATCCATCAGCGGCTGCGCCCCGAAGGATTCCCGGGCTGCGCGGCGTTCGACTGCTTCGGAGCCGGCCAGCGGGTCACCCAGGAGAGGTTCGGTCAGCGCGACTGGCGAGGTTCGCCGGAGGTCGCCCGGGAGATGTTCGCGGCGTACGAGGTCATGCGGGCGCTGCACGAGCTGATCTGGTACCTCACCGAAGCCGTCGCCGTGGCGCCGGACGCAGCCCTGGTCGAGGAGCTGGGCGCTGCTCTCGCCGAGACGGAAGGGCTGGCCGAGCAGCGGTCCGAGGCGCTGCTGCACACGGATGTGTCCGGCCAGCGCGGCGCAGTCGCGGCACTGTTGCGCCGCACGAGCCAACTCGTACGGGCCGCCGCAGTGAGCCGACCGCGCACCGGGCCGATCTCCCGGGCCGATCTCTCGGGGCGAGACCTCGTGGGCGCCGACCTCCGCGGTGCCGACCTGCGCGCCGCGTCGCTCCGCGGCGCGCTGCTGATCGGTGCCGATCTGCGGGGGGCCGACCTGGACCTGGCCGACCTGCTCGGTGCCGACCTGCGGGGCGCCGACCTGCGAGGGGCGGATGCCACCACGAGCCTGTTCCTCACGCAGTCGCAGGCCGGCAGCGCCGAGGGCGATGAGGGTACGCGGCTGCCGCTGCGGCTCCTCCGCCCGGACCACTGGACGTCGCCGCGGCGCCGCCGCCTTCCGTGAAGGTCGACCCCTGTGTGACCCTGGACGGGAGCAAGCCCCCGGTGAGTCGGGAGCACAGCCGAGGTGAGTCCGAGGTGGGACGTGTGCAGCTACTGTGGATGCCGGGCGCTGGAGCCGATCGCGCGGCTGACCGACGAGCACGAGCAGATCCAGAACCTCTGCGGTGAGGTGGCTCGCCGCGTCGAGCAGGGGGAGCACGCCGCAGCGGTGGCCCTCGCCGAGCAGCTACGCGAGCGGCTGCGCGTCCACGACGCCATCGAGGAGCGCTCCGTCTATCCGGCGATGGCACGGCTCCCCGAGTACGCCGACAAGGTCGGGACGCTCTTCGACGAGCACGACGACGTCGACTCGGTGCTGGACGCCGCATTGTCCGCGGCGTCGAGCGACGGTGCGTCGAGTGTCGACTGGGCGCCGGTGCTAGCAACGTTCGACGTCCTCGTCGAGCACATCCAGCACGAGGAGAACGGCGTGTTCCCCGCCGCCGCAATAGCTCTGGACGCCGCCGATTGGGAGCATGCCCAGCGGGTGCGCGCCGAGGTGACTCGCAGCGACGCCGTCGAGGCGCTGCAGCGGTGGCAGGACTGCGGGGGCGTCTGGCGGGTCGTCGCCCGCTCCGCTGCAGGGGTCACCGTGGCCCTGTGCCGCTGTGACGCGGGCGAGGAGGTTGACCGGATCACGTCCCACGATCCCGCGCTGCCGGCGTTTCTGGCCGGCCGCACGAGCAGCGAGGACTGACCCCGGCGATTCCGCTCGGGCGGTGCGGCGGACGCCGGTCTCAATCGCGGCGCTCGCCGACCGGCAGCGACGGGCAGGCGTGGGTCTGTTGACCTCACCAGTCCGCGACCACCGGCACGATCCGCTCGCCGAGGATCTCGAATGGGCGCACGTCGGGCTCGCCGGCAACCCGCCCGTGCGCGACCTGAACGCCGAGGTCGGCCAGCTCGCGTAGCCCCTCCAAGGCCTGCTCGACCCGTTCGCCGTCCGGGCCGAGGTCGAACGGGAACGCGACTGTCTTCTCGATGTCGGCGTAGACGCGCCCCTCACGCTCGCAGTGCTCGCGGAGGACGTCGAGCTTGTGGGCGAGCTCGGGCGTCGCGAAGAGGTTGCAGGCGTCGGCGTACCGCGCCACCAGCCGCAGCGTCTTCCGCTCGCCTCCTCCGCCGACGAGGATCGGCGGGTGAGGGCGGCTGAGCGGCTGCGGGGAGTTGAGGGTGCGGGCGAGGACGTAGTGCTTGCCGTCGTACGGCCCCTCGTCGCCCGACCACATCTGCCGGCAGATCTGCAACGTCTCCTCCAGGCGCTCGAAGCGCTCGGCCCGCGGCGGGAAGAACAACCCGAGTCCGCGGGCTTCCTCCTCGTTCCAGGCCGCGCCGATGCCCAACATTGCCCGACCACCGGAGAGCACGTCGAGCGTCGTCACCGCCTTGACCAGCAGGCCGGGGTCGCGATAGGTGACGCCGGTGACCAGTGTGAGCAGCTGCACCCGCGACGTGTGCGCGGCGAGGAAGCCGAGCGTCGTGTAGGCCTCGAGCATGTCGTGCTCGACCGGTCCGTGCGGCCCGATCTGCCAGACGTGGTCCATGACACTGAGCCGGTCGACGCCGGCCTGCTCGGCGGCCGCCGCCATCCGCGCGAGGTCGCGGCCCAGCCCCGGCGGCCCGTCGGGGTAGCTGAAGCGGGGTAGGTGGACGCCGATTCTCACGCTGGCCTCCGTGCGACAGTCGCCGGGTGACCCGCCGACCGTACGCGCGGTCGCGCTGCGCCCACCCGTCGGGTCGGTCGCGTCGTCCCCGCCGGCGTGCGACGCATGCTCAACATCGGGCCGCACGAGTACAACAGCCGCAAGGCGAAGGGCTTCGTCGTCCCGCTGCCGAAGAAGGAGATCACCTCCGACCTGGTCGCGCCCTACGAGGGTGACAAGAGTTGGTGGTCGGGCGCCGGTGACGAGTACACCGTCATGAAGGTCCGGATCGTGCCGAAGGGCTGATCCGGAAGCACGTCTGGTCCCTCGACGCGTCCGCCAGCGGGAAGGACGAGGATTCGCGGCTCTACGCCACTAACCGTGGACGGCGGCTTGGGAGGTTCATCGCCTCGGTGGGGCCGTTGGAGGCGCCGTCGGTGTCGAGGTAGGCCAGCAGCTCGGGGCGCCAGGCGCGCAGGGTGCGGCCGAGGCGGGCGAGTTCGGGGATCGGGCAGTCGGGCAAGGAGTCGAGAACGGTGACCGCTCGGGCGCGTCCCTTGGTCCGATGTGGGTGCGTGGTAGATCGAGCGAAGGGCCTGGGCGGCGTGCCAGACCCCGGTGACCTCGAAGGTCGGGTCGCCTGCTTGCAGCGCCGCCTCGAGCTTGGCGACCTGCCGCTCGGTGAGGTGTTCAGCGCCGCGGCGCAGCAGCCGCCGTACCATATACAGCGGGTCGTGCTTGTGGCTGCGGTGGGCCGAGCTGCTCGTGTTGGACGCGGCGGACGTCGTCGAGCACGGCGTTGCCCAGCTGCACCACGTGGGAAGGCGTCGAGGACTCGGGTCGCCGCGGGCAGCTCGACTCGCACCGCCGTGGCGTGGGCGCGGAACGGGTCCAGCGCGGCGACCCGGATCTGGTCGCGGCAGGTCTGCTCGCGCTCGGCGATCCAGGCGGCGTACACCCGCCGCTGCGGCCGGGCACGACGTCGAGCAGCCGCGGCGGCCGGCCGCGGGTCAGGTCCACCACGCCGGTGGCGAACGACGACCCAATCTCACACTTGACTCGATCATGACGGGCGCCGCCGTTCAGGCTTTCTAACCACCTTTGTAGATGCGTCGGCCGAGCCAGACCAACCCGGCGGCGACCGCGAGGAGTACGACGGCCAAGACCGTCTGGGCGAAGGCCCCGCGATCCGACATCGTCGGCCACTGGCGCTCGTAGGCACGCCCCTCGGCCCACGGCCCCGGCAAAGTCGCATTTCAGCAGGTCACGGCGGGTGGGGCTGTTCTTGGTGGGCGTCGGGCGTGATGTCGTTGGGCGGCGGCGATGTTGGTCCAGCCGGCGAGTCGGAGCAGGCTGATCGCGGTGCTGC
>JBBRVP010000029.1:0-44523 GCA_038246785.1 Jiangellales bacterium
GGTGTTGTGGACCCCCACGGCCGGGGTGCCCGACGGGGGCGCGGCCACCCCGGCCCGCGCGCGCGCTCGCGCGTCCCCGGGGTCGGCGTCGATCCGGCTCACCCGGCGGCGGGCGGCGCGGCGCCTCCCCAGCTCGCCGGAGTCGTCGCCAGGACCGAGCCGGACGACCTCCGCGCTGCCCGGCCACGGGTTGTCCACGGTGTCCAAGGCGATGTCGCTCAGCGTCGCGGACATGCAGGTGAGGCCGAACGGCTCCGCCGTCCCCAGGCGGCGGGCGAACGCGGCGACCTGGCGCAGCGTCGCCGTCGACTCCGGCGCGAGCTGGATCTCGTCCAGCACGACGTGGGAGCCGTTCGTTGCGAGTGCGAAGTCGAGCGGGTAGGTGTTGCGGCTCGTGCCATAGGCGCGGTTGAGCAGCTTCGAGACGATGATGTCGGTAGTGCCGACCACGACCGCGTCCCGGTGCGGCGAGATCCGCCACTCGTGCTGGGACTCGAGCCGGCCACCCATGGCGACGTGCAGCACCGTCTGGCCCTGCAGGCCCAGTCGGTCGAGCCACCCATCGACCTCGCCGGCCACCTGGTCGACAAGCGTGCGCATTGGCAGGGTCAACAACAGCCGGCGCGGAGTCGCCGACCGCACCTGCGGATCGGGATGCTCGTGGCGCCGCCACAGCCACGGCAGCACGACCGCCGCCGTCTTGCCCGCACCGGTGGGAGCGACCAGCACATCTGGCAGGCCATGCTCGGCGATCCGGCGCTGGAAGCCGTACGGCCACGCGTCACTAGAGTTCATCGCGCGAGCGAAGAACTGGCCGAACGTCTGAGTCACGATGCCCCCGTGTCGATCGTTCGCGTACTGACCGTTATCATGCCGTAGCGGAGGAGCGTTCCGCCGCGAATCGGTCAGATGTCCTGTTCAACTCTGGGGCGGCCCCGGGGAAGGCGGCGACATCCCTGTCCACCACCTCGACGCCGTCTGAGCCGCAATGGAGCCCCGGGGCCGCAGGATCATCGTCGCGCATACTCGATCAGCTGTTGCAGTCGTCAGGCGGGTGGCGGCCGATGTCCATGTGGCGTTGCATCCCGCAATGCGTCCGCAGCTCCTGCAGCTCGACCGGCTGGCACGGAGGTTTGGACGCGGACCTGGGCCAACGACCCGGGCTGGACCGCCCGTCACGACCGGTATGCGTCTCGTCGGTGAGCGATATCCAGGACGACCACCTGGCGCGCCGCATCGTCGATCCGATACCGCACCCGGTACTCCCCGCGCTGGGCGCGCCACAGCCCCCCGAACGGCGGGCGCAGCGGAGCGCCCACCATCGACGGTGCCTCGGCCAGCGGCCCGGTGACGAACTCCCAGGCGGCGAAGGCCGCCGCATGCGGCAGAAGATCGCTGAGAGCACGTCTCGCCTGCGGCGACAGGACGATCGTGTACGCCGGCTCGCCGGCTGCACGCGTCATCGGGATGGGTGGCGGGTGGCGGCGGATGGTGCGGTCACAGCGGCACGATCTGACAAGTTCAGCGCCCGCGCTCTCGTCGCCGTGCCATGATCTCGGCCATCTCGTCGCTGCTGGTCACGTCGCCTGCCTTCACCGCAGCCTCGGCCTCGCGAAGGCGCGCCAGACCGGCCTCGTCTGCGAGCAGCTCCAGGGTGGCCTCGAGGGACTCCAGATCCGCAGACGACAGCAGCACGACGTAGTCGCGACCGTTGCGCGTGACCTGAACGCGCTCGTGGGTGTGGTTGACCTCGTCGGCAATCTCGGAAAGCCGTGCCTTGACCTCCGAGAGAGGGAGCGTCTTCATAGACCAACATGCTAGTCCATGGGCGAGCGATGCGCTTGGATCATCGGCGAGCCCGTGTACGGTCGCCGACCGCCGCCGCACCTCCGCCACGCTGGTCCCCCCTGCCGAAGAGAAGGCAGCACGACGTCCGTGAGCGTGGTGCGCCGCGGCGACGCCTCTACCGCGCACTGACCTCGACGCGCTGCCCGAGACGGCCGTCGCCACGAGCTCATCGACGGGCTGCTCGTCGTGACGCCATCGCCGTCCTGGCAGCACCAGCACGCGGTGCTCGAGTTGGCGGTGCAGCTGCGGGTCGGCTGCCCCGCAGGGCATGCGACCGCGTCCGGCACCGCGGTGACGCGCCGTCCTCGACGTCCGCAGGGCTCATCCCACCTCGTCGGGCGAGAGCGTCTCGACGAAGCGCGCGGCGCCCCGCTTGAGGCGGCCATCCAAGGTGAGCAGCGGGACCGCGAGCAGCCTCGCCGCAGCCACGTACTCCGCGTCGTAGGTCTTCGCCCACCCGGCCTGGTCGGCCACCGTCCATGCCTCGGCCCGATGGCGTTCATCGGCGAACTCGTGCACCGGCGCGTCCAGGAGGCGGTCACGCGCTCGGACGACCAGCCGGGACGAGATCTCCCGCCGCCAGCGGAGCTCGTGGAGCGCCGACAACGACTCAGAACGCCCCAGCGCCGGAGTGTGCAGGACGTGCGCCGGCGAGAGGAGGCCGAAGCCGCGGGACTCCAGGGCCAGCCGCACGAGGACGCTGGCGTCGACGAGCAGGTGCATCCTCAGTGACCGGAGCGGCCGCGCCGGATGGCCGCCACCACGTCGGGCATCGGCTCACCGGTGATGGTGCGGCCCCAGCCGGATGGAACCTTCGCTTCGTCAAAGGGGACCGGTAGGTCGGCCTCCTCCACCATGTGCTGCAGCCCGATCTTGTGCGCCGGCAGCTTGCCGGAGCGGATCCACCGTCTGACGGTCTCCGGGTCCCTGCCGACCCGCGCGGCGACCTCCAGGACCGTCAGCACCGTCGTAGCGTACTACTACATCTGCTGACACGTACGTCGTCCGGAAGGAGTTGGCTCGGCGTACGGCGCGCCTGCGCACCCGGCGGCTGTCGATGGTGTCCGATGCGAGCGGAGGCGGTTGTGTCCGGGGTGGGTCGGACACTCGCCCGCGTCCAGCAGAACGCCCCGCCGCCGCAGGGAAGGCCAAGCTCGCATGGGGATCAACAACCGGCAGCGCCGCGCCGCCAAGCAGCACAAGCGCGCGCACCGCCGCGCCGATCGTCCGGGCGCCCGGCCCGCGCGAGGCGGAGGGGAGGACCTCGGCGCGGGGTGGTGGCTCAGGGACGAGCGCGCGGTGGCTGACGGGCACATCCAGGCCGCCATCGCCGCGATCAACGCCGACCGGGCGGCGGCCCGCACCTACGCCCGGCTGCTCACCGGGCCGGGCAGTCCGGCCGCGCCGGCGGCGGTGACGGCGGCGGTCCACGATCTCCTGCGACAGCTGATCGTCGCGGTCGTCCGCGGCGGCTGGGCGCCCACCGACCTCGCGCAGCTGTGTCGGCGTCGGCTCGCCGAAGGGCACCTGCCGGCGCTGGCGTCCCTGCTCGCGGGCGAGGCGGCCCGGCATCCTCGAGAGCGGGTGCCGGCGGCCTGGCGCGCGGACCTCGACGAGATGGGCGCGCCGAGCCCCGCCGACCCCGCGACCGCAGAAGGCCTGGAGCTGCTGCTGGGCCTCGCGGCGACCGTGGCGGTCCTGCCCGTCGTCGCCCCCGTCGTCCCGCCCCCGGGGACACCTCCCCAGGCCACCGCGGCTAGCTCGAGCACCGACTCGAAGGCGCTGGCCCGGGTGCGCGCCCTGCTCGCCAAGGCGGAGGCCACCCCGTTCGCCGAGGAAGCGGAGGCCCTGTCGGCCAAGGCGCAGGAGCTCATCACCCGCTACACCCTCGACCGGATCATGGACGAGGAGTCGACCGCCACCGGTGCCGACGATGTCGGCGCGCGGCGGCTGTGGATCGACCCGCCGTACGTGTTGGCCAAGGCCTTGCTCATCGACGCAGTCGCCGACGCCAACCGCTGCCGCGCCGTCGTCGCCGAGCAGTTCGGATTCAGCACCGTCGTCGGCGAGCCTCACGACCTGGAGGCGGTCGAGCTGCTGGCCACCTCCCTGCTCGTCCAGGCCGACGCCGCGATGCTGCGCTGCGGCAGCCGCGTCGGCCGGCACGGCCGGTCGAGCACGACGTCGTTCCGCCGGTCGTTCCTCGTGTCGTACGCCGACCGCATCGGCGAACGCCTCCGCGAGTCGGCGCAGACGGCGACCGAGCAGACCGGTCGCAGTCGAGAGCTGGTCCCGCTGCTGGCGAAGCGGGCCGAGCACGTGGACGCCGAGTGGCACCGGCTGTTCCCGCGCACCGTGGCGAAGCAGGCCCGCATCAGCAACGGGGAAGGGTGGGCCGAGGGGCGCGCCGCCGCCGATCGCGCCCGGCTCGGCATCGACCGGCACCAGGTCGGCGCAGCTGCGGGATGACGCGCCTCCGCCGCCACGCCCTCGCTCGTGCGGACCAGTGCAGACTGGGCAGGTGAGGAGACCGCGGGTCCGGGTGCGCGAGGCAAGGACCATCTGTCGCGGCTGCTCGAGCGCGTCACCGCTGGTAAGGAGATCGACATCACCCGCCGCGGCGAAGTGGTCGCCCGACTCGTGGCACCGACGACACCGGCCAAGCGTCGCTTCGGCACCGATCGCGGACGCGTACGGATCGGCAAAGACTTCGACGCCCTGCTTCCCGACGACATCGCGCAGGCCTTCGGCGCGTGAAGGCCCTGCTCGACACCCACGTGTTCCTCTGGTTGACGTCTCGTCCCGAGCGGCCGGGTCGCCTCGTCGACGAGTTGGTCGACCCCCGAAGTGCGCTGTTCCTCTCAGCGGCCAGCTCGTGGGAGATCGCGATCAAGCACGGTCTCGGCCGGCTGGGACCTGCTTGACTCGCCGCCGACCGTCAGGTCGGCGTCCGCGCAGGTGGCTACCCGTCGTACGCCTCCGGCGCCGGGCACGAGCAGACCAGGTGCCGGTCGCCGTACGCCCCGTCGATGCGGCGCACCGGCGGCCAGTACTTCGCCACCGGCACGCCCGAGGGGTAGGCCGCCTCCTCGCGGGTGTAGGGGTGGTCCCACTTGCCGGCGATGTGGGCGGCGGTGTGCGGGGCGTTCACGAGCGGGTTGTCCTCGGCCGGCCACTCCCCCGCGGCCACCTTGTCGATCTCCCGGCGGATCGCGAGCATCGCCTCGCAGAACCTGTCGAGCTCCGCCAGGTCTTCTGACTCGGTCGGCTCCACCATGAGCGTGCCCGGCACCGGGAAGGACATCGTCGGGGAGTGGAAGCCGTGGTCGACCAGCCGCTTGGCCACGTCGTCGACGGTGACGCCGGTGGCCTTGCTGATCGGGCGCAGGTCGAGGATGCACTCGTGGGCGACCAGCCCGCCGCGCCCGGCGTAGAGCACCGGGTACGCCTCACGCAGCCGGGCGGCGACGTAGTTGGCGGCCAGCACCGCGACCTGCGTCGCGCGGGTCAGTCCCTCCGCGCCCATGAGCCGGATGTAGGCCCACGAGATCGGCAGGATCGACGACGAGCCGTACGGCGCCGCAGACACGGGGCCGACTCCCTCGCGCAGGTGAGGATCGGGGTGCAGGGGGTGGCTGGGCAGGTACGGCACCAGGTGCTCGCGTACCCCGATCGGCCCCACCCCCGGCCCGCCGCCACCGTGCGGGATGCAGAACGTCTTGTGCAGGTTGAGGTGGCTGACGTCGCCGCCGAACTCCCCCGGCTTGGCCAGCCCGAGCAGCGCGTTGAGGTTGGCTCCGTCGACGTAGACCTGCCCGCCCGCGCCGTGCACGATCTGGCAGAGCTCGGCGATGCCCTCCTCGTAGACGCCGTGTGTCGACGGGTAGGTCACCATGATCGCGGCGAGCACGTCTCGGTGCTGCTCCACCTTCGCCCGCAGGTCGTCGAGGTCGACGGTGCCGTCGGCCGCCGCCTTGACGACCACGACGCGCATGCCGGCCATGACTGCGGACGCGGCGTTGGTTCCGTGCGCGCTGGACGGGATGAGGCAGACGTCGCGGCCCTCGTCGCCGCGAGCGTGGTGGTAGGCCCGGACCGCCAGCAGCCCGGCGAGCTCTCCCTGCGAGCCGGCGTTGGGCTGGATCGACACCCGGGCGTAGCCGGTGACCTCGGCCAGCCAGCCCTCCAGCTGGCCGATGAGCTCGCGGTAGCCCTCGGTCTGCCAGGCCGGGGCGAACGGGTGCGGGGTGGCGTACTCCGGCCAGGTGACCGGCTCCATCTCCGTCGTCGCGTTGAGCTTCATCGTGCAGGACCCGAGCGGGATCATCCCGCGGTCCAACGCGTAGTCGACGTCGGCCAGCCGCACGACGTAGCGCAGCATCGCCGTCTCCGAGCGGTGCTCGTGGAACACCGGGTGGCGCAGCACCTCGTCGGTGCGCCGCCACTGCGCCGGCAGTGGGTCATCTGTCAGGCCGTCGAGGTCCTCCCACCCCACGTCGGCCTGACTGTTGCCCATGACCTCGGCGAGCGCCGACCACACCGCCTCGACATGGCGGCGGGTCACCGGCTCGCCGAGGCTGGCGGCCACGATGTCGACGTCGACCAGCCGCAGGTTGATGCCGCGTCGCTCGGCGGCGGCCACGACCTCGCCGGCCCGGCCCGGGACCCTGAGCTGCACGGTGTCGAAGAAGCGGTCGTGGACGAGCTCGACGCCGGGCAGTCGCGCCGCGCCGGCGGCCAGCAGCGTGGCCAACCGGTGCACCCGCTCGGCGATGACGCGCAGCCCGTCCGGACCGTGGTAGACGGCGTACATGCTCGAGATGACGGCGAGCAACACCTGGGCGGTGCAGATGTTCGACGTCGCCTTCTCGCGGCGGATGTGCTGCTCGCGGGTCTGCAGCGCCAGCCGGTAGGCCGGCGCGCCGTCGGCGTCCACGGAGACCCCGACGAGGCGGCCGGGCAGCGAGCGCTCGAGGCCGGCGCGCACCGCGATGTAGGCCGCGTGCGGCCCCCCGTACCCGATCGGCACCCCGAAGCGCTGCGACGACCCCACCGCGACGTCGGCGCCGAGCTCGCCGGGTGCGCGGAGCAGAACCAGCGACAGCAGGTCGGCGGCCACCGTGACCAGCGCTCCCCGCTCGTGGGCGGCGGCGACGAGCCCCGCGTCGTCGCGGACCAGCCCGGAGGCGCCGGGATGCTGCAGCACCAGCCCGAAGAATTCGGTGTCGGGCAGGTCGCCGCCGCCGCCGAGGTCGGCCTCGACCACCTCGATGCCCAACGGAACGCAGCGGGTACGCAGCACGGCGAGCGTCTGCGGCAGGCAATCGGCGTCGACGACGACTCGGGGCGGGCCGGCCTTGACCGCGCGGCGCATCAGCGTGACCGCCTCGGCGACGGCGGTTGCCTCGTCGAGCAGCGAGGCGTTGGCGGTGGGCAGACCGGTGAGGTCGGACACCACCGTCTGGTAGTTGAGCAGCGCCTCCAGCCGCCCCTGTGAGATCTCCGGCTGGTACGGGGTGTAGGCGGTGTACCAGCCGGGGTTCTCCAGCACCTTGCGCAGCACCACCGGCGGCGTGACCGTCTCGGAGTAGCCGAGCCCGATCATCTGCACCATCACCCGGTTGCGGGCGGCCAGCTCGCGCAGCTCCTGCAGCACCTCGCTCTCGCCAGCCGGCACCGGAAGATCGAGCGCCCTGCTCGTACGGATCCCAGCTGGCACGGCGGCGTCGACCAGCGCGTCCAGGGAGGGCTGGCCGAGCACGCCCAACATGCGCTCGACGTCGGCGGGGGACGGCCCGATGTGGCGGGAGGAGAACGCGAAGCCGGCCTCGAGGTCGGCGAGGGTACGCCGCGGCGGGCTGATGGGTGTGGTCACGGCGGAGGCTCCTCGCGTGCACGGTCGCTGCCGCCCGGTCGGGCGGCGGGCCTCCCCCTCTGTCACACCCGGCGCGACCGGGTGCTCCAGAGTCGCCTCGCCCGTCCGGTCCGGTGGCCTGAGAGGTTCCGGGGAGGTTGCCCCTTCGGCGCCGCGCAGCGGACTCTCCCGGACGGTGTCGTCAGCAGGCCGAGCCTACCCGAGCCGGATGCATGGCATGCCGGACAGGAGGCCGCGTCAGACGGCGGAACGGGCGCGCCGCCGGACGGCGAGCTCGTCGCTGGGGTGCGGCTCCCCGACGGCGTCGTCGGGCCGCTCGCCGGGCAGTTCGACGAGGGTCGACTCGACCTCGCGCCACACCCGCCCGACGGCGATGCCGAACACCCCCTGGCCGCCCTGGACGAGGTCGACGACCTCATCGGCCGAGGTGCACTCGTAGACGCTGGCCCCGTCGCTCATGATGGTGATGCCGGCGAGGTCCTCGACACCGCGCTCGCGCAGGTGGCTCACCGCGGTGCGGATCTGCTGCAGCGACACCCCCGTGTCGAGCAGCCGCTTGACGATCTTGAGGACCAGGATGTCGCGGAAGCTGTAGAGCCGCTGGGTGCCGCTGCCCGACGCCGAGCGCACCGTCGGCTCGACCAACCCGGTGCGCGCCCAGTAGTCGAGCTGGCGGTAGGTGATGCCGGCGACCTGCGCCGCCACCGGGCCGCGGTAGCCGAGATCGTCTGGAAGGGCGACCGGGTCGTCGAAGAGCAGGCCCTGGGCTCCGGCGCGCGCCGCGGCTGTGCGGCGGACCGCGGCGTCGTCGACCAGCGCTGCGTCGCCAGGGGGCGGGTCGCCCGGTCCGGTCACGGCTGACCTCCGTCTGTCATGGCCCCAGATCCCCGGAAGGCGAGGTTCCACCGGTGGAGTTACACCAGGAGCACTAGGCGAGCGACGCTAGGCCCGCCCGCAGCCGACGTCAACGCAACACGCTCACGGTGACTCTCGACTTCAGGTCGAGAGTAGGTCTCACTCGCTGGCCGGGTCGAAGTCCTCCGGGGTGACTTCCTCGAGGAATGCCCGGAACTTCTCGACCTCGTCCTCCTGCTCGTCGGGCACTGGGATGCCCGCCTCGTCGAGCACCTCGCCCGCCCCGAAGATCGGCGATCCGGTCCGCAGCGCCAGCGCGATGGCGTCGGAGGGCCGCGCGCTGACCGAGACCCCGGAGGCGAAGCGCAGCTCGGCGTAGAACACGCCCTCGCGCAGCTCGGTGATGTTGACCTGGTTGAGCTGCTGGCCCAGCGCCGAGACGACGTCCTTGAGCAGGTCGTGAGTCAGTGGACGGGCCGGCACGAGCCCCTGCTGCGCGTACGCGATCGCCGTGGCCTCCCCCGCGCCGATCCAGATTGGCAGGTAGCGGCTGCCCTCGACCTCTCGGAGCAGCACGATCGGCTGGTTGGACGGCATCTCCACGCGGACACCCACCACGTCGAGCTTCAGCACACCAGCACACTACCCCGCGTACGCCGCCAGCCTGGGTCCAGCGCGACCGCGGTGGGCTGACTCAGCGCACCCGGGGCAGGGAGGCCCGCACGAGCGCCACGTGCAATCGGACCATGAGCGCGGACAGGTCGCGGACGGCCTCCTCGGTCCGGCCGCGGGCATCGGGGGTGCGCGACCGGGCCATGGTGGCCACCACCTGCTCGACCAGCCCGACCTCGCGCTCGGCGGCGGTCTTGATCGCCCGCAGGTGCCGCGGCTCGAGGCCGTAGCGCGTCAGCTCCCCCGCGGTCCGGGCGACGGCCAGCGCGTCGGCGTCGAAGAAGTCATTGCCCACGCTGCCCAGCAAGCCGTAGGCCTCCAGCGAGGCCAACAGCTCGGGGTCGACGCCGGCGGATTCCACAAGCTCCACGCGGGTCAGCCGCAGGCCCTCGCCGTCCCGTCGGAAGGACGCCGGGTCGGGCATGCCGTCCTCGCCGAGCACCGCGACCGCGGTCGGGACCCCCGGGCGTTCGAGCGGCGCCGGCGGCGCGAGACCGCGGTCGATCGCGTCCAGCGCGTCCTTGATGACGCGCAGCGGCCAGTAGTGATCGCGTTGGGCCGCCAGCACGTAGTGCAGCCGCGCGACGTCGGCGTGGCTGAACCGGCGGTAACCCGACGGTGCACGCTCCGGCTCGACAAGCCCTTCGGACTCCAGGTAGCGGATCTTGGAGATGCTGATGTCGGGGAACTCCGGGCGCAGCGTGGCGAGGACCTCTCCGATGGACAGCGAGCTCGTGGCCGCGCCCGTGCGCCCCGTCGAGCGGGCGGGGGCGGCCCGGGTCACCGCACGTCCCCCCGAATGTCCAGCGGGCTCGCGTAGAACACCAGGCGGTACTTGCCGACCTGCACCTCGTCGCCGTTGGCCAGGACGGCGTCGTCGATGCGGTCGCGGTTGACGTAGGTGCCGTTGAGGCTGCCGACGTCGCGGACGACGAAACCGCCCTCGGCGCGCCGGAACTCGGCGTGCCGGCGGGAGACCGTCACGTCGTCGAGAAAGATGTCGGAGTCCGGGTGCCGCCCGGCGGTCGTCACCTCGGTGTCGAGCAGGAAGCGGCTACCGGAGTTGGGTCCCCGGCGCACCACGAGCAGCGCGTTGCCGGCGGGCAGCGCCTCGACGGCGGCCCGCTCGGAGTCGCTGAGCTCGCCGCCCTCCTCACCAGCCCGCTCGATCTCGAGCGCTGAGAGAGACACCGTTCCGGTCGCCTCGGCGGGACGGTCCGCGCCGGCCGGCCCACTCGGTCGCAGTGCGGTGCCGCACTGCGCGCAGAAGTTGGCCTCCTCGGGGTTGTCGTGGCCGCAGTTGGTGCAGAAGGGCATGGGCGTCCCGGCCTCCTGAGATGGTGCCCCGAAGGGCGGACGAAGTCTCGACCGCAACTAGAGGTTGACGTTGTGGCTGCCCAACCTATGTGCCCGCACGGGCGACGGACAACCGTGGCGGGTCACTAACCGGGCCACTAACCGTCGTCCGGGATCGGCGAGGCGTAAGTCGGCGAGGGCACCGGCGCGACCGCGTCGACCGTGACCGACTCCAGCTCGGTGACGCTTCCGGTGCCGCCGACGTCCTCCCCCTCGATCTGGGCGAGCACGCCGCGCGGGAAGCGCATGGCGCCGGCGAGGCTGGCCGGGTCGCCGACCGCGATGATCCGGTACGGGCTGGTGAGCTCCGTCCCGTCGACGGCCACGCCGCTGTCGGTGCCAGTGAAGCCTGTGCTGACGACGACGCGCGCCTTCTTGCCGTTGGCGCCCGCGATCTCGATCGCCTCCGCGTCGGCCGCCCGCAGCTCCTGCACGGCGCCGAGCATGCCGGCTGACCCGAACTTCCCCTCGGGGTCGGCGAGCACGAGCACGATGCCGGAACCCTTCACGGGGGTCGTGCCGGCGAGCACCGCCAGCGTGCGGGCCCGCTGCTGCGCCTCCTCGATGGCCGTCTGAGCCCTGTTGGCGCCGCTGCGCAACTCGTCGCGCGTCACCTGCAGCCGCGAGACCTCCTGCTCCAGGCGGGTCGAGCGCTGCGAGATCTCCTCCAGGATCTGGACGAGGTCGGTGCGCCGCGATCGCTCGAGCACCGTGGTGTCGCTCGAACGGACCTGCACCACCGTGGCGAAGCCGAGGACGGCGCACAGCACGGCGATCCCGAGTCGACCCCGGGTGAGCTTGAGGCTGACCAGGCCGCGCAGCCTGAGGGCGGCCCAGGGGCTCGGCGGCGGCGGGGATGTTTGCGTCATGCGCGCAGCAGCCTGCGTCGGATCGCGGCGGCGTTGGAGAAGATGCGGATGCCGAGCACGACAACGACGCCGGTCGACAGCTGCGACCCGACGCCGAGCTGGTCGCCGAGGTAGACGATGAGCCCAGCGACGAGCACGTTCGAGACGAAGGAGACGACGAAGACCCTGTCGTCGAAGACGCCCATGAGGGCGGCGTTCGCGGCGCCGAAGAGCGCGTCGAGCGCGGCGACGATGGCGATCGGGAGGTACGGCTGCAGGCCGAGCGGCACCGAGATGTCGAGCAGCAGCCCGGCGCCCACGCCGAGGAGCAGTCCCAGGACGGCGATCACGAGTGACCATCCGCGTCCGCAGCCGGGCCCGCGGCAGCCACCGGTTCGGCGTAGCGGATGTCGGTCCCGGGGGCGCCGGGGAGGCGCACCTCGTCGAGCGTCTCCACGGTGTAGCCGACGCCGCACAGGTCGACGAGGCTGCTGAACCAGTCGCCTGCCTCGCCGGAGGCCAGCCGGGCCTCCAGCGTGCGCGGGTCTCCGACCGCGAGGACCTCGTAGGGCGCGGCGATCGGCCGGTAGCCGACGAGGATGGTGTCGTTGGCCGAGCGGATCGCGGTGAGTGCGGTCAGCCGCTGGCCGCCCACGCTGACCGCCTCCGCCCCGGCGGCCCACAGCCCGTTGACGAGGCGCTGGACGTCGACGTCGAGGATGCGCCCGTACTCGCAGCCGGTCGTCTGGACGGGCTGCTCGGTGGCGTCGGACAGCGTCACACGCAGCCCGGGACCGGCCACCGGCAACGTGCCGGTCGCGCCCCCCAGCGTGGCGAGACGGCCCGCGTCCACACCGCCCCCGCCATGGCTGGTGAGGGCCGCGCGCAAACGGGAGACCTGCGCGTCGAGGTCGCCGGCCTGGCGCTCGAGGGAATCGGTCATCGACGTCTCGGCACGGATGCGGGCGGCCAGGCCGGCTCGGTCCCGATCGATCGTGTCGGCCTGGCTGCGCGCCTCCAGCACGCCGGCCGCGAGCAGGACGCCGACCGTGACGAGGACTCCGGCCGCTACCCAGGGTCGGCGCCTCGGCGGTGCGGCCCCCGTCATGCGGCGGCGCCGGGCGGCCACGACGTACTCGGCGTCGCCCGGCTCGTGCAGCAGGTCGTTGAGCAGCGACATCGACGCGTCGGGCCGCCGTGGGGTGAAGCCTTCCGGCGTCCCCCGGGCCGGTCCCCCCGGCGTCGTCGTGCGCTCGCTCATCGTCGCCATGCTGTCACGCCCGGCTGGCCCGTCCGGCCGCTCCAGCGCCGACACTGGCCGCGGTCACGACTTGCCAGCCCTGCTGCGCGTAGAGGAAGCCCGCCCACCAGTACAGCGCGAACCCCCAGATGGCAAAGGCCCACCCGAAGACGAGAGCCACCGAGGCGAGCCTTCCGGTGGCGTCGCCGAGGAGCAGGAGCGGGAACGCGTACAGGAGATTGAACGTGGCCGCCTTGCCCATGAAGTGCACGGGCAGCGCGAGGTAGCCGTAGCGACGCAGCACCGGGACCAGGCTCGCGAGCAGCACGTCGCGCAGGACGATGGCGGCGGCGAACCACCAC
Source organism: Jiangellales bacterium (assembly GCA_038246785.1). Lineage (GTDB taxonomy): Bacteria > Actinomycetota > Actinomycetes > Jiangellales > Jiangellaceae > JBBRVP01. The sequence goes on from JBBRVP010000029.1 coordinate 13,057, forward strand.
GGAACGATGCCGCGGAGCACCAGTCCGACCAGGGTCGCCAGGATGTAGAGCCGGTCGGCAACGGGGTCGAGGAGCGCGCCGAGCCGGCTCGCCTGGCCGTAGCGGCGGGCGATGTACCCGTCGAGGTAGTCGGTCGCGCCCGAGGCCACGAGCAGCAGCAACGCCCAGCCGTCGGCCCGCGGGCCGAGGATGAGCCAGAGGAACACCGGGACGCCGAGCAGGCGCAGCATCGACAGCGCGTTGGGGACGGTGAGGATGCGGTCGCTCGGGGCCGCATCAGCCTCATCGGCAGCGGGCGCCCCGGCGCCGGGCAAGTCCGCAGCCGGCGATCCGCCGGCCGACGTGCCCCCAGCAGGCGATTCCACCCGTGCCTCCGAACCGCCGACATCGTCCGAGCAGCCCGACTCTACTGGCCGAACCGCGGCTATTGCCTGCAGAACGGACCTCGCGCCGCGGGGGTCCGGATATAAGTGTCAGACGCCACGTCGTCGAGGGAGGCCGCCCGGCATGCCGTCCGTCTCGCCCCCCGAGCTGCGTCACGTGGTGGACAACCTGCTCGGGCGACTGGCCGACTCCACGCGCGACGCGCCGCACGCGCTCGTGCAGGCCGACGCCTCGAACGGCCGCAGACTGGTCCTCGGGCCGTACGGCGACGCCGCCGCCGCGGCCCTGCACGCCGCGCAGCTGCGGGCGAAGTTCCACGCCCTCGGCTTGGCGGAGCCGGCGTTCGAGGTGGTGCCGCTGCTGCGCCCCGACCAGCTGTAGCCCGCCGGTTTGCACTGCGTCGCCTGGGAGCGGACCGGCCTCGAGGACCTCCCCCGTCATGGAGACGATGACGTTCCGCAAGCGGCCCGACGGCCGCAACCCCCGCCGGTGGGTCACCGGCGGGTTGGCGGCCGCGGCAGCGCGCTCGCGTTGCGCCGGGTCGTCCGCCGGGTGTGGGCTACCGGGCGCGGTAGACCTCATCGGTGACGTGCTCCAACCATGTCGTCCCCGGGCCCTCGGCGACGCCTTCGAGCATGGCGAAGTGCTCCATGAAGTCGTCCGGTGTGGCGCCGTGCCAGTGCACCTCGCCGGGGGGCGTGTGGACGGTCTGGCCAGGGCGCACCACGAGGATCACGCCGCCCCGGGCCTGCATGAGCGCGACCCCTTGGGTGACGTGGAGCGTCTGCCCGACCGCGTGGGAGTGCCACGCAGTGCGAGCCCCGGGGGTGAAGCGGACGCGGCTGACGGCCATGCGGGAGGGTTCGGGCTTCCGCGTCGCGATGGGGTCGATGTAGACGTCCCCGGTGAACCACTCGGCAGGTCCTTTGGTGGTGGGCTGCTTCGGCTCGATCTGCACGGTGCTCCTCCGATCTTGGGGTCGAGGGCCGGTGGGTACGACGGGGGTGGACCTCCAGGCGTACGGCACATGACCGACGATGGTGATCGCGGGTCGTGATCCTGCGCGGCCCCCGACCTACCTGTCTCACGTGAAGGAGCAGACCATGCGTGGAGCCGTCCTCCATGCCCCCGGAGATGTGCGGTCGAAGAGCGTGCCGACCCGGAGATCACCGCCCCGACCGACGCGATCCTCCGGCTGTCCGCCACCTGCGTGTGTGGGTCGGATCTGTGGGACTGGCGCGGTATCGACCCGGTCACCGAGCCGACCCCGATCGGGCACGAGTACGTCGGCATCGTCGAGGAGGTCGGAACGGACGTCCGGACGATCAAGCCCGGCCAGTTCGTGGTCGGCTCGTTCTTCGCCTCCGACAACACCTGCGAGATCTGCCGGGCGGGTTACCAGAGCGCGTGCATCCACCGCGAGCCCGTGGGCGCGGGCGGCGCGCAGGCCGAGCGCCTGCGGGTTCCGCTGGCCGACGGCACGCTGGTCGCCACTCCGGATCTCCCTTCCGACGACCTGCTCCCGAGCCTGCTCGCGGCCTCGGACGTCCTCGGCACCGGCTGGTTCGCCGCGGACGCCGCCGCGGTAGGACCGGGCAGGACGGTCGCGGTCGTTGGTGACGGCGCGGTCGGCCTGCTCGCGGTGCTGGCGGCCCGCCAGTTGGGCGCCGAGCGGATCGTGGCGATGAGCCGCCACGAGCCCCGGCAGCGGCTGGCGCTCGAGTTCGGCGCGACGGACATCGTGACCGCGCGCGGCGACGACGGCATCGCGGAGGTGAAGGCGCTCACCGGTGGCCTGGGTGCGCACTCGGTCATCGAGGCGGTCGGCACCCAAGAGTCGATGATGCAGGCGATCCGCTCCACGCGCGCCGGGGGGTACGTCGGCTTCGTCGGCGTCGCGCACGGCGTCGACCTGCCCGGCCAGGAGCTGTTCTACTCGCATGTCCACCTGCACGGCGGTCCCGCGCCGGTGCGTCGTTACCTGCCCCAGCTGATCGACCGGATCTGGAAGCGGGAGATCGACCCCGGAAGGGTGTTCGACCTCACGCTGCCGCTCGAGCGGGCCGCCGATGCCTACCGCGCCATGGACGAGCGCCGCGCCATCAAGGTGCTGCTTCGGCCGTGAAGCCCCGCGACCCGTTACCACGGTGGTCGGCGTCCGTGAACATGATCCCGTCGGGGCTTACGCCTGCCGCGGCACGCGGTAGCGCAGGTGGTCCGTCGCGCACCCGGCGGAAGCCGATCGTGACGCGCACAAGCCAGCGTGCCAGCACCCAGCCCTCGAGTTGTGCAAGGCGCTGGACCGGGAGCACGCTCACGGAATGACCGACCGCGACGACTTCCTGGCCTGGGTCAGGACCGCGCTGTACGAAGCGGAGCTCGCCCTGCACAACGGGGACGCGGCCCCTCGTCGGGCGCTCTGGTCCCGCAAGGAGCCGGTGAGCGTGCTGGGTGCGTGGCGCAGCGCCTACGGACAGCAGGAGGTCGGCGAGCTCTTCGGCTTCCTCGAGGAGCGTTTCGCCGACTGCACCTCGTACGCGTTCGAGCTTCAGGCGTACGACGTGGTGGGTGACACGTAATGCCGATGTCGGCATTACGTGTCTTATGCCGACCTTCGAACTATGCCGACGTTCCTGCGGTTGGCCCAGGTCATCAGCGGTGGTGAGGCTCGGCAGGTCGGCATAGTCGCGTAGCCGCGGTGACCCTTCAGACACGGAGTGTCTGGAGGTGATGTCCGTGACGAAGAGATCGTCAACTGCCCGGTCTTACCCGGTTCGGATTCCACGGGTCGCGGTGGGTCCCCTGGCACCGACAGTGCTGGGCGAGTGCTCGGCATGGTCGGCGGCGCAGGGGTACTCGCCGGGTTCAGCGGCCGGGATCAGCAACCTGCTGGGACGGTTGAGCGCGTGGATGCAGGAGGTGGGCGCCGGTCTCGACGCCATCGACGAGGACCTGCTCGCCGGCTTCGTCGCAGCGGAGCTCTCGCGAGATCTTCCGTGCGCTTCGGTGAAGCGATGGACGGGCACGATGCGCCGGTTCTTGGCGTCCGCCGGCCATCTCGGCGTGGCCGGAATCGAAGCGGATCAGCTCACGCCGGTCCAGGTCGCGGTCGAGGACTGGTGTTCCTGGATGTGCGGCCAGCGCGGTCTGGCCGCGAAGACCATCGCGGCCTACTGTCACTACGCCGCCGGCCTCTTGGACGAGATGACGGCCGCTGACGGGTCGGTACAGTGGGACCGGCTCGACGCAGCCATCGTTAACGCCTACGTCGCCGACCGCGGCCGACCCTACGGTGTCGTGGCCCGTGCTCACATCGTCGGCTCGGTCCGCTCTCTGCTGCGGTGGGCACTGGCCACCGGCCACCTTGACCGTGACCTGAGCGCCGGGATCCTCAAGCCTGCTGGGAAACGACGATCCGTGCCGCGTGGCGTGGACGCCGAGCAGGTCGCAGCTTTGCTGGGCGTGTGCGATCCGGTCACTGCCATCGGGGCACGGGACCGAGCGGTCGTGATGATCCTGGTGCGACTGGGCCTGCGCGCTGGTGAAGCCGCCCGTCTCAGGCTCGACGACATCGACTGGGCCAGTGGGCTGCTGAAGGTCACCGGCAAGGGCCGCGAGCACACGCTGCCGCTGCCGGTCGACGTGGGCCAGGCATTGGAAGCGTGGCTGCGGCTTCGGCCGCCCGCGCTGGACCGGGCCGTGTTCGTGCGGCTGAGGGCGCCACGGCAGATGATGGCGCCCTCAGCGATATCGGGGATCATCGCCCGGTTGTCAGACCTGGCAGGGATCGATCAGATCCGTGCGCACCGACTGCGCCACACCGCCGCGATGGACGTCCTGGCCGCGGGTGGCACCTTGACCGAAGCCAAGGAGCTGCTTGGCCACGCCTACACCGCCACCACGATGACCTACGCGAAGGTTGACCTCGCGTCGCTTCGCACGCTGGTCGTCCCGTTCGGGCAGGTGGCGCGATGACCACCCCGACAACCCCGACGACGCCGACGCTGCGCGTCGAACTTGATGAGTACTTGGTGATGCGCCGGGCGCTGGGGTTCCAGCTGGACGATCTCGAACGGCAGGTCGGCTTGTTCTGCACGTGGCTCGAAGCACGCGGTCAGAGCCAGACCTTCACCATCGACGACGCAGTGACATGGGCCCGGCTCAATCCGGACGCACACCCCTCGTGGTGGGCGACGCGCCTGTCGCTGGTGCGCCGCTTCGCCGGCTACCTCAACGCCAACGGTGTCGACGTGCCGGTCATCCCCCGTGGTCTGCTGCCGGCCAGGAAGCCCCGAGCGGTGCCCTACATCTACACCCAAGACGACATCGATGCGCTGCTCGCCGCCTGCAACACCGAGTTCGCCGACGAGCGGATCGCCGCGACGGCGCGCACCGTCATCGGTCTGCTCGCCGCGACGGGCTTGCGGATCGGCGAAGCGCTGAACCTGGGAGTCGATGACATCGACCAAGACAACGACGTGCTGGTGATCAAGGCGGCGAAGTCCCACGAGCGACTCGTCCCCGTGCACCCGTCGACCACGACCGCGCTGCAGCAGTACCTCGCTCTGCCTGCCCGCACCGCCACGCACCCCGACCCCCACGGCCCGGTCTTCGTGACCTGCCAGGGGACCAGGTATGCCTACGTGTCGTTCCTGTCCATGTTCAAGCGAATCCGGGAGGCTGCCGGGCTGGTCCCACGCGGCCGGGCACGCCCCCGCCTGCACGACCTCAGGCACACCTTCGCCACCGCGCATATGACCGCGACCTACGCCAATGGCGGGGACCCCGACCGGGTCCTGTCGCTGCTCGCCACCTGGCTGGGCCACTCCGACGCCGCCCACACCTACTGGTACTTGACCGCGACCGGGGATCTCATGGCCATGGCCGCCGGGATGCTCGAACCCGACGAGCAGGGAACCGAAGGAGCACCGGCATGAACGCCCTGGCCACCAGCCTGCAAACCTACTTCACGACCTTCGCCCACACCCAGCGTGACCTGTCCGCCAACACGATCAGGTCCTACCGCGACACCTGGCGAATGCTCCTGAAGTACCTGACTGCGACGCTCGATGTTCCTGCGGACGCGCTCGACCTCGACGCCATCACCGCAGCCAACGTGACCGGGTTCCTCGACCACCTCGAACACGAGCGTGGCAACAGTGCCAGGACCCGCAACGCCCGGCTGACCGCGATCCGCGCCGTCCTCGGACGAGCCCTGCCCGACCATCCCGAGCACGCCGCGACGATCACCCAAGCCCTCGCGATCCCGCCCAAACGCACCACCAGGACGGTCATCGAGTTCCTCACCGCCGGCGAGGTCGACGCACTCCTCGCCGCGCCCGACACCAAGACCTGGACCGGGCGACGCGACCACGCCCTGCTGGTCTTGGCGGTGCAGACCGGGCTGCGTATCAGCGAGATCTGCTCCCTGACACTCGATGACATCCATCTGGGCGCCGGTCCCCACGTCGCCTGCACCGGCAAAGGGCGACGTCAACGCGTCACCCCATTGACCCGAGCAACCGTGGCCACCCTGACGACCTACCTCGCCCAGCGCGCCGCCCGCCCAGGCGCTGCGCTGCTCTGCGGCCCCCACGGACAGCCGCTGTCCCGCGATGCGCTCGAGCACCGCCTTGCCAAACACCTCATCACCGCAACGACGACCTGCCCGAGCCTCGCCGGCAAGCACGTCACCATGCACACCCTGCGACACACCGCAGCGATGAACCTCCTCGCCGCCGGAGTCGACGTCACAGTGATCGCGCTGTGGCTCGGACACGCCGACACCCATAGCACCGACGCCTACCTCCACGCCGACATGGCGATCAAGCAGGCCGCGATCGACCGGACCAGGCCACCCGATGTGAAACCCGGCACCTACCAGCCCGAGCCCGACATCCTGGCGTGGCTCACGGCCCTGTGACTATGCCGACCACCCAGACCCCGAAAGCCGCACCGGAAGGCGCCTTCGCCAGAGAGGTCGGCATAGTTCGAAGGTCGGCATAAGACATGGCCTACACCGCCGGCCTGGAGCACAGCGCGGCCTCCGTGGACGGTCAGCCGCGCAGCTACACCCTTCGGGCCACCCAGGTGTATCGCCGCGAGGGCGGCGAGTGGAAGGTCGCCCATCGCCATGCCGACACGGTTTCCGAGTAGCGGTCCACGTGGACCACGAGCGGCCGGCGGACAAGATCATTGGTCCACGCAGCGGTCCACGTGGACCGTTGATCTTCAGTCGCGATCTTGCGAAGATCGGTGATCATGCCCCTGACCTGCGATTTTAGCCCGTCGGGCTGACAGGATTTGAACCTGCGACCCCTTGACCCCCAGTCAAGTGCGCTACCAAGCTGCGCCACAGCCCGAAACCCGGCTCTCACCGGACGGAGCAGCAGGCTACCCCAGTGACTGCCCTGGCCGGCTGCGCCGGTCAAGGCGATCAGCCCTGCCGGCCGCGCCTGTCCCGTACCCGCACCGACAGCGCGATCGGCGTGCCGGTGAAGCCGTACTCCTCGCGCAGCCGCCGCTCGATGAAGCGGCGGTAGCCCGCCTCGAGGAACCCCGTTGCGAAGAGCACGAAACGCGGCGGCGCGGCGGAGGCCTGAGTGCCGAAGAGGATCCTCGGCTGCTTCCCGCCGCGCAGCGGGTGCGGATGCGCCGCGGCGAGCCGGCCGAGGAAGGCGTTGAGCCGCGAGGTGGGCACCCGCGTCTCCCACCCGCCGAGCGCAGCTTCGATGGCCGGCACGAGCTTGTCGACGGCGCGTCCGGTGCGGGCGGAGACGTTGACCCGCGGAGCCCAGGCGACGGGAGCGAGCTGCCGGTCGATCTCGCGGCCGAGATCGGCGCGGCGGTCCTCATCGACGAGGTCCCACTTGTTGAACGCCAGCACGACCGCCCGCCCAGCGTCGACGGCCAGCGAGACGATCCGCAGGTCCTGCTCCGTGAGCGGCTGGCTCGCGTCGACGAGCACGAGCGCCAGCTCGGCTCGGTCGAGGGCCGCCTGGGTGCGCAGGCTGGCGAAGTACTCCGCCCCGCTGGCCTCGTGGACCCGGCGCCGGATGCCCGCGGTGTCGACGAGCCGCCACGTACGCCCGGCGACCTCGACGAGCTCGTCCACCGGGTCGATCGTCGTGCCCGCGACGCTGTCGACGACCACCCGCTCGGTGCCGGCAAGCCGGTTGAGCAGGCTGGACTTGCCGACGTTGGGCTTGCCGAGCAGCGCAACGCGCCGCGGTCCCCCTGGCTTGTCCTCGACCAGGTCGACCGGAGCGTCGGGCAGCGCGGCCAGCAACGCGTCGAGCAGGTCACCGCTGCCGCGCCCGTGCAGCGCAGAAACGGCGTACGGCTCGCCCAGCCCGATACTCCACAGGGCGGTGGCGTCGGCCTCGCTCGACGGTCCGTCGACCTTGTTGGCGACGAGGAGCACCGGCCTACCTGAGCGGCGCAGCACCCGGACCACGGCCTCGTCCTCGTCGAGGGCTCCGACCCGCGTGTCGACGACGAAGACCACGAGGTCGGCGGTGGCGGCGGCAAGCTCGGCTTGGGCGGTGATGCGCGCGGCCATCCCCTCGGCGTCGGTCGCCCACCCACCGGTGTCGACGACGGTGAAGCGCCGTCCGCCCCACGAGGCGTCGTAGGGCACCCGGTCGCGGGTGACACCAGGCACATCCTCCACCACCGCCTCGCGGCGGCCGAGGATGCGGTTGACGAGAGTCGACTTGCCGACGTTCGGGCGTCCGACGACCGCCACCACCGGCAGCGGGCCTTCCGCTGCCGGTGCGGTCGGGGTCTCGTCGGGCAGCGCGCCGGTCACGTCGGCAAGGGTACGGGCGGCCGCGCCGCCCATCTCCGCCCAGCCGATCGCCGCGCCGACGTGCCCGCCCACGTTCCCACGCAGACGTTCCCACGCAGACGTTCCCACGCAGACGTTCCCACGCAGACGTTCCAACGCAGACGCTTCTCGCGAACGCCTCTGCCCGCGGCGGTCCCCGGCCTCAGTGCGGCCGGGCCGGGCCGCCGCTGGCAGCCCCCGTACGTTCGGCCACCAGCGCGAGCACGGCGGCCACGGTCTCGTCGAGCGTGAGGTGAGAGGAGTCGACGACGTCGACGCCGTCGGCGGCCTGCATGAAATCGGCAACCGTCGAGTCGCGGGCGTCGCGCCGGTGCACCTGGGCCGTCGTGGCCGCCAGCGCCTCCGGGTCGTCGGATCCGTGCAGCTCACGGGCCCGCCGGGCGAGCCGGGCCGACCCGGATGCGGTGAGCAGCACCCGGACCGGTGCCTCTGGCGCGACGACGGTGGTGATGTCGCGGCCCTCGGCGACGATCCCCGCCGGCTCCGCGCGGATCGCCGCCTGCTGCCGGGCGACCAGCTCGGAGCGTACGGCCAGGTTGGTCGCGACGGCGCTCACCGCCTCGGAGATGCGGGTTTCCCGGATCGCCGCGGTGACGTCGGCTCCGTCGATGCTCACGGTCGGGGTCGCGGGGTCGGTGCCCATCCTGAGCTCGGCGCGCCGGGCGACCTCGGCGACGGCGTCCTGGTCGGCCAGGTCGAGCCCGCGGTCGAGCGCGCGCCAGGTGACCGCGCGGTACATCGCGCCAGTGTCGAGGAAGCGCAGCGCCAGAGCGCTCGCAACCCGGCGCGCCACGGTGGACTTGCCGGAGCCGGAGGGCCCGTCCAACGCGACGACCAGCGGCGGGGTCGGCGGCTGCTCCGGCACGGGACCCGAGCGTATCGAACCGGCGCCTGACATAGATCTTGCGGCCGTGGATCTTGAGGCGGTGGTGCTGTACTCGGGGCGGGAACGTCTCAAGATCGCGGTGCGCCGACAGATCTTGAGACGTTCCTGCGCTCAGGAGCCCGGCGATGTCTCAAGATCGCAGAGGGACGGCGGGCCGACCTCAGTCGTGGACGGTCCACCCGCGCTGGCGCAGCTCGGCCGCGAGCGGAGCCGCCTGGTCCGGGCGGACGGCGAGCTGCACGAGGCCGACCGGCTGGCCGGGGCTGTGCTCGATGCGGACGTCCTCCACGTTCGCGCCCGCCGAACCGACGTCGGCGAACAAGGCCGCGAGCTGGCCGGGACGGTCGGCCAGGACGACGGGCACCGGCGCGAACTCGGTACGCCGCCCGCCGTGCTTGCCCGGGAGCCGAGCCCGACCGGCGACGCCGCGGGCCAACAGCTCCTGCAGCGCCCGCCCACCGGTCGGTTCTCCCAGTGCCGCGAGCACCGCGTCGAGGTCGTCGCGAACGGCGGCCAGCACGCCCCGCACGGCGGGGGCGTTGGCGCTGAGGATGTCGCTCCACAGCGTCGGGTCGCCGGCCGCCACGCGCGTGATGTCGGAGATGCCCGGCCCGGCGAGCCCCACCTCCTCGGCAGGGGCCGCGGCGAGCTGTCCGGCGACCAGGCTAGCCAGCAGGTGAGGGGCGTGGGACACCAGCGCGACCGCGGCGTCGTGCTCGGACGGCGACAGCCGTACGGCGGTGGCGCCCACCGCGTGCACCAACCCCTCGACGACGTCGAGAGCAGCCGGGTCGGTGCCCGGCCCCGGGCAGACCACCCAGGGTCGGGCCTCGAACAGGTCACCGCGGGCCGCAGCAGCGCCGGACACCTCCCGACCGGCCATCGGGTGGCCGCCGACATAGCGAGAGGCCTGCGTCGGCAGCCGCTCGGCCACCGCCTCGGCCGGGCCCTGCTTCACGCTGGCCACGTCGGTGACGACGGCTGCCGTCCCGGCGGCCAGCACGTCGCCGACCACGGCACCGGTCGCCGCCGGGGGCACCGCAACGACGGCGAGATCTACCGCTCGGTCGGGCCGGCCGGGCCGACCCGCACCGAGGCTGGCGGCCACCCTCACCGCCGCCGGCTCGCGGTCGTCGAGCCACACCTCGATGCCGCGGCGGCGCAAAGCCATCCCGACCGACGCTCCCAGCAGGCCGGCGCCCACCACCAGCACGCTGGCCGGCGGCCTCACCCTGGCACGTCCTCGGGGTCCTGCGGCAGGTCGCGGCGCAGGGCGGCCGCACCGTGCAAGTAGACGTGGTGCAGGTCCGCGCGCGCCCGTTCGGTTTCCACGTGCGCCAGCAGCCGGATCACCCGCGGCATCGCGCCGTCGACGTCGATCTCCAGCGCGCACAGCAGCGGCACGTCCGTGAAGCCGAGCAACCGCGCGGCGTACGCCGGGAACTCGCTGGAGATGTCGTGGGTCGAGGTGAAGACGATGCTCACCAGATCCTCGGCGTGGAGATCGTTGCGGGCCATGACGGTGCCGACGAGCTCGGCGACGCGTTCGAGGAGGTGCTCCCGCTCATCGACCTCGAGCTGGGTGGCCCCTCGCACCGCTCGCACCGCCACGACGCGCCACCCTAGCGACGCCGACTACAGGTCCACCTCGGCGTAGAGCGCACCGACTTCCGCCGGCCGCAGCACCCGCACCTTCCCCGGACGCAGCTCGCCGAGGTAGACAGGCCCGACCTGCACCCGGACCAGCCGCTGCACCGGGAGCCCGACCGTGTCGAGCATGCGGCGCACGATGTGCCGACGACCCTCGTGCAGCACCACCTCGACCATGGCCTTGCCCGGCGAGTCCCCCACCACGCGGAAGCGGTCGACCACCGCGCGCCCGTCGTCGAGCTCGACGCCTGCCCTGAGCCGGCGGCCCACGTCGCGGGGAACCGGTCCCGGCACCTCCGCGAGGTAGGTCTTGGGCACCTCGTAGCGGGGGTGGGTCAGCCGATGAGCCAGCTCGCCGTCGTTGGTGAGCAGGATCAGTCCTTCGGTCTCGGTGTCGAGTCGCCCGACGTGGAACAGTCGCACCGCCCGGTCCCCCACCACGTCGCCGAGGCTTGGTCGGCCCTCCGGGTCGTCCATGGTGCTGAGCATGCCGACCGGCTTGTTGAGCGCGAGGTGCACGAGCCCGGCCTGCTCGGTGGCGACCCGGAGCCCGTCGACGGTGATGACCGCGCTGGTCGCGTCGACCCGGGTGCCGAGCGCGCGAACGGTCTCCCCGTTGATCGCGACCCGGCCGTCGACGATCAGCCGCTCGCAGCCGCGCCGGCTGCCGATCCCCGCCGCGGCGAGCACCTTCTGCAGGCGCACCGGGTCAGCCACGCCCGCCCTCCTCGACCTCGGCGAGCTCGGCGCTTGACAGGTCGGGCAGGAACGGTGCCAGCGACGGCAGCTCGTCCAGCGAGTGCAGGCCGAGCCGCTCCAGGAAGAACGTCGTGGTGCGGAACAGCGTCGCGCCGCTCTCCGGGTCGACGCCCGCCTCCTCGACGAGGCCGCGGGTCAGCAGGGTCCGCATCACCCCGTCGACGTTGACCCCGCGCACCGCGGAAACCCGGCCACGCGAGACGGGCTGGCGGTAGGCCACCACGGCCAGGGTCTCCAGCGCCGCCTGTGTGAGGCGGGCCTGCTGGCCGTCGCGGACGAAGCGCTCCACCACCGGCGCGTACTCCGGGCGGGTGTAGTAGCGCCACCCTCCGGCGACCCGACGCAGGACAAACCCGCGCCGCTGCTCGTCGTAGTCCGCCGCCAGCGACTCCAGCACCGCACGCACCTCGTCGCGCGGGCGCTCGAGCACCTGGGCCAGCGTGACCTCGTCCACCGGCTCGTCGACGACGAGCAGGATCGCCTCCACCGCCGCCCGAAGCCACGGCGCCTCCCCGCCGGCGAGCTGCCACGCCGTCTGCTTGCTCCCACCGTCGCCGTCGTCGCTCACCGGGTTCCCTCCTCGCCGGCCGACCGCGCGGTCGCCGGTTCGTCGAACTCGTCGCTCACCCCGACCACGCCCTCGTCATCGCCGGTCCAACGCACCGTGAGCTCGCCCAGCGGCTGCAGCTGATCGAAGGCCACGGCCCGTTCCTGGAACAGCTCGAGCAGCGCGAGGAACCGGGCCACGACGTGCACCGTCGAGTCACAGTCGGCGGTGAGGGCACGGAAGGTCGCGGTACGGGAGCGGCGCAACCGCTCGACCAGTAGCGCGGCCTGCTCGCGGACGCTCACCCGCGGCGCATGCAGGTGGGACAGTCCGACGACCGTGGCCGGCTTCGGCGCCAGCGCGCCGGCGGCCATGGCCGCCAGCTCCTGCGGGCCGACGGCGAGCACCACGTCGGGGAGCAGGCTGGTGTAACGCTCCTCCAGGCCCACGGCCCGCGGGTGCCAGCGCGACTCCTCCGCCAGCCGGGCCGCGATCGCGGCCGCTGCCCGCTGGTAGGCCCGGTACTGCAGCAGTCGGGCGAAGAGCAGGTCCCGCGCCTCGAGCAACGCCAGGTCGTCCTCGTCCTCCACCTCGCCGGATGGCAGCAGCCGAGCAGCCTTGAGGTCGAGCAGCGTCGCCGCCACGACGAGGAACTCCGTCGCCTGGTCGAGGTCCCACTCGGCGCCGCGCGCGCGTGTGTGCGCGATGAAATCGTCGGTCACCAGCGAGAGTGCGACCTCGGTCACGTCGAGCCGGTGCTTGGCGATGAGCCCCAGCAGCAGGTCGAAGGGTCCTTCGAAGTTGGGCAGGTGGACCGCGAAGGCCTCGCCGGCGCCGGCCGGCCGGTCGACGTCCCCGGACGTCGCCGCGGTCACGCCGTCGACCACCGGGCCAGCACCTCGCGCGCCAGCTGGCGGTAGGCCACCGCGCCCGGTGAGGTGGGGGCGTACGCGGTGATCGGCAGCCCGGCCACCGTCGTCTCCGGGAAGCGCACGGTGCGCGCGATGACGGTGTGGAAGACCAGGTCGCCGAAGGCGTCGACCAGCCGGGCGAGCACCTCGCGGCTGTGCACGGTGCGACCGTCGTACATGGTCGCCAGCAGGCCGTCGATCGCCAGCCTGTCGTTGAGGCGCTCGTGGACCTTCTCGATGGTCTCCTGCAGCAGGGCGACGCCGCGCAGGGCGAGGTACTCCGACTCCAGCGGCACGATCACCCCGTCGGCGGCCGTCAAGGCGTTGACGGTGAGCATGCCCAGCGAGGGCTGGCAGTCCACGAGGATGACGTCGTAGTCACCGAGCAGCGGCTTGAGCACCCGGGCCAACGCCTGCTCGCGGGCCACCTCCCCGACCAGCTGCACCTCGGCGGCGGACAGGTCGATATTGGAAGGCAGCAGCGCCATGCCCTCGACGCCGGTGTCGTGGATCACGGCGCGGACGTCGAGGCCGCGCTCCATGATCAGGTTGTAGATCGAGACGTCGAGGTGGTGGGCGTCGACGCCCAGCCCGACAGAGAGCGCGCCCTGCGGGTCGAAGTCGACGAGGAGCACCCGGCGGCCGTAGCCGGCGAGTGCCGCGCCGAGGTTGATCGTGGTGGTCGTCTTTCCAACGCCGCCCTTCTGGTTGCAGAGGGCGACGACCCGCGCCGGCCCGTGGCTGCCGGGCGGCGACGGTTCCGGGAAGTCCGGCAGCGGCCGGCGGGTGGGACCGCGACCGCCGGCCGCGGGCTCGGTCGCGTCGGCTGCGGAACCGGTCACGAGGTCAGAGCCTTTCGGACACGAGGGGTGGGGGGCATCGCCGGATATGCCGCGCCACCCTACCGTCGCAGCGCCGCCTGCCCGAGCGGCGCGTCCGCCCGCGCCCGGGGATGAGCCGTCGCGTAGACCTCGCGCAACCGATCGACGGTGACCAGGGTGTAGACCTGCGTCGTCGCAACCGAGGCGTGCCCGAGCAGCTCTTGGACGACGCGTACGTCGGCGCCGCCGTCGAGCAGGTGCGTGGCGAAGGAGTGCCGCAGCGTGTGCGGGGACACCGGCGCCGCCACGCCGGCCCGCTCGGCGGCGTCGCGCAGCACGGTCCACGCGCTCTGCCGCGACAGCCGGCTGCCGCGAGCGTTGAGGAACAGTGCGGGGGTGCCGCGGCCGGCGGTGGCCAGCGTCGGTCGCCCCCGGACTAGGTAGCCGTCGACGGCGCGGGCGGCGTAACCCCCCAGCGGCACCATCCGCTCCTTGCCGCCCTTGCCGGCGTAGCGCACCGACCGGTCGGCGAGGTCGAGGTCGTCGACGTCGAGCCCTACTGCCTCGGAGATGCGGGCACCGGTGCCGTACAGCAGCTCGAGCAGGGCGCGGTCCCGCAGCGCCCGCGCCGTGCCCGAGGCGCCTGCGGCGTCGAGGATCGCGGCGACCTGCTCGACGGTGATCGCCTTGGGCAGCCGCCGCGGCGGGGCCGGTGGCCGGACGTCGCGGGAGGGGTCGACCTCGGTCCAGCCCTCTCGCACGGCAAAGCGGTGCAGGCCGCGCACCGCGACCAGCGTCCGCGCCGCGCTGCCGGCGGACAGCGCCGGCGCTGACGGGTCACCGTCGCGCAGCCCGCGCAGGAAAGCGGCGACATCGGCCTCCTGCACCACGTCCAACGAGCCCGCGCCGCGATCGGTGAGGAACCCGGCGTAGCGGCGCAGGTCGCGCCGGTAGGCGCTCAGCGTGTTGGCCGACAGCCCACGCTCGACCGCCAGATGGTCCAGGTAGCCGCGGACCGCGCGCTGCAGTGGCATCGCACCGACCGGCGCACCCGAGCGACCCGTCAGGACAGGACCTCGGCGAGCCCGACCGAGGCCATGCCGTGCGCCTCGGCCACCGGCCCGTAGGTGACCTGACCGGCGCGGGTGTTGAGCCCCAGTGCCAGCGCCGGGTCCGCCCGCAGCGCCTCGCGCCAGCCGCGGTCGGCCAGCTCGACGGCGTACGGCACGGTGACGTTGGTCAGCGCGTAGGTGGAGGTGTGCGGGACGGCGCCAGGCATGTTGGCCACGCAGTAGAACACCGAGTCGTGGACGCGATAGGTCGGGTCGTCGTGAGTCGTGGGGCGCGAGTCCTCAAAGCAGCCGCCCTGGTCGATGGAGATGTCGACGAGCACGCTGCCCGGCTTCATCCGCGACACCAGGTCGTTGCTCACCAGCGTGGGCGCCTTGGCGCCGGGCACGAGCACCGCGCCGATCACCATGTCGGCGTCGCCGCACGCCCGCTCGACTTCGTAGACGTTGCTGGCGATGGTCTGGCAGTGCCCCTGGTAGATCGCGTCGGCCTGCCGGAGGCGGGCCACGTTGCGGTCGAGCAGCAGCACCTCGGCCTGCATGCCGATGGCGATGGCGGCGGCGTTCATGCCGGCCACCCCGGCGCCGATGACGACGACCTTGGCGGCGTAGACCCCCGACACGCCGCCCATGAGGATGCCCCGGCCGCCCTGCGCGCGCATGAGCGTGTGGGCACCGACCTGCGGCGCCAGCCGGCCGGCCACCTCGCTCATCGGAGCGAGCAGCGGCAGCGTGCGATCGGGGAGCTCGACTGTTTCGTAGGCGATGGAGGTGACCTTGCGGTCGACGAGCTCCTGGGTGAGCGGCTTGTCGGCGGCGAGATGGAGGTAAGTGAACAGGGTCTGGCCCTCCCGCATGCGCGAGTACTCCTCGGCGACGGGCTCCTTGACCTTGAGGATGAGCTCGCCGCTGCCCCAGACATCGTCGGCACTGCCGAGGATCGTGGCGCCGGCCGCGGTGTAGTCGTCGTCGGCGATGGAGGAGCCGGCGCCGGCGTCCTTCTCGACGTAGACCTCGTGGCCGTGACGCGCCAGCTCGTGCACGCCGGACGGCGTGATGGCCACCCGGAACTCGTTGTTCTTGACCTCGCGAGGAATGCCCACCTTCACGGCTACCGACCGTCCTTCTCCAGCGGTGTCCCGACTCCGTCGGCGGGATGCGGGCCGCGTTGCGCGGCGTGCCGGATTCTAGACCGGCGCCGGCCCCACGGGTCCGGGAGACCACGCGCTGTTCCGCGACCCGCGCCAGGCCCTCCAACCCGTCGCGATCAAGGAGAAGACCACGTCAAACGTCGCCCATGACGTGGTCTTCTCCTTGATCAACATGGGGGGTGGGGGCTCGGGCGGGGGGGTGGGGGCTCGGGCGGGGGTCTCGGGCGGGGGGGTGGTGGGGGCTCCGGCGGCGGGCGGCGGGCGGGCGTGCTGCGATTCAGCGCGGTACGGCCTCGCGGGACGTCCACGGGGCATCGGCGGGTCGCAGGGCGTCGTAGCCGTCGCCGTGGCGGGCCGCCCAGGCGGCCAGGCAGCCGACGAGCAGCGTCGGGTTGTGCACGCGGCCGGCGAGCGCCGCGACAACGACCTCGGCGAGGGACACCCGGACGAGCGGCATGTCGGCCTCCTCGTGCTCGCCGGCGTGCCGGTCGGCGTCGGTCACGTCCTCGATGCCGCGGGCCAGATAGATGCGCAGCGACTCGTCGCTCATGCCCGGTGAGGTGAAGTAGTCGACGAGCACCCGCCAGTCGCGGGCGCGCACGTGCGCCTCCTCGTACAGCTCACGCTGGGCGGCGGCGAGGTAGTCCTCGCCGGCGACGTCGAGCAAACCGGCCGGCGGCTCGTGCAGGCGGTGGCCGACGGGATGGCGGTATTGCTGGACCAGCAGCACGCGCTCCGCGTCGTCGAGCGCGACGACGCCGACCGCACCGGGATGCACGACGACGTCGCGGGTGAAGCGCTCGCGACCGCCCGGTGGCGCCACGAGGTCCTGGCGTACGGCGATGACCCGACCGGTGTCGAGCACGGTGTGGCTGCGCTCGATTGGCCAGCGCTCGGGGACATCGGCCAGGGGGCTCACCTGCCGACGCCGGCCGGCTGAACGGCCACCGAGCCGCCGGTGCCCGGCCCGGCGGTGCCCGGCCCGGCGGAGGCCGGCCCGGCGGCGGCCGGCTCGGCCGGCAGCGCCGCCTCCACCGGGATCCGCAGCTCCTCCTGGCGGGCCACGGCGGCCGCGACCAGAGCGCGGAACAGCGGGTTGGCGCGAGTCGGGCGCGAGGTGAACTCCGGGTGGGCCTGGGTGGCGACGAGGTACGGGTGCACCGAACGCGGCAGCTCGACGTACTCCACCAGTTGGCGGTCGGGGGACTCCCCCGAGAAGACCAGTCCGGCGGCGGCGAGCCGCTGGCGGTAGGCGTTGTTGACCTCGTAGCGGTGTCGGTGGCGCTCGCTCACCCGCGTCGTGCCGTAGGCCTCGGCGACGAGCGAGCCCTCGGCGAGCACCGCGGGGTAGCTCCCGAGGCGCATCGTGCCGCCGAGGTCGCCGTGGCCCTCGACGATGTGCTGCTGCTCGGCCATCGTGGCGATGACCGGATGGGCAGTGGCCGGGTCGAACTCGGTGGAGTTGGCGCCGTCGAGGCCGGCGACGTGGCGCGCGTAGTCGATGACCACGCACTGCAGGCCCAGGCACAGCCCGAGCAACGGGATGCGCTGCTCACGGGCGTGCCGCACCGCCCCGACCTTGCCCTCGATGCCGCGCACGCCGAAGCCGCCGGGGATGCACACGGCGTCGACGCCGTGCAGGGCGCGGGCGGCACCCTCCGGCGTGCGGCACTCGTCAGAGGCGACCCAGCGGATGTTCACCTTGGCGTCATTGGCGAAGCCGCCGGCGCGCAGCGCCTCGGTCACCGACAGGTAGGCGTCGGGCAGGTCGACGTACTTGCCGACGAGCGCGACGGTGACGTCGTGGCGCGGCCGGTGCACGCGGCGCAGCAGCTCGTCCCACGCGGACCAGCCGACGTCGCGGAACGAGAGCCCGAGACGGCGTACGACGTAGGCGTCGAGGCCTTCGCCGTGCAGCACCCTGGGGATGTCGTAGATGCTCGGCGCGTCGACGGCCGCGACGACCGCCTCCTCCTCGACGTCGCACATCAGCGAGATCTTGCGCTTGACGCCGGGCGGGATCGGCCGGTCGGCGCGGCAGACGACGGCGTCGGGCTGGATGCCGATGCTGCGCAACGCGGCGACCGAGTGCTGGGTGGGCTTGGTCTTGAGCTCGCCGGACGGACCGAGGTAGGGCACCAGCGACACGTGCAGGAAGAACACGTTGTCGCGGCCCACGTCGTGGCGCACCTGACGCGCGGCCTCGAGGAAGGGCAGCGACTCGATGTCGCCGACGGTGCCACCGATCTCGTGGATGACGACATCGACGCCCCGTCCGTCGTCGGTGCTGCCCATGCCGAGCATCCGGTCCTTGATCTCGTTCGTGATGTGCGGGATCACCTGGACGGTGTCGCCGAGGTACTCGCCGCGGCGCTCCTTGGCGATCACCGACGAGTAGACCTGGCCGGTGGTGACGTTGGCGACCCGGTCCAGGTCGCGGTCGAGGAAGCGCTCGTAGTGCCCGATGTCGAGGTCGGTCTCAGCGCCGTCCTCGGTGACGAAGACCTCACCGTGCTGGAACGGGTTCATCGTGCCGGGGTCGACGTTGAGGTAGGGGTCCAGCTTCTGCATCGTCACGTGCAGGCCGCGGGCGGTGAGCAGGTTGCCGAGGCTGGACGCGGTGAGGCCCTTGCCGAGTGACGAGGCGACTCCACCGGTGACGAACACGTGCTTGGTCGGCGAGGACGCGGCCAAGAGGGCTCCCGTGGGTCCGTGCGCGGCGGCCGGCGTACGACGGCCGGTGTCCGACGGCCCGCTTCCCCAAGCACTGATGGACCGCCCGTCCACGGAATTCGAGCGTATCAGCCGGGTCGGCCCACCCGGCGTACGCCGCACAGCTCGGCGTAGACCGCGGCGACCTGGGCGGCGGTGGCGTCCTCGTCCGGCCAGGTCTCGGCCACCGCGGTGGCCCGGGCGGCCAACTGGGCCCGTTCGGCGGGGTCGGCCAGCAGTCCCGTCATGGCGGCGGCGAGCGCCGCCGGGTCCCCCGCGGGCACCAGCCGGGCGCCGTCGAGGACGAGTTCTGGGATGCCGCCGACGGCGGTCGCGACCACCGGCGTGCCCGCGCGGACCGCCTCCTGGACGACCAGGGCCCGTGCCTCCCAGGTGCTGGAGACCACGAGCAGGTCGGCTGCGGCGAGCAGGTCGGCGACGTCGCCCCGCCGCCCGAGCAGGCGCACCGGCAGGTGCTGCTCGGCGATCTGGCTGGCGAGCGCGCCGTGCAGCGGCCCGTCGCCGGCGACGGCGACGACGGCCCGGGCGTCGAGCGCGCGCAGCCGGGCGGCGGCAGCGAGCAGCGTGGGGTAGTCCTTCTGCGGCGCGAGCCGGCCGACGGCGAGCACGAGCGGCTGGTCGTCGGCCAGGCCGAGGGTGCGGCGCACCTGCGCCCTCGACCGGGTGGTCGCCGGCACCGGCGGGGCCGCGACCGGCGCCAGCCGGGCGTCGGGCGACCCCAGCTCGCGGGCCTGCTCCACGAGGTCGCTGGAGGCGCCGAGGGTCACGTCGGCCCGGCGGGCAGCCAGCGCCGCGAGGCGGGCCAGGAGCCGGCCGCGGACGCCGGTCGCGAGGACGGCGTTGTGCCAGGTGGCCACCAGCGGCACCCGGCCGGCGCGCCGGCGGCCGAGGGCCAGCCCGGTCAGCGCGGCCGCCCGCAGGCCGTGGGCGTGGACGACGTCCGCGCCGCGGGCGAGCGCGCGCAGCCGGAGCACGGCCGCCGCGTCGGCGGGCGGCCGCGGAGCTGCCGCGATCCGCACCGGGACGAAGCCGGCTCCGGCAAGGGAGAAGCCGAAGCGCTCGTCGGTCCCGTCCGGACCCGCCACCACCACCCGAGCCCCGCCGTCCGCCGCGCACGCCGCAGGCAGCCGGGCGGCGAGCGAGCGGACGTGGGTGCCGACGCCCCCGGTGCTCGAGCCGAGCACCAGCAGAACGTGCAGGGTCGGCCCGCCCAGGCGGTCAGCCACGCAGCGCCCCCCGGCGGCGAACCAACGCCACGACGTCGCGGCGGTCGACGGCGGCGGCCACCCCGACGTACGCCACGGCGCCCGCAGCTGCCGAAGCCGCCGCCAGCAGGCCGGCCCCCGGCTTGCCCGCGGGCTCGACGAGGGACGCGGCGCCGGCCGCGACCGCCGCGCCTGCGAGCGCTCCGCACAGACCGGCCAGCACCGAACGGGGAAGCCCGGCCAGCAACCCGGAGCCCACGGCGCGCAGGGCAGCCAGCCCCAGGACGGCGGCGGCGACGGTCATCCCCACCGACGTCCAGGCGCCCACGGCGGCGACGAGCCAGTCGCCGGGCACGACGCGGGCGGTCAGTAGACCACCGGCCGCAGCGATCCCCCACCCGGCGGCGGTGCCGAGCGCCGCGGCGCGGCCGGCCCCGGTCGCGTAGAGCAGCCGGCTCAGCAGCGCGACCAGCCCGAAGCCGACCAGGCCCGGGGCGAAGGCGACCAGCGCCCGGACCAGGGGCTGCGGGCCGGGACCCTGCTCGGGGGCGATGAACGTGCGGGCGACCGGCCCCGCGGTGCCGGCGAGCAGCGCGGCGCCGAGCAGCCCGGCGAGCACCACCGCCCGGGTGGTGGTGGCCGCGGTGCGCGCCACAGCCGCTGGGTCGTGGCCGGCCTGCTCCGACAGGGCCGTGAACGCGCTGGTGGCGATGGGCACGGCGAGCACGGCGTACGGCAGCAGGTAGACCGCCCAGGCGAAGTTGAACACGTTGATGGCCCCGCCGACGTCGTTCGCCACCAGCAGCACGACGACCAGCCACACCTGCTGGGCCAGCAGCGCCGTCACCCCGGCGGCGGCCAGCCCCCGTGCCCGCACGGCGACCCCGGGCGGGAAGCGCAGGGTCGGGCGCAGGCCCAGCCGCAGGCGCCGCACGGGTACGGCGGTGGTGAGAGCCAGCGCGAGCACCCCGGCCGTGGTGCCGAGCGACAGGACGAGCTGCCAGTGCTGGGGCAGCCCGGCGAGGTCGTCGCGGCTGCCGGCGTACCCGGCACCGAACGCGACGTACGCGGCGACGACGACGAGACTGGACACGAGCGGGGCCAGCGCGGCGGCCAGGAAACGGCGGGAGGCATTGAGCAGGCCGCCGGTCACCACCGCGATGCCGTAGAGGGCGACCTGCGGGGCGAAGATCACGAACATCCCGGTCGCGACCTGGACGACGTCGCCGGTGTCGCAGCCTTGCGGCTGCCCGACCAGGACCCGCATGAGCGGCCCGGCGGCGAGCATGCCCAGCGCGGAGAGCGGGACGAGCACGACCACGACCCAGGTCAGCAGCGCTGAGGCGGTGCGGCGGACCAGGTCGACTTCGCCGCGGGCGCCCGGCGCCGCGAGCAACGGGACGACGGCGCCGGCCAGTGCCCCGCCGGCGACGATCTCGAAGACGATGTTGGGGACCATGTTGGCCGTGGAGTACGCCGTGCCGAGGCAGCTCGCGCCAACGGCGTCCCCGAAGACCAGCCAGCGGCCAAAGCCCACCACCCGGGCGGCGATGGTGACCCCCGCGACCAGCACGGCCGCGCCGGCGAGCGTGCCCCAGCGCCCGCGGTGCGGCGGACCGGGAGGGAAGCCGCTCACGTCCCGGTCATGCCGGCGAGGCCGCCGGGACCGCCGGCCGTCGGCCCCACTCGTCCAACGCCCGCAGGGGCGGCACCCGCGCCACGACGGCGGTGAAGCTCACCCGTTCGCTGACGAGGGTGAGCGCGAGCAGGGCCGCCGCACGCAGCGCCAGTCCGCCACGGCTCGCCCGGGCCGCGGCCGCCACCCCCAGGGCCGCGCCGAGCGCGTTGGCTCCGGCGTCACCGAGCATGGTGCGCTCGGCGAGGTCGTCGGCAAGCACCGCGAGGCCAGCACCCAGTGCCGCGGCGGTGACCAGATCGGGTGCGGTCGGGCCGCCGGTCGCCGCCCGCCAGGTGAGCCCCGGTGCGGCCACGACGACGGCGGACTTGATCGCCCGGCCCGGCCGCAGGTCGAGCAGGTTGACGAGGTTGGCACTGCCGGCGACCACGACGCCGGCGAGCAGCCGGTCGAGCAGTCCGCAGCGCAGGACGACACCGGCGGCCAGCCCGGCGGCGCCGATGACGGCGACCTTCAGCAGACCGCTGGTGACGCGTCCCTCGCGGGCCGCGGCCAGGTGGCCGCGCAGGCCCCTGTCCTCGCCGGTGCCGCTCAGGTCGTCGTGGGCTCCCGCCAGACCGGCCGCCGCGACGACGCCGACCGCAGCGCCGCGCAGGGACGGCGGAAGCCCCGGCACGACCGCAACGGCGGCGGCGCTGCTCGCGGTCACCACCGGACCGGCGAGCAGCGTGACCTGCTCCCCGCGATGGTTGACGCGCCGCCAGCGCAGCGCACCCCCGGGAGGTCGGGTCGCTGCCGCGGCACCGAGGGCCCGCGCGATCAGCCCCGCGCCGAGCGCTGCGCCCAGCAGGCGGCGACCATCCGGCTGCGCCCTCGCCGGCCTCGGGGCCGCGCGGCCATGGCTCACGACGGGGATGGCGTGGCCGGCTCGGGCAGCGGACCGTCGGTGGTCCCGACGTAGCCGTACTGCCCGCTGCCCCCGGCGAGCTGTTGCGCCAGCGCGTAGACCGACACGACGATCCCGGCGGGGAGGTCGATCGCGTCCACCGTGGAGACGTCCGCGGACAGGCCCGAGTCGGCGCGGATGGCGGCCACCACCCCGCCGTCGGCGGCGGCCGAGGGCGGCCCGCTCACCACGCTGCCCTTGCCGGCCGCGTCGAGGGCCGCGACGAGGGACGTGAAAGGTGCCGGATCTTGGCCTTTGACCTGGGGACCGGCCACGACCAGTGCGAGGTGGGCCGGCGGGGGGGCGGTCGTGGGTGCGTCGATGACACCCGCCTCCGACATGGCCGTCAGCGTCGTCTGTGCCGACTCCGAGGCCGTCGTCGGCGGAGGGTCCGCCTGGGTGAGCAGGGCCGCGCCGAGCACGGTGCCGGCCCGGTCGTACGCCGACCCCGAGGGCAGCGTGACACCCGGTGAGACCAGCTGGGTGGCCAGCGTGTCGAGCACGGTCTCGTTGTCGGGCTTCGCCCACGCGTCGGTGACGGCCACCTGTGCGGTGACCTCCGCACCGGCCGCCTTCAGGCCGGAGGACACCTGCGTCACGGTGGCGTCGTCAGCGCCGGGCAGCGCCACGACCACGACGCTCTCGTCGGCCAGCCGCCCCTTCACCAACGCGGATGCGACCTGCTCGACGAACGCCCCCTGGAAGTCGCTGCGTCGCTGCAGGTCGCCGATCGAGTCCCGCAGGCGCTGGTTCTCCGTACCCAAGTCGTCGACCCGGTTGGTGAGCTGCTCGTCGATGTTTCCCTTGAGCGGCCCTGCCCCGAGCGCGATCCCGGTCGCCAGCGCAAAGAAGATCGCGATGATCGAGATCAGGTGCGTGCGGAAGTCGATCACGTCAGAACAGCCCCTGCACCCAGGTCACGAACCTGTCCCACCAGTCACCGGAGATGCTGAGGAAGAGCTGCCCGGTCGGGGTGGCCGCGACGGCGGTGAAGACCGCGAGCAGGCCTGCCACCACCAGCAGCAGCATCTGCCAGGTGGGCACCCGGCTCCGGTAGAGCCGGCTCACGCCCTTGGCGTCGACCAGCTTCCCCCCGACGCGCAGCCGGGTCAGGAACGTGCTCGCCATGCCGGAGCGGCCCTTGTCCAGGAACTCCACGAGCGTCGCGTGCGTGCCGACCGCGACGATCAGGGAGGCCCCCTTGTCATCGGCGAGCAGCATCGCCACGTCCTCGCTGGTGCCGGTGGCCGGGAACGTCGTGCCCTTCAGTCCGAGGTGGGCGAGGCGCTCGAGGCCGGGCGCGTGACCGTCGCGGTAGGCGTGGACGACGAGCTCGGCGCCCGATCGCAGCGCCTGGTCGGAGACCGAGTCCATGTCGCCGACGATCAGGTCCGGCCGGTAGCCGGCCTCGAGGAGCGCGTCGGCTCCGCCGTCGACGCCGATGAGCACCGGGCGGTACTCGCGGATGTACGTGCGCAGGGTGGCCAGGTCGGCCAGGTAGTCGTAGCCGCGGACGACGATGAGGGCGTGCCGGCCCTCCAGGTCGGTGTCGACGTCGGGGACGCCGACGCCGTCGAGCAGCAGCTCACGCTCGCGCCGCAGGTATTCCATCGTGTTCGCGGC
Source organism: Jiangellales bacterium (assembly GCA_038246785.1). Lineage (GTDB taxonomy): Bacteria > Actinomycetota > Actinomycetes > Jiangellales > Jiangellaceae > JBBRVP01. The sequence goes on from JBBRVP010000029.1 coordinate 37,228, forward strand.
AAAGGCCTCGAGCTGCACCGACAGGCCGGTGCGGGCCTCCTCCATGGCGCGGGCCACCGACTCGGGCGTCTGGAGGTTACCCGCCGCGACGGGAACCGGCTCGCCGTGCTGGTCGCGGTAGACGACGTTGCCCTCGAGGCGCAGCTCCTCGCCCTCCTGGACCTGATGCATGATCTCCGGCCCGACGTCGTCGAGCAGCGGGATGCCGGCGGCGAGCAGGATGTCCGGGCCGAGGTTGGGGTAGCGCCCGCTCGTCGAGGGCGCGACGTTGACCACCCCGCCGGCCTGGCAGGCGACCAGCGCCTCCGCGCTCACCCGGTCGATGTCCAGATGGTCGATGATGGCGAGCTCGCCCGGGCGCAGGCGCTTGGTGAGGTTCTTGGTACGGCGGTCAAGACGCGCCACCGCGGCGACCCCGGGCAGGCCGGTCGCCCCGCGCCCCCGGCGGGTCGGCATCTTCACGCCGGCATCCTGCCACGGCGACGCAGGCCCCCCGTGGACCGCGCAGCTCCCGGCGTGGGAAGCCCCGGCCGGCCTACGAGCGGCTGCGGCGGGCCTTCGCGCGCGAGGCGGCGGCGAGCAGCTCCTCGGCGTGGGACAGGGCGCTCTGGGAGCCTTCCAGGCCGGCGAGCATGCGGGACAGCTCGCGGACACGTCCGGTGTCGTCGAGCACGACCACGCCGCTGCGGGTGACCGAACCGTCCTCGTCCTTGGCCACCCGCACGTGTCGGTCGGCGAACGCGGCCACCTGCGGCAGGTGAGTCACGACCAGCACCTGCGCGTCGCGGGCGAGCCGGGCCAGCCGGCGGCCAACCTCGACAGCGGCGCGGCCACCGACACCGGCGTCGACCTCGTCGAAGACCAGCGTGGGCCACGACCCACCGCCGGCCAGCACGACCTCGACCGCGAGCATCACACGGGACAGCTCGCCGCCGGACACCCCACGCCCGAGCGGGCGCGGGTCGGCGCCGGCGTGCGGTGACAGCAGCAGCTCGACCTCCTCGACGCCCTCTGGCCCGAAGGCCACCGGCTCGCCGTCGACGAGGAGACCGTCGGGGTCCGGCGTACGGCGCACGGCGAGCTCGACCCGCCCGTGGGGCATCGCGAGCTGAGCCAGCTCGACGGTGACCGCCTCCGCCAGTCGCTCGCCCGCGCTGCGTCGAGCCGCGCCGAGCTGCGCCGCCAGCTCACCCATCCGCCCGCGAAGCGCGGCTCGCTCCGCGGTGAGCGTCGCGATCCGGGCGTCGCCGCCGTCGAGCTCGCGCAGCCGGCTCGCGGCCTCCTGTCCCCAGGCCAGCACCTCCTCCATGGTGGCGCCGTACTTGCGGGTGAGGCCGGCCAGCGCCGCTCGCCGCTCCTGCACCGCCGCCAGCCGGCCCGGGTCCGCGTCGGCGAACCCGGCCATGTAAGAGGACAGGTCGGCCGCGACGTCGGAGAGCAGGTACGCCGCCTCGCCGAGTCGCCCAGCCAGCGGCCCCAGCTCCGGGTCGTGGTCCTGGGCGATCTCGAGCGCTCGGCGGGCGGCGGCCACGAGCCCGAGGGCGTCGGTCAACCCGATCGGCGCGTCCTCGTCGCCGGCCAGCGCCGTCCGGGCGCCGGCCGCCGCCGCGCGCAACTCCTCGGCGTGGCCGCGGCGTTCCGCCTCTGCCCGTAGCGTCGCGTCCTCCCCCGGCTGCGGGTCGAGCGCCTCTATCTCGCCGAGGCCGAAGCGCGAGAGGTCGGCTTCGCGGGCGCGTTCGCGAGCTCTACCGGTCAGGTCCAGGAGGCTGGCCTCGACCTCGCGGAGCCGGGCGTACGCGATGCGGTAGCTGCCGAGCGGCGCCGCGACCAGGGCACCCGCCGCAGCGTCGACTGCGGCCCGCTGGCGGGCGGGACGCAGCAGGCGCAGCTGGTCGGCCTGGCCGTGCACCACGACGAGTTCCTCGCCGAGCTCGCCCAGCAGCCCCGCGGGCACCGCCCGCCCGCCCAGCCAGGCGCGGGAACGTCCCTCAGCACCCACGGTCCGGCCCAGGATCAGCACGTCGTCGTCCACCTCCGCGCCAGCCTCCGCGGACCGGCGCGCCAGGTCACCGTGCGGGTCGACGCGGACCCGTCCCTCAACGACCGCTCGCTGGGCTCCCGAGCGCACCAGCGCCGGATCGGGCCGGCCGCCGAGCAGCAGGCCCAGCGCCGTCACGACCATGGTCTTGCCGGCCCCCGTCTCCCCCGTGAGGACGGTGAGGCCGCAGGCCAGTGGGAGCTCGGCGTCCTCGATGACGCCGAGGCCGCGGATGCGCAGCTCCTCGAACACGATCAGCCCCCGCTGACCGGGCGCGTCCCCCGACCCCGCCAACCCTGCACCGGGAGGTCGAACTTGGCGACGAGCCGGTCCGTGAACGGCGCGCGGTGCAGCCGGGCCAGCCGGACGGACGTCTTGCCGCGGGTGGCCTCGATCCGGGCGCCCGCGGGCAGGTCCACCGTGCGGCGACCGTCGCAGGACAGGATGCCGGCCGAACCGCGGGGTAGGACCTCGACCGCGACCACGCAGTCGGGGGAGGCGACCATCGGACGCGCGAACAGCGCGTGCGCGCTGATCGGCACGCACAGCAGCGCCTCCACGTCGGGCCAGACCACGGGCCCGCCGGCACTGAACGCGTAGGCGGTGGAGCCGGTCGGGGTGGCGACCACGACCCCGTCGCAGCCGAAGCGCGACAGCGGCCGACCGTCGATCTCGACGACCGCCTCGAGCACCCGTTGCCGGCTCGCCTTCTCGACGGCGGCTTCGTTGAGCGCCCACGTGTGAACCAGCTGCCGCCCGTCCTGCACGACGCGGACGTCTAGGCTCATCCGCTCCTCCACCGCGTAGCGGCAGTGGACGACCGCGGACACGACGTCGCGCAGGTCGTCGGGCTCGGCCTCGGCGAGGAACCCGACGTGCCCCAGGTTGACCCCGAGCAGCGGGGTGCCGCTCGCCCGGGACATCTCCGCACCGCGCAGGATCGTGCCGTCCCCACCCACCACCACCGTCAGCTCGCAGCCCTCCGCGGGGTCGGCGCCGGCCGGGAGGGCCACCGCGTGCTAGAGTCCGAGCTCCGCCGCCTCCTCGGCGGGGGCCCGGACCTCGATGCCGGAGTCGCGAAGCAGCCGCGATGCCGCCCGCGCCACCTCGACGGCGTCACCGCGCCCGGTGTGCGTCACGAGCAGCACACACCGGTCGCTCATTGCGGGCCCTCGGCGACCGCTCGGGCGACCTTGGCGGCGACCTCGCCGTCGTGGTCGGTCAGGCCCGTGCCCCGGCGCAGCCACACGAAGTACTCCACGTTGCCGCGGGGGCCGGGCAGCGGGCTCGCCGTGACGCCACGCGTCCGTAGTCCGAGGGCGACCGCGGCGTCGGCGACGGCACGTACCGTCTCCGACCGCAGCACCGGATCGCGGACGACCCCACCACTGCCCACCCGGCCGCGGCCGACCTCGAACTGCGGCTTCACCATGAGCAGCAGGTCGGCGGCCGGCCCCGCGCAGCGAGCGAGCGCAGGCAGGACGAGCTGCAGCGAGATGAACGACAGGTCGGCGACCACCACGTCCACCGGCCCGCCGATGAGGTCCGGCCCGAGGTCGCGGACGTTCGTGCGGTCGAGAACGGTGACCCTGGAGTCGCTGCGCAGGGACCAGGCGAGCTGGCCGTAGCCCACGTCGACGGCCACCACGTGCGCGGCTCCCCGACGCAGCAGCACGTCGGTGAACCCGCCTGTGGACGCTCCGGCGTCGAGACAACGGCGGCCGGCCACCGCCAGCGCATCGGCGGCAAACGTGTCGAGCGCACCGGCCAGCTTGTGAGCGCCCCGGGAGACGTAGCCGTCCCCCGGCCCCGAAGCATCGGCGACCGCGATGGGTGCCGATATCTCCACGCCGGTGGCCGGCTTGACCGTCGGGCGCCCGCCGACACGCACCCGGCCCGCGGCCACCAGCTCGGCGGCGTGCGCCCGGGAGCGGGCCAGCCCACGGCGGACCAGCTCGGCGTCGAGGCGTTGACGACGGGTCACCGGCTCAGCCGTGGCCGGTCGCCGGTTCGTCGTCGGCGGCCGCCCGCAGGGCGGCGTCGAGGTCGCGGTGGACCCGGGCGAGCAGTTCGGGGTGGTCGGTGACGGGACGCTGGTCGAGCGCGGCGAGCGCGGCCAGCGCGGCGTCGACCGCCGGCTCACCCGTGGACGGCTGGTCCCTGTCGTCCAGGCGGCCGCCGCGTCCTGGACGCTCGTCCACCAGGCCTCCTCGTCCGCGTCGGCGGCTGGCGGTCGGGGCGGCTGCTGCCCCATTTCGCCGCCGCAGCGCAACGCTAGCGTGCTCCCCGGACACCGGCCGCTTTCCCGCGCGGCGGACCCGCCGCGCGGGAGAGGTGCCGGCGCAGCTCCGCCGCCACGCCCGCACGGTCGGCTGGCGGCGCCGGCGTGCTCCACACCGCCACGCAGGCCGCCCGCAGGGCGTCCAGACCGTCGTCGCGGCGGCCGGTCCTGTGTCGCCGAAGCGTCAAGCCGGAGGCTGCGCACACCGCCGTCCACACGCCGCAGCGCGCCGTGCCCGCGGGCTCGGCCTCGACCCGCGGGTGCTCGACGAGCAGGCCACGCAGGTCCGCGGCGAGGTGGTCGGGGCGTTGCTCGGGCGCGGCGAGGACGACGTCGGCGGCATCGCTGACCCCGCTGAGCACCAGCAGGCTGGGCACCCCACCCCGCCGGGCGCCCTCGATGTCGGTGTCGAGCCGGTCTCCGACGACCAGTGGACGGCGGGCGGAGCTGCGCTCAACGGCCTCCCGGTGCATCGCGACGTCGGGCTTGCCGGTCACCACCGGCGCGACTCCGGTCGTCGCCTGCACGACCGCGACCAGGGTGCCGTTGCCGGGGGCCCGGCCGCGGGGGGTGGGGAGGGTGAGGTCGGTGTTGGTCGCCACCCAGGGCACCCCGCGCCCGACGGCGTACGACGCCTCGGCCAGCTCCGCCCAGCCCACCTCCGGCCCAAAGCCCTGGACGACTGCGGCGGGCTCGTCGTCGGCAGAGCGGACGGGGACGAGCCCGCGTTCCTCCAGCGCGCGGACCAGTCCCGCGGCTCCGACGACCAGGATGCGCGCACCGGGCGGCAGCCGATCGGTCAGGACGTGGGCGGCCGTCTGCGCCGAGGTCACGACCTCCTCGGGCCGGGCCGGCACGCCCACGCCGAGCAGTCGCTCGACGACCTGCTCGGGGGTACGGGAGGCGTTGTTGGTGACGAAGGCCAGCCGCAGGCCGCTCTCGCGGGCCGTCCGCAGCGCCGCGGGAGCGCCCGGCACCGGGTCCGAACCGACGTAGACCACCCCGTCGAGGTCCAGCAGGGCGACGTCGTGAGCCGAGCAGAGCGTCCCGGCCGAGCCGGCCAGGCTGCGCGGGGCGTCGGGCACCGAGTCCTCCTCATCGGCTGCGTGGACGGAACGGAGTCAGCGCGGGCCGTAGCCGGCACGAAGCGCACCGTACGATGCCGGCGATGCCCGACGTCGACGGCCCTCCCGCGGGCCAGCGCACGCCCGGCGGCGGGCGGCCCGTCCTGCGGCTGTCGCCGTTCCGGGCCGTCGGGTACGCCGCCGGGCAGGTCGGCGATCTGGCCGCGGTCACCTGCCCCCCGTACGACGTCATCGGCGACGACGGGATCGGTGTTTGGCAGCGCTCTCACCCCGCCAACGTCGTGCGGCTGGTGCTGCCACGGGACGGCGCGACCACCGCCGAGCGGTACGCGGGGGCCGCCCGGCTGCTGAAGTCGTGGCTCGACTCCGGTGTGCTGGTGCGGGACCGGCTTCCGGCGCTCTACGTGTACGAGCAGCGGATCGACACGCAGTCCTTCGTCGGCTTGGTGGGGGCCGTCGGGCTCAGTGACCCTGCCGACGGCGTGGTGCTGCCGCACGAGGACGTGTTCCCGGGACCGGTCGCCGACCGGCTCGCCCTCATGGAGTCGACCGGGGCCAACCTGGAGCCGATCCTGCTCGTCTACGACGGCGACGGCGCCGCCAGCGACGTCGTCGACCGCGCGGCCGCGACGTCACCATGGCTCGACGTCTGCACCCAGGACGGCATCCGGCACCGGCTGTGGCGGATCACTGATCCAGACGTCCAGCGGACCGTCGCGGATGACCTGGCAGGGCGCCAGGCGCTGATCGCCGACGGGCACCACCGCTACGCCAGCTATCGGGCCCTGCAGGGCGAGCGGCGGGCTGCGGGCGCGGGCGACGGTCCCTGGGACGCCGGCCTGGCCATGCTGGTGGACTCGATCCGCCACCCGCCGCGGCTCGCCGGCATCCACCGGGTGGTGGAGCAGGTCGAGCTCGGCACGGTGCTCGACGCCGCCCGTCGCGGTTTCCGCGTGCACCCGCTCGCGCCCTCCGCGGCGGAACCGCGTGACCCGGGTCCGGGCGACCCCCCGCGGATGCCGCAGCCGGCGAGCACCTCCGGGCCCGGATCCGAGGGCCCGGCTGAGCCGTTCGCCGTCACGGTGACCGACGGCACTGCCCGCTACCTCGTCGAATCGCCGAACGCGGCGCTGGCCAATGCAGCGGTCGAGGACCTGCCGCCGCCGCTGCACCGACTCGACGCCACGCTCGTCCACGAGCTCTTGCTGCGCAGGCTGCTCGGCATCGCACCCGAGGACCAGCGTGTGCGGTATGTCCACGACACCGCGGAGGCGGTGGCCCATGCGCGTCGCCACCGAGGGGTGGCGATCCTCATGCGCCCCCCGGCAGTGGCCGACGTGGTGGCTGTCGCGGCGGCGGGTGAGCGGATGCCTCGCAAGTCGACGTCGTTCGGGCCCAAACCGCGAAACGGCTTCCTGCTGCGGCTGCTCGACCGCTGAGATCAGGCTGCCGCGCGGTGCAGTCGGCGAGCGGACTGCACCTCGACCTCCCACCGACTGGTCGGTCCGGCCGGGCTGCGCTGGAACCGCCGCCTCAGGCGGCCGCTCACCTCGACGACGTCTCCCGGGACCCAGCGCAGCGCAGTCCGGCGCAAGGGCTGGGTCCAGGCGCTGCACTCGAGCGCGTCGACGCGGGGGCCGCCGGGTCGGCGCTCTTTCGCGCCGCGCTCGACGACGAGCCGGAAGCCGACCACGGGATCGCCGCTCGGCATGGTGCGCTCGTTTGCCATGGCGGCCAGGCGACCCACCAGACCTGAGTTCCGCAGCTGAGCGATCTTGGTAGGCATGAGGGTGCCGCTGATCTGGGCTTTCGTGGGCAAGATCGTCTACGTGTAGTGCCTACGGTTGCCGGCGGGCCGTTGCTCAGCTGGTGGCGGGGTCTAGGTGCAGGAA
>JBBRVP010000030.1:0-41112 GCA_038246785.1 Jiangellales bacterium
CTGGATCTGGACCTGGAGGCCGACCTGGGGGTGGACACGGTCAAGCAGGCCGAGGTGTTCGCCGCGGTGCGGGAACGCTACGGGCTCGAACGTGACGACAACCTGTCGCTGCGGGAGTTCCCGACGCTGACCCACGTCATCGGCTGGGTGCGCGACAAGACCGGGATCCAGCCGGCCACGGCACCGGCTCAGGCCGGCCCGGCAGCGGCCGGGGTCACGACAGCTGCGCCAGCCGAGCAGCCCGCACCAGGCGTGCACCCCACCACGGTGGCCGGCGACCTCGACGCCGTCGACCGCCTGCCGCGGCGGATCCCCGTACCCGCTCTGCGTCCGGCGCTCGAGCAGTGCGTCCCGACCGATGTGTCCCTGGCGGAGGCCCGTGTCGTGGTCATGCGCGACGAGGGAGGCGTGGCTGACGCTCTGATCAAGCGGCTCGGGAAGGCCGGCGCCACCGCGCTGACGCTCGAGCCAGGCGTGCCGACCGAGGAGCTCGTCGAGACCCTCACCGGCTGGCGCGCCGAGGGCCCGATCGCAGGGGTCTACTGGCTCGCCGCCCTCGACGACGAGGGCCCGCACGAGGAGCTCGACCTCGCCGGCTGGCGGGAGGCGCTGCGTCGTCGCGTGACAGCGCTGTACACGACGATGCGGCTGCTGTACGACGACAGCCCGTTCCTGGTCACCGGCACCCGGCTCGGCGGCTACCACGGTTACGACGAGGCCGGCGCCACGTCACCGATGGGCGGCGCCGTCACCGGTTTCGCCAAGACCTACAAGCGCGAGCGGCCGGAGGCCCTCGTCAAGGCGGTCGACGTGCCGGCCAGCCGGAAGACCGCCGCTCCGGCGGACCTCCTGCTCGAGGAGACCCTCCGCGACCCGGGCTGCGTCGAGGTCGGCCACGCCGACGGCGGCCGCTGGGGCGTCGGCCTCGTCGAGCGTCCGTTCCCGCCGCAGGACGAGCCGCTGGAGGGCGGTCTGCAGCTGGGCTCGGACACTGTGGTCCTCGTCACCGGCGCCGCCGGCAGCATCGTTGCGGCGATCACCGCCGACCTGGCGGCCGCGTCCGGCGGGACGTTCCACCTGCTCGACCTCACGCCCGAGCCGGACTCGAGCGACCCCGACCTGCGGCGCTACGTCGAGGACCGGGACGGGTTCAAGAAGGTCGTCGCCGAGCGGCTCAAGGAGCAGGGCCAGCGGCCGACCCCGGTCGCGATCGACCGGGAGCTGGCGCGCTACGAACGCCTGGCCGCCGCCCTGACCGCCGTCGACTCGGTGCGCGACGCCGGCGGCACGGCGCACTACCACTCCGTCGACCTGACCGACGCGGACGCCGTGGACGGGGTCGTCGAGCGGGTACGCCAGACCAGCGGGCACATCGACGTGCTGCTCCACGCCGCGGGCCTCGAGATCAGCAAGGCGCTCCCGGACAAGGAGCCCAAGGAGTTCGGGCTCGTGTTCGGGGTGAAGAGCGACGGCTGGTTCAACCTCCTGCACGCCGCCGCCGACATGCCGATCGGCGCCACGGTGGCGTTCTCCTCGGTCGCCGGCCGCTTCGGCAACGCCGGCCAGACCGACTACAGCGCCGCCAACGACCTGCTCTGCAAGATCGCGAGCAGTTTCCGGCGCAGCCGGCCCGGCACCCGCGCACTCGCCCTGGACTGGACCGCGTGGGGCGGCATCGGCATGGCCACCCGGGGCTCGATCCCGAAGGTCATGGAGATGGCCGGCGTGCAGATGCTGCCGCCGGAGGCCGGCGTGGCGTGGATCCGCCGGGAGCTCACCGCGCACCCGTACGGCGGCGAGGTCGTCGTGGCCGGGGTCCTCGGCCGGATGGCGGAGGGCTACCACCCCTCCGGCGGTCTGGACACCGAGGCTTTCGACACCGCGCAGGCGGGCCCTCTGGTCGGGGAGGTCGTCGCGGCCGACGTCCACTCCGGCATCGTCGTGCGGACCCGGCTGGACCCGACCGAGCAGCCGTTCCTCGACGACCACCGCATCGACGGCACCCCGGTCCTGCCGGGCGTCATGGGCATGGAGGGATTCGCCGAGGTGGCCCGGCTGCTCGCGCCCGACCGCGCCGTCGTAGCCGTCGAGGGAGTCGACTTCCGGGCCCCGGTGAAGTTCTACCGGGACGAGCCGCGCGCGCTGACGATCAGCGCGCAGCTGCGGCCCGACGGCGACGACCTCGTCGCCGACTGCCGCCTGGAGGCCGAGCGGACGCTGCCCGGCAGCGACGTCACCCAGCACACGCTGCACTTCACCGGCTCGGTCCGGCTGTCCCCGCAGCCGGCGCCGGCGGAGCAGCAGGACTCCGTGAGGCACGCTGCGGACGGCCGGGTCGCCTCGCACGACGAGGTCTACCGGCTCTACTTCCACGGACCGGCCTACCAGGTCGTGGCGGAGGGCTGGCGTGCCGACGGCGGGGCCGCGGCCCGCTTCGCCGACGGTTTGCCGCCGAACGCCCGCCCGGAGGGCTCGCCCACGGTCATCGGGCCGCGCCTGGCCGAGCTGTGCTTCCAGGCGTCCGGTCTCTGGGAGGCCGGTCAGGCGGGTCGGCTCGCGCTGCCGGCCCACGTCGACCGGGTCTCGGTTCTGGACCCGACCGAGCAGGCGCCGGCCCCCGTGGTCGCCGTCGCCCGCGCGCGCGACGGCGACGGGGCGCTGGCGTTCGACTGCACGGTCACCGACGCCGAGGGCCATGTCCTGCTGCGCCTGCACGGCTACCGCACGGTGCCGATGCCGGGTGAGCTGCCCGACGACGTACGTGGCCCGCTCGCCGAAGCGATGGGAGAGGGAGCGCAGCAGTGACCGAGATCCGCAGGCTGGCCATCGTCAACCGTGGCGAGGCGGCAATGCGCGCCCTCACCGCCGTGGCGGAGCTCAACCGGCAGGAAGCGTCGGCCGACCGGCACATCACCACGATTGCGCTCTACACGGACAGCGACGCCGGCTCGTGGTTCGTCCGTGAGGCCGACGAGGCGATCTGCCTCGGCTCGACGACCTACCTCGACCCGACGGACGGCCACCGCAAGTCGCGCTACCTCGACGAGGCCGGCGTCGTCGCCGCCCTCAAGCACGCCGAGGTCGACGCGGTCTGGGTCGGCTGGGGCTTCGTGTCCGAGCGAGCGTCGTTCGCCCAGCGCTGCGAGGAGGCGGGGATCACCTTCGTCGGGCCGGACAGCGCCACGATCCGGTTGCTCGGCGACAAGGTGACCGCCAAGCGCATCGCTGAGAAGGCCGACGTCCCGGTCGTGCCGTGGAGCGGGGGGTCTGTCGACGACGTCGAGCAGGCGCGCGAAGCCGCCCAGCTGCTCGGCTACCCGGTCGTGCTCAAGGCGAGCGCGGGCGGCGGCGGGCGCGGCATCCGCGTGATCCGTGAGCCGGACGAGCTGCCGGCGGCGTTCAGCTCAGCCCGCTCCGAGGCGGAGCTGGCCTTCGGCGACCCCACCATGTTTCTCGAGCAGATGGTGCCGGCCGCGCGTCACGTCGAGGTTCAGTTGATCGCCGACCAGCACGGCACGGCCTGGGCGGTCGGCGTCCGCGACTGCAGCCTGCAGCGGCGCCACCAGAAGGTGATCGAGGAGTCGGCGTCGACGACCCTTGGACCGCAGGACGAGGAGGAGATCAAGGCGGCGGCCGTGCGGCTCGCGGTGGCCGTGGGCTACCGCGGCGCCGGCACTGTCGAGTTCCTCGTCGACCCCACCACCCACGACTACCTGTTCATGGAGGTCAACACCCGGCTGCAGGTGGAGCACCCGGTGACCGAGGCCACGACCGGGCTCGACCTGGTGAAGCTGCAGCTACACGTCGCCCAGGGGGGACGCCTCGAAGGCAGCCCGCCGGCAGTGCGCGGCCATGCTGTCGAGGCACGGCTGAACGCCGAGGACCCCGAGCAGGGCTTCGTCCCGGCCCCCGGGCTGATCTCTGCGCTTCGGCTGCCGACCGGCGCCGGGATCCGGGTCGACTCCGGGGTGCGCCAGGGCGACGAGATCTCGCCGGAGTTCGACTCGATGATCGCCAAGATCATCGCTTGGGGCGCCGACCGCGACGAGGCGCTCGCGCGGCTGCGCCGGGCGCTGGCCCAGAGCACGGCGGTCGTCGAGGCAGGCACCACCAACCGCGCCTTCCTGATCACCCTGCTCGACCGCCCCGAGGTCCACGCGGGGGAGTTCGACAACCGGTGGCTCGACCGGCTCACGGCCGAGGGCGGTCACCTGCCCACGCCGGCTCCGGTGCCGCTGCTCGTCGCCGCCGTCGAGGCCTACGACGCCGACCACGCCGGGGTGCAGGCCGCCTTCCACGTCGCAGCCGCCCGCGGTCGCCCGGAGGTGCCGACCGAGGTCGGCGCGCGCGTACAGCTGCGCTATGCCGGTGTCGGCTACCGGCTCGACGTCTACCGCACGTCCCCCGGAACCTACCGGGTGCGCTCGGGCAACGCGGTCGCCGACCTTGCGGTCGAGCGGCTCGACGACTACGAGCGGCGGGTGGTGTGCGGCGGGCGGAGCCATCGCGTGCTCGCGGTGGCGCAGAGTGCCAGCTTCCGCATCGAGGTCGACGGCACGGCGCACCAGGTGGTGCGCGACGACGGCGGCGTGGTCCGGGCGGGCTGGCCGGCGTTCGTCGTCAACGTGCGGGTTCAGTCGGGTGAGGAGGTCGTCGAGGGGTCGCCCCTCGTGGTGCTGGAGAGCATGAAGATGGAGTCCACGGTCGTCGCGCCCTTCGGCGGCACCGTCGCCTCCGTCGACGTGGTGGCCAACGCCCAGGTCGACGCCGGGGCGCCGCTCGTGCGCATCCGCGCTGCCGGCAGCGCCGAGGCCGCCACGCAGGCCGGTGAGCCCGTCGACCTGTCCGGCCTGGCGGCCCGGCCCGCGGCCGGCACACCGCCGTGCGACCGCATCTTCGGCGCCCTGCAGAACTACCTGCTCGGCTACGACCTCGACGCCGCCGGTTTCAAGCGGCTGCTCGTCGAGCAGCGCCGGCTCGGTGAGGTGGCGCCGGCGGCCGATCCAGGTCTGCTGGCCTGCGAGGACGGCCTGCTCGACCTGTTCGCCGAGGTCGGTGCCCTCTACCGGCCGCGCGCGGAGACCCAGCCCGACGACGCGCTGACCGCGAGCAGCTCTCAGGAGTACGTGCTGGCCTTCCTCCAGTGGCTCGACGTCGACCGGGCGGGACTTCCCGATCCCTACGTCGAGCGCCTCGAGCGCGCCCTGGCCCGCTACGGCGTGCGGGGGCTGTCCCGTACGCCGGAGCTCGAGGCTGCGGTCATCTGGATGTTCCGCTCGTTCGCCCGGGTCGGGGAGCTCGTCCCCGTGGTCCTCGCGGTCCTCGAGCGACGGCTTCGCGCGCGCACGGTGCTCGAGCCGCTGGCCGACGTCGAGATGCGCGGCCGGCTGGACCGGCTGACGGCGGCCACCCAGGGACGTCACCAGGCCGTGGCCGACCTGGCCCGCGACGTACGGTTCCACTACTTCGACGAGCCGGTCCTCCAGTCGCTGATCGACGAGGAGTACGCGACCACACTGCGCGCTCTCGACGACCTCGCCGCCGACCCGGACGGCCCCCAGCGAGCCCAGCAGATCGACGCGCTGGTGCGCTCCCCCCAGCCGCAGCGCGGAGAGTTGCTGCGCCGCTGGACCGGGAGCGCCGACGAGCCGTTCCACCGGGCACTGCTCGAGATCTATGCGCGCCGCTTCTACCGCACGCGCGAGCTGCGCGGCCTGCGCTTCGCCACCATCGGCGAGCATCTGCTCTGCTGCGCCGACTACGACTACGGCAACAAGCACATCCACCTCGTGGTCGGCTACGCCCGGATGGACCTCCTGCCCGGACTGCTCGACGCGGTCGCCGAGCACCAGCGCGGCGAGGACTACCAGCGGCAGCTGGTCCTCGACGTGGCCAGCTGGCGGGTCGGCGAGCAGCCGGACGTCGACGCCACGTCCGCGGAGCTGGCCGGACTGCTGGCCGACGCGAGCTTCGACCGGCCGCCGTGGCGGGTCGACTTCACCGTGACGAGCACCGTCGGTGAGGGGCCCGAGCACGTCCGGACCCAGCACGTGACGTTCCGCCCGCGCAGCGACGGCGGCTTCGGCGAGGACCGGATCTACCGCAACCTGCACCCGATGCTCGCCAAGCGGCTGGACCTGTGGCGCTTCGCCAACTTCCAGCTCGACCGCCGCCGCTCCGCCGAGGACGTCTACCTCTTCCACGGCGTGGCCACGGAGAACCCGAAGGACCACCGGCTCTTCGCCCTGGCCGAGTTGCGCGACCTCACGGCCGTGCCCGACGCCGACGGGCGACCCACCTATCCCTGGCTCGAGCGGCTGGGACTGCAGGCGCTCGCCGACATGCGCCAGGCGCTGGCGACGTACTCCCCGCGCGAGCGGCCGGTCGCCAACCGGATCGTGCTGTACGTGCGCCCGCCCTGGAACGTTCCTCCCGAGAGCTGGCCGACCCTGGCCGGGTCGCTCGCGCCCCTCGCCGAGGGAGCCGGGCTGGAGAAAGTGGTGCTCCGCGTCCAGATCCCGGAGCCGGACGGCACGCTGCGCGACGCCGTGCTGCAGGTCGAGGGTATGGGCAGCAGCGGGGTGACCGTGACCGAGCGCGCGCTCGGCGACGACCCGGTCCGCCCGTTGACGCGCTACCGGCAGAAGGTCCTGCGGGCGGAGCGGTTCGGGACACCGTACCCGTACGAGATCGTCCGGATGCTCGCCGCGCCGCCAGGGTCGTCGGCAGGCTTCCCGCCCGGGCGCTTCGTCGAGCACGACCTCGACGCCGACGGCGACCTGGTGCCGGTCGAGCGCGAGCCCGGGCTCAACACCGCCAACGTGGTCGTGGGGCTGCTGACGAGCTACACCGACAAGGTGCCGGAGGGCATGACGCGGGTGGCGCTGCTCAGCGACCCGACGCGGGGGCTGGGCAACCTGGCCGAGCCGGAGTGCCGGCGGATCATGGCCGGGCTCGACCTCGCCGAGCGCATGCGGGTGCCGCTGGAGTGGTTCGCGGTGTCCTCCGGCGCGCTCATCGCGATGGACAGCGGCACCGAGAACATGGACTACATCGCCGCGGTCCTCCGCCGGCTCATCGAGTACACGCAGGCCGGCGGCGAGGTCAACATCATCGTCACCGGCATCAACGTCGGCGGCCAGCCGTACTGGAACGCCGAGGCGACGATGCTCATGCACACCAAGGGCATCCTGGTCATGACCCCGACCAGCGCGATGGTGCTCACCGGCAAGCAGGCTTTGGACTTCTCCGGTGGCGTGTCCGCGGAGGACAACTTCGGCATCGGCGGCTTCGACCGGGTCATGGGCCCGAACGGGCAGGGGCAGTACTGGGCGCCGACGTTCGAGGAGGCCTGCCAGGTCCTGCTGCGGCACTACGACCACAGCTATGTCGTGCCAGGCGAGCGCTTCCCGCGGCGCGCCTCGACGGCCGACCCCGTCGACCGCGACGTGCGCAGCGCTCCGCACACCACCATCCCGGGCAGCGACTTCCGGGTGGTGGGCGACGTCTTCTCCGACGAGCGCAACGCCGAGCGCAAGAGTGCGTTCGACATCCGCTCGGTCATGCGGGCGGTGACCGACGCGGACTCGACGCCGCTCGAGCGCTGGGGGCGCTGGCGCGGTGCCGAGACATCGGTGGTCTGGGACGCCCACGTCGGCGGCATCCCCGTGTGCATGCTGGGACTGGAGTCGAGGACGCTGGTGCGTCGCGGGTTCGTCCCGGCCGACGGGCCGTCGTCGTGGACGTCGGGCACGCTGTTCCCGCAGTCCTCGCGCAAGACCGCCCGGGCGATCAACTCGGCCAGCGGGAGCCGTCCGCTCGTCGTGCTCGCCAACCTGTCCGGGTTCGACGGCTCCCCGGAGTCGATGCGCCGCTGGCAGCTGGAGTACGGCGCCGAGATCGGTCGGGCGATCACCAACTTCGACGGCCCGATCGTCTTCGTCGTCGTCTCCCGCTACCACGGCGGCGCGTTCGTCGTGTTCTCCAAGCAGCTCAACCCCGCGATGGAGATCGCGGCGGTGGAGGGCTCGTACGCGTCCGTGATCGGCGGCGCGCCCGCGGCGGCGACCGTGTTCGCCCGAGAGGTCAAGGCGCGCACCGACAAGGACCCCCGGGTGGCGGCGCTGCGCGAGCAGATCGCGGCCGCCGGCGGTGACGTCGGCGCCCTGCGGGCCGAGCTCGTACGGGTGAGCGACGAGGTGCGTTCGGAGAAGCTCGGCGAGGTCGCCGACGAGTTCGACGCCATCCACACCATCCAGCGGGCGCAGGCTGTCGGCTCGGTCGACCAGATCATCCCGGCGGCGCAGCTGAGGCCCTACGTCATCGACGCGCTGGAACGGGGGATGGCCCTGGCCACTGCCGGCTGACGCCCCTTGCCCGGCTCTGCACTGGACCTCGTCGGGCGAGGGTCAGCGAGCCGGCCACGGCGGCGCGACCGGCCGGCGCACCCACGAGTGGACCGGGACCGCGGCTGCCAGGTCGGCAGAGCCGGGCAGCACCTGCGGTGGCGGGACCGCTCCGTCGGCGGCGACGGTGAGCAGGAACGCCCCGTCGCGGCGCCACCAGCCGCTGAGCCGGCGGCCGCTCGGGGTGCCGACGTCGAGTCGCAGCCATCCGTGCGGTCCCGCGAGCGCGCCGTCCACCCTCACCTCCACGCTGCGGGTGTCGCGGCGCAGACCTACGCGCAGCACCTTGAGCGCGCTCTCCTTGGCCGACCAGAGCAGGTTGGCCGCGGCGTCTCGGTCCTCGGCGCCGGAGTGCCCGGTTACGTACGCCTGTTCGCCGGCGGTCAGGTAGTCGGCGACGAACCCGGCCGACCGCGACTCGACGACCTCGAGGTCGCAGCCCAGCCGCGACAGGTCCGAGCCGACCAGGCAGACCGCCCAGCCGGCGCGGTCGGTGAGCGAGACGTCGAGCCCGAGCGGTGCGCCGTCGATGAGCACGTACGGCGCCCCGCTGAGCCGGTTGGCCACCTCGATGCGGGCCAGGTCGGTCAGGCCGTTCCCGATGCCGGTGGCGGCGGCGACCGCCTGCTTGCCGGCCCAGCGCCGCAGGAGGTACTCCGTGCGCCGCTTGGTGAAGCGCATTCCAGCGGCCCGTGCGGCCTCCCGGGCGGTCAGCCAGCGGGGCTCCGCGGGCAGCTCGTGCTCGCCGCGGGCCAGCCAGCGCAGCGGGCCTGCCATGCCGGCAGCCTCGACAGGCGTGGTCCGGGCTGTCCAGGGGCGGACGGCCTCGCATCACCGCCGGGCGGCCCTCGTCCGGCGCAGGGGCGTTGTGCCCTACGGCGGGTCTTGCGCCCCTGCGTACGGTGGTCCGAGCCGGTCGAGGACCGGAGGTACCGGACGTATGGAGGCTGAAGATGACCCAGGTGCTGCCGCCGGCGGCCGGAGTCGCACCGGGGATGGACCCCGAGCGCCAGGCCCAGGTGGACGCGATGGTGGCGGAGGCCAAGGCGGCTGCGGAGGCCTTCCGGCAGCTGGACCAGGAGGCGGTCGACCGGATCGTGGCCGCCATGGTGCGGGCGGGGTTGCGGGCCGCCCCCGACCTCGCGCGCGTGGCCGTCGAGGAGACCGGTTTCGGCGTCTTCGAGGACAAGGTCGTCAAGAACTACGTCGCCACGGAGTTCCTCGCCGACTACCTGGAGGGCAAGAAGTCGGTCGGCGTCATCGACGAGGACGTCGCGCGAAACATCACCTACGTCGCCGAGCCGATCGGCGTCGTCCTGGCGATCACGCCGATCACCAACCCCACGTCCACCGTGCTCTACAAAGCGATCGTGGCGGCCAAGACGCGCAACGCCGTGCTGTTCCGCCCGTCGCCCTTCGCCGTCCGCTGCGCCGACGAGTCCGCGCGCGTGCTGCGCGAGGCGGCGGAGGCGGCGGGCATGCCCAAGGGCGCCCTGCAGGTCATCCCGGATGCCGCCCACGAGGTGACGCACGCACTGTTCAAGCACCCCGACATCGACTTCATCTGGGTCACCGGCGGTCCCAAGATCGTCAAGCTGGCCAACCAGGCCGGCAAGCCGACGTTGTCCGTCGGTCCCGGCAACGCCCCCATCTACCTGCACAGCACCGCCGACTTGCGCGGCGCCGTGGTCGACGTCCTCATCTCCAAGACCTTCGACGCGTCGGTGATCTGCCCGGCCGAGCAGACGTGCATCGTCGACGACGAGATCTACGACGAATCGGTGGCGGAGTTCCAGCGCATGGGCGCGCACCTCATGACGCCCGAGCAGGTCGATGCCGTGGCCGAGTTCGCGTTCGGGTGCGGGGACAAGGTCAACCTGCAAGCCCTCGGCCAGCGCGCCCCCGAGCTGGCCCGGCGCGCCGGTTTCGAGGTCGAGCCGGAGGCCAAGGTGCTGCTGGCGCCGCTGCCCGCCGACCTCGACGAGCTGGCCGCGCACCCCCTGGTGCAGGAGAAGCTCATGCCCGTGCTCGGCCTCGTCCGCGCCCCGTCGGAGCAGCGGGCCATCGACGTCGCCGTCCTCGTCACCGAGCACGGCGGTCTGGGACACACGTCGGCGATCTACGCCCGGGACCAGCGGGTGATCGACGCCTACTCCAAGGCGGTGCGCACGGGTCGCATTCTCGTCAACGCTCCCACCGCGGTGGGCGCCCTCGGCGGGATCTACAACAACCTGACGCCGACGTTCTCCCTCGGCTGCGGGACTTGGGGAGGCACGAGCACCACGCACAACGTCAACTACACCGACCTGCTCAACGTCAAGACGGTGTCGCGGCGCAAGACTCCGCCCCAGTGGTTCCGCGTCCCGTCCACGACGTTCTTCAACGCCGGGGCTCTGGAGAACCTCCGCGACCTGGATGCCGACACGGTCGTCGTCGTCACCGATGCGCTGTGCGAGCACCGTGGCGTCGTCGACGAGCTGCGCGGGCTGCTGCGCGCCCCGCACGTCCAGGTGTTCAGCGAGATCGAGCCGGAGCCGGACGCCGACGTGATCCGCCGCGGCGTGGCGATGCTCGACCGGGTCCACCCTGACCTGCTCGTGGCGGTCGGCGGCGGCTCGGTCATGGACGCAGCGAAGGTCATGCGGCTGCTCCACGAGCACCCGGAGGCCGACCTGGAGGAGCTGACGCTGCCGTTCCTCGACCCGCGCAAGCGCGTGGCGCCGTATCCGCGCGACCCGCACCGGGTACGCCTCGTCGCGATCCCCACCACGTCGGGCACCGGCTCCGAGGTCTCCCCGGCCGCCGTGGTGACCGTCGGCTCTCGCAAGGACACCCTGGTCGACTACTGGCTCGTGCCCGACATGGCGATCGTCGACCCGATGCTGACGGTGTCGATGCCGCAGTCGGTGACCGCGGACAGCGGGGTGGATGCGCTCACCCACGCCTTGGAGGCGGCGGTGTCCATCTTCGCCTCGCCCTACACCGACGCGTTCTGCGTGCAGGCGGCCCGGCTCATCTTCGACGCCCTCCCGCGGGCATACGCCGACGGCGATGATCTCGAGGCGCGCACCGACATGGCCAACGCGGCGACGCTGGCGGGGCTGGCGTTCTCCAACGCCTTCGTCGGCATCAACCACGCGCTGGCGCACGCCACCGGTGCCCGCTTCAAGATCGCGCACGGTCGAGCCAACGGGATCTTCCTGCCGCACGTGCTGCGCTACAACGCCTCGCTGCCGACGAAGTTCATGCCAGCACCGGGCTACTCGGCCTACGTCGCACCGGACAAGTACGCCCAGCTGGGAAAGATCGTCTTCGGTGGCCACACGCTCGAGGACGCGCGGGCCCGGCTGTTCGATGCGGTCGAGGAGCTGTTGGACCGGCTCGAGATGCCTCGTACGCTGCGGGCCGCGGGCGTCAGCGAGGCGGACTTCGCCGAGGCGCTGCCCGACCTCGCCATGACGGCGTTCCAGGACCTCAGCAACCGGACCAACCCGCGTATGCCGATGATCGCCGAGATCACCGACTTGCTGGAGGCCGGTTTCGGCAAGGCGTGATCGGGCTGGCCCCCCTGCTCAGCGCTCGGCCTGCGGGCCCAGCACCGGCTTGAGGTCGAGGATGGGAGTGCCATCGAGCGCCTCGAGGGCGTCGACATGGACCCGTCGGCCCTCGACGTCCATCACCGCGACCCGGTGCAGCCCGATGGGGTTCGGCCGGTCCGGCGAGCGGGTGCTGAAGACGCCGGTCGGTGGGCGCGCGGCGTCCCCCCGCGGGTGCACGACCAGCACGTCCCGCTCGGCCCGGTCAAGCCAGGTCAGCACCAGGAGGTCCGTGCCTGCCTGCACGCCGAGCAGCCCGTCGACGAGGTCGGGGTGCAGGACCAGCCAGGCCTCGGGCGCGCCCTCGTCGGCCTGGCGGGGCGCTGCGGCCCGTTCGGTGAGTGTGGACTCCACAACGCCGATCGGACGCATGACGTACGACTGCGCCACGGGGGCCTCCGGGTGGCTGTGTGGGTGAGCCACCATCCTGGCTCAGCGGCGGCGCCTCGTCGTACCCGAGCGCGCTCAGGCAAGGGACAGGAAGAGCTTCTCCAGCGTCCGGGTGTCCATCGCCTCGCCGCCGTTCGGGTCGGCGAGGCATTGCTTGAGCCCCCCGGCGACGATGGCGAAACCGGCCCGGTCCAGGGCGCGGCTGACGGCAGCCACCTGCGTGACGATGTCCTCGCAGCCGCGACCCTCCTCGATCATCCGGAGGATGCCGCCGATCTGGCCCTGCGCCCGGCGCAGCCGCTTGACGACGGGCTCCAGCTGCTCTGGATCGAGTGCACCACGCGGCACCCCTCCTTCGTCGGTGGTTCTCACGCCGACCCTGTCCCGGTTGGCCGGGCCTGCTCGCCTGGCATGACGTCGACCATGATCTGCGGATCTCCCACGGCGTACTCCTTCCGGGACGACATATAGTACCCCCTGGGGTATCCGACACGAGAGGGAGCCGGAGCTATGCGAGAGGTCGACCTGGCGACGTTCGCCCGGGCCCAGGAGGCAGGCGCGGTGGTGATCGACGTACGCGAGCCGATGGAGTACGTGATGGGCCACGTGCCGGACGCCCGGCTGCTGCCCATGGGCCGCGTCGCCGACTCCGTGGCCGAGCTGCCGCGCGAGGTTCCGGTCTACGTCATCTGCGCCACCGGCAATCGGAGCCTGACCGCAGCCGACTTCCTGGCCCGCGCCGGGGTCGACGCCTGGTCGGTCGCCGGTGGCACGACCGAGTGGGCCCGCAGCGGGCGCCCGATCGTCCGCGGCGGCGCGGCCGACGGGGCACGCTGATGGCCACGATCGTCCCAGTCGACACCCCCACCCTGGGCGACCGCGGCTACGTCGCCTACGACGGCGAGGTGGTGACCGGCGGACTGGCGCTGGCCCCGCGCACCGTCGCGACCGACCTCCCGCTGGTGGCCGCCGGGCCGGTCGCCGACGTGACATGAGTCTCGACCGCGTCCGGCGGCTGTTCGCCAAGCCGTACGGCAGCCTGCACGCAGCGCAGGCGCAGGCGCTCGTCGAGGGTGGTGCCCTCCGGCTCGACGTCCGCGAGCCGGCAGAGTGGCGGGCCGGGCACGCCCCGGGTGCGCGGCACGTGCCGCTGGGCGCGCTGCCCTGCCGGATGGGGGAGCCGCGCCGGGGTCGCTCCCTCGTCACCGTCTGCCGGTCCGGGCTGCCGGTGGTGGCCAAGGGCGGACGTCCGGGGCGCGTGGCCTAGCCGATGCTGCTCGCGGCGCCGGTCGGGCTGGTGATCGGGCTGGTCCTCGGGGCGCTCGGCGGCGGCGGCTCCGTGCTGACCGTCCCCGCCCTGGTCTACCTGCTCGGCCAGGACCCGCACGCCGCGACGACGGGCTCGCTGTTGGTCGTCGGGGTCTCGGCTGTGGCGGGCGTGGCCGCCCACGCGCGAGCCGGCGGGGTGCGCTTCGGTCAGGGCCTGGTCTTCGGCGTCATCGGCGCCGCGGGCGCGTACCTCGGATCGACCATGTCGCTACGGCTCGACCCGGCGCTGCTGCTCACCCTGTTCGCCGCACTGCTACTCGTCGTCGCGTCGGCGATGCTGGTAGGACAGCGGCGGTCGCAGCGGTCCCGGCCCACGGCGCCTGACCCCGCCGGGCCTACTGTCCGCTGGGGGCCCGGGCGGCTACTGCGCGTCGTCGTCGCCGCGAGCGTGGTGGGGCTGCTCACCGGAATCTTCGGGGTGGGCGGCGGCTTCGTGGTCGTCCCGGCCCTCGTGCTCGCGTTGGATTTCCCGATGAGGCTGGCCGTCGGCACGTCGCTGCTCGTCATCGCCGTCAACAGCGCCACCGCCCTGACGACCCGGCTGGCGCAGCCCATCGGGCTCGACTGGGGCCTACTGGCCGTCTTCACGAGCGTGGCCGTCGTCGGCACGGTAGTCGGAAGCCGGCTCGGCAACCGGATCCGGCCCGAGCGGCTGACGACCGCGTTCAGCGTGCTCCTCGTCGCCGTGGCGGTCTACACGGCTCTGCGCAGCGTGCCGCAGCTGGGCTGACCCGCGCCGTAGCATCCTCGCGGGAGCTCGGGAGGAGCCGCGATGGACGGGCGCTGGCCGCGCCGGGTGTACGGCGTCGGCGAGGAACCGGATGCCCGCTTCACCCTCGCGAACGAGCGGACCTTCCTGGCCTGGATCCGCACCTCGCTGGCCCTGATGGCATCCGGGGTGGCGCTCGATGCGGTCGGCGTGCCCGACGACGACCGGCTGCGGACGTCGCTGGCGTTGCTGCTCGTGGTGCTCGGTACGACCTGCGCGATCGCTGCCTTCGCACGGTGGATGCGCGCGGAGCAGGCGCTGCGCAGCGCCCGGCCGCTGCCCGGCCTGTCGTTGGGGTTGCTGCTCGTCGGCGGCTTGACGGTCGTGGGCGTCGTGGTCCTGCTCGCGGTCCTCGCGGGCTGACGAGTGGCCGGGTCCGCCGAGCCGGCGTACGTCGAGCGCACCGAGCTCGCCTGGACACGTACCGCGCTCGCGCTGCTCGCCGGCACGGCCGTGGTCGCCCGGCTGGCCGCCGGTCGGGCCGCCCCGCTCGCGGTGGCGACGGCGGCCCTCGGCATCCCCGCGGCGGCCTGGCTGCTGGCGGCGGCCGGCCGTCGCGGGCGCCGCGACCCGGTCGGGATGCCAGCTCGGCCGCTGTCCGATGGGCGGCTGCCGTTCGGCGTGGCCGCGCTGACGGCGCTGCTCGGTGTGGCGGAAATCTGCGCGGCCCTGCTGCGCTGAGATCGTCGGCTCAGCCGGCGGCCGCCGCCGCCGGCTCGGCGGGCAGGTCGTCCTTCTTGGCACTGATGAAGGTCGCCGCGACGACCAGTGCTGCCAGCAGCAGCATGGAGCCCCAGAAGAACGCCACCGCGTAGCCATGGACGAGCGCCTCCGGCGGAGGCTGCAGCCCGTACGGCGTCTGCACCGGCGTGAGCCGGTCGGCCACCATGATGCCGGTGACCGCCGATGCGTAGAGCGTGTTGAGCAGGGCGGTGCCCAGCGAGCCGCCGATCTGCTGCGCGGTGTTGAGCACCGCGCTCGCGACGCCTGCGTCGTGTCCGCCCACCCCGACGAGAGCCGTGCTGGCCGCGGGGATGAACACCCCGGCCATGCCCGCGCTCATGACGAGCAGCGCAGGCAGCACGTGCGTGGCGTAGCTGGTGGTCGGCGAGATCTGGGTCAGCCAGAGCATGCCGGCCGTCGCCATGACCAGGCCCCCCACCATAAGCGGGCGCGGACCCAGCCCAGGCAGCAGCCGGGCGACGATTCCGGCCGTGAGGATGATGCCGACGCTGAACGGCAGGAACGCGAAGCCCGACCGCAGGGCGCTGTAGCCCAGCACGGCCTGGAAGTAGTAGGTGAGGAACAGGAACATCGCGAACAGCCCGGCCCCGACGAGAAGGAAGACGAGGTAGGAGCCACCCCGGTTGCGGTCGAGCAGGATGCGCATCGGCAGCAGCGGCGTGTGTACGTGCTGCTCGACGACGACGAACGCGGCCAGCAGGATGACGGAGGCGCCCAGCAACGCCAGCGTCCTCGGGTCCGTCCATCCCACGTCTTGCTTGGCCGCCTCGGTGAAGCCGTAGACCAGCGACAGCAACCCGAGGGTGGCCAGAATGGCGCCGGGCACGTCGTAGCGGGTGTCGCCGTGGGCCTTGCTCTCGCGCAGGATCGGGATCGCGAAGGCCGCCGTCAGCAGAGCGATCGGCACGTTGACGCCGAGGCACCACCGCCACGAGAAGTACTCGGTGAGCACGCCGCCGAGCAGCAGGCCGATCGCAGCTCCGCCGCCGGCGATCGCCCCGAACACGCCGAAGGCTTGCGCGCGATCCTTGGCCTCGGTGAACGTCACCGTGATCAGCGACAGCGCCGCGGGGGCAAGCAGCGCGCCGAACGCACCCTGCAGCGCTCGGGCGGCGAACAGCAGCTCGGCGTTGGCCGCCAACCCGCCCAGCGCCGAGGCGCCGGCGAATCCGAGCAGGCCGATGAGGAACGTGCGCTTGCGGCCGGTGTAGTCGGCGATGCGACCGCCCAGCAGCAGCAGCCCGCCGAAGGCCAGCGTGTAGGCCGTGATGACCCACTGCCGGTCGGCGTCGCTGATGCCGAGGTCGCGCTGGGCGGAGGGCAGCGCGATGTTCACGATCGAGGCATCGAGGATGACCATGAGCTGGGCCGCGCCGATGACGGCGAGGGCAGCCCAGCGGCGGCCGGTGTGCGGTGCGGCCGGGTCGACGATCGCTTCTGGGTCGGCCAGGTCGGCTGCCTCGTCGGCGGGCTCCGGCAGGGCGGGATCGGACACGGCGGGGACCTCTCGGGCTCAGGGGGCAGGCAGACGTGCGTCAGCGAGGGGTGAGCAGGGGGAGCAGCACGTCGTCGACGACGTGCTCGAGGTAGGAGTCGTCGAGCGGCTGACCTGAGACGAGCAGCCGGAAGTAGAGCAGCGCCGCTGCCACCTCGTGGAGCAGGGCGGCGTCGGTCGCGGCCGGAAGCTCGCCCCGGCTGACGCCGCGGTCGACGACGACGCCGGCCGCGGCGAGCTTGTCGTCGAAGAGCTGGCTGCGCAGGCAGTCGGCCAGGTCGGGAGCGGAGCGCATCGCCGCGAGGGTGCCGGCGACTAGGTCGGCGTCCTGCGCCGCGATGGTGTCGACCGAACGCCGCAGCGTCGCGATCAAGTCGCCGCGCAGGGAGCCGGTGTCAGCCGGTAGGAGGTCCTGCGGCGTGCGCGAGCGCACAGCGTCGAGGACGAGCTCGGGTTTGCCGGACCAGTGCCGGTAGATGGTTGCCTTGCTCGCCCGAGCCCGGGCGGCCACGTCGTCCATGCTCATCCGGTCGTAGCCGACCTCTGCCAGGAGCTGGAGCGCGGCATCGCAGATGGCGCGCTCGCGGGCCGGCCCGCGACCGCAGGCCGCCTTGGTCGACGCGCCCCCGACGGCCTGGCTGGCGATCATGGTCGACTCCTGAGCGCTCCGAATGTGAACGAAACTGTTCCGTTCAGCATCGGCCCCGATCGACAGATCGTCAAATCGCCTACAGCGAACACGCTCGCGGGAGACCGGATGGTATCCCAGGTGCACGATTCGCAGCCGAGAGAACAACGTCCTTGTCATTTGCAAGCCGACACGCCGTGTTGCGCAAGAAAAAATTGAGGTTCCTGTTCCCTATGGGACGTGATCTCGCTAGCGTCGCTGATCGTTGCCGAAGCGGTCGACAGCCTCGCGCGCTTGTCGTCCCACACCCGTCCCGCTCGAGGGAGGCTCCGCCGTGCGTCGAGCCACCACTGTCGCGGTCGTCGTTCTGACACTGGCTCCTGGCGCGCTGGTCGCCGTGCCGGCGGCAGCCGAACCTGTCTACCCGTCGCAGCAGCAGGTCGACGCCGCCCGCGCGACGGTGGCAGGCCGGGCGCAGCAGCAGCAGGTGCGCCAGGCCCTGGCGGTCGAGGCGTACGACGCGGCGACCGTGCAGGCGGCACGCACTCGTACGGCGGCGGCGCGCGCGCGCGCCCGTGCCGACACCGCACAGCGCGCCGTTGAGCGGGCCCGGCAGGGACTCGGTCAGGTCGCCGCGGCCGGCTACCGCGACGGTGCGGGACTCGGTGAGATCGCCAGCGCCGTCCTGCAGGCCGAGGACGCCGAGCATCTCTACGACGCCGCGCAGGCGATGACGTCCGTCACCCGATCCCAGGAGTCGGTCTACCTGCGCTTCGATGCGACCAGCACGGTGGCCGATGTGTTCGAGCGGCAGGCGCGTGAGGCCCTCGCGGCCGCTCGCAGCGCGGCGGCGGCGGCCGCCCGCGCGAAGCGGCTGGCGGCGGCCGCGGTCTCCGTGGGTCAACGTGAGCTCGCCGAGGCATCTGCGCAGCGACAGCGCACCATCGTCGCGCTGGCGGCCGCTCGCCAGACGTCGGTCGCCCTCGAGCAGCAACGGCAGGCCGGCATCGCAGCCGCGGCCGAACGCCGGGCCCGCGTGGAGGCGGAGCGGCAGGCCCGGGTGGACGCCGAGCGGCAGGCCCGGGTGGACGCCGAGCGCCAGGCCCGGCTGGAGGCGCAGCGGCAGGCCAGGGTGGACGCCGAGCGGCGGGCGCGGCGTTCGGCCGAGGCAGCGGCGGCCGCCGACCGCGCCCGCGCGGACCGGGCTCGTGCCGAGCGCGCGGCCCGTGCCGCGGCGGCCGAGGAGCGCGCCGCCCGGAGCAAGGCCGAGCGCAGCAGGGCGGCTCGCGAGCGTGCCACCCGCGAGGCCGCCGCGCGGGCGGCGACCCAGCGAGAACGCGAGGCCCGCGCCCGTGCTGAGCGCGCGAGCGCCGCGCGCGAGCAAGCGGCCCGCGACGCCGCAGCCCGCCGTGAACGCGAGGCCCGCGAGCGTGCCGAGCGCGAGCGTCGACAGCAGCAACAGCACACCAGCCGCGGATCGTCGTCCGCATCGACGACCCGCGCGAGCTCCCCGAAAGGCGGCTCCCCGCAGGGCAGCTCCTCCAGCCACCGCCCAGCGGGCGGCGCTGCGTCGACCAGGGGTGCGTCGGCGGCGGTCGGCTACGCGATGGCCCAGCTGGGCAAGCCGTACGTCTGGGGCGGCGCCGGTCCGTACGGCTTCGACTGCTCCGGCCTCACGATGGTGGCCTGGGCCCAGGCCGGAGTGTCGCTGCCGCATGCCGCGACAATGCAGTGGCAGCTGTCCACGCCGGTGACCGCTGCCATCGCCCAGCCCGGCGACCTGATCTTCTTCGCGTCGGTGAGCCGGATGTACCACGTGGCGATGTACATCGGCGGCGGTCAAATGATCCATGCGCCACGGCCCGGCCGCACGGTGGAGATCCGCAGCGTCTACTACATGGGCACCCCGTCAGCCTGGGGCCGCCCGCATCGCTGATCGCCCAGGTCAGCCGGGGTGCTCGTCGCGGGCACCCGCCCCGGAGCCGGCGCGCTCGGCGAGCCGGCGTTCCTCGCGCTCGTAGGACTTCCGGATCTCGGCTTCGGCGGCGGTCCGGCCGACCCAGGTGGCGCCCTCGACTGACTTGCCGGGCTCGAGGTCCTTGTAGACCTCGAAGAAGTGCTGGATCTCCAGCCGGTCGAACTCCGGCATGTGGTGGATGTCGCGCATGTGCTCCAGGCGTGGGTCGTTGGCCGGCACGCACATCACCTTGTCGTCGCCGCCGGCCTCGTCGGTCATCCGGAACATCCCGATCGCCCGGCAGCGGATGAGGCAGCCCGGAAACGTCGGCTCCTGCACGAGAACGAGGGCGTCGAGCGGGTCGCCGTCCTCGCCGAGCGTGTTATCGACGAAGCCGTAGTCGGCGGGGTACTGCGTCGAGGTGAACAGCGTGCGGTCGAGCTTGATCCGCCCGCTCTCGTGGTCGACCTCGTACTTGTTGCGGTTGCCCTTGGGGATCTCGATGGTGACGTCGAAGTCCACGCGAACCCTCCCTGCTCGACCGAACCGCCGGCCCGCCCAGTGTCCCCGCCCAGTGTCCCCGAGCCACTGTCCCCGCCCGATGTCCCGCCGAGTGTCCCAGACACGGCCTGCGCGGCTACTGTCGACGGCTCGGAGGAGGTGGCCCGCACCGTGGCGAGGACTGCAGGTAGCCGGCGGCGCCGACGTGCCGTCGCCGTGGGGGCGGCGGTCGCCGGCACGCTGCTCCTGGGCCTGCCGGTCGAGGCGCAGACGGCGTCCCCCGCCTCCGGTGACACCCCGGCGCCACCGGTGCTCGTGGCACCCAGGCCGCACGCGGGCGCGGCGGCCAGCCCGACGGGCACCGCGGGCAGCAGCCCGCGCGCTCGGGAGCAGCCGACGTATGCCGGCGTACTCACCCCCCTGCTGTCGCGGGTGGGGACCACCCGGGCCGTCGTCGTGGACCTGGCCGACGGTCGTCAGGTGTGGCAGGAGGGCGCGGACCGGCTCGTCACGCCGGCCAGCACCACCAAGCTGCTCACGGCGGCCGCGGTGCTGTCCGCCTTTGGGCCCGAGCACACGTTCACCACGCGTGTCGTCCGGGGGGCGATGCGCGGCTCGCTCGTCCTGGTCGGCGGCGGTGACCCACTGCTGTCCGCCGGCGCCGGCCGGTTGGGGACGGGCGTGGCGGTCACGCCGATCGAGCGCCTGGCGCGCCGCACCGTACGCGCGGTGGCCGCGCTTCCGACGGCGCAGCGGCCACGCCGGGTGGTCGTGCGCTACGACGACTCGCTGTTCGCGCGTCCGGCGGCCCCCCCGACCTGGGATCGGGCATACGTCGGCAGCGGGGTGGCCGGTCCCGTCGGCGCCCTCTCCCTCGACGGTGCGCGGGTCCGGCCAGACGACGAGCGCCGGGTGGGCGACCCCGGGGACCGGGCCGCCGCGGTGCTGGCCGCCCGGCTGAGCGCCCTCGGGCTGCCCTCCCGGGCCGGTCCGCGGGTCGTCGCGAGCCGCGGCCGGCCCCCGCTGGCCGAGGTCGCGAGCGTCCCGCTCGCCGACGTCGTGGAGCACACCCTGGCCGCGAGCGACAACGACGCGGCCGAAGTGCTCGCCCGCCAGGTGGCCGTCGCAGCAGCCCTGCCGGGCACCGCGGCCGGGGCGGCGTCCGCCGTACGCCGGACAGTCGCCGCCCTCGGCGTCGACCTCACCGGCGCGCGCATCCTCGACGGCAGCGGGCTGTCCCGCGGCGGCCGCCTGACGCCGCGCCAGCTGATCGACGTGCTCGGGCTCGCCGTCGATCCGGATCACGGCGAGCTGGGTCCAGTCCTGTCGGGGCTGGCGGTGGCCGGCCTCACCGGCACGCTGGCCGGTCGCTTCGCTAAGCCGGTGTACGCGGCCGGGCGCGGGGTCGTGCGGGCCAAGACCGGTGGTCTGCGCGGGGTGTCCGGGCTGGTCGGCACGACGGTGGGGGCCGACGGCCGTACGTACGGCTTCGCCTTCATCACCAACGGAGTGCGGGGCCTGCTGAACCCCGCCCGCCACGCGCTCGACGCCGCGGCCGTCGCCCTCACCGAGTGCGGCTGCCGCTGAGCCCGGCACTGCTGCCCGCCCGCTGGCGCTGACGTAGGGTCGCCGGCATGACCCAGCCCAGCGGCGAGGAGCCAGGCCCGGCGCCGGACATGGTCGACTGGGGGCTGGCGCTGGCCACGGCACAGCGGCTCACCAAGCCCGGCCCGCAGCTCGACCGCGCCGAGGTCGAGGAGGTCGTGGCCGACCTGCGGGCCTGCGCCGCCCAGGCCGAGCGCCACGTCCGTGAGCACACCGGGCTGCACGCGGAGGGCGGCACGGCGCCGGTGCTCGTCGTCGACCGGATCGGGTGGTGCAAGGCCAACCTCGAGGGTCTGCGCATCGTCGTCCAACCGCTCGTCGACAAGATCCACCGGACCCGCCCGAAGGCGCTGACCGGGGCCGCGGCCGTCGTCGGGCCACGGATCACCGGCGTGGAGACCGGAGCCCTGCTGTCCTTCCTCGCGAGCAAGGTGCTCGGCCAGTTCGACCCGTTCTGGACGGCTGTTCCCGGCGCAGCTGCCGACGACGCGACCGCCACCGGCCCGGGCGGCCGGCTGCTGCTCGTCGCACCGAACACGGTGGAGGTGCAGCGCCAGCTCGGGGTCGACGCGCACGACTTCCGGCTCTGGGTGTGCCTGCACGAGGAGACCCACCGGGTCCAGTTCAGCGCCGTCCCGTGGATGCGCGAGCACGTACGAAGAGAGATCGCCGCGTTCGTGGAGGCCACCGACGTCGACCCGGCGGTGCTCGTCGACCGGCTGCGCCAGGTTGTCGAGGCCGTGGTCGGCGCCGCCCGTGGCGAACCCGCTGACAGCTCCCTCGTCGAGCTCGTGCAGACACCCGCTCAGCGCGAGGTCTTCGACCGGCTGACCGCGGTGATGTCACTGCTCGAAGGCCACGCTGAGGTGGTCATGGACGGCGTCGGGCCCGACGTCGTGCCGTCGGTGGTCGTGATCCGCGAGCGCTTCCAGGCCCGCCGCGGCGGCACGTCGTCGGTGGACCGGCTGGTCCGCCGGCTGCTCGGGCTGGACGCGAAGATGCGGCAGTACCGCGACGGCGCCGCCTTCGTCCGTCATGTCATCAGCGCGGTGGGCATGGCCGGGTTCAACCAGGTCTGGGAGTCGCCGCGGAGTCTTCCGACGCTCGCCGAGATCGGCGACCCGGGCGCGTGGGTGCGCCGCGTGCACGGAAACGCCGCGCTCGAGGCCTGAGCCCGTGGGGCCGTCGCCGGCCGTCGCCGCCGTCCGCCTGGCCGTACGGCGAGCCCTCGCTGACCTGCCTGCCAGCAGCGGCGTGCTCGTCGCCTGCTCCGGAGGGGCCGACTCGCTCGCCCTCGCCGACGCGGCGACCGTCGAGGCGCCCCGGCTGGGGTTGCGTGCCGGCGCGGTCGTCGTCGACCACGGGCTGCAGGCCGGCTCGGGCGAGCGGTCGGCGGCGCTGGCCGATGCGTTGCGCCGCCGCGGCCTCGACCCCGTCGCGCTCGCCGCCGCCCGCGTCAGCGGCCCCGGCGGTCCGGAGGCCGCGGCCCGCCGCGCCCGATACGCCGCCATGGACGCCGCCGCCGACGAGCAGGGCGCAGCGGCCGTCCTGCTCGGGCACAGCCGCGACGACCAGGCCGAGACGGTGCTCCTCGGACTCGCACGCGGGTCCGGCGCTCGCTCGCTGTCCGGCATGCATCCGCGGTCGGGCCGCTACCGCCGGCCGCTGCTGGCGCTGCCCCGCGCGACGTTGCGCGCGGCGTGCCTCGACGCCGGCCTGCAGCCCTGGGACGACCCGCACAACGACGACCCGGCGTACGCCAGGGTGCGGGTGCGCCAGGCCGCCCTGCCCGCCCTCGAGGCCGCCCTCGGTCCCGGCGTGGCGGCCGCCCTCGCCCGCAGCGCCGACCTGCTCCGCGCCGACGCCGACGCCCTCGAGGGCTGGGCCGAGCGCGAGTTCGCCCGGGCGCGGGGGGGTGACGGTGCGCTCGACGTCGCGGGGGTCTCGGCGCTGCCCGATGCCGTACGCCGGAGGGTGCTGCGCCGCTGGGCGCTGGCCGGCGGGTGCCCGGCGAGCGACCTCACCGCGGGTCACGTCGGCGCCGTCGACGCGCTGGTCACCGCGTGGGCGGGACAGCTCGGCGCCGATCTGCCGGGAGGGCTCCGGGCGACCCGCAGCGAAGGGCTCCTGCGCCTCGTCGGCGGTATGGCAGGCTCCGCGCGTGGACGAGTCGCACATCCCCGGTGAGCTCACCCGAGTCCTGCTCCCGGAGGCCGACATCACCGGCCGGCTCACCGAGCTGGCCGCCGACGTGGAGCGCGACTACGCCGGGCGTGACCTGCTGCTCGTCGGTGTCCTCAAGGGCGCCGTCATGGTGATGGCCGACCTCTCGCGCGCCTTCGGCCGACACGTGGCGATGGACTGGATGGCCATCTCCTCCTACGGCTCGGGCACCAAGTCCTCGGGTGTTGTCCGCATCCTCAAGGACCTCGACACCGACATCAGCCGGCGTCACGTCCTGGTCGTCGAGGACATCATCGACACCGGCCTGACGCTGTCCTGGTTGGTGGCCAATCTGCGTTCCCGCCAGCCCGCGTCGGTCGAGATCCTCGCCCTGCTCCGCAAGCCGCAGGCCGCGAAGATCGCTGTCGACGTCCGCTACGTCGGCTTCGACATCCCCAACGAGTTCGTCGTCGGGTACGGCCTGGACTACATGGAGCGCTACCGCAACCTGCGCTGCGTCGCCACGCTCGCGGAGCACGTGTACGCCTAGGCGCCTCTCCCCGCGCGACCATCCGGCCCGCGCGAGCCGGCCTTCCCGGATCGTCGACGGCTGCGGCTCGGCGAGGCGTCTGGATCTACCGACAGTGCTGGGCCGATGACTGCGGAGGCGTCTCATGATCGCTGGTCCCCCGTCGATCATGAGACAGCGGTGAGGCCATGACCGCGGAAACGTCTCAAGATCCCGGAGCGGTGCTGGCCGCTTCGGCCACCCACCGGATCGGCAGCCGCTTCACACCGCGCCGGAAGTCCGAGCGCCGGTAGGCCGGCGCCCGCGGCCTCGATCCGCCGCGGGCCAGCAGCTCACCTTGTCACCGGCAGCGGCCGACGCCGGGCCGAACCGCACCTCGCGGGTCGCTGTGCGACGGCATGCCCGGACGGTATCGGGAACCGGGAGGGATGCCCGGACCGTGTCCGGGCCGGCTGCGGGAACGGCCCGGCTCGAACGAGCGTTCGCAAGCTGGGAGGCGCTTCGCGACGGGCGCCGTACCTGGGCCGCGGTGTACGGTCGGGCGCAGGCGCCCCGGGCCCGCCCACGGTCGTCGCACGCCAGTCTCGAGGAGGGACGGGGCCTCAAGCCCCGAGTGATGAACGCCAAGCGGTTGTTCCGCGGTCCACTGCTCTGGATCGTGCTGGGTGTGCTCGCCTTCCTGGTGGCGGGCCAGCTCCTCACGTCCAACAGCGGCTACGAGCGCGTCGACTCCTCCCAGGTCGTGTCGGCCATCTCAAAGGGGGACGTCAAGTCCGCCCGCATCGTCGGCGGCGACGACATGCGCATCGAGCTGACCCTCAAAGACGACAAGCGCATTGCGGCGGAGTACGTCGAGCCGCAGCTTGCGAAGATCACGACGATGCTGCAGCAGCAGGTCGACGACGGCAAGCTGTCCGGCGGTTACGACGTCACCAACCCCAAGCCCAGCTTCCTGCTCAGCATCCTCGGCGCGCTGCTGCCCTTCATCCTCCTCGCCGCCCTCCTGCTGTTCTTCATGAACCAGGTGCAGGGCGGTGGCAGCCGGGTCATGCAGTTCGGCAAGTCCAAGGCGCGGCTCATCCCCAAGGACACTCCCAAGACGACGTTCGCCGACGTGGCGGGGGCGGCCGAGGCGGTCGAGGAGCTGCAGGAGATCAAGGAGTTCCTCGCCGAGCCGGCGAAGTTCCAGGCAGTGGGCGCCAAGATCCCCAAGGGGGTCCTGCTGTACGGCCAGCCGGGCACCGGAAAGACCCTGCTCGCCCGGGCCGTCGCGGGTGAAGCCGGCGTTCCGTTCTACTCGATCTCCGGATCGGACTTCGTCGAGATGTTCGTCGGGGTGGGCGCCAGCCGCGTGCGCGACCTGTTCGAGCAGGCCAAGGCCAACGCGCCGGCCATCGTCTTCGTCGACGAGATCGACGCGGTAGGGCGCCACCGCGGTGCCGGCCTCGGCGGCGGGCACGACGAGCGCGAGCAGACGCTCAACCAGCTGCTGGTCGAGATGGACGGCTTCGACGTCAAGGGCGGGGTCATCCTCATCGCGGCCACCAACCGGCCCGACATCCTCGACCCGGCCCTGCTGCGCCCCGGACGCTTCGACCGGCAGATCGCGGTCGACGCGCCGGACCTCGACGGGCGTTTCAAGATCCTGCAGGTGCATGCCTCGGGCAAGCCGCTCACCCAGGACGTCGACCTTCGGGCGGTGGCCCGGCGCACTCCCGGCTTCACCGGCGCCGACCTGGCCAACGTGCTCAACGAGGCCGCGCTGCTCACCGCGCGCAGCGCCGCGCGCATGATCGACAACACCACACTCGACGAGGCGATCGACCGTGTCGTCGCCGGGCCGCAGAAACGCACACGGCTCATGAACGACAAGGAGAAGAAGATCACCGCCTATCACGAGGGCGGCCATGCCCTGGTGGCGGCGGCGCTGCCCAACACCGACCCGGTGCACAAGGTGACGATCCTTCCTCGCGGACGGACCCTCGGCTACACGATGGTCCTGCCCGACGAGGACAAGTACTCCACCACCCGCAACGAGATGCTCGACCAGCTGGCCTACATGATGGGGGGCCGCGCCGCCGAGGAGCTGGTCTTCCACGACCCGACCACCGGCGCCGCCAACGACATCGAAAAGGCCACCGGCCTGGCCCGCAAGATGGTGACGCAGTACGGCATGACCGAGCGCCTGGGGGCGATCAAGTTCGGTGCCGACCGCGGCGAGCCGTTCCTCGGGCGCGACATGGGTCACGAGCGCGACTACTCCGAGCAGGTCGCCTCCGTCGTCGACGAGGAGGTGCGCCGCTTCATCGAGGTCGCGCACCAGGAGGCGTTCGACATCCTCGTCGACAACCGCGCCGTCCTCGACCACCTCGTCCTCGAACTGCTGGAGAAAGAGACGCTCGACAAGGCGCAGGTGGCGGAGATCTTCGCCCCGATCCGCAAGCGGCCGGCGCGCCCGGCCTGGACCGGCTCGTCGACCCGGCTGCCCTCCGACCAGCCCCCGGTGGTCTCGCCCAAGGAGAAGGCGGCGTCCAACGGTCACGGCCCCTATTCGCCCGACGGAGCGAGCGACACCGACGCGGGCGCCGACGAGAACTCCATGGGCACCGGTGTCATCGGGCCGTCCACCGGCCACGGAGGACCCGAGCTGCCCACCGAGGGCTGACCAGGTGGCAGCAACGCCTGACGGGCGGGTGAGGGCGACCATCGAAGCCGCCGTAAGGCCGGCCGCGGCCGTGTCGGCCTTCGACGCGCCGCGGGCCGAGGCGGCCGTCCGTGAGCTGCTCCTGGCCATCGGCGAGGACCCCGAACGCGAGGGGCTGCGCGAGACACCCAAGCGGGTGGCGAGGGCGTACGCCGAGATCTTCGCCGGTCTGCGCATGGAGGCCGACGACGTGCTCACCACCACCTTCGACCTCGGCCATGACGAGATGGTGCTGGTGCGCGACATCGACGTGTACTCCACCTGCGAGCACCACCTCGTCCCCTTCCACGGACGCGCGCACGTGGGCTACATCCCGAGCGCCGAGGGCCGGATCACCGGGCTGTCCAAGCTGGCCCGCCTCGTCGACGTCTTCGCGCGCCGGCCGCAGGTCCAGGAGCGCCTCACGACGCAGATCGCCGACTCGCTCGTCCGGCTGCTCGAGCCGCGCGGGGTGCTCGTCGTCATCGAGTGCGAGCACCTGTGCATGACGATGCGCGGCGTACGCAAGCCCGGGGCGATGACCGTGACGAGCGCCGTACGCGGTCAGCTGCGCAACCCCGCCACCCGGCAGGAGGCCATGGCCCTGCTCTCGGGCCGGTGACGCCGGTGACCGCCCGCTGGCCGGCGCCGGAAGGATTGCCGCCACCGCTGCAGGACTTGGACCGTCCGCTCGTCATGGGAGTGCTCAACGTCACCCCGGACTCCTTCAGCGACGGGGGAGCATGGTCGGACACCGAGGGCGCGATCGTGCGCGGGCTCGCCCTCCACGAGGACGGTGCCGACCTCGTCGACGTGGGCGGTGAGTCGACCCGGCCCGGCGCGGAGCGGGTGCCCGAGGCCGAAGAGCTGCGCCGCGTGCTGCCGGTCGTCACAGCTCTTGCCGGCGAGGGTGTGCCCGTCAGCGTCGACACGATGCGGGCCGCGACCGCGGCCGAGGCGTCCGCGGCGGGCGCCTGCGTCGTCAACGACGTGTCCGGTGGGTTGGCCGACCCGGAGATGCTGCCCACGGTGGCCGAGCTGGGGCTGCCCTACATCGCGATGCACTGGCGCGGGCACTCGGCCGACATGGCGAGCCTGGCCCGCTACGCCGACGTCGTCTCCGACGTACGCGCGGAGCTCGCAGCCCGCCTCGACGCCGCCGTCGCGGCGGGGGTGCGGATCGAGCGGGTCGCGGTCGACCCGGGTCTCGGCTTCGCCAAGGACGCCGCGCACAACTGGGCGCTGCTCGCGCGCCTCGACGCCCTCGCCAGGCTGGACCGCCCGCTCGTCGTGGGAGCGTCGCGCAAGCGGTTCCTCGGGACGCTGCTTGCCGGACCGGACGGCGAGCCCGCCCGCCCCGCGCAGCGCGACGACGCGACTGCCGCACTGTCGGCGCTGGCCGCCGCGGCAGGGGTCTGGTGCGTGCGCGTCCACGAGCCGGCGGCAAGCCGGGACGCCGTCCTGGTCGGCGCCGCGTGGCGGGCCGGGCGCCCTCGAGCGACCCAGTGAGCGACCCAGTGAGCGACCCGGTGAGCGACCCGGTGAGCGGCGCCTGGCCAAGCGGCGACCCACCACCCTCCGACGTGGCGGAGGTGGCGGCCGCCCACGCCGCCTACTACGCGGCCTTCGAGGAGGGCGACCTCGACGCCATGGCCACGATCTGGGTCGACCGGCCCTACGCCGAGCTCGCCTGGGCGGTGCACCCCGGCCTGCGCGCCATCCGCGGTCGCGAGCGGGTGCTGCGCTCGTTCGCGGCGGCGATGGCCTCGACGTCGTACCTGCAGTTCGTCATCACCGAGCTGGACGTGCAGGTGGTCGGCGACCTGGCCGTCGTGCTCTGCGTGGAGAACGTGCTCGCCGCCGAGGGCGACGGCGCGGCCCTGTCCGGCGGGACGCTGGTCGCCACCAACGTCCTGCGTCGGGTCGGTGAGGGCTGGCGCATGCTCGGACACCACGGCTCCGGCGTGCTGGTGCCCGGTCCGGAGGACTGACCCCCGGTCAGCGGGTTCCTGGACCGGTCTCCTCGACCGCGGCCGCGGCGGCCGTCTCCGCGCGTGAGGGGGGCACCGGCGAGCCGGTCAGCGAGGCCAGCGCGTCGCGGATCGTCTCCAGCCGGTCGAGCAGGCCGCGGTGTTCGCGGGCGAGCGCGTCGAGACGGGCGCGGGCCGCGTCCTCCTCCTCGACGGCCCGGCCCTTCGCCTCGTCGATGAGGTCTGCCGCCCGGATCTCCGCTTCGGCGACGAGCGAGGCGGCTTTCCGCTCCGCGTCCTGAATGGCTGCGTCGGCCTGCGCTTCGGCATCCCCCGTCCGCAGCGCGGCCTCGCGCTCGGCTTCGGAGACCACGATGACGGCGCGCTGGTGCGCCTCGCCCAGCACCGCGTCGGCCTGCTCGCGCGTGGCGCGGGCGGTCTGCGCCGCCTCGGCCTCCTCCGCCGCGGCTGCGCGGCTGAGCTCGGCGGCCGCGGTGCGGTCGCGCTCGGCGTCGGCACGCAGCAGGTCGATCTGCTCCTGGGCCATCCGTTTGGCCTGATCCACCTCCAGCCGCACCTCGGCGTCGAGTCCCCCGCGGAGCCGGTCGGCCTCGGCCTGGGCGCCCTCACGCAGCGCGCGCGCCTCCTCCTCGGCCAGCGCCAGGATCTGGGCGACCCGCTCACCCAGTCCGGCGTAGGAGGGGGCCTGCGCCGCGGCCGCCTCTCTGCGCAGCCGCTCGAGCTGCGCCCGGTGCTCCTGCTCCTGGACGCGGACGCGCGAGTCGAGGCCGGTGACGAGCTCCTGCAGCCGGCCCAGCTCGCCGTCGATGGCCTCGACGTAGGCGTCGACAGCAGCCCGGTCGTAGCCGCGCAGCGCCACGGGGAACTGCCCACCGCGCCGGGGCTCATCGTCGGTGATCCGGGACAGCAGCCCGGTGTCGTCGTCGCTCATGGCCTTTCCCCTCGCCGCCCGGACGGCCGGCCGGCGCTCGTCGTCGCCCCGGCGGACGTCGGGTTAGGGTCGTCGCGTGTCCGACCGGATCACCCTACGCGGCCTGCGCGGCCGCGGCCGCCACGGCTGGTTCGATGCCGAACGCCGCGCCGGGCAGCCCTTCGTGGTCGACGTGGTGCTCGAGCTCGACACCACGGCGGCGGCGGCCGCCGACGAGCTCGCAGCCACCGCCGACTACTCCGCGGTGGCCCGCGAGGTCGTCGGGCACGTCGAAGGGGAGCCGGTGCGGCTCCTGGAGACGCTCGCGGCCCGCATCGCGACCAGCTGCCTCGCCCACGCGGGCCTGTCAGCAGTCGAGATCACCGTGCACAAGCCTGAGGCGCCGCTCGGAGTGCCAGCCGACGACGTCTCCGTGACCGTCCGGAGGAGCCGCTCATGAGCGACCTGACCGCCCCG
Source organism: Jiangellales bacterium (assembly GCA_038246785.1). GTDB lineage: Bacteria > Actinomycetota > Actinomycetes > Jiangellales > Jiangellaceae > JBBRVP01. The sequence goes on from JBBRVP010000030.1 coordinate 30,173, forward strand.
CACGTCATCGATACCGACACGCTCACCGGCCAGCTGCGAGCAGTCCGCAGGGCCGCGCTCGGGCTCGGCAGCAACCTCGGCGACCGGCTCGAGCACCTGCAGGCGGCGGTCGACTCGCTGACCGAGACCCCCGACCTGTCGGTCGTGGCGGTCTCGCCGGTCTACGCGAGCGACCCGGTCGGGGGACCGGCGGACTCGCCGGAGTACCTCAACGCCGTGATCGTCGCTGAGACCGCGTTGTCGCCGCAGGTGCTGCTCGAGCGGGCGCAGGCCATCGAGGAGGGGCTCGGCCGCGAGCGCCCGGAGCGGTGGGCTCCGCGAACGATCGACATCGACCTGCTTGTCGTGGGTGAGCAGATCGTCGACGAGGAGCGGCTGCAGCTGCCGCACCCCAGGGCGGCCGAGCGCGCCTTCGTCCTCGCGCCGTGGGCCGACGTCGACCCCGACGCGGTGCTCCCGGGCCACGGCAGCGTGGGCGACCTGCTCGCCGCGACCGGCACCGCCGGGGTGCGGCGCACCGACTCCGAGCTCGTCGTCCACTGAGGTCGGCCACGGCCCCCGTCCGCGCCACCCGCGCTCGCAGCCTCGTCGTCGCCGCGCTGCTCGCCCTACCAGTGGGCTGGACAGCCGCCCGGGTCTGGGACGCCACCGGGCACGGTCTGCCGCGGGCGTCGTGGATCACCGCCGGGTTGCTGGCGTTCCTCGCCGCGCTCCTGCTGGTGGCGGCGCGCGCCGCCCGCGGGTGGGTGGTGGAGCGCCGCTACGACCGGCGAATGGATCCCCTGGTGGTCTCGCGGCTCGTCGCGCTCGCCAAGGCCGCCGCGCTGGCCGCCGCGGTGGTGGTCGGCGGGTACGCCGGACTCGCCCTCGCCCTCTGGCAGGCCGGGGTCGAGCCTGCTCGGCTCCTGCGTCCGGCCGCGGTCGTGGCCGCCGGCGGGCTGGTGCTCGTCGCCGGTCTCCTCCTGGAGCGGGCCTGCCACGTGCCGCCGCGTACGCCGCGAGACATGGAGCGTGACGGATGACGACCGGCCGGGATCGAGGCAGGCGTCGACGCACCGCACGCGTTCGCGCAGGCTCCGCAGGCAGTCCAGGCGGCTCACGTGCGGCACCGCGGCTGCCCAGCCCGCCTTGACCTGGGGCTGGTGTGGCGGGAGGTACGGCGCGCCTCCCGGCTGCGGACCAGGGCACGCTCTACCGTCGCCGCGTGAGCGCCAACCGTCACCGCCGAGGCACCACTGCCCTGCGTGCCGCCGCCCTGCTCGGCTTCGTCGCGGCCGCGGCGCTGGTCGTCGTGGCGGTGGCCGTCGACTCCCGGGCCGGGCTGCGCATGGGCGCCGCCGTCGGCGCGGTCCTCGTCGGCTTCCTTGCCGGCTTGCTGCTGCGCACCGAGCGGGGAGTGCCGCTTGCGGTGGGCGCCGCTCGGGCTCGGCAGGCGGCAGGGTTCACTGCCGTGCAGGACCGTCTCGTCGCTGACCAGCGAGCCGTGGTCGATCAGCTCGCCCGGCGGCTGGTCGCCGCCGACCAGCGAGGTGAGGCATTGGCCGCCACCGTGGCCGACCTCGAGCAGCGGCTGGCCGAGCAGCGCGTCGTCGTGGAGCCGCGCGCGGCTGCCCAGACCGCCGCCGAGCCCGACCCGACCCTCGACATGCTCCGCGAGCTGGTGACCCTGTCCGACGCCTCGATGGCCGACCTGTGGCCCGACCTCACCGAGGCGCCCACCGTGGTCGACCTGCTCTCCCGTGACGAGCGGGCCACAGTCGCCGCGTCCGGCACCGAGCCGGCGAGCGACCCAGCGCCGGAGGTCGGCTCCGGCGGGGGCCAGCGCATCGCCTGACGCCGGCGTCCCGCCGCGGCGGACGGTGGTCGACGTGCCGGTTCGCCGCCGCCTCCGTACGGCTACCACGGGCTCCTCGCCCTTCCCCACCCTGTTGATCAAGGACAAGACCACCCCCCACGGCACTCTGAACGTGGTCTTCTCCTTGATCAACAGGAGGTCGGGGAAGTCTGGGTTGTGCGGTGAGCCGGCTGAGCCGAGGAGCTCGCGCTGGGCGAGACGATTGCCTGCCGGAACGCTGCGGGCGGCCGGTTCGCGTGCCGCCGTAGCCTGTCCGGGTGAGCATCCCGGTCGAGCCGGCCGCCCAGGGCGCGACCCCGGACGAGGTCTTCGCCGCCCCTGGCGGGTCCTGGCAGCGCGTGTCACCGCGACTGGCCACCGCGCGGCGGCTGGGGGCCGCCGCGGCCGCCCTGGTCGTGGCGGCGCTCGTGGTGGCCACGGCATTCGTCCTCGACCTCCCGCAGGCGCTGGTCGGACTCGTCGTCGTGGCCGCGGCCCTCGCCTGGGGATGGGCGGTCATCGGCCGGCAGGTGCGCGCGATCGGCTGGGTCGAGCGCGCGGACGAGCTCGTCGTGACGTCCGGCATCATGTGGCGCCGGCTCGTCGTCGTGCCGTATGGGCGCATGCAGTTCGTCGACGTCACTGCCGGCCCGGTGGAGCGCTGGCTCGGTATCGCCACCTTGCAGCTGCACACCGCCACCCCGGCGACGTCCGCGGCTATCCCGGGGTTGGCGCCGGCCGAGGCGACCGCGCTGCGCGAGCGGCTCGCCGCCCTGGGCGAAGCGCGGGCGGCCGGGCTGTGAGTGACACGGACGGCGCTGTACCGCCCGACGACGCTGGTCCGCCGGCGTCGCGGCGGCTGCACCCGCTCACGCCGTTCCTGCGCGGCTGGAAGTGGGTGGCGGCCGCTGTCGTGGTCCTCTCGCGCGACCAGATCGGCAACCCCGACTGGGCGCAGCTCGCCACTATCGTGGGTGCGGTCGCAGTCGTCGGCTTCGTGGCTGGCGTGGCCTCGTGGTGGTTCACCCGCTACCGCGTCGACGGCGAGCACCTGCGCATCGACAGCGGCGTGTTCGTCCGCCGTTCCCGGCGGGTGCGCCTCGACCGGCTGCAGGCCGTCGATGTCGTACGGCCGCTGGTGGCGCGCGCCGTCGGGGTGAGCGAGCTGCGCTTGGAGGTGGCCGGTGGCAGCCGGACCGAGGCGCCGCTCGCCTACCTGTCCGAGCCCGACGCGGTCGCGCTGCGCGCCGAGCTGCTGGCGCGCGCCGCCGGCCTCGACGCCGGCACTCCGGAAGCCCCCGAGCGGGTGCTGCACGCCGTCCCGTTCGAACTGCTCCTCGCCTCGACGGCGCTGTCCTGGCCGCTCGTGGCCACCGTCCTCGGCGGCGTGGTGCTGACTGTGACTGCGGTCGGGACCCATCAGGTGCTCGTCGTCACGGCCGCCTTGCCAGTCCTGCTCGGCTTGCTCAGCGTCCTCTATGACCGGCTGGTGCGAAGCTTCGGGTTCACGATCTCCGAGTCGCCAGACGGGCTGCGCATCCGTAAGGGGCTGCTCGCCACCACCGCGCAGACCGTCCCGCCCGGCCGCGTGCAGGGGCTGGAGCTCGTGGAGCCGCTGCCCTGGCGTTGGTTCGGCTGGGCCCGGCTCGAGGTCGACGTCGCCGGGTATCAGTCCAGCGCCGACCGCGAGTCTTCCGCCCGCTCGGCCGTCCTGCTTCCGGTGGGCCGGCGGGCGGTGGCCGTTCAGCTCGTGCAGAGCGTCCTGGGCGGCACCGAGGTCGACGCGGTCCCGCTCGTCCCCGCCCCCCGCCGGGCTCGCTGGCTACGCCCGCTGTCCTGGCGCGTGCTCGCAGCGGGCGCCGACGACGTGGTGCTGGTGACTCGTGAGGGGCTGCTGACCAGGCGCACGATGGCGGTGCCGCACGCCAAGACGCAGAGCCTGCGGTTGCAGCAGGGGCCGCTGCAGCGCCGGCTCGGCCTGGCCAACGTCCACGTCGACACCACCCCGGGCCCGGTCGACGCCGTGGCCTCACACCGTGACGCCGGGGCAGCGCGTCGACTCGTCGAGGAGCAGAGCCTGCGGGCACGGCTCGGCCGGCAGGTGGCGCTGCCGGAGCGGTGGATGGATCGTCGGCGTCCGGCACAGCGCTAGCCTGACTCGCCACAACGTCCGGTACCCGTCGTGGACTGGAACGGAGGAGCGGTCTGATGCTGCTTGCCATCGACGTCGGCAATACCCAAACGGTGCTAGGGCTCATCGACGGGCCGATCCACGCGATCGAGGTGGTCGAGCACTGGCGGGTGGCCACCGAGGAGAGCCGTACCGCTGACGAGCTCGCCGTCCTCGTTCAGGGCCTGCTCGGCATCGCCGGGGTCGATGACGACGTGGACGGCGTTGCCGTCTGCTCCACGGTCCCAGCGGTGCTGCATGAGATGCGGGACATGCTTCAGCGGCACTACACCGGGGTGCCGTCAGTGGTGGTCGAGGCCGGAGTCCGCAGCGGCATCCCGCTGCTCGTCGACAACCCACGCGAGGTGGGCACCGACCGGATCGTCAACGCCCTGGCCGCGGTCCACCTGCGCGGCGGACCGTGCGTCGTCGTCGACTTCGGTACGGCAACGACCTTCGACGCCGTGTCACACCAAGGCGAGTACCTCGGCGGCGCCATCGCCCCGGGCATCGGCATCTCCCTGGACGCGCTCGGCGCCCGCGGCGCCCAGCTGCGCAAGGTGGAACTGCTGCGCCCCCGCTCGGTGATCGCTCGCAACACCGTCGAGGCGCTGCAGTCCGGTGCGCTCTACGGCTTCGCCGGCCAGGTGGACGGCATCGTCACACGGATGGCCGCCGAGCTGAGGGTCCCCCTCCAGGACCTGCCGGTGATCGCCACCGGCGGCCTCGCGCCGCTCGTGCTCGGCGAGGCATCGACGCTGGACGTGTACGAACCGTGGCTCACCCTCATCGGGCTGCGGCTCGTCTTCGACCGCAACCGCCGTTGACCGCGCAGCACCCCCGTACGGTGGTGTGGTGAACGACGCCGACCTACCGGCCTCCGCGATCGAGTGCGAGCTCGGCCTGCTCGTGCGCCGGGCCCAGAGCCACGGGCGGGAGCTCGCTCGGCGGGTCCACCCCGAGCTCGACCTAGCGGCCTATCTGGTCATGGTCCGGCTCGACGCCTGCGGCGGCGAGCGGGTGAGCGATCTCGCCGCCTACTTCGGCGTCGACAAGTCGGTGACCAGCCGCCAGGTGGCAGCGCTGGAGGGGTTGGGCATGGTCAGCCGAACCCCCGATCCCGCGGACGCGCGTGCCCAGCAGCTGCGGCTCACCGCGGACGGTGCAGCGCGCCTGCGCCGGGTGCGCACCGCACGGCGCCGCCAGTTCCAGCAGCTGTTGGTGGCCTGGCCGGCCGAGGACGTGAGCCGGTTCGCCGGCTACCTCTCCCGCTTCAACGCTCTCTACTAACCGCCGTCCCCCCGACGTGTCAGGCTCTCGCGGGGCTATGGCGGCGTCAGAGCCTGACAGCTCGGCGAGTGGGGGGTGGCCCCGGGCGACGCGCGGGGCCGGGCGGCGCTCGACGCGCCACTAGCCTGGCGCCGTGATGGAGCCCGATCGCGCCGACGTCGACGTGGGGCTTACGGACCTGCCCGAGCAGCTGCGCGTCCGCCGGGCCAAGCGTGACCGGCTGTTGGCGGCCGGCGAGCAGCCGTACCCCGTCCAGGTTCCGCGCACCACCAGCCTGGCCGAAGTCCGGGGCGAGTACGCCGCCCTGGCGCCGGGCGAGGAAACCGACGAGGTCGTCGCCGTCACCGGTCGGGTCGTCCACCTGCGCAACACCGGCCGGTTGTGTTTCGCGACCCTGCAGGAAGGCGGCGGCACCCGGCTGCAGGTGATGCTCTCGCTGGCCGGAGTGGGCGAGCAGCGACTGGCTGCGTGGAAGGGCGACGTCGACCTCGGTGACCACGTGTGGGTACGCGGCCGCGTCGTGTCCAGCAAGCGGGGCGAGCTGTCGGTCATGGCCGCGGAGTGGGGGCTGGCGGCGAAGGCCCTGCGACCGCTGCCGGTGCTGCACCGCGAGCTGTCCGAGGAGACCCGCGTACGCCAGCGCTACGTCGACCTCGTCGTGCGCCCGGAGGCTCGTCAGGTGCTGCTGGCGCGGAGCGCCGTCGTCCGCAGCCTGCGCGACTGCCTGGCGGCCCGGGGCTTCGTCGAGGTCGAGACGCCGATGCTGCAGACCTTGCACGGAGGGGCCGCGGCGCGCCCCTTCGTGACCCACATGAACGCCCTCGACATCGACCTCTACCTGCGCATCGCGCCGGAACTCTTCCTCAAGCGCTGCGTCGTCGGCGGCATCGAGCGGGTCTTCGAGATCAACCGCAACTTCCGCAACGAGGGCATGGACGCCACACACTCGCCGGAGTTCACGATGCTCGAGGTCTACCAGGCCTGGACCGACTACGAGGGGATCGGCCGACTCACCCGTGAGATCGTCCAGGAGGCCGCCCTCGCGGTGTTCGGCAGCACGACGGTGCGGCTGCTCGACGGCAGCGACTACGAGCTCGGCGGCGAGTGGGCGAGCCTGCCGATGTACGGCTCGCTGTCGGCCACCCTGGGCGTCGAGGTCACGCCGCAGACGCCGGTTCGGGAGCTGCGGGAGTACGCCGAGCGCTTCGACCTGGTCGTCGACCCGGCCCACTTGGGGCACGGCAAGCTCGTGGAGGAGCTGTGGGAGCACCTCGTGGGAAGCTCGCTCGGCGCGCCCACCTTCGTCCGCGACTTCCCGGTCGACACGGCGCCGCTGACTCGCGAGCACCGCTCACAACCAGGGGTTGCCGAGAAGTGGGACCTCTACGTCCGGGGCTTCGAGCTGGCCACCGGCTACTCCGAGCTCGTCGACCCGGTGGTGCAGCGGCAGCGCTTCGAGGAGCAGGCCAAGCTCGCGGCGCTCGGGGACGAGGAGGCCATGCGCCTCGACGAGGACTTCCTGCGCGCCATGGAGTTCGGCATGCCGCCGATGGGCGGCATGGGCATCGGCATCGACCGGCTGATGCGGGCGCTCGTCGGCGTCGGGGGAATCCGCGAGTCCATCCTGTTCCCGCTGGTGAAGCCGGGATGAGCAGCTCGGCCGCCCAGATCGAGCCGCCCACATCATGCCGGCCCACATCGTGCCGGCCCACATCGTGCCGGCCCATGTCGTGCCGGCCCATGTCGTGCCGGCCCATGTCGTGCCGGCCCATGTCGTGACTGGGCCCGCCGTGACCGTGCGCCGCGCGCGCACAGCCGACGTCCCCGCGATCCGGGCCATCGTCGACGTCTACACCCACGACCGGATCCTGCTGGCCAAGGAGCGGGTGACCCTCTACGAGGACGTCCAGGAGTTCTGGGTGGCCGAGACCGGCGGCGGCGGCGTCGTCGGCTGCGGTGCGCTGCACGTCATGTGGGAGGACCTCGCCGAGGTCCGCACGCTCGGCGTCGACCCCGCCGCACGCGGGCGGGGCGTGGGGTCGCTCTTGCTCGACCGGCTCGTGCGCACCGCCGCCGAGCTCGGTGTCAGCAAGGTGTTCTGCCTCACTTTCGAGGTCGATTTCTTCTCCGACCACGGATTCGTCGTCGTCGACGGTGCCCCGGTAGCACCTGAGGTATTCGTCGAGCTGCTCCGCTCGCTCGACGAGGGGGTCGCTGAGTTCTTGGACCTGGAGCGGGTCAAACCGAACACGCTCGGCAACTCACGGATGCTGCTGCGGCTTCCCTTCGCGCATTGACCGGTCGGTAGTAGTGCGTTCTCCTCGACAATGCTCTAGCGTTCACTGTGCGCGGGCAGCGGCCTGGAGACGAGGGCCCCCACATTCGCATCCCGAAGGAGACCAGATGGCGCAGAAGGTGCAAGTCATGCTTGTCGACGACCTCGACGGCGGTGAAGCGGCGGAGACCCTGGGTTTCAGCCTGGACGGTGTCAACTACGAGATCGACCTGTCGACCCGAAACGCCGCCAAGCTGCGCGACGCGATGGCGTCGTGGGTCGGCCACGCCCGCCGCGTGAGCGGGCGCAGCGCTTCGGCCGGCGGACGCCGTCGCGCCGCGCGCGGTCCCCGCTCCGGCCCAGACACCGCGACGGTGCGAGAGTGGGCGCGCCAGAACGGGTTCAAGGTGAGCGACCGCGGGCGCATCTCGGCCGATGTGATGGCGGCGTACGAGAAGGCGCACAGCTGAGCTCACGGCTCAGGTCACGGAGCCGAGGCCCGCGCCGGGTCAGCCGGCGCGGGCGCTCAGGCGCCACAGCGCCCCGTCGTAGGTGACCGCCCACTGTTCGCCGAGCTCACCTTCGCCGAATGCGGTCACCCGCGGCAACGTCGTCACCTGCCGGTAGGTGCCGGTGCCGGTCGTCATCCACACCCGGCCGCTGGCGTAGTCGCCGAAGAAGTAGCGCCCGCCGATCACCCGGGCATAGCTGGCGCCGCGGTAGACATAGCCGCCGATGATGGCCTCGCCGCGGCTGTGTGAATACCACAGGTACGGCGCGCGGCGGGCGGCTGCGGTGCAGCGCGCCGAGTTGTACACGGCAGGCCCCTCGCGGCACGACCAGCCGAGGTTGGCGCCACCGGGCCGGGTGCCGAGGACGTCGATCTCCTCGTACCGGTTCTGCCCCACGTCGCCCACCCACAGCCGGCCGTTGCCGCGGTCGGCGGAGAAGCGCCACGGATTGCGCAGGCCGTAGGCCCAGATCTCGCGGCGAGCGGTCGATGACCTGGCGTAGGGGTTGCTCGCCGGGATGCAGAAGAGCCGACCGGTGCACGAGCGGGAGACGTCCAGCCGAAGGATCTTGCCGGACAGCGTCCGCAGGTTTCGGGCGTTGTCCAGCGGGTCGCCGGCACCGCCGCCGTCCCCGGTCCCGATGTAGAGCAGGCCGCCGCTGAACAGCAGCTGCCCGGCGTTGTGGTTGCTGAAGCGGTTGTGGGCCACGGCCAGCACCAGCCGCCGACTGGAGGCTGGGACCGAGTCGGCCGAGGCCGACGACGCGCGCAGCCGCATCACGTGCAGTGCGCCGTCGCCCGCGGTGTAGGCGACGAAGACGTAGGGCCGTCCGCTGGCGTAGCGCGGATCGAACGCCATCCCGAGCAACCCCTGCTCGCCCCCGCTCGAGCGCACGACGCTGCGCAGGTCGATGAAGTAGCGGGGCAGCCGGCGCCCGGTCCTCGTGTCCAGCGCCCGCACCGTGCCCCGGCGCTCGATGAGGTAGAGGTGCCGGCTGCCGTTGCGGGCGCCAACGATCCCGACGGGCTGGACGAGGCTGCCGCCGGCGAGCACCTTGACGAACGACACGCGGACGGTGGCGGCGCTGGCCGGCGCGGCGGCGAGCACCGCCACGACGACAGCGACGACGCTGGCGAGGATCACCCAGGCGCGTGCCCGCGCGCTGTTCCAGACGGCCATGGGAGGCAGCCTGCCCCTTTTGCCCCCGTAAGCGGAACCCCCCTGGCGGCACCAATCGACCCGATCGTGGCCCGGACACGGTGGACGCTCGTGGGCCGGAGGGAGTCGGTGGTGCAGAGACGACGGTTGGCCTGGCTCCGGCACCAGAGCAGCGTGCTGATCTTGCTGCGCCACCAGGTCGCCGCCGAGCGCGACCGGATGGATCCGGCCGGGGCCGCCCGCCTGCTGAGTGCCGACCCGGCGTACGCCTCGCCGTTCGTGACGAAGCCCGCGGGGCTGTGAGGCCGGTCACTACGCCGCGAGCGAACGGGCGTCCGGAACAGCGCCGCTGAGCTGCGGCGTTGCTGCATTCGTGGACCGGTTGCATACCGAACCGGTCACGGGAGTTCCCGCCGACGGGAGACCCGGGCCACCCGGGGTTAGCATCGACGGACCAGCCGGGGCAGTCACCCTGACCGCCCCGCCCGGTCGCACGAGGAGCGCCGCATGTTCGAGAGGTTCACCGACCGCGCCCGCCGTGTCGTGGTCCTGGCCCAGGAAGAGGCCAGGATGCTCAACCACAACTACATCGGGACCGAGCACATCCTGCTCGGGCTCATCCACGAGGGGGAGGGCGTCGCCGCCAAGGCGCTGGAGTCGCTCGGGATCTCCCTCGACGCCGTACGCCAGCAGGTCGAGGAGATCATCGGCCAGGGCCAGCAGGCGCCGTCCGGCCACATCCCGTTCACCCCGCGCGCCAAGAAGGTGCTCGAGCTCAGCCTCCGCGAGGCCCTCCAGCTCGGGCACAACTACATCGGCACCGAGCACATCCTGCTCGGCCTCATCCGTGAGGGCGAGGGCGTCGCCGCCCAGGTGCTGGTCAAGCTCGGCGCCGACCTCAACCGGGTCCGCCAGCAGGTCATCCAGCTGCTGTCCGGTTACCAGGGCAAGGAGACGGCCTCCGCCGGCGGCCCGGCCGCCGAGGCACCCAGCACCTCGCTCGTGCTCGACCAGTTCGGGCGCAACCTGACGCAGGCCGCCCGGGAGGGCAAGCTCGACCCGGTCATCGGGCGGGAGAAGGAGATCGAGCGGGTCATGCAGGTCTTGTCCCGCAGGACCAAGAACAACCCGGTCCTCATCGGCGAGCCGGGTGTCGGCAAGACCGCCGTCGTGGAGGGCCTGGCCCAGGCGATCGTCAAGGGCGAGGTCCCCGAGACCCTGAAGGATAAGCAACTCTACACCCTCGATCTCGGTGCCCTGGTCGCCGGCAGCCGCTACCGCGGCGACTTCGAGGAGCGGTTGAAGAAGGTCCTGAAGGAGATCCGCACCCGCGGCGACATCATCCTGTTCATCGACGAGATCCACACCCTGGTGGGTGCGGGCGCCGCCGAGGGCGCGATCGACGCGGCGAGCATCCTCAAGCCGATGCTGGCCCGCGGCGAGCTGCAGACGATCGGCGCGACCACCCTCGACGAGTACCGCAAGTACGTCGAGAAGGATGCCGCCCTCGAGCGGCGCTTCCAGCCGATCCAGGTCGCCGAGCCGACGCTGGCGCACACCATCGAGATCCTCAAGGGCCTGCGCGACCGCTACGAGGCCCACCACCGGGTGTCGATCACCGACCCGGCGCTGGTGGCCGCCGCGCAGCTCGCCGACCGCTACATCTCCGACCGCTACCTGCCCGACAAGGCGATCGACCTC
>JBBRVP010000031.1:0-38941 GCA_038246785.1 Jiangellales bacterium
GCACTTCACCCCGACCGGCTGCTCCTGGCTCAACCTCGTCGAGTGCTTCTTCTCGATCATCACCCGGCAGGCCATCCGGCGCGGCACCTTCACCAGCGTCGCCGACCTCACCGCCGCCATCGAGAGCTACATCGACGGCTGGAACGAACGCGCCACACCGTTCACCTGGACCAAGCCCGCCGACGAACTCCTGCACAAGGTCGAGTCGGCGAAGACTAAGACAAGCGCCCTTACAGACCACTAGGAAGGCGTCCTGTGGAGTGCGTCGTCAATCTTACGCATCATCTCCGATTCGGCCGGAGTCGGGTCGCCGTTGGCGTTGGCTGCGGAGCTGGCGACCATCAGCATCGTGCGGCGGAAGTTCTCTCCCTCGCCGCTCTCAGTGCGGTCCAAGATGCTGATGGACTCCGCGAGTGCGGGCAGGACCGGTTCGGCAGTCTGGGCGACGCTGCCTTTGACGGGAAGCTTGGGAGGTTTCTCGGCCAGGACTTGCCCGGTGAGTCCGGTTGCCGTGGACATTGCTTTCGCGCCGGCGATGGCGGCTCGGGGTGCCGTCAATGTGCCGGGCGCGCTGGACGCCATCAGTGTGACGACACCGTGTGCGGCCAGTTGGATCGTGTACCTGTCTTGGGTGCTGAGCGAGTCAGACATCGTTCTCCTGTTCCTGCTTGGGCGATGCGAGAGCATGGGTAGTGCCAGGGACATCGACCTGTTCTGCGCGCAGGTCCTGCCGGTCGTGCCGAAGGTTGCCGTCCTGGGTGAAGGCCTTCGACGCGACGGACGCTCTTGACGGTGATGCCTCCGCGGGTCAGATCGCGTCCTCCTCCGAGACCGCTGTTCTGGGTAGTGCGAGTGAAAGTACGGCGGCGAGCACGAACAGCGCCGTGATCAGCGGAAGTGCTGCGGTGAAGGAGGCGGTGAAGGGTTGACCATCGTCGAGGCGTGCGAAGAACATGGAGCCGACGACTGCCACTCCCAGCGCGCCGCCGAGTTGTTGGGCGGTGCTGAACTGACCGCTGGCGCCTCCGGCGACCTGTCGGGGGACTGCGGCCAGGACGACGTTGACCAGCGGGATGATCAGCAGGGAGAGCCCGGCGCCGGCCACAACGAGCCCGGGGACGATCGGCCAGGGGTCGGTGCCGTCGCCGACCTGGTCGGCGCCGACGCCCACGGCGGCGACGCCGGTGGCGAGCAGGAGCGCGCCGCCGCTGAGCACCAGTCGTCCGAAGCGCTGCGCGAGGCCGACCGCGACCGGGGCGAGCATGAAGCTGCCGACGCTGAAGGCCACGGTGGTCAGGCCAGCCGCGAGTGGGGAGAAGCCCTGGCCGAGCTGGATCCACAATGCGAAGGTCAGGAAGAAGCCTTGTAGCCCGGCACCGAACGCGAGGGTGACCACCAGGCCGGCGGTGAACGCCGGGATCCGGAGCAGCGGCGCCTGCAGCACCGGGGCGAACCCTGCTTGCTGACGACCGCGCTCGATCAGGGCAAGGGCCACGAGGCCTCCGACGCCGCCACCCAGTAGCAGCCAGGTCCATGTGGGCCAGCCCAGGGATCTTCCCTCGAACAGCGGGTAGGCGACTGCGACCAGCGCGGCGAACAGCAGCGCCGCCCCGAGCACGTCCGGTCGCCCGGCGCTGCGGTCACGGGTCTCCGGGACGAAGCGGACGGTGGCCAGTAACGCCACGGTCGCGATCGGCACATTGACGAAGAAGATCGCCCGCCAGCTGGACCCGAACAGGTCAGCACTCGTCAGCACCCCACCCAGGATGAGCCCGAACGCCGAGGCGAAGCCCAGGATGGCCCCATACATGCCAAAGGCCTTCCCGCGCTCCGGCCCGGTGAAGATCGTGCGGAACGTGGCGAGCAACTGCGGGACCATGGCCGCAGCGCCAGCACCCTGCACCACGCGCGCGGCGATCAACTGGCCGGGCGTCATGGCCAGGCCCGCGGCGAGGCTGGCAGCGCCGAAGCAGCCGATCCCGACCAGGAAGAACCGGCGGCGGCCGAGCAGGTCGCCCAGGCTCCCGGCGATGATCAGCAGCGCAGCGAAGGCGAGCATGTAGGCAGAGACGATCCACTCCAGCTCGGTGCCCGAAGCACCCAGATCGGTCCCTATCGTCGGGAGCGCCACGTTCACGATCGAGATGTCGATCATGTCCATGAGCACAGCGCCGATCATCACCACCGCCGCGACCCAACGCTTGGGATACGTGCGCTCGGCCGTCGCCACTTGCTCCATCACGAGCTCCTCCCGAACGACGATCCATGATTGATACAACGTTCGACATCGAATGACGTTCAGGTTCTAGCAGGTCGAAGCGACCTCGTCAACAGCGTTCGTCGTTGGTACGGTGTTCGAGTGGCGACGGACTCTGCGTCGGCGGCCCCACGGCTGCCGCCCGCGCCGTGGCAGCGGGTGCCGACCCGCTCCGGCGCGCACCGTCGCGACCCGCTCACCGTCAACGCCATCGTCGAGGCCGCGGTCCGCGTGCTGGACACCGCAGGACTCGACGGGTTGAGCATGCGCCGGGTGGCCGAGGAGCTGGACACCGGCGCGGCGTCGCTCTATTGGCACGTCGGCTCCAAGGACGGGCTGCTCGACCTGGTCCTGGACCACGTCATCGGCGAGCTAGCGGTGCCCGAGCCGGACCCGCACCACTGGCGTGAGCAGCTCAAGGACGTCGCACGGACCCAGCGGGCGCTGATCCTTCGCCACCGCGACATCGTGCGGATCTCGATCGGACGCATACCCATGGGCCCGAACGCGCTGCGCTACAGCGAACGCGTGCTGGCGATCCTGCGCGCCGGCGCAGTCCCCGACCTGCAGGCAGTACTGGGCTACCAACTCCTGATCGCGGTCATCAACGGCTTCACCATCGACGAGACCGGCGAACTCGGCGACCTCCCCGCGGACCAACCGTCACCCGATCAGCGTGGGCGCCTGGTCCGCGACTACATCGCCGCCCTACCCGCCGACCAGTTCCCCAACCTCATCGCGCTCGCCGAACCATTCGCCATAGGCGACCCCGAACGACGCTTCGAGATGCTCATCGACATCTTCATCGACGGACTCGCCACCCGCGCCGCGCAACCCGGACATCACCTGACCGAACCACAATCGAGCGCTGGAGAACGGGCGCGCGCAGGCAACGGATAAGCCGACCCCAACGGGAATGCGGCAGGTCAGACGGGCGTCGCGAAAAGAGGCTCTTCGCGGTGGATGTTGAGACGGGGCGTGTCGTAGCCGGCTGAACGAGCGGTGGCCTCCCACGCTGATCGGGTGTCTGAGTCCGATCGGCAGGAGGCCACCGGTGAGTGACGCTACGTCGTCGTTGTACGACCTTCCAGCGTTCCGCGTCGTGTCGGTCGAGCAGACCACGCTCAGCGTGCGAGAGCTCATCCCCCTGCGGAACGCGTGAACTCACGCAGGCCAGTCGGAGTGCGCCGCATAACGGTTGAGACTGGCCGGCCGCAGCTCGCAGGAGCCCGGCGACACTCGGATGCTTGCGTGGCGCGAAGCCGACTACCTTCGCGGGATGGAGCCTCAGCCCTTCGTCCCACTCGACTTCGACGCGCCGACATCGCTGTTCACGGACGATTTCTGCCTCGAGCCGCTCGGCGAGCGGCACAACAAGGCGGACCACGCCGCGTGGACGTCGAGCATCGCGCACATCCGATCGACGCCCGGCTACCCGGACGGCTCTTGGCCGCCATTCGACGGGATGTCGCTGGAGGACAACGCCCGAGACCTGCGCCGCCACGATGCTGACTTCGCTGCATGCAGGGGTTTCACCTTCACTGTCCTGGATCCCGAAGACGGTGATGTCGTCGGTTGCGTCTACCTCTATCCGCCCGAGCGCGCGGGTTACGACGTCACCGTCCAGTCATGGGTACGTGCCGACCGGGGCGACCTCGACGTGCCGCTCGCAGACGCGGTGGCTGCCTGGATCAACACAGACTGGCCGTGGGAGCGTCCCAACCGCTGCGGTAGGTGAACCCCTCGGTCGGGTCTGGCGATGCGGCGCATGACCCAGCGTCACCAGGAAATCGGCTTACGGTCACGATGCTCCGTCGCCGCGGCGTCGTCGGCGGTAGGTCGCGGTTGGCTGAACCTCATGTCGTGGCGGCGATCGTGATCCAGGCGGTCGCCTCAGGCCCGCTCTGCCCTCCGCGCTTCCCGCGCGGTCCGCCGCTCCTCGAACCGGGTCGCCTGCCGGTCGAGCTCGGCCAGGTGCTCGGCGAGCTTTTCGCGGGCCCGCTCGCCGTCGGCGTCGAGCCCCTCCACCTCCCAGACCTTCCACTGCCGCAGCACCGGCTGCAGCACCTCGTCGTGGTGCTGGCGCAGGTCGTAGATGCCGGCCAGCGCGATCTGCGCGGACTTCCGCGCGAAGCCCTCGATCCCGTATCCCGGCATCTGGAACTGCGTCACCACGTCGCTGATCGCGCACATCGCCTGGCTCGGCGCGCGGTCGAGCGCCGCCCCGAGGACGTTGCGGTAGAACAGCATGTGCAGGTTTTCGTCCTGCGCGACGCGGGCGAGCAGCTGCTCGCAGACCGGGTCCTGCGCGGCCCGCCCGGTGTTGCGGTGGGAGATCCGCGTCGCCAGCTCCTGGAACGACACGTACGCCAGCGAGCGCAGCATCTCGTGGTGGGCGTTGGAGAAGCCGGACTCCATGTGGGTCATCCGCATGCGTTCCAGCTCCTGCGGGTCGACGGTGCGCTTGACGGTGAGGTAGTCCCGGATCGCGATCGCGTGCCGGCCCTCCTCGGCTGTCCAGCGGTGAACCCAGGTGCCCCACGCCCCGTCCCGGCCGAACAGCGTGGCGATCTCGTGGTGGTAGCTCGGCAAGTTGTCCTCGGTGAGCAAGTTGACCACGAGCGCGGTACGGGCCACGTCGGGCACCGGGGAGTCGTCAGGCGACCAGGGCTCGCCGCCCAGCAGGCCGTCGTACGTCCGGCCGTCGCTCCACGGCACGTACTCGTGCGGGAACCATTCCTTCGCGACGGCGAGGTGCCGGTCGAGCTCGGCGGCGACGACCGGCTCGAGCTCGAGCAGCAGATCGGTCTCGGTCCAAGTGCGGGTGGCGGTCATGGGCGGCTCCTCACCTGGGTGTCGGATGAGCTCAGGGGCGGATCAGATCAGGCGACCTACGCCACCGTAGGTGCGCACGCCGCCGCGGTCCAGCGGGCGGTCAGTCCCGGGCAAGCGCGGACACGACCTCGAGCAGCCGGTCCACCTCGTGAACGTCGTTGTAGTGCACCAGCCCGGCGCGCACAGCGCCGCCTCGCTCGCGGATGCCCAGCACCCCGGTGACCTCCCAGGCGTAGCTGTGCCCGTGCCAGACGTTGACCCGGGCCGCGGCCAGCGCCTTCGACACCTCCTGCGGGGTGTGCCCGGCGACAGTGAAGTAGGCGGTGGGCGTGCGGCGCGTGGGTGCCCCGTACAGGGTCACGCCCTCGATCGACCGCAGACCGCCGATCAGTCGCTCGAACAGCTCGGACTCGTACGCCTCGACCATGCCCATCGAGCGGACCAGCCGCTCGCGGCGATTGCCGTTGCCCGCCGAGAGGCCGGCCAGGTGCTCGACCGCGGCCGTCGTGCCGGCGAGGTCGGCGAACGCGGCGGTGCCGGTCTCGAAGCGCTCCGGCACCCAGTCGGGGGCGGGGGTCAGCTTGTAGGGGCGGACGTGCTCGAGCAGCGCCGGGTCGGCGACGACGGCGCCCACGTGCGGGCCGGACCACTTGTAGGCGCTCGTGGCGTAGAAGTCGGCACCCAGCGCGTCGACGTCGACCGGCACGTGCGGCGTCGCGTGGACGCCGTCGACATAGATCAGCGCGCCGGCGGCACGTGCCTTGGCCGCGACCGCGGCCACGTCGGGCCGGGTGCCCAGCACGTTGCTCGCCGCCGTGACGGCGACGAGACGTACGTCGGTGTCGAGCAGGTCGTCGTACTGCTCCACCGGCAGCTCACCGGTCGCCGGGTCGATCTCCGCCCAGCGCACCCGGGCGCCGGCCAGCCGCGCCGCCTGCAGCCACGGGCGCACGTTGGCGTCGTGGTCGAGCCGGCTCACGACGACGACGTCGGAGGCGCGCCACTCGCGGGCCAGCGCCCAGGCCAGCCGATACGTCAGCGTCGTCATGTTGGGGCCCAGGACCACACCCTCCGGCACGCCGCCGACGAGGTCGGCGACGGCGCCGCGGGCCTCCGCGACGAGGGCGTCCGAGCGGACGCTGGCCGGGAAGGGACCGTGCACATTGCCGATGCCGGCGGCGTACGCGTCGGCGATCGCCCGGATGACGGAGTACGGCACCTGCGTGCCTGCCGCGCCGTCCAGGTAGGCGTAGCCGTCGGCCAGCGCGGGGTAGCGGCCGCGGACGTCGTACACGTCGTAGTCCACGGACGGCGACTCTAGGACCGGCGGGTTGATCTCGACGCGCCACCACCGTCCGCGCCGACGAGCCGGACGTCGTAGGCAGCGAAGCGCGGATCTGCCGTGACGATCGCAAGGCGCTCACACCGAGCCTGGGCGATCAGCAGCCGGTCGAACGGGTCGCGATGGTGCACCGGCAGATCGGTCACTGCGAGCCCGTGCTCGGCATCGAGACCGAGGACGCGGAGTCCGCTTCCGAGCACTCGGTCGTGCAGGTCGCGCGGCACCGAGAGCTTGCCGAGCGCCGCCTTGACGCCGATCTCCGCGAAGGACACGACGCTGAACAACAGCTCCGTAGCCTGTTCGACAGCCTCGCGTGACGCGCCGCGGAGGGGCCGCGACCCTTCGAGCTCCCAGAGCACGATGTGCGTGTCGAGCAGCAGCCTCACGCCGGCTCGCCGAGCATGTCGTCGAGCTCGGCGTCGCTGAACTCGAAGTCGTCAGCGATGGAGATCAGACCGGCCAGCGAACCGCGGGCCGACAGGAACCGGGCTCCTACGGAGTCCGGAGCCTCGATGCGGACCAGCCGCGCGACCGGGACGCCGTCGCGGGCGATCTCGACGTCCTCCCCGGCCTCCACACGCGCGAGCAGCTTCGAGAGGTCTGTCTTGGCCTGACCGACGTTGACGAGCACACCCTCAGCCTAAGAGTTTGGCCAAGCTTGGCCAAGCTAGTTGCGCCGCCTCGCCTGAGCGCTCGCGATCTGTCAGGGCCTCACGTTGCTCGGGGCGCGTGAGGGCCTGACAGGTTCCGCTCGGGGTCGATGCAAGCAGGTTTGCCCGGCCCGGGTGCGTAGGCCGCGCGAGCTCGGACAGGATGGGCACATGAGCGACAGCGAAACGGAGCGGCGCGCGGAGCCGGTGGCGGGCGACGGCCGGGAGCGCGTCGTCATCGTCTCCCCGGAGGGCATGGCGGTCGAGGCCGCGCCGGCCGCGGCGGAGCCCGACGCGCCGAGCGGCGACGACGACGCCGCCCGCTCCGTGCACGAGCTCGTCGAGCAGCCGGCCAAGGTGATGCGGATCGGAAGCATGATCAAGCAGCTGCTCGACGAGGTGAAGGCGGCGCCGCTCGACGAGGCGAGCCGGCGACGGCTGGTCGAGATCCACCATGCCTCGATCGAAGAGCTGGAAAAGGGGCTGGCCCCCGAGCTGGTCGAGGAGCTCGACCGGCTCGCGTTGCCCTTCGGTGAGGGGACGCCGTCCGAGGCCGAGCTGCGGATCGCCCAGGCGCAGCTCGTCGGCTGGCTCGAGGGCCTCTTCCACGGCATCCAGACCGCGCTGTTCGCGCAGCAGATGGCCGCCCGCGCCCAGCTCGAGCAGATGCGCCGCGCGCTGCCGCCGGGTGTGATGCCCGGTCGCCCGGTCGAGGAGGAGGCCCGCCCGCAGCAGGGCGGCATGTACCTGTGAGCTGCCGGCGCTAGCCGAACAGCCTCTCCAGCACCGCGGCCACCCCATCCTCGTCGTTGGCGGGCGCGACCCGGTCGACGACGGCGAGGACGTCGGGGTGGGCGTTGGCCATGGCGTACGCCGATCCCGCCCAGGCCAGCATCTCCAGGTCGTTGGGCATGTCGCCGAAGGCGAGCACGTCGGCCGCTCCGAGGCCCAGCCCCGCGGCGTACCGCGCCAGCGTGCTCGCCTTCGTCACCCCCTCCCCGGCGACCTCCAGCAGCCCGCCGCCCGTCCACGTCGAGTGGGTGAGGCTGGCCCGGCCGTCCAGCACCGCCTCGGCGCAGCGGACCAGCTCGTCGGAGTCCATCGCCTCGTGGCGGGCAAGCAGCTTGAGCAACGGGCGGTCGGCGATCACCTCGACCGGACCCACCTCGCCGGCCACGCCCCAGTCGAAGCGCGGGTGGTAGCCGGGCTCGCGGGCGAAGCCGTCCTCGCGCTCCACGGCGAACGCCAGACCCGGCAGCGCGGCGCGCAGCCGCCGGGCGACCTCGGCGGCGACGTTGGGCGCCAGCAGGCGGCGGCCCAGCGTTCGGCCGTCGGCCAGGTCGACGAGCAGCGCGCCGTTGGAGCAGATCGCGGTGCCCGCCAGCCCGGTGTCGGCCACCACGCCGGACATCCAGCGCAGCGGGCGGCCGGTCACGAACACGACGTGCGCCCCGGCCGCCATCGCCGTGCGCAGCGCGCTCGCCGTGCGCTCGGACACCCGGCCGTCGGAGCGGACGAGGGTGCCGTCGAGGTCGGTGGCAACTAGGCGGGGCCGCGGCTGTACGGCGGGACTCACCGCACCATCGTCCCAGCCGACTCGTGGCACGCTGGCACCCGTGCGCCGACCCGCCGACGCCCGGCCCCGCTCGCTCGTCCTCGACGGCCGTCCGCTGCCGGTCGTGGGGACGGCGCGGGTGTACGTGTGCGGCATCACGCCATACGACGTCACGCACCTCGGTCACGCGGCCACCTTCATCTGGGCCGACACGGCGGTCCGGGTGCTCCGCCACCTCGGTGCCACCGTGCAGGTGTGCCGCAACGTCACCGACGTCGACGACGTGCTCACCGCTGCCGCCGAGCGGGCCGGGACGCCGTACGACCGATTCGCCGCGGTGCAGCAGCACGCGTTCGAGCGCGACATGGCCGCCCTCGCCGTCGCCGGGCCGACGTTCGAGCCGCGCGCGCACGCCTACGTGGCGGAGGTGGTCGCGCTGGCCGCGGCGCTCGAGGACAGCGGGCACGCGTACGTCGCCGGGGGCTCGGTCTTCTTCCGCGGCGCCTCGGTGCCGGCGCCGGCCGAGGATGCGGAGGAGCTGCTCCGGGAGTACGGCGAGGACCCCGCCGACCCGGCCAAGCAGCATCCGTACGACGTCCCGCTGTGGCGGGCCTCCCGCGCCGGGGAGCCGGCCTGGCCTTCGCCGTGGGGGCCGGGACGGCCGGGCTGGCACGCGGAGTGCACCGCCATGGCGCTCTCGACGTACGGCCCGGCGCTCGACCTGCACGCCGGAGGGGCGGACCTGGCGTATCCGCACCACGCCTACGAGGCCGCACACGCCGAGGCCGCGACGGGGGTGCGGCCGTTCGCGCGGGCATGGCTGCGGGCCGGCATCGTGCGCGTCGGCGGGGCGAAGATGGCCAAGTCGACCGGCAACCTCGTGCTGGTGCGCGACGTGCTTGAGTCGGCGCCGGCGGCCGCGGTGCGGCTGCTGCTGCTGGACCGGGCGTACGCGCAGGGATGGGACTACGAGCCGGCGGCCCTGGAAGCGGCGAGCGCGCGGCTGCAACGGCTGCAGTCGGCGGCCGGCCGGACGGACGGGTCGCGTGCCGCTGCCGACGCGGTGGAGGCGGCCCTGGCCGCCGGGCTCGACGTGCCGCGCGCGCTCGACGTCGCCGAGGACTCCGGCGGCGCGGCCGCCAGGCTCGCGCTGCGGGTGCTGGCGCTCTCGGACTGACCCGGCGCGCGCCGAGTCGTTCGCGAGCGCGGGGTCAGACCAGAGAGCGGAGCACGGGGACGAGTCCGTCGTCGACGACCGAGCCGGTGACCTCGTCCGCGCCGGCGAGCACCGGCGGCGGCGCCTGGCCCATCGCGACCGAGCGGGCGGCCCAGCGCAGCATCTCCAGGTCGTTCTCGCCGTCCCCGACGGCGACCGTGTCCGCCCGGGCCACCCCGAGCCGCGCCCGGACCAGCTCCAGCGCCGAGGCCTTGCTCACGCCGGCGGGCATCACGTCGAGCCAGGCGGTGTAGCCCACGGCGTAGCCGACACCGTGCGCCCCGAGCCGCTCGGCGAGAGCCACGAGGCGCTCGCGGTCACCGTCCGGCCAGCGCACGACGAGGCGGGTGACCGGCCCGTCGAGCAGCTCGTCGTGCGGCACCACCCGCAGGTCGCCGGACAGCTCTCCGGCTGGGAACTCGCCCGTCACCCGGAAGCCGATGCCGAGCTCCTCGACGGCGAGCAGGGCGTCGGGCACCTCCTCGACGATGGTGCGCACGGTCGACGTCGCCTCGAACGTCCGCACCACCAGCGGGTCACCTCTGCGCACGTCGGCGACGACACACCCGTTGGACGCGACGGCCAGGCCGTCGGCGAGTCCGAGCGCGCGGGCCACCGGCAGCACCGCGTGCAGCGAACGCCCGCTAGCCAGCACGACGTGCCAGCCCGCGGCGCGGACATCGCCGACCGCGTCGATGACCGCGCGGGAGAGCCGGTCGTCGTAGTCGACGACGGTCCCGTCGACGTCGAGCGCGACGAGCCCCCGCGGTGCGGGAGCGGCGAGGGCGCTCACCGCGACCGGGTGGGCTCGAGCAGCTCGTGCCCGCCGAACCAGGCGCGGAGTGCCTTCGGCAGCCGGACGCTGCCGTCAGGCTCCTGATGGTTCTCCAGGATCGGCACCAGCCAGCGGGTGGTGGCCAGCGTGCCGTTGAGCGTGGCGACGAAGCGGGTGCCCCCGCCGGCGGGCACCTTCTCCCGGATGTTGAGCCGGCGGGCCTGGAAAGTGGTGCAGTTCGACGTCGAGGTCACCTCGCGGTAGCGGCCCTGCGAGGGCACCCAGGCCTCGCAGTCGTACTTGCGGGCCGCACTCGAGCCGAGGTCGCCGGCCGCGGTGTCGATGATCCGGTACGGGACGTCGACCAGCCCGAGCATCTCCTCCTCCCAGCCGAGCAGCCGCTCGTGCTCCTCGGCGGCCTCGCCCGGACGGCAGTAGGAGAACATCTCCACCTTGTTGAACTGGTGGACCCGGATGATGCCGCGGGTGTCCTTGCCGTACGAGCCGGCCTCGCGCCGGTAGCAAGTGGACCAGCCGGCGTAGCGGCGCGGACCGTCCGACAGGTCGAGCACCTCGTCGGCGTGGTAACCGGCCAGCGCGACCTCGGAGGTGCCGACCAGGTAGAGGTCGTCGGCTTCGAGGCGGTAGACCTCCGCGGAGTGGGCGCCGAGGTACCCGGTGCCACCCATGATCTCGGGCCGGACGAGGGTCGGGGGGACGACGGGTACGAGGCCGTGGTGGACCGCCCGCTCCATCGCCAGCGACAGCAGCGCGTGCTCGAGCCGGGCACCGACGCCGAGCAGGAAGTAGAACCGCGAGCCGGAGACCTTCGCGCCGCGCTCGACATCGACGGCGCCGAGCAGCTCGCCGAGCTGGAGGTGGTCACGCGGCGCTGCCAGCCCGGGCAGCTCCCCGACCTCGCGCAGCACGACGTAGTCGTCCTCGCCCCCCGCCGGGACCCCCTCCTCGATGACGTTGGAGACCTCCAGTGCCAGCGCGTCGAGCGTGGACTGCGCGCCGTCGGCGTCGGCCTGGGCCTCCTTGACCTCGGCCGCGAGCTGCTTGGCGCGGGCCAGCAGCGCCGGGCGCTGCTCCGCTGACGCCTGGGCCACCGCCCGCCCGGCCGACTTCTGCTCGGCGCGCAGCCGCTCGTACGCCGCCAGCGAAGACCGGCGCTCCTCGTCGGCCCGCAGCAGCTCGTCGACGATGCCCTCGCTCTCGCCGCGGGCGCGCTGGGACGCGCGGACGCGACCGGGGTCGTCGCGCAGCAGACGCAGATCGATCACCGACCCAGGGTACGAGGACCGGCCGGCACGTTGCCGGCGCTCACCCGGCTCAGCCGGCCGGCGGCTCGGCGGGAAGGACACGCCGCCCCAGTTCGCGCGCCGCTGTGTGCAGCCGCCGGTCCCAGGTGGCCACGACGAGCTCGCCTGCCGGCAGGAGCAGCGCCGCAGCCAGGTGCAGGGCGTCCAGGCTTCGCAGGTCGTGTCGCAGCGCCAGCTCGCCGGCTTGGTCGGCGAGGCGGTGGTCGACCTCGATCACGTCGATCGAGGCCCACTCGCCGCCTACCCGGCGCGTCCCCGGCCGGCCGGCCGCCAGGCCGACCGCCCGCAGCGTCTCCACGTAGCCGACTCGGCACATGAACCAGCCGTCGGCCTCGCGCATTGCTCGCCGGACGAGGGCGCTGCCCGCTTCGGACACGTATCGCTTGACTAGGGCACTGGCGTCCAGATAGAGGATCAGCGGCCCGCCCGCCGTTCCTCGATCACGAGAGCGGACGCAAGACGCGAGCCGCGCAGCAGGCGCGGCGGGTGCTGGGGACGCGGCCGGGTAGCGCGCGTGAGCCGGCCGTCGTCGACGAGCTCGCGCAGCCGGTCGGAGTCCGTGTCGTCGGCGGCGGGGACGATGTCCGCGAGCGGTCGGCCGTGCGCCGTGACGCGGACTCGCTCTCCCCTGGCCGCCCGGCGCAACAGCTCGCTCAGTGAGTTCTTGAGCTCGCGAACCCCGACCTCATGCATGTGGCTACATTAGCAGGTATTGTGGCCTCAACGTACGACCACCCACCACGCGGCGTCCTCCCGCCGGTTCCTCCGACGAGCATCCGGGGTATGTCCCGCGGGTGACCTGGACGGGAACGGCGCGCGACGAAGCCGGCCGACCCGGGGCTGACATCGCCCCGTCCGAACGCCGGCTGGCCGCTCGGCTCGGCCTCGCGGCCCTCGGCGCGCTCCTGGTGAGCGTCCCGTTCCTGCTGCTCATGCTGCTGGTGCTCGGCAACGTCGGCTGGCTGCGTCGACTCGACCGCGGCGTGGCCGACGCCCTGCACACCCGGGTCCTCGGCTTCGACGGGCGGACCGACGCTCTGATCTTCGTCCAGGAAGTCGCCCAGCCGTGGCGGCTCTACTGCGTGTCCGCCGTCGTCCTCCTTGCCCTGCTGGTCCGCCGCCGGGTGCGGCTGGCCATGTGGCTGGTGGCCGCGACCCTGACCGGGTGGTTCCTGGGTTTCTCGCTCAAGCTCGTCGTGCAGCGGGCCCGGCCGAGTTTCCCGGATCCGGTGGAGACCGCCCCCGGCTACTCGTTCCCGTCCGGCCACGCCCTCAACTCGGTGATCTTCGCGGGCACGATGGCGCTCCTGCTCGACCGCGTCGTCCACGGCGTCTGGCGCGTGGTGGTCTGGGCGCTCGCCGTGCTGTTCGTCCTGGTGGTGGGGTTCGATCGGGTGGCGATCGGCGCGCACTACGTCAGCGACGTCGTCGCCGGATGGGCCGTCGGCGTGGCCGTGCTCGTCGCGACGGTCGTCGCGTTCGCGACGTGGCGGAAGCACGAGCACCTAAGCCGGGCGGAAGGAGACGCGCTGTGAGCGCACGGGATGTCAAGGAGACCGTCAAAGCCGAGGGTGCCGGGGTGCTGGCCCGCACGATGGGGCTGTGGACCGTGCTGCTCGCTCTGCTGGTCGGGGTCGGCCTGCTCGTCACCGGCCCGCTGCGCGCGGTGTGGCCGATGTCCGCCGAGGACGACGTGAACCGGGCACTGGCCGACGGGCGGACCTCGGCGATGGACGGGGTCACCCACTGGTGGAGCTCGATCGGCAACACCGAAGTCATCATCATCGCCTGCGCGGTGGCGGTGCTGATCGTGCGACTGGCGGTGGGTCGCTGGCGCGAGCCGCTCTTCCTCGTCGCCGCTGTCTCGGGGCAGGCCTTGGTGTTCGTGCTGTGCACACTGCTCGTCGACCGTGAGCGGCCGCGGGTGGAGCACCTCGACCCGGCGCCGCCCACCTCGAGCTTCCCGTCCGGTCACATGGGCGCGACGACGGCGCTCTACGTCGGCTGTGCGGTGCTCGTGCTGCACACGGTGCGCCGGCACTGGGTGCGCGTCGTGGTGCCACTGCTGTGCCTCGTACCGCTCGTCCTGGTCGCGTACGCCCGGCTCTATCGCGGCATGCACGATCCCAGCGACGTCGCCCTCGGGCTGCTCAACGGCATCGCCTGCGTGGCGATCGCGTGGTACGTGCTGCTGCGCGACCACCCGCTCGAGGAGGAGTCCGCCGCGCAGCGGTCGGTGCCCGCCGGGACCGGACGTTGAGGCGGGTCGCGCTCGTCTACAACCCCACCAAGGTCGGCGACGTCGCGGACCTGCTCGAGCGGGTACGCAAGCACGGCGGTGTCCACGGCTACGACGACCCGCTCGTGCTGGAGACGACCGCCGACGACCCCGGACGCGGCATGGCCGAGCAGGCGGTCCGGACCGGCGTCGACCTGGTGGTCGCGGCCGGTGGTGACGGCACCGTGATGGCCGTCGTCAGCGGCCTCGCCGGCACGGGCACGGCGCTGGCGGTCGTGCCGCAGGGCACCGGCAACCTGCTCGCGCGCAACCTCGACCTGATCGCCGACCCGGAGGACCTCGACGAGGCCCTCGGGGTCGCTTTCGGCGGCCACGACCGGGTCATCGACGTCGGCGAGGTGGGCGAGCGGTGCTTCGCGGTCATGGCCGGCATCGGGCTCGATGCCGCGATGATGGCCGATGCCCCGGAGCGGCTCAAGGACAGCGTCGGCTGGCCGGCGTACGTCGTCTCGGCGCTGAAGAACCTGCGCGGAGAACGCTTCCGCGTCGAGCTGCGGATCGACGGAGCGAAGCCGCTGCGCCGTCGCGTCCGCACCGTGCTGGTGGCCAACGTTGGCCGGCTGCAGGCCGGCCTCGACCTGCTGCCCGACGCGGAGCCCGACGACGGAATGCTCGATGTCGCCGTCGTCGCACCGCGCGGGGTCCTGGAGTGGGCCGGCCTGCTGACCCGGGTCCTGCGTCGCGACACCTCGCGCACGAGCACGGGGGACCGCGACCGGCGGCTCGAGCTGCTGCGCGGTCGGCGGATCAGCGTCCGGACACGCACCGCCCGGCGCCGCCAGCTCGACGGCGACCCGATCGAGGACGGTGCCTCGCTGGAGGTCAGCGTCCGGCCCGGTGCCCTCCGCGTGCGCGTACCGGCGGGTTCGCCCGAAGCCGCACGCGTTAGCTCACCCTGAGTCGTGGACCGGCTACCCGATCCGTGCCTACCGTGGTGGCAGGCAAGCCGAGGGGAGTCATGACCGAACGTCTCGTCGGCCGGGATCGCGAGCTGGCCGCCGTCGAAGCGGTCCTGCCCCCTGCCGGCGGGCAGCAGCGGAGGGTCGTCGAGCTGACCGGCGACCCCGGGGCGGGGAAGACCCGCCTGCTCGACGAGGTGCTCCGCCGGGCGGCCGGGCGCGGGCTGCTGGTGCTGCACGGTCGCGGTAGCCCGGCGACGGCGGACCTGCCGTACGCGCTGGTCTGCGACGCCGTCGCGCACGCCAGCGTGGCCGAGCCGCGGCTGGCCGAGCTCGGCCGGATGCTCGACCCCGGTGCGGCAGGTGCGCCCGCCGGCGACGACTCGGCTCCGTGGTCCCGGTACCGGCTGTGGGCCCGCGTGGGTGCGCTGCTCGACGAACTCGCCGACGAGCGGGGGCTGCTCCTCGCCCTCGACGACGTGCACGACGCCGACTCGGCGTCGCGCGAGCTGCTCGTGGCCCTGATCCGGCAGGCGGGCGGCGCGCCGGTCGTGCTGCTGCTCGCCGACCGCCCGCGGCAGCTGCACCCGCAGCTGGCGACGGCCATCGACCAAGCCGCGAGCCACCTCCGGGTGCCGCTGCCTCCGCTGCGCGAGGAGGACGCCGCCGAGCTGCTGCCCGCCCTCCCGGCCGACGAGCGGCGGCGGGTCTGGACGCACAGCGGAGGCAACCCGCTCTACCTGCTCACGTTGGCGCGACGTGCCGCCTCCCCGGACGGGTCGGTCGCCGGCGCGCCGGATCGGGATCCGCTGCGGACGCGCATCGCGGCGGAGATCGCCGGCCTGCCCGGCTCCGCACAAGCCGTGGCACACGCAGCGGCCGTTCTGGGCGACCCCGTCGACGTCGCGATGCTGGCGTACGTCTCGGGGCTGGCCGAGCCGGTGGTGGCCGCCGCCCTGGACGACCTGGCCGCCGCGGACGTGCTGCGCAGCACGCCCGACGGTCTGCGCTTCCGGCACCCGCTGGTCGCGGCAGCCGCCGCGGCCGGCGCGGGCCCGGCCTGGCGGGCGGCTGCGCACGCCCGGGCGGCGGCGGCGTACGGACGTGCGGGCGGGCCGCTGCCGATCCAGGCGCACCATGTCGTGCGGTCGGCCCGGCGTCGTGACCGGGCCGCCGTGGACGTCCTCGAACGCGCCGCGGAGCAGGCGCTGCATCGGGCACCGGTGAGCGCGGAAGCCTGGTACGCCGCCGCGCGGCGCGTGGCCCCCGCGGACGACGAGCCACTGCTGCGGCGCCTCGACGTGGCCCACGCCACCGCGCTCGGCCTCGCCGGTCGCCTCCTGGACAGCCGAGCACTGCTGCACGCGGTGCTGCCGAGGTTGCCGGCCGGGGACCCGCTCCGGCAGCGGGCGGTCGCGGCGGCGGCCCGGACCGAGCACCTCCTGGGCTCGCACGAGGCGGCTGCCGCGCTGCTGCGCCGGGAGCTGCACACCTCACGGCCGGACGGCGGTCACTCCGACCACCAGCTGCTCGTGGAGCTCGCCGCCGCGGAGGTGCTCGCCGGGCGCTGGGAGCCGGCGCTCGCCGCTGCCCGCGCGGCGAAGGCCGGCCCTGGCGCAGACCCGGCCACCTCGGCCGCCGCGGCCGGGGTGGCCGCCCTGGCGCTGTTCACCGCGGGCTCGGTCGCGGAGGCCCGCCAGGCGGCCCTTGCCGCGACCGCGGAGGTCGACGGGCTCGGCGACGACGAGATCGCCGGGCGGCTCGACTCGGTCGTGTGGCTCGGCTGGGTGCAGATGTTCCTCGGCGAGGGACCCACGGCCTTGCGCCTGCAGCGGCGAGCGCTCGGGCTGGCTCGCGACCGCGGGCTCGCGCTCCTGCACGTACACCTGCTCGTGGGTCAGGGGAGCGCCCACAAGTGGCTCGGTGAGCTGCCGGACGCCCTGCGCTGCTTCACCGAGGCCGAGCAGGTGGCACGCCTGGTCGGCAGCGAGCACCTGGAGGCGATGGCCGCGACGATGATCGCCCGGGCCTGGACATGGCTGGGCGACGCCACGGCGGCCGAGCGGTGGGGAGAGCGGGCAGTCGGACTGGCCAGCCGCCGCGACGACTGGCTGTCGCGGGTGGCGCCGGCGGTCCTGGCCCAGGCTCGGCTGGAGGCAGGCCGTCCGGATGGGGTGGCGGAGGCGGTCGTGGCCGCCGGCGGTGGGGTCGACCTCCCCGCGTTCGACGTGATGTCGCGCATGGACTGGTACCACATGCTGGCTCGGGCGGCCGCTGCGAGCGACGACCCCGTCGCGGCCAAGGGCTGGGCGGAGCGCGCGATGGCCGGCGCACGGGACTCCGCCGGTGATCTACCGGCGGCCAAGGCGTACGCCCTGCTCGCCGAGGCCGAGGCGCAGCTGGCCGCGGGAGCGGCCGACGCGGCGGTCGAGCGGGCGCTCGAGGCCCGGCGCGGTCTCGCGGCGGCCGGCAACCGGCTCGACGCGGCCCGAGCGGACCTGCTGGCCGGGCGGGCCCTGGCGACGACCGGTGCCCGGCCGGCGGCGCTCGACGTGCTGGGTCGCGCCCACCTGGCCTTCGACGAGTGCTCGGCAGCGGCGCTGCGCGAGCAGGCCGCCCGGGAGTTGCGGCGGCTCGGCCGCCGGGTGGCCAGCCGACCCGCCGCGAGCCGGCCTGCGGTCGTGCGATCAGTGCCGCGCCTCACCCCGCGCGAGGCTGAGGTGGCGCGCCTGGTCATGGAGGGGCGCACCAACCGCGCGATCGCTCGCGCGCTGTCGCTGAGCGAGAAGACGGTCGAACGCCACCTCGGCCACATCTTCGTCAAGCTCGGCGTCTCCAGCCGAGCCGCACTAGCGGCAGCGGTGGCGCACGAGGCCGCCGACGCCTGAGCACGACCCGAGCATCTCCCGATGTGCGGGACTTCCCCCATACCGGGCACGTCGCGGCCGGCGCAGCGTAGACGGCGGACGAGGCGCACGAGGCGCCCGCCGAGCCGAGGAGATCGTCATGTCTGTCCGCACCGCTGCTCTGGTCACCATGGTCGCCGCCGTCACAGCGGTGTCCGGGGCGACGCTGAGCTCGGCCACGTCGTCCGGCGCGGCCGCCCCCGCCAAGGCGAAGCCGGCCGCTGCGTCGACCACGCTGCGCCTCGCACCGTCCAGCGCAGCGCTGGCCACGTGCTTCCCGCACGCCAGCGCCCGGGTCAACGTCGACCTCACCACCGACGCCCGCGGCAAGGACCGTTTCACCATCCGCGCTCACGGGCTTGCGCCGAAGACCGACTTCACGGTCTTCCTGCTGGAGCAGGCCGGTGCGCCGTTCGGCGCGGCGGAGTACATCGGTGACTTCACGACCGACCGCCACGGCCGCGCGACGAACCGGTACTCCCTCATCGTCGAGGAGGCGTTCGCCTTCAACAACGCCACGCACCAGCGGACCGACCTCAACTCCATCGGTGTCTGGTTCGCCGACCCGGCATCCGACGACGAGTGCCTCGGGGCGGGCAGCCCGGTGACCGGGTTCGACGGCGACGCCGAGGCCGGGGTACAGATGCTCAACTCCGGCACGCAGCTGCTGCCGTAGCCCCAGCCGCTTCCCGGAGGCGCCGGGGAGCCACCGCTCGCACGCGGCGGCTCCCCGGCGTCCTTGCCCGCCCCCCACCAGCACGATCGAGCGAGGATCAGGTCCATGTCCCCCAGCGGCGACGCGTCGACCACGTCGACCCTTCAGCCGGCTCACCAGCACCCATCCGCGGTGGAGGAGATCGTCCGCCGCTACTGGGAGCGGCCAGGCGCGGACGTCGACCTGGCTACGGAGATCTACCACGACGACGCGGTCCTGGAGTTCCCGCAGTCCGGTGAGCGCTTCGAGGGCGTGGCCACGTTCACCGCCTGGCGGGCCGAGGCGCCGGCGGACCCGCCCGAGCCGGGCGAGCCCGCCGGGTGAGCTGCGGGCGGCGCCGGAAGGTCAGGTGCGGCCCTCGAGCAGCCGGCCGAGCCAGGCCTGCGCGTCGCGGAAGTCGGCGTCGGTGGTGCCGTGGCGCAGCGTGCTGGGCGGCTGCCCGTCCGCGCGGGGATAGGAGCCGAGGAAGCGTACGGCGGCGCAGAGCCGGCGCAGCCCCATGAGCGACTCGGCGACGCGGGCCTCGGCGACATGGCCCTCGGCGTCGATGGAGAAGCAGTAGCGCCCGATGCCGTCGCCGGTGGGCCGCGACTCGATGCGGGTGAGGTTCACCCCGCGCACGGCGAACTCCTCGAGGATCTCCAGCAGGGCGCCCGGGTGGTCCTCCCGCATGAAGGCGACCAGCGAGGTCCGGTCGGAACCGGTCGGGGTCGGCGGCGGACCGGGCCGGCTCACCAGCACGAAGCGGGTGGCCGCGTCCGGGTTGTCACCCACCCCGTCGGCGAGCGTCGCAAGCCTGTAGCGGGCGGCCGCGACGCTGGAGGCGATGGCCGCGTCGTACCCGCTGTCCGGCTCGGCCACCAGCGCCGCCGCCGCGGCGGTCGAGCTCGCCGGCAGCACCGTCGCGCCGGGCAGGTGCGCCGCCACCCAGCCGCGGCACTGCGCCTCGGCGTGGGGGTGGGTGACGACGCGCACGACGTCCTCGAGCCGTCGGCCGGGTCGGGCCAACAGCGCGAAGGCCACCGGGAGCACGACCTCACGGGTGATGACCAGCGGCTCCCCGCCGGCCAGCTCGTCGAGGGTGGCGTTGACCGAGCCCTCGACGGAGTTCTCGAACGGCACCATGGCGGCGTCGGCCGCACCCTGCCGTACGGCTTCGAGCGCCGCCGGCACGGTGGCGTAGGGCAGCAGGTCGCCCTTCGCGGCCGCCGGCAGCGACCGCACCGCCGCCTCGGTGAAGGTGCCCGCGGGGCCGAAGTAGGCGAAGCGGGTGGGCGGCACACCGGGCATCCCGGGATTGTGCCAGTGGGGGTCGGTGCGGTGGTGTCTGCTGCGTCGGCTGGGGTTTTCGCCAACCGCGATAGTGCCGGTGGCTAGCCTCTCGACATGCCCGCCGACGGCTCGTGGAGCACCGCGCTGGCCATCGGGGCGCTCGTCGTCGCGGTCCTCGCGCTGGCGCTGGCCGTCGGGTCGCACGTGCGGTTCGAGCGGCTGCGCCGCAGGCTCCTGCTGCTGCAGGGCGGCAGCGGCGAGGGCACGCTGCTCGAGCTGTTGGCGGCTGCCTCGCGCGACGTCGACGGGCTGCACTCCGGGCTGAGCCGGACGAGCGCCGAGCTGGACACCGTACGGACCGATCTCGGGCGCACGCTGCGGCACAGCGCGGTGGTGCGATACGACGCGTTCGGCGGCACCGGCGGCCACCTGTCGTTCTCCGCCGCGCTCCTCGACGACGCCGGCGACGGCCTCGTCCTCACCTCCATCGCCGGGCGCAGCGAGTCGCGGACGTACGCGAAACAGGTCACCGGGGGCCGCGGCGACGCCGAGCTGTCGCCCGAGGAACGCCAGGCGGTCGCCGACGCCGGATGGAGCGGTGGCCGGTGAGCTCCGCCGACTCCGCCTCTGGCTCCGACTCCGGCTCCGGCGGCGCCGACGCCGGCTGGAGCGACCTCGGCTTCGCCCGCGTCGACACCGACCGGGTGGAGCGGACCGGCGCACCGGAGGTCGTCTACGCCGAGCGGAAGACGCCCGAGCAGACGGCCGTCCTCCTGCGGGCACTCCACGAGGCCCACCCGGAGCGGGCCGTGCTCGCCACCCGCGTAGCGGCCGAGTCCCTGACCTCGGTCGCCGACGCGCTGGCCGACCTGTCACCGGTGTCCGCCGACCCGGTGTCGCGGACCGTCGTGGTGGGGCCGCTGCCGGCACCGGTCGGGCAGGTGCTCGTCGTCGCCGCCGGGACCTCCGACGCGCCTGTGGCCGCCGAGGCGGCGGTGACGGCCCGGGTGTTCGGCGCGGCGGCCGAGACGGTCACCGACGTCGGCGTCGCCGGTCTGCACCGCCTGCTCGCCGTGCGCGAGCGGCTCCACGCAGCCGACTGCCTGGTCGTGGTGGCCGGCATGGAGGGCGCGCTGCCCTCGGTGGTGGGCGGGCTGACCGGCGTACCGCTGGTGGCCGTGCCGACGAGCGTCGGGTACGGGACGGGAGCCGGCGGCATCGCGGCGCTGCTCGCCATGCTCAACTCCTGCGCACCCGGCGTCGTCGTGGTCAACGTCGACAACGGCTTCGGGGCCGGCGTGCACGCGGCGCGGGTCGCCAGGAGGGGCGCGGACCGGCCATGAGCGCGACGGCTGGTCACCTGTGGGTCGACCCGTCCGCCGGCGTTGCGGGCGACATGCTGCTCGGCGCCCTGCTCGACGTCGGGGCGTCTGTGGCCGATGTCCGCGCGGCCGTGGCGGCCGTCGCGGGCGATGCGGTGCGCGTCGGGGTGCGGGAGGTGCGGCGGGCCGGGTTGCGCGCCACGCAGGCGGTCGCCACGCCCGAGTCCCGGACCCCCGAGCCCCGCCCGTGGGCGGTGCTGCGCGACGAGCTGCGCAGCGCGCGGCTGCCCGATCCGGTGCGCGCTCGGGCCCTGGACGTGTTCGGCAGGCTGGCGCGCGCCGAAGGGCTCGTCCACGGCAGTGACCCGGAGCAGGTGCACTTCCACGAGGTGGGCGCGCTCGACGCGATCGCCGACGTCGTCGGGGTCGCCGCGGCACTCGAGTCATTGGGGGTACGGGTCGTCACGGCTGGCCCCGTGGCGGTCGGGTCGGGCACGGTGCGCACCGCGCACGGCGAGCTGCCGGTGCCGGTGCCGGCCGTGGTCGAGCTGCTCCGGGGTGTGCCCACGACGGGGGCGGGTGAGGGCGAGCTGGCGACGCCGACGGGGGCGGCGCTGCTGGCCTCCGTCGTCTCGGCCTGGGGGCCGCAGCCGCCGCTGCGCGTGGCGGCGCAGGGGGTCGGGGCGGGCACCCGCGAGGTGGCCGGGCGGCCCAACGTCGTGCGGGTACTGCTTGGCGAGACCTGGGCCTCGCCGGAAGTGGGCGAGCCGAGTGCCGCGCTGCTGCTGGAGAGCAACGTCGACGACCTCGACCCACGGCTGTGGCCGGACGTGCTCACCCGCCTGCTCGCAGCGGGAGCGTCCGACGCCTGGCTGGTGCCCGTGCTGATGAAGAAGGGCCGCCCCGCCCACACGCTGTGCATCCTGGTGCCCGACGAGCCGGCCACCGCGACAGCCGTACGCGGCGTGGTCTTCCGGGAGACCTCGGCTATCGGGCTGCGCGAGGCGGTGGTCGCCAAGCACGCGCTCGACCGTGCGGAGCACGCCGTCTCGGTCGGACCGCCGCCGGGGCAGCGGGTGCGGGTCAAGGTCGCGGTCCTCGACGGCGTACCCGTCAACGCGCAGCCGGAGTGGGATGACGTCGCCGCAGCCGCCAGCGCGCTGGGGCGTCCAGCCAAGGCGGTCCTCGCCGAGGCGGTGGCCGCCGTACGCGCCGCGGGCCTCGCCCCCTGACGTACCCCCACGGCAGGAATGGGGTGGGGGACCCCCGCACCAACGGCGGAATGGGAGCGGCGGGCCGAACACGTAGGCTCGACGCCCGGGGCGACCGTCGGAAGCAGGGGCAGGAGCGTGCGTGGACCTCGCCGTGGCGCTCACCACGTTCGTGGTCATCTTCCCGGCGGAGCTTCCCGACAAGACCTTCGTCGCGACGCTGGTGCTCTCCACCCGCTACCCGCCGTGGTGGACGTGGCTCGGGGTGGCGGCGGCCTTCTTCGTCCAGTCGCTCGTCGCCGTGACGGCCGGAGGGCTGCTCTCGCTGCTCCCCGAACGCCTGGTGCTGGTCGG
This sequence comes from Jiangellales bacterium, assembly GCA_038246785.1. GTDB lineage: Bacteria > Actinomycetota > Actinomycetes > Jiangellales > Jiangellaceae > JBBRVP01. The sequence continues at coordinate 22,934 of JBBRVP010000031.1, forward strand.
CACGGCGACCTTGTTCACCGTCGGCGCGGTCCTGCTGTGGCTGTCTGCCGGCGACGCCGATGCCACCGAGCTCGAGGAGGAGCGGGAGTTCGCGGCCCAGGCGCGCGTGGGCGCGAGCGGATGGCGCGCCTCGCTCATCTGCTTCGGCGTGCTGTTCACCGCCGAGTGGGGCGATCTCTCGCAGCTCATCACGGCCGGCCTGGCGGCGCGCCACCAGGACCCGGTGTCGGTGTTCGTCGGCTCCTGGCTGGCGCTGGTGACGGTGGCTGCCATCGGAGTGCTGATCGGCCGGGTTCTCCTGCGCTACGTGCACCCCTCAATCGTCAAGCGGGTGGCAGGCACGCTGTTCGCCGTGCTCGCGCTGCTCACCTGGCTCGCCGCCGCCGGAGTGCGGACGCCGTGGTGAGCACTCGGCTCAGGCGCGTGCTGCCGGCCGCCCTGGTGGCGCTGACCGTGGCCCTTGGACTCCCCCTCGCCGCGGCGGCGGGCCCAGCCCGCGTGAACGCCGCGAGCACTCCGCGACCGACCGTGCTGCTGGGCGTCGCTGGACTGCGCTGGGCCGACATCGGTCCGCGAACGGCGCCCACGCTGTGGGGCCTGGTCGACCAGCAGGCCGTGGCATCGCTCAGCGTGCGCTCCGTGCGGCCCATCACCTGTCCCGTCGACGGCTGGCTGACCGTGTCGGCCGGCCGTCGGGCCGCGGACCCGGTGCAGAGCTGGTGCCGCCCGCTTCCGCAGCCGCGCATCGGCGGTGACGGCGCCACCGTCCCGGGATGGGCGGCGCTGCGGGCAGGGCAGCAGGACCTCGGCTACGACGCCTCCCCAGGGTTGCTCGCCGACGCCCTCGCCGGCGGCGCGGCCTGCGCGACGGCGGTCGGGCCCGGCGGGGCCCTCGCGCTCGCCGACGAGCAGGGACAGGTGGCCCGCTACCTCCCGGACCTGCGGCAGCTGACCGGCCCGATGCTGCGGAGATGTCCGCTCGCCGTCGTCGACCTGGGCTCCCTCCCGGTGGACCCGACGCAGCGGAGAGCCGCGGTCCGCAGGCTCGACACTGCCGTGGCCGAGGTGCGCAGCTCGCAACCGACCGCGACGCTGTATGTCGCGGGCGTCGCCGACACCGGCCCCGACCCAGCCCCCGGCCAGACCCGCGCCGAGGACCTCGAGCCGCCGGCCCCGGCGCCCGGGCTGCGGGTCGCGCTGTGGGCAGGCCCGGTCGGTGCCGACCGGCCCGGCGCGGCCTGGATGAGCTCGCAGTCCACCCGCTGGACCGGACTCGTGCAGCTGCTCGACGTCGCGCCGCTGCTGACGGCGTCGGCCGGCGTCCCCGCACCGGACGGCTTCGTCGGCCGCCCGTGGCAGAGCGACGGCACGCACCCGGCTGCCGCCGCCGAGACGGTCTCGGAGCTGGTCGGCGCGGAGCGCGCCGCCCAGGTGTTCCGAGTGCACTCCGGACCGTTTTTCCTGCTGCAGGGGCTCATCGAGCTGCTCGTGTTCGGGGCGGCGTACGCGATCCTGCGCTCCCGGCAACGTCCCGGCACCCGGCGGATGGTGCTGCGCTTCGTCCAGTTGTTCGCCCTCGCCGGAGCGGCGCTGCCGGTGGCGTCCTTCCTTGCCAACCTGTTCCACTGGTGGCGCACGCCCGACCCGACGTTGGTGCTCTGGCCGACGATCGTCGTGGTCACTGTGGCGCTCGCGCTGCTGGCCGCTGGCGGCCCCTGGCGACGCCGGGTCTACGGCCCTCCGACGGTGGTCGCCGCGGTGACCGTCGCCGTGCTGGGCGTCGACGTGCTCACTGGCTCGGTGCTGCAACGCTCGAGCCTGCTCGGGCTGTCCCCGCTGACCGCTGGACGCTTCTACGGCTTCGGCAACATCGCGTACGCCGTCTTCGCCGCCGGCTGCCTCGTACTAGCCGCGGGCGGGGCCCAGGCAGTGGCGGACCATGGGGCGTCCCGCCGGCTCACCGCCGCCGTTCCGGTGGTCGTCGGGATCGGCGCCGTCGCCGTGGGCGGGGCGCCGTTCGGCGGAGCGGACTTTGGCGGCGTCGTCGCCAGCATCTGCGGCTTCTCGGTGCTGACGCTGGGCGTCCTCGGCGTTCGCCTCAGCTGGCAGAAGGCGGTGCTCGTCGCCCTGCTGGCCGTCGCCTCGGTGGCCTTCATCGCCTGGCTGGACTGGCTGCGCCCAGCCGAGAGCCGCACCCACTTCGGCGAGTTCGTGCAGTCGGTGCTCGACGGCACCGCCGGCGCCACCGTGCTGCGCAAGGGCAGCGCCGCGCTCGGGACGCTGATCATCCGTCCCTACTACAGCTGGCTGGTGCCGCTCGTGTCGGTCTACTTCGTCTTGGCGCTGCGCGATCCGGTGCGGGCGCGGGCCGCCGGCCTGGTGCCGACCCTGGCCGCCTGGCCGCTGCTGCGCCCGCTGGTCTGGGCGGGGCTGGTGACCGGCTTCGTCGGCTTCGCCGTCAACGACTCCGGCATCATCGTCCCGGGCCTGCTGCTCACGGTCGCGATCCCGCTCGTCGTGGCGGCGATGGCGCTGGCCGTCCGTCAGTACGCCGAGGCCGACCCGCCGCCCGCTCCGCTCAGCGTGAGCGCAGCGCCACGCCCCGCGCCCTGAGTGCGCGGGCGACGTCGCGCCATTGCCGTCCGCGGTGCAGCTGAGCCCGCCAGTCGCGGCCGGTCACCCGGTGGTGCAGCGCCACCTCGACTTCGCGGACCCGGAACCCGGCCCGCAGCAGGTCGATCGTCAGTCCGGTCTCGACCCCGAAGCCGGTCGCCAGCGGCAGCGCGGCCAGCAGGGCAGGGCGGGTGAGGCAGCGTTGGCCAGACAGCGGTTGCGTTGGCGACCAGCCGGTCGCGCGCCGGATGCCGTCCGCGGACAGCCGGACGACGCGCCCGCGCCCTCCTCCGGCACTCCGCTGCACCGGCAGGGTCGCGATCGTCATATCGGCCACACCGGCGAGGACCGGCGCCACCAACGGGACGGCCGCCGCCGCGGTGCCCTCGATGTCGGCGTCGAGGAACAGCAGCGCCCGCGGCCGGTCGGCGCCTCCGTCGTGCTGCTCGGCCGCGGCAACGGCCGCCGCTCCCGAGGCCATCGCGGCCCCCTTCCCACGGTTGCGCGGGTGGCGCACCACGCGGGCGCCGGCCCGCGCGGCCACCTGGGCCGTGCCGTCGCGCGAACCGTCGTCGACGCAGACCACGAGGTCGACGGCGGGAATCGCGCGCGCGGCCTCGACGGTGGCCGCGACCCGCGCCTGCTCGTCCCTGGCCGGCACGACCACGGCGACCCGTTCGGGTGCCGCGGAAGCAACGGGCGCGCTCGGCGAGGTCACGGCTGGGCAGCGTACGCAGCGCCGGCTCGGGTCGCTCTGCGGCGGGATGGGGCCGACACGTCAACATTTGTTTCGGCCGCAACTTCCGCAGGTGGCCGGGTCTGTGTAGTGTCCCTGGGAGTCCCGAGCGCTGCTGTTTCCCCCGTCAGGAGCGCTCGGGATCTTTCATCTCGTCGGTCAGCCGCCGCCTACGGATCTAGTACGCAGCGCCGCAACGTCTCTACACAGCGTGACCAGGTCGGGTGTCGTGATCTCGTCACCAGGTCGTCGGCCTGTGCTCGACTGGTCAGCGCGACGGCCGCACCGGCAGGACCGCATGGACGGTGATCGAGTCGTCCTCCTCGCTGACCCCCCAGGTGCTCGTCAGCTGCCGCACGATCGACAGGCCGCGGCCTCCCGTGTCGGTGGGTGCGGCCCGGGTCTCGACCGGCCGGCGCGGACCTCCGCCGTCGGTGACCTGGATGTCCAGGCGGTCCAGGCTCACCCGCCACGACACCCGGACCCCTCCGTCGCCGGTGGGGGTGGCGTGGCGCAGCGAGTTGGCGACGAGCTCGGAGAGAACCGCCATCGCGTCGTCGAGCACCGGCGCCGCGACCCCTTGGGCGACCAGGTCCTCGCGCAGCATCCGCCGCGCCGCGCCGACGCTCTGCACGACAGGAGGCAGCACCGCGGCGAAGTCGGCCTGCCGGCGGCGCGCAATGCCGGGCCCGTCGACCGCGTCCACGCTGGCCTCGTGCCCAATGCGGCGCGTGGCGAAACCGGAAGCCGGAGCCGACCGCAGAGCCGGGCTGCTAGCCGAAGCGTACGACTGCCACGCCGGGACGGTCGGTGATCACGACGTCGACGCCGAGGGACCGGCACAGCTGGAGGTCGTTGTCGTCGTTGACGGTCCAGACATGTACCTCGTGACCGTGGGCGTGCACCCGCTCGACGTAGCGGGGGTGCGCCCGGACGACCCCGATCGACGGCCCGGCGATCGACACGCCCACCGGCAGCGACCCGTCGCGCATCCGCAGCGGCACTCGCTCCATGAGCAGGACCCTCGAGACGCTGGGGGAGAGCCGGCGCACCCGCCGCAGGGAGATCCAGGAGAACGACATGACGCGTACGGCCACGTCACGCGACGGCGTGGCACGGGCGAGGCCGTGCCGACGAAGCTGGGCGACGAGCGCCCGCTCGACGGCGCCGGCGTAGCGGGTGGGGTGCTTGGTCTCGATCGCCAGCTCGACCCGACGTCCGGCATCGACGACGAGTGCGAGCAGCCGCTCGAGCGTGAGGATCCCGCTGGCGTCCCGATCGGGGACCTCCGGCGCCTCGTCGAGCAGCGACCCGTTGCGCCAGGCCGCGAAGTCGAGCTGGGCCAGGTCGGCGAGCTCAAGGGTCGAGACGAGCCCGCGGGTGCCGGTGACCCGCCGCACCGTGCGGTCGTGCACGCACACGAGGTGGCCGTCGGCGGTCAGCCGTACGTCGCACTCCAGGCCGTCGGCCCCGTCATCGAGCGCCCGGGCGTACGCGGCCACGGTGTGCTCGGCCACGTCCTCGCTGGCCCCACGGTGCGCGACCACGCGCGGACCGCCGCGCCGCTCGACCACGGCGCCATCGTGCCCGCCGACCCCACAGGGGCGCGCGGCGCCACGCCTGCCGACATGCAGACACGCACGAAGCGGTGCCCGACTGCACGTCGACCAGAGCGCATGCCGAGGACCGTTCTGATCCGCGACCTCGACGACGATGGGTACGCCGGGCTGGCCCGCCGCGCCGGAGCGGCCGGGGTCAGCGTCGCGGAGCTGCTGGAGGAGAACCGCGGCTCGAGGCCGTCACCCGGAGCTTGACGCCGGCACCGCCTCAGCCCGGCTGGGCGAGTAGCAGACCGCGGACGTACGCCGCCTGGCCGACGTGCTGCAGGTCGTCGGCGAGGACGCTGACCAGGCGCACGCCGAGCGTCACCGGTGGGTCCCAGCGGGTGTCGACGACGCGGCCGAGGTCCCGCTCGGAGATCGAGGACACGTAGTCGACGGTCTGCGCGTGCACCGCGCCGAGGTAGCCGGTGAGCTGCTCGGCGGTCGCGCCCGAAAGCGCCGCCACGGCCTGCGGTGTGTGTCCGTAGCCTGTGTCGCGCGGCTCGAGCGGCAGCCCGAAGCGCCCGTGCCAGCCGTGCTCGGTCCACACCTGGGCGCGACCGGCAAGGTCAGCGACATGGTCGTCCTGGATGCGGGCCAGGTGCCAGACCAGCCAGCCGATCGGGTTGGTCTGCGGTGCCGGGCGCCTGGCCAGCTGCTCGGCGTCGAGCCCCTCGACGGCCGCTCGCGCGCTGTCACGGATCCTGGTGAATGCGTCGACGAGGAGGTCTGCCAGCGTCATGGGCCGATGGTAGGTGCGCCGCCAACGGGAGAAGGGATACCTCACCCGGTTGGCGTCGTTCCGGCCGCCGGCGCACCCCTGTTAGCTCACCCGCCTACCCTTGACGCATGTCGGACGCGGCTCGACGGACGGCGCGGGGGGCTCCTGGAGCGACCTGTACCGGCTCACCAGCTACGAGGACTTCGACATCCTCGACCTCGACCGGGCGGGGCCACTTGCCCGTGAGCGGGCCATGGTGGGGTCGCGGCTGCTCCGTCAGGCGATGCCGGGCTGTTCGCCAACACGCAGATCGCGGCCATCATCAGCGGCTCGACACGGATCAGCTGCGCCGGGTCGAGCTGGAGTTGCTGGGCCGATGACGCCGCGCGAGCTCGACACCGACGTCGTACAAGCTCGCTTGTCGCTGATCGACCAGCTGCTGGACGACCTGGCCACGGTGGGCGAGGTCGAAGCTCGGTGAGTCACCACGGGCTATCGCGCCTCGTTCGCGCTGGCCGCCGCAGCGTTGAGCGCCGGTCCGCGCCTCACCTTGGGGGCTTCTGGCTAGCAGGGAGACGGCGTGTTCGCGCCTAGCGAGCCGTACAGCCAGGGTTTCCTGGCCCGTGACGGGCACGAGATCTTCTGGGAGCAGTGCGGGAGCCCCGATGGCGTTCCGCTGCTGGTGGTGCACGGCGGCCCCGGCTCGGGGGGATCGCCGTGGTGGACGCAGTTCGCCGACCCGGCACGAACCCGGTGCATCCTGGTGGACCAGCGTGGTTGCGGCCGCAGCAGACCGCACGCAGGCGAGACGGCCGATGCCTTGACGAACAACACGACCGCCCACCTCATCGGTGACTTCGAGGCACTTCGCGAGGCGCTTGGCATCGACCAGTGGGTGCTGTTCGGCGGCTCGTGGGGGTCGACCCTTTCGCTGGCCTATGCCGTGGAGCACCCGAGCCGGGTCAGGGCCTTGGTGCTGTGGGCCGTGGTCCTGACCCGTCACGGCGATGTCGAGTGGCTCACCCGCACGATGGGTGAGGTATATCCCGCCGAGTACGACGATCTTCTGCGCGCCGCGGGACCGGTCGCGGACGGCGACAACGTGTGCTGGGCGATCAACCGCCTCCTCCTGAGCAGCGACCCAGACGCCGCCGACGCCGCCGCCCGAGCCTGGTGCTCGTGGGAGGACCGCATCGCCACCCTCAGCGGGCCAGTGCAGCCGTCGCAACGCTTCGCCGACCCGCGTTTCCGGCTCGCGTACGCGCGCTTGGTCACGCACTACTTCGGCAACGCGGCCTTCCTGACCGACGACGCGATCACTGGTCGCCTCGGCCGGATCGCGCACATCCCCGCCACGCTCGTGCGCGGGCGGCTGGACATCGCCTCCCCGCTGCGGGCCGCGCACGATCTCGCCTCGGCTCTACCCAACGCGCAGCTGCACGTCATCGAAGACGCGCTCCACGGACCGGACCAAGCCGGAGCCAGCGTCATCCTCGCCGCCCTGTCGCGCGCGTGCGCCTGACGCGCCCTCTGGTCACGCGTCAGGATTGCGTCGCACGATCGAGGTGGTCAGCGCCGACGCGAAGCCGTTCCACGCCGCGTACGGCGCCAGCAGCGCGGCGGCCGGGCGGTCGACGCGTGCCGAACGCCGGATCAGGTCGAGCGTCGACGCCTCGAGCACGAGCATCTCGGCGAGGGCGAGCCGCGGTCGCTTGGCCGTGAAGAAGATCCAGCTCCAGGCGACGTTGAGTCCGAGGTTGACCGCGAGCGCTTCCGCGTAGCGTCGACGCTCCCGCGCGTCCTCGGTCCGGTCGAGGCTGCGCCCGGAGGCGACCGCGACGAGGGTGTAGAGCGTCGTCCAGGCCGGCCCGAACACCTCGCCCGGCGGCTGCCAGGACGGCTTGTCCAGCTTGGCGTACCAGCGGGACCGTACGTCGGTGCCGAGCCCGCCGACGGCCGCCGTGGCGACCAGCGCCGGAGCCGTCCACTTCAGGTGCCGCATCCGGGCCCTCCTGCTCATCGCCTCGCCGTGATTCCGCGGGGCGACCGTCTCAGATCGGGGCCGGAGCCGCATCTCAGCGACCCGCTTACGGTGAGCCGGCCGGCGGATGCGCGCCGAGCCAGCCCGCCGCGCGGCGGGCCGACGCCCGCGACAGCCAGGCGTCCTGGACCAGCTCGGCCAGCTCCGTCCGAGAGAGATCACCGATTCGGCTGGCGCGCAAGAGCACCGAGCGGTGACCGTCGAAATGCGCGGTGGTGAAGAACGGGGAGCTGGGATCCTGGACCAGCGCCTGCTTGTCAGCCTCGCTGGGAACCCAGAAGACGATCACGTCCCGGTAGCGCTCGCCGGTGTGCGGATCGGTGGCGTCGGGCCGCGGGTTGCGGAAGAAGACAAAGGACTTCCCGCCCACCTGGTAGACCGGGTTGTCATCGCTCACGTGGTCGACCGTCACGTGTGGCATGGCAAGGGCCAGCTCGTGGACGTCTTCGACCCGGGCCGGCCGGCTGCTGTCCGACACGCCGCCAGGGTAGGCGGCTGCCGATCAGCCGGAGTCCCGGGCGCGATCGGTGTAGGTGCCCGCGGTGAGCGTCGCGTAGGACCGCGCGACGATCGTCTCGAGCACCTCGAGATCGACTGTCTGCAGGTCCTTGAGGTAGATGCAGCCGACGCCGGTGCTGTGCGGTCCGAGCCGCCCGAGCAGCTCGGCATGCGCTCCGACCCCGTCCATGACATAGACCGTGGTGGCCGCCTTGCGCGCCGCGAACGCGGCGGCGGGAGCGTCGCCCTCGCGGCCGCTGGCGTAGCGGTAGTGGTACTGGCCGAACCCGACAGCGCTGCCCGACATCTGTGGCTTCTCGCCGGTGGCCCGTCGCATCAGCTCGACGAGCGTCTCGGCGTCCCTACGGCGCCTGGGCGAGGCGATCTTCTCGAGGTAGTCCTGCACGCCCGCGTCCATCACGCCACCCTCCCACGTCATGCGTACGGGTCGGTGATCTCCCGAAGCCGGACGAGGGCCGCCCGCAGCTGCCGGCTCGCCCGGGGGCCGAGGTGCGCCGCCCACTCGGCCTCGATCGCCTCCTCCTTCTGTCGGGCGACGGCGATACCCGCCCTGCCGCGCTCGGTGATCGTCACCAGCTTCGCGCGGGAGTCGTCGGGGTCGGCGCTCCGCTGCACGTAGCCAGCGTCCTCGAGCTGGTCGACGAGATAGCCCGCGGTCTGCTTGGTGACCTGGGCCGCCTCGGCGAGCCGGGTCAGGCGTGACCCCTGCTCGTCGATGCGCTGGAACAGCCGGGCCTGCGCCAGCGTGATCGGGTACCCGGCTGCCTCGACGGTCTGCAGGATCCGCTGCTCCATGTGCCGGTACGGGATGAACAGGAGCACTCCGAGGCTTGGCTGCACCGAAGCAGGAGTCCCTTGCATTCGCGGCATCATGCCTGCAGGATAGTCAGTGTCTCTGACTATCCTGCAGGAGGGGACCCATGGACGTCGAGGTGCAGTGGTCGGCGATCGAGGCCGAACGGCTCAGCCTGGCGGACCTGCTGGACGACCTGACGCCCGGGCAGTGGGAGTCGCCCTCGCTGTGCTCGGAGTGGCGGGTACGGGACGTGGCCGCCCACGTGGCCATGACGCCCACCGCTCCGAGCCCGTGGACCATCGTCCGAGGACTCGTCAAAGCCCGGGGCCAGTTGTGGGCTTTCGGCCGTGACGTCGCGCGCGAGCATGCACAGCGCCCGGTCGACGAGATCGTCCACGAGCTCCGCCGGGACGCCGCTACGCGCACGATGCCGTTCGTGACGAACGGGCAGAACATCCTCATGGACGTCCTGGTGCACGGGCAGGACATCGCAGTGCCGCTCGGGATCAGCCGTCCGATGCCGACCGAGGCGGCGCTCGCGGGCTTCGAGCGGGTCTGGACAACAGGCTGGCCGTTCCATGCGCAGCGGCGGCTGCGCGGTTTCCGGCTCGTGGCCACGGATGCGGATCTGTCCGTGGGAGCCGGCCAGGTCATCGAGGGGCCGCTCAGCGACCTGCTCCTGCTCATGACGGGACGGACCGCTGCCGCCGCCGCCCGGCTGCGCGGGCCGGGCATAGGCTCGCTCGTCGCCTGAGCCCGCTCGGGAAAGCTGACGGCATGACCAGGCGCACGCATCCCGACGGGTGGGTCGATCCCCCTGACGACCAGCACGAGACCGGGAACCCGAGACCTGTCAGACGGTGGCGCAGCCCCAACCCCACCAGGGTCTGACAGGTTCACACAAGGGCTGGCCGTGGCCGGGTACCTCATCGGCCCGCTCCACGATGGCCAGCTCGCCGCCGCGGCCCACCATGGTCTTCATCGCTGGACCTGCTCGCGGTGGCACGCCGGCTCGCCTGCGGTGAGGCGGTAGGCGGCGGGGTCGAGGGACCTGGCCCGCTGCCGGTAGCTCCATGTCCAGTCCGGCCACAGCGTGGCGTTGCGTCCACTCCCATCGTGGTAGTAGCTCGTGCACCCGCCGGTCTCCCAGACGGTGGAGCGCATCCGGTCGTCGATCCAGCGGTTGTAGCGGTCGTGCGCCCCCTCGCTGACCTCGATCGTCGACGCGCCGACGGCGTCCATGGCCCTGAGCGCGGCCATGACGTGCTCGATCTGCGCCTCGATCATGTAGACCATGGAGCTGTGCCCAAGCCCGCTGTTGGGGCCGAGGAACATGAAGAAGTTCGGGAACCCCGGAACGGCGACGCCGAGGTACGCGCGAGGGCTGCCCCGCCAGCGCTCGCTGAGCAGCCGGCCGCCACGACCGCGCACAAGGCCGGCGAACGGAACGTCGGTGACGTGGTAGCCGGTGCCGAAGATGATCGCGTCGACGTCGCGCTCGACACCGGTGGCGTCGACGACCGAATGCTCCGTGACCTCCCGCAGCGCCGACGGCACCAGCTCGACGTTGGGCCTGCCGAGCGCCGGGTACCACGCGTTGGAGGGCACCACCCGCTTGCAGCCGACCGTGTAGTCGGGTGTCACGAGAGCGCGGAGCCGAGCGTCGGGAACCTGTTTGGCGATGTGGGCCTTGGAAAGCTTCTCGACCAGGTGCATGAGGTCCGGCCGCTTGACGAAGCCAAGGACGAGCAGCTCCTTGGCGAGGTAGACCTTCGCTCGCTCGACCTTCTGGGCGATGGGGTGCCGCCGGAAGCGCGCGCGCTCCCGGTCGCTGATCGGCCGCTTGTCGTGCGGCATCACCCATGGCGCCGAGCGCTGGAAGACGTACAGCTGCTTGACGTCGTCGGCGATCTCCGGGACGTACTGGATCGCCGACGCACCCGTGCCGATCGAGGCGACCCGCCTGCCCGCAAGGCGATAGGCGTGGTCCCAGCGCGCCGAGTGCATGACCTTGCCCGCGAAACGGTCCAGGCCCTCGATGTCGGGTATTCGCGGCTCGGTCAGCGGGCCAACGCCGCTGAGCAGGACCTGAGCCGTGACGACTCCGGCGCTGGTGCGCACCTCCCAGCGCCGGTCGTCCTCGCGCCAGGCGGCCTCCCGCACCTCCACCCCGGTCCGCAGATGGGACCGCAGGCCGAACCGGTCGGCGCAGCGTCGCAGGTAGTCGCGGATCTCCGGCTGCGGCGAGTAGGTCGACGACCAGTCCGGGTTCGGGGCAAAGGAGAACGAGTAGAGGTGGGAAGGCACGTCGCAGATGCAGCCCGGGTAGGTGTTGGACTCCCAGACCCCGCCGACGTCAGCGTTGCGCTCGAGGATGACGAAGTCGTCGATCCCGGCGTCGCGCAGCCGGTGACCCATGCCGAGGCCGGAGAAGCCGGCGCCGATGATGACGATCCTCGCGCGACGCGGGAGGGGGCGGTAGCCGGAGCTCACGGCGGGACGGTACAACCGGCGACCACCGGGCCCCGCCGGTCTTATCGGGAGTAGACGCTGACGTGGCGCTCGCTGGCGGCGGTGAACGGCTCGCGCTCCCAGCCTCCCCAGCGCTCGACCAAGTGCAGTCCGGCGAGCCGGGCCATCAGGTCCAGCTCGCCGGGCCAGGCGAGCCGGCACGAGATCGGACCCAGGCGTACGCCGGCGCTGGTGAAGGTGACGTGGTTCTCCTCGAGGATCTGGGTGACCGGGTCGTATCGGTTGACGTCGAGGACCACCTCGTCGTTGGCGACGCGCTCGACGTCGACGTACTGCTTCCCGCGCAGCCACGCCGACGGCATGCCGGCCTCGACGACGAACACGCCGAAGTCGTCGAGGTGGCGCGCCGCGTTCTCGAAGCAGCGGACCTGGTCGTCCTGGGTCAGCAGGTTGAAGATGGTGTTGAAGACCAGGTAGACGAGCCGGTACGCGCCGGGCGCGCGCACCTTCGACATGTCACCCATCGTCACGGCGACGGCGTCGCCGCCGGGCTTGGACCGCAGCCGGGCGACCATGTCCGGGGAGAGCTCGATCCCGTCGACCCGGATACCCCGTTCTGTCAGGGGCAACGCGATGCGCCCGGTCCCGACCGCGAGTTCGAGGGCGCGGCCATCGCCAGCCACAGCGGCGAGGAACTCGACGGTCTCGGCCTCGTCGCCGCGCGGACGGTCGTCGTAGCGTTCGGCGACGTCGGGACCGAAGCTCGTGGCCGGATCGAATCCCTCCATGCCGCGAGCCTGGCCGGGCGCTGGCGGTCGCGACAACCGGGTTTCGGGCGCCTGGGCGAGAGGGGAACCGAACGTGCGCCGGGTCGCGCAGCATGTCGCGGCGGGCAGGCCGGTGCGGCGGTCGACCGCGAACGCCTTCGACGCGCACGGCGGGCTGGGTTGCGGTACGCGGCGGACTGGGCGCGCAACGCCTCGCTCACCACCGGCGGCCGCGGGTGACCCCGCGCTGCGCATCAGCCGCTTCCCGGATGGCTACGTCGACGCCAGCCGCTCCGAGTTGGTCGACGGGTTCATCCGCAAGACCCTCACCGCCATGATCGAGGGTATCCGTGAACCCGCTATCGCCGCTGGCCTGATCGACGCCAACCGCTTTGCCGTCGGGGATTCGGGACCTCGAACGATCCACCGAAGCCGACGGCGTGTTCTGTTACACCATCTTCAAGGCCACCGCGAGGAGATGAGTGACCAGATGGCGGTCCGGCCGCGGCGAGGCATTCACCGAGGCCGCCCTCACCAACGGCGCGACCGACTGGAAGTGGCACCCCCCAGTGGGGCGTCATCCTCAAGATCAGGTTCGCCGACGAGGCGGCTCGTGAGGTGTTCCGGGCTCTTCCCGGCGTGCAAGCCGCTCTCGACGCGGTCCGGGTCCGCTGGTGGTGGACGCGGCCGCAACGACCCGTGGCGATGGGTTCCGGATCAGCAGAACAGGTCCCGCATCGGCGCCGCGGCGGAGGCCACCCACGTAGGGGCCCTCGGCGGACGACCAGGCGCGACGACGAGCGGGGCGCCGGATCGGGCGTCCGGTCGAGTCGTCGCAGGGGCACCTCATCGGAGGTGGAACAGGGTGACGGACCCGTCCCGGTGACTGGGCGGTTGTGAGAGCGCCTGGAGGATGCGGGGCCAGCCATGACTGGGCTATGTCCGAGCGCTGCGCCGGTCACCGCCACCGGGGTGCCGGTGGCGAGACGGCAGCCCGAGCATCAGACTGGCCGCGCGCGCGCCGCAGCGGCTCGACCCAGCGCACGATGACCTGCCCTGACCTGGCCCGCACGGGCCGGAGTCCGGGCAAGGCACTCTCGTCGGCCAGAGCCGGTCGCGCCCGGCAGTCGATGATCCGCAGCGCCGAGTTCACCTTCGCCCGCATCGCCGCCGGCAGCGCGAGCTGGGTCAGCAGGGCCCGCCCGCCGACGCCGAACAGATCGCTCATAGCCACCGGCACTCCAGCCCCGGCCAGCACGGCGTGCACCTCGCATTCGAGGTTCGAGCGTAGCCCGACCAGCTTGGCCCGGTGGCGCACCAGCTCCCGCAGCTGCCGGGTCGCCAGCGGCGCGATCCAGGCCTCCGGCAGCCGGCCCATCCGCAGCAGGTCGGCGAGGTCCACGGCGTCCCGCTCGTCGTTCCTCACCCGGCCGGTAGGCGCACCCCCTGACCCCAGCGGGTGCGCCGGGTGCACCGACGCGCCCAACCACGGCCAGGGTGCGCCGCCCAGTACCAGCCGTAGCAGGCCTGCAGCACCACCTCCGGGGACTGCCCGGCCCTGTGCCATCACCGCGCGCAGGTACTCCGGGTCGTTGCTGATCCGGGTGGTCTCCAGCGTCTGCCCGTCCTCGGTCATCCGCACCAGGCACCGAGCGGCGCCGGTGCAAGTCGATCCCGACGACCTGACGTCCCTCATACTCTTCGCTCACAGGGGCCTCCCTTGTCGAGCGGTTCGAATGACAGTGAGCCGACGCGTCAGCACGATCGTCCCTCGGCGTGACACAGTAGGAAGGACCGCGCAAACGACCGCTCCGCATCCCTGAATCCCTCGTCGATGGAGGCCCCATGCAGATCGAAGTCAGCACCGATCACAATGTCGTTGGCAGCGAGGCCCTGGTCGCTCAGGTCGAAGCGGTGGTCGCCGCTGCTCTGGACCGGTTCAGGGATCGTGTCACCCGAGTCGAGGTCCACCTGGGTGATGAGAGCGCTGGACGATCGACTCCATCGGACATGCGCTGCGTGATTGAAGCGCGGCCCGCTGGGACGCAACCGATCGCCGTGTCGGAAAGCGCCGCGACCAGCGATGCGGCGCTTTCCGCTGCAGTTCACAAGATGCAACGTGCGCTTGAGAGCGACTTCGGCCGGATTGACCGCCGACGAAGCAGATGAGGCATTCCATCTCGGCTGTTCGTCATGGCCACATGCGGAACGAGGGTTCGGCTTGGAGCCGCGACACCGGGCACCGACCCGCGAGCCGTAGTGCCGCGACCTCGCGCCGGTTCGCCCGTGGGTATGACCGGACCAGGCGCAGGTCGACGCGGAGCCCCCCTCAGGTGGCGTCGAGCTCCTGGTACATGCCGTCGGCGTAGTGGTTGGGCAGGTTGCAGACCAGCTCGTAGCGGCCCGCCGGCAGCGTGAGCGTCGTCCAGCCGACCGCCCCGGAGGTGATCCCCTCGCCGGTCCCGGCCGCGCAGGAGTTGGAGGCCTCGCCGAGGCTCCCGGTCTCGTCGACCGTGCCGTCCGCGTCGGGAACCCGCTGACCGGCGGCCGCGCCGTCGGGAAGCGGAAGGATCACCAGCTCATGGGTGCGCCACCCCACGTTCTGCGCCACGAAGCCGACCTGTCCGGTCGGAACCGTCGCCGGAACGGCCCGCAGCATCATGTGCGCGCCCATCGGGGCGGTGCCACCCATCCGCTGGGTCATCCCCAGGTCGCCGAGCACGACGCGGACCGTCGCTTCGGGCAGCGAGGCCGGGGCCGAGCAGGTCAGGCGGGAGAAGTGATACCCCGACGGCGCGCCACCCATCATCCCGCCAGCGGAACCGCCTCCCATCACCCCGCCGGCCGTGGTGCCACCCCCGGAGCCGCAACCGGACAACAACCCTGCTGCGGCCAGACCGCAGATCACTGTGATGCCCTGGCGCATGAGGCGGGTCACCCCACGATTGGACCCGCCCACACCGCCGTGCCCTCAGGGCCCTAGGTCCTGCCCCGCTTGATCCCTGCCCACCGTCTGCCCGTCGCGCCGCCGGGCGGCTCCGCCATCAGGCGCCCACGGTGCTGGTCGAGACCGAGGCCCGCTGCTTGCCGTACTCCCGGTAGGTCAGCCACACGATGAAGACGTCGAAGACCGTGAGCAAGGCCACCCCGGCGGTGGGCTGCAGCACCAACCGGTACAGCTGGTAGCCGATGAACAGCAACAGGAAGCCGATCATCCACGGGTACGCCCACAACCTGTCTTGCAGCACCGCCAGGACCAGCGCCACCTTCACGATGCCGTGGGACAGCAGGTACAGCGCCGCGAAGGTCTGCGACGACCCGGACAGGTGCTGCGCCCCCGCCAGCACATGCGTAGCCACGAAGTCCCTGGGGTCCTCCGACAGCTCGTGCTGGGTCACCGCGACCACCCAGCCCACCAGGGTCTCCTTCGACACCACGAGCAGCAGAACCCCGCCCACCATCTCCAGCAGGCCGTCGAGGCCCTTGAAGATCAAGGCGATCTCGAACGTCCAGTCCAACAGCCCCGAGGGGCGGAATCGGCTCACCCGTCATTGTCACGCGCGACCGGCGGCCCGAGTGCCCGGCGCACCTACTGCCGGTTCTTAGAACGTGTTGGGAAAGCACTCGGCGAGCCTCCGTGACTGTTGTGACTGAGGTGGCCAGTGTGGCGGTATGGCGTCCACTTCCCCGCGCCCCTATCCCTCCGATCTGACCGATGAGCAGTGGGTGTTGATCGCGCCGA
>JBBRVP010000032.1:0-38769 GCA_038246785.1 Jiangellales bacterium
CCTCGGGTCACAGGCGCCTCGGGTCACAGGCGCCTCGGGTCACAGGCGCCTCGGGTCACAGGCGCCTCGGGTCACAGGCGCCTCGGGTCACAGGCGCCTCGGGTCACAGGCGCCTCGGGTCACTGGCGGGAGGTGGCGACTCTCGCGATCTCGGCCGGGTCGACGAGGTGAGACTGGTCGTCGCCGCCAAGGTCGATCTGCACGACCTCGATGCGGCCGTTGAACTTGCTCGCGCCGGAGTAGTCCGCACTCACCGGCATCCCGTAGTCGTCCCCGATGTCGGTCGTCTCGTCGGCCGAGAAGATCATCGGTTGGGTCTGCTCGACCCGACCGGACCCGACCGGCCGGCCGTCGTAGAGCAGTGTGACGTCGCCGCCCTTGGCCAGGCCGCCGCCGTCGTACGCGAACTCCACCCGCACCTGCCGGGAGCCCGGCTCGAGCGCCTCGTCGGCCGTCGTCACGAACTCGCGCATGCCGAGCAGGTTGTAGACGAAGGCGGCCCGGCCCGCCTTGACGTAGAGCGCCCAGCCGCCGAACCGGCCGCCCTGGGCGACGATCACCCCGTTCGTGACGCCCCGCGGTGGGGTGTCGAAGGCCGCCGTCACGCTGAAAGAGCGGTTCTTGACGTCGAGCACGCTGTGCTCGGTCAACCTGCGCATCCCCGCGAACAGGACCTGGGAGCTCCCGGTGACCAGCTGTGGCCTGCCGGCGAGCGTCGCGTTGAGCCGCTCGAAGCGGCGGTCGTCGATCGGCAGCACGTTGTACCGCACCGCCTCGATCAGCCACAGCCGCTGCAGCGCCGCCAGCCGGTCCGGCTGCTCGGCCGACAGGTCGTGAGCCTGGGTCCAGTCGGTCCGGCCGTCGTACAGCTCCCAGACGTCCTCGTCGAACGGCGGGAGCACCTCGTTCGGAAGCCAGGGCGTGCTGTGCCGGGTTACCGCGCTCCAGCCGCGGTGGTAGATGCCGCGGTTGCCGAACATCTCGAAGTACTGCAGGTCGTGCCGTTCCCCGGCCTCGGCATCGTCGAAGCTGTACAGCATGCTCGTGCCCTCGATCGGAGCCTGCTGCGCACCGTTGACGAACGCCGGTTCGGGGATGCCGGCCGCTTCCAGGACGGTCGGCGCGACGTCGATGACATGGCTGAACTGCGAGCGCACCTCGCCCGCGGCACGGATGCCTGCCGGCCAGTGCACGATGGTGCCGTTGCGGGTCCCGCCCCAGTGCGAGGCGACCTGCTTGGTCCACTGGTAGGGCGCACACATCGCCCATGCCCAACCCACGGAGTAGTGGTTGTACGCGTCCTCCGTGCCCAGCTTGTCCTTCATCGCGGCCATGAACTCCGGCGTCTCGATGGCGGCGAGCCCGTTGAAGTTCGCCATCTCGTTGAACGCGCCGTTGACCGTGCCCTCGGCCGATGCGCCGTTGTCGCCGATGATGTAGTAGATCAGCGTGTTGTCGAGCGCGCCGAGCGCCTCGATGGCGTCCATGACCCGACCGACGTGAAGATCGGTGTGCTCGAGGAAGCCGGCATACACCTCCATCTGGCGTTCCAGCACCGGCTTGAGGTCCTCGGGCATCTCGTCCCACGGCGGTATCGAGTCGGGTCGGCTCGTCAGCTCGGCGTCCGCCGGGACGATCCCCCGCTGCTGCTGGCGCGCCAGGATCTCCCTGCGCGCCTCGTCCCAGCCGCCCGCGAAGGCGCCCGCGTAGCGGTCCGCCCACTCGAGCGGGACGTGGTGGGGCGCGTGCGTCGCGCCCGGGGCGAAGTAGACGAAGAACGGCTTGGCGGGCGCCAGCGACTTCTGCGTGCGTAGCCAGTCGATCGCCTGGTCGGCGAGGTCCTCGGTCAGGTGGTAGCCGTCCGCCGGGGTGCGGTCGGGCTCGATCGGGGTCGTGCCGTTGTACAGCGCCGGGTAGTACTGGTTGTTCTCGCCGCCGATGAACCCGTAGAAGTGCTCGAAGCCGCCGCCGCCGGTGGGCCAGGCGTCGAACGGGCCGATCGGTGAGGTCTGCCAGGGCGGCACCTCGTGGCACTTGCCGAACTGTGCCGTGGAGTAGCCGTTGAGCTTGAGCGTCATCGCGAGTGGCGCCTTGGCGTTCGGCCGCAGGCCGGTCAGCCCGGGCGCTGAGGTGGCTGTCTCGGTGATCGAGCCCATGCCCACGGAGTGATGGTTCCGGCCGCTCAGCAGGGCGGCTCTGGTCGGTGCGCAGAGCGCCGTGGTGTGGAAGCGGTTGTACGACAGCCCACCCGCCTGCAGCCGCTCCGCGGTCGGGGTCCGCACCGGTCCGCCGAAGGCGCTGGCCGCCCCGAAACCGACGTCGTCGAGCAGGACGACCAGGATGTTGGGAGCGCCTTCGGGTGGGAGCAGCACCTCGATCGGCGGGAACGCCGTGTCCGGGTCCTTCGCGTCGTAGGTCACGAGACCGAGGTGCTGCCGGTCCGGGATCGGGAGGACTCCGCGGTGCGCACCGTGCGGGTCGGCCATCGCTGCTCCTTCGGTCGGGTGTCTCGCGAAGCAGAGTCTGGGAAGCGGCGGCCTGCGTCGCATCACCCCGGCGGCATGAGCGGGCCGTCGACGACCGCCCAGAGGAGTCCGGAGGCGACGCCGAGGGCCAGCGTGACGGCCGCCGCGATCAGCGCAGCCGCGTACGCCCAGGGCCGCGGGACGAATGCGGCAGGCGCCGTGCGTTCGACGGGCTCGCCGGCCCGGTAGACCGGCGCGAGCCAGAGCAGGTAGTAGAAGAGGCTGGCCACGGTGTTGACCACGAGTGCGACGGTCAGCCAGGCGGCCCCGCCGTCCCAGGCCGCCACGCCGACGGTGAGCTTGCCGACGAAGATGGCGGTCGGCGGCGTACCCACCAGACCCAGCAGGCAGACCAGCAGCGCGGCCGCCAGCCACGGCCGCGAACCGGCCAGACCGCGGTAGCCGGCCAGGTCGCGACGCTCCGGCAGCGCCGCGACGACGGCGAAGGCGCCCAGGTTGGTGACGGCGTACGCCGCGAGGTAGAGCAGCAGCGCGGGCAATGCAAGGGGGCTGTCGCCGGCCACCGCGACCGGGACGAGCAGGTAGCCGACCTGGCTGACGGTCGACCAGCCGAGCAGCCGGCGCGGATCGGTCTGGGCGTACGCCGCCAGGTTGCCCAGCGTCATGCTGGCCACGGCGAGCAGCCCGACCAGCAGTCGTACGTCGACACTGTCCGGCATGAGATCGACCAGGCGGAAGGCCGCGACCAGCGCGCCGATTTTCGGTACCGTGGTAAGGAAGGCGGCCGCGGTCACCGAGGCGCCCTGAGCGGCGTCGGGCACCCAGGAGTGGGCGGGCACTCCGCCGGCCTTGAAGAGCAGCCCACCCAGCACGGCCACCGCGCCCACCGCGACCACCGTCGAGGGTGCGGTCGCCAGCCGCCCGGCGAGCCCGGCGTAGCGGGTGGTCCCGGCCACGGCGTAGAGCAGCGTGACGCCGAGCAGCATGGTGATGCCCAGGAGCGCGCCGAGCAGGTAGGTCTTGAGCGCGGCCTCGGCGGCGGGGGGTGTGCGTGGCTGCCCGACCAGCGCGTAGAGCGGGATGCTGGCCAGCAGGAAGCCCACCGCGAGCACCAGCAGGTCGTGGGCGCCGGCGAGCACGATCGCGCCGAGGGCGGCGAGCAGCAGCAGCGTGTAGGTCTCGCTCTCCTGGCGGTGCCCGGACAGCTCGTCGGTGCCGAGCAGGACGACGAGCAGGGTGGCCGCCAGCACCACCAGCCGGGCGACCGCAGTCCCGCGATCGAGGGCGTACGTGCCCTCGAACGCCCCGGACGGCCGGCCCGGCAGGTCGACGGCGGCGACCACGGCCGCGCCGAGCAGGGCCGCCACGGCGACCAGCCGGGACACCCACTGCCGGGTCCGCGGCAGGTAGGACCCGCCGAGCAGCACGCTCAGCGCCCCGACGAGCAGCACGAGCTCCGGCGCGAGCGCACGGACGGAGTCGGCCCTGTCCAGGCTCACGCGGCTACCGACCCACCAGCTCGACGACCGTCCGGGCGGCTGGTTCGATCACGTCGAGCAGGGTGCGGGGGGCCAGCCCGATGACCAGCGAGAGCAGCAGCAGTGGCCCGACCGCCCAGACCTCGGCGGCCCGCAGATCGGTGAAGCCGACGGAGGACCCCCGCGTCGCACCGACCAGCAGGTGCTGCAGCGCGCGCAGGAACAGCGCGGCGGTGACGAGGATGCCCAGCAGCGCGACGGCGGTGACCGGCGCGACCGCGATGCTGCCGGCGAAAACCTGCAGCTCGGCGATGAACCCGGAGAAGCCGGGCAGCCCGAGCGAGGCGAAGGCGCCCACGGCGAGCAGCATGGCGAACCGCGGGGCCGGACCGGCCAGCCCGCCGTAGGAGTCCAGGTCGTACGTGCCGGCCCGTTCGTGCAGCACGCCGGCGAGCAGGAACAGCGCACCGGTGATGAGCCCGTGGCTGACCATCTGGGTCACCGCCCCGCTGACCGCCACGGTGCGGGCCTCGGCGTCACTGCGTGCGACCAGCCCCGCGGTGCCGACCCCGAGCACGACGTAGCCCATGTGGTTGACCGACGTGTAGGCGATCATCCGCTTGAGGTCGTTCTGGGCCAGCGCCACCAGCGCGCCGTACAGGATGGAGACGATCCCCACCGCCACCACGACCCACGCCCACGCGCGCCAGGCGCCGGGCAGCATCGGCATGCCGATGCGGACGAAGCCGTAGGTCCCCATCTTCAGCAGGATCCCGGCCAGGACGGCCGAACCGATGGCCGGCGCATCGGTATGGGCGGGCGGCAGCCAGGTGTGGAACGGCACCGTCGGCGTCTTGACGGCCAGCCCGAGCAGGATCGCGCCGAGCACCAGCCCGGCCGCCACCGGCCGGCCCGCCAGCGGCGGGTTGCGGGTCAGCTCGACCATGTCGAACGTGTGCGGTGCAGCGGCGACGTAGAGCCCGATGAAGCCGAGCAGCAGCGCGAGCGATCCGAGGAAGGTGTAGAGGAAGAACTTCAGCGCCGATCGGGCCGCGTCGCCGTGCCCCCAGCCGGCGATGGCGAAGTACATGCCGACGATGGACAGGTCGAACCAGAGGAAGAACAGGATCAGGTCCTGCGCGGTGAACAGCCCGAGACAGGTGGTCTGCAGGGACAGGAACAGCGCCGCCTGCGCCCGGGGACGGCGTTGCTCGCGCAGGGCGTACGCCGCACACGCAGCGAACACGACGGCGGTGAGCGCCACCAGCGGCAGCGACAGCCCGTCGAGGCCCACGTGGTAGCTGCTCCCGATGCCGGGGATCCAGGCGACCTGCTCCTCGTACGCGAGGCGCCCGGGCTTCGGCGCGTCGAAGCCCGCCCAGAGGGCAGCCACCAACACGAGCTCCGCGATCGCGACCGCGAGCCACACCCGGCGGGCCACCGCATCGGACAGCCAGCGGGCCAGCGCGAGCGACGCTGCGGCGGCCACCGGGAGCAGGACGACCAGGCTGAGCACCCCGCTCACCTGGTCACGAGGACGACGAGGGCCGCGGCTGCCAGGCCCCCGGCTACCACTAGGTAGTAGTCGTGCAGCTGGCCGGTCTGCGGCCGGCGGGCGAGGTCCCCGAGCCGGCGCGCCCCGCGGGCGACGGCCCCCACGCCGCCATCGACCACCGCGTCGATCCGGGCCGCCCGCAGGGCCATCCGCAACCCACCGCGAGCCGTCGCCTCGACTGCTGCGTCGAGGACGCTGTCGTCGAAGCGGGCCAGCCCGGCGGCCAGCGCGTAGACCGGCTGCACGACGACCACGCGGGTGGCCGTGGCGAGGCCCAGCCACCGCCCTGCCCAGCTCGGCTCGGGGAGGCGGTGACCCCGCACGAGCCAGGCAACCAGCCCCAGGACGACCACCGCGAGCACCGCCGAGACGGCCAGGCCGGCACCGTCGACCGGCACGGCGACGCCGCCCACGAGCTCCTGCACCGAGCCGGCGAGCGGCGGCAGCGCGAGCACGCCAAGCGCGGCAGCCCCGGCGGCGAGCAGGACGAGCGGTGCCTGCGCCAACCGGTCGACCCGACGGGTTCCGGGCCGCTCGTCGTCGTAGGCGTCCTCCGCGCCGGCCGGGATCGTCCGCAGGACGAGGACGAGGACCTTGCCGGCGTACGCCGCCGACAGCGCAGCGGCGGCGAGGCCGACGGCGTACAGCGCCGGCGACACTTCGCGAACGGCGGTGAGGACGGCGTCCTTTGTCGCCCACAGCGACAGCGGGGCGGCCCCGGCCAGGGCGATCGCCCCGACCGTCATGGTGAGGCCGAGCAGCCGCCATCGGCGAGCGGCCCCGGTCAGAGCGGCCAGCGACCTGGTGCCCAGAGCGTCGAGCCACAGGCCGGCGCCGAGGAACAGCAGTGCCTTGGTCGACGCGTGGGCCACCAGCTGTGCGGTGCCTGCGGCGATCGCATCCACACCTGCCGCCAGAACGACGAAGCCCAGCTGCGCGGCGGTCGAAGCCGCCAGCAGCTGCTTGAGGTCGCGCTGGGCCAAGGCGACCACCCCGAGCGCGAGCGCGGTGAGGGCGCCGATCCACGCGGCTGCGGTGGCGGCCCATCCGGTGGCGGCGAGCAGGCCCGCCGTACGGAGCAGCAGGTAGCCCCCCATCGCGACCATCGTCGCCGAGTGCAGGAGCGCGCTCACCGGGCTGGGACCCTGCATGGCCGCGGACAGCCACACCGAGAACGGCAGCTGGGCGGCCTTGCCGAGCGCGGCCACCAGCACCCCACCGGCGACCACGTCGCGCCAGCCCGGCGCGGCGGCGGCGAGGTCGGCGAGCCCCAGCCCGGCCCCCCCGGCCAGCGCCGCGGCCACCGCGGCGTAGAGGCCGAGGTCGGCCGCACGGGTGGTGAGGAACGCCGTCCGGCCGGCGGTGACGCGGGCGCCGTCGCGCCAGACGAAGCCGATCAGGGCATACGACGTGGCGCCCATGACCTCCCACGCCAGCAGCAGCGTCGGCAGTGTGGTGGCGGTCACCGTGATCACGACCGCGGCGAGGAACAGCAGCATGAGGCCGTGGAAGCGGGCCGGCGCCGCTCCGGCCTCGCCGGGCTGCCGAGCGGCGACGGCGAGGACGAGCAGGGCGACGGCGGTCACTGTGACGACGGTGATGGCCGCCAGCCCGTCGACCCCGAGGCCGAGCGAGGAGGCGAGCATGAACGGCCGTGATACCGAGGGGCGCTCGACGGCGACGACCAGGGCGAGGCCGAACGTCGCAGTGGCGACGACGAGGGAGGTCGCTGCGGCGAGCGCGTCGACTCGGCGTCCGGCCAGGCACAGCAGCGTCCCCGTGACCACCGGGAGAGCGGCCAGCAGCCACAGCGCCGCCTCCGGCCAGGCAGCGCCACTCATCGCGACAGGTCCGCGGCCATGTCTGTCATGTCGGTGCCGCGGCTGCGGTGCAGCAGCGTCGCCACCGCGAAGCCCATCGCCATCTCGACGGTCATGGCGGCGATGACGACCAGCAGCAGGACCTGCCCGTCGGGAGCCGGGGCGAGGAACCACCAGGACGCCGCAGCGGCGAGGATCACCCCGTTGAGCATGAGCTCGAGACCCATCATCACCATGACGACGACCTGCTGGGACAGCGCGCCGTACAGCCCGACCGAGAACAGGCCGGCGGCCACGACCAGGGCGGCCTGCAGCGTCATCGGCCCACCCCGCCCGGCTGCGGGTCCTCCGGTGTCAGGCGGCGCAGGTCGTCGCCGAACCGGTCGTAGCGGCCGCGCGGTGCGGCGAGCACGATGCCCGCGACGATCGTGGCCGCCATGACCGGGCTGATCGCCATCATGACGAGCATCTTCGACCCCATGATCGCCTGGCCGAGCGACGCCGTCAGGTCCGCGGCGGGCGCGCCGCGACGGCTCGGCCAGGGCACGAGCAGGGCGCCACCGGCGAGCAGCGCGAACGCCCCGACGGCGACGCCGGCCGCCCGCCGGCCGTCGTGCACCATGCTCATCGGCATGAGCGCCGGGTTCATCCCCATGAACATGACCATGTAGACGGCCATCACGGCCATCTCCATCACCATCATCAGCACGGTCACCAGGCCGACGTAGTCCAGGCCGAAGAGCAGCAGGGCGGCGCCGACGGCCACGAAGGACACGGCGAGCGCGTACGTGGCCCGGGCCATCGAGTCGACCCGGAACACCGCGACCCCGGCGGCCACCGCGACGACGCCCAGCGTCCAGAAGACCAAGGCCTGCATGCCGGGTCAGCTCCTCACGACCGCGACCACGGCGACGACGAGCACCTGGAGCAACACGGCCGGCAGCAGCACCAGCCAGCCCACCTCCGCGAAGCGCTCCGGGCGCAGCGCCGGCCACCGCCAACGCAGGTCCACCAGCAGGGCCAGCAGCAGCCCGGCCTTGACCAGCACCCACGCCCATCCAGGGAGCAGTGGCCCGGCCCCCCCGCCGAGGAACAGCGGCACCGCCACGGATGCCCCGGCCGCCAGCAGCGCGTAGCGACCGGCCAGCAGCAGCAGCCGGTCGGCACCGGACAGCTCGGCCAGCACGCCGCCGGCGACGTCGACCCCAGCGGGAGTGCTGAACGGACCCCACACCGAGAACGCCACCACCGAGAGCAGGTACACCGCGAAGGCAACCGGCATCCACACCGCGAACCACAGCCCGTGTTGCGCCGCGGCCACGTCGGCCATCCGCAGGCTGCCGGCCGCGACGGCCGGCCCGGTGAGCGCGAACATCAGCGGCAGCTCGTACGCCAGCGCCAGCGCCAGGAACCGGTAGCCGCCGACGAGCCCGTAGCCGCTGTTCGGGCCCCACCCGGCGAGCCAGACCAGCGCCCAGACGACGACGTCCATGGCGTTGAACCACACGACGCCCACCGGCAGGTCCAGCAGGGTCCAGCGCCCGAGCGGGATCACCGCGACCATGAGCAGGGCCACCACCCCGAGGCCGCCGCCACCGAAGCGCCACAGCGGGCGGTCGGCCGACACGAGGGTCCGTCGCCGCTGGCGGAGGAGGCGCGCCATCTCGACCCCCGGGCGCCGGGTCCCGGTCAGGGCCGGCGTTCCCTGGCCGCGCGCGGCCAGCGCGCCGTCGAGTCCGGCTGCCGCGACGGCGAGCAGGCCCAGCAGAATTGCGGCCAGCGGTGCCCACACCGCCGACACCTCGACCACCCCCTGCTCAGGCACGCCGGACCCCACTCTCGGCCGGGTGCCGGACCACGTCGTCGGGGCCCAGGCCGAGGCTGGCGATCACGATCCGGACCGAACCCAGCTCGAGGCCGGTCACCAGCTCGGGCAGCACGGCGAGCGCCGGCTCGCCGGGTCGCCGGTCCGCGGCGTCGCTCGCAGCGTCCAGGGGTCGCAGCAGCGCCAGCAGCCGGTCGTACGCGTCACCGCGCCACCCATCGGGCAGCTCTCGTCGGGTATCGAGCGGGTCGTCGCCCACGCGGCCCAGGTCGCGCAGCGACCAGCGCAGCGTGCGCGAGCCCCGCACCCGGCGGTGCAACTCGGCCAGTCGCGCCGGACCCTGCGGGTCCCCGTCGAGGAGGCTGTCCCGGACGCGCCGGGCGGCTGCCGCGGCGGTGTTCCAACCGGCGAGGGCGAGGCAGTCTGCCGCGGCGTCACAGCGGCGGGCGGCCGCCTCGGCGGCGCCGGTCGCGCTCGGCTGGGGTCCGCGGTCGGGGTCGAGCACCTCAGGCCGCGCCTCGACGACGACGTCGCCGGCAAGGGTCGTGTGGAGCACCAGCCCGGCCGGCCAGTGTCGCAGCACGGGCCCGAGCGGGAGGTGGAGCACGTCCATCTCCAGACCGTCGCGATCCGGTGCCCCCTCGGCGAGCGGGATGCCGTGCGGCGCCATGTCACCGGCGCCGTGGTCGCCGTCGCCGTCGTCACTGTCCCCGTGGTCGGTGTCGCCGTGGTCGCTGTCGTCCGCGGGGCCAGAAGTGGACGCGTCCTCGCCTCGCCTGCGGGCGTCCCCGCGCTGCGCCACGTCGTCGGCCAGGCCGGTGGCCGCCGCAGTGAGCGCCGCGCCCGCCCGCTCGGCACCGAGGACGTCGACCCGCACCCGCGGCCCGGGCAACTGGTCCCAGACCCTGGCCGCGGCGGCGGCCAGCTCAGGACCGGGCCGGCCGCAGACCGCGAGCACATCGGCGTCGGCCGGGCCGTTCGCGACTCGCCAGCCCCGAGCGTCGATCGCGCGCTCCGCGCCGACCCGGGCGGCCCAGCCGTCTGGTGCCTCCACGAGGAGCACGTGGGCGCCGGACACCGCCCAGCGCGCGAGCCGCTTCCGCAGCCGGTCCGTCAGACCCACCGCAGCACCCCCTCCCGGCGGGCCCACAGCACGGCGAGCACGAGCAGTCCGAGGAAGCCGAACATCTCCACGACCGCGCCCGGCCCCTCGCGCGCCACCACCACGGCCCAGGGGTACATGAACAGCATCTCCACGTCGAAGGCCAGGAACAGCAGCGTCAGCGGATACCAGCGAGCGTGGAAGCGGGACAGCGCGTGCTCCTGCGGCGCCCAGCCGGACAGGAACGGCAGCGCACTCACCGGGTCGGCCGCGACCGCCGTGACTCGGTGCAGGAGGGAAAGGGTCCCCACGGCGGCGAGCCCCACCACGAGCATGGCCAGCCCACCGACGTAGGACGCCACGCCTCCTCCTTCCCTCGTGGAGCCGCGCCTTGCTTTCCACCGCCAGCTCGACCGCGCCGTCCTCACGCGGCGGCGAGCGTGCCGTACCCGATCACTGCGTCGTCAACCTCGTCGCAACTCCCCCGTGATGGTGAAAGGCGCTGCCTCGTTCGCACGTCAGCCCGTGCCCGCGAGCCCCACGATGCGTGCGGCGAACGTCACCCTGCGATCCCGCGACTCCACGATGGTGTCGCCGGCCAGCACGACGACCGTGTCACCGTCGGCGGCGAGCGCGGCCGGTGGCCCCTGCACCCGACCGGCCTCCTTCCAGGTGGCGCCGTGGTCGGTCGAGCGGTGGAGGGCACCGTCCGGTGCCACGCCGTACAGGGATCCCGGTGTCCAGGCCAGCAACGCCAGTAGCGGGGCGTCGGTGATGGGAGCGAAGCTGGAGCCCCCGTCGTCACTGGCGACGGGGCCGTGCTCGGTGGTGCCGACCAGGCGGTTTGGGTGCGCGGGGTCGAGGGCGAGGTCGAACAGCGGCGGGTTCCCGAGGGCGTTCCAGGTGCGACCGCCGTCGGAGGAGCGAAGCAGCCGACCGTCGTGGGCGGACAGTCCGAGGACGACGTCGCCGGCGGCGCGCAGCCGGTGGAAGTCGACCTCGCCTTGCAGGGAGATGCCCGTCCAGGTCGATCCGCCGTCGGTGGATCCGCGCAGCCCGAGGTCGGCGGGCAGGTGCTGGCCCTCGCCGGGATGTCCGGAGGCCAGCATCCGCTGCCCGGCGAGCGCGAAGCCCATCACGTCGAACGGTGCCTCGCTGAGCCGTCGAGCCGGCTGCCCCGGCGACTGCTCCCACAAGCCCTCGTGGGTGCCCAGCAGCAGCCGATCGCCGTCCAGGGTGAGGTTGTGGACGTGCACCCAGTCCTGCCCGGCGGCGACCGGCCCGGGCGCGCCTGCCGTGGCGGGCGGGCCGGAGGTGTCGGATGCCTGCGACGTCGGGGCAGCGGGGGGACCGCAGCCGGCGACCCCGACGGCGGCGCCCACGGCAAGCCCAGCCGCGAGCATCAGGCGGACCGCGCGGGTGGCGCCCAGTCTCCGGCTCATGGTCTCGTGCTCACTGTGCGAGCAGCTTCCGCATGGTGTCGATCTCCGCGGTCTGCCCCGTCACGACGGCCCTCGCCAGCGCCGCGACCTTCGGGTCGGAGGTGGTGTCCAGGACCTGCTGCGCCATGGCGATGGCGCCTTGGTGGTGGGCGATCATCATCTGCGACCACATGCGGTCGAACTCGGCGCCGCGGGCCTTCGCCAGCCCTGCCATCTCCTCGGCGGTCATCATCCCGGCCGCGTCCACACCCCCCATGTCCATGCCGGAGTGGTCCATGCCGGGCATCCCGGAGGCGTCCGAGCCGGGGATGGCGGTGGGGGCGCCCCACTCCTGCAGCCACTGCGTCATCTGGGTGATCTCGGGGTCCTGCGCGCTCTTGATCTGGGTGGCGAGCTCCTTGACTTGCGCGGAGCTGGCGTGTCGCAGGGCCAGCTCGGCCATCTCGACGGCCTGCCGGTGGTGGGGGATCATGAGCTGCGCGAACGCGACGTCGGCGGCTTGCCCGGCCAGGGTCGCCGACGCCGCAGAGCCCACCGGTGTTGCGCCGCCATGCTCGGCACGGCTCCCGCTCCCGCTGCCGCAGCCGGCCACGACGAGGGTCAACCCCACGCCGGTGGCGGCCATGGCCAGGGTGCGTGCCCGCATCGACTCGTCTCTCCTTGCGACGCGGCCGGCGACTCGATCTCACCGGCGGTGTGGATGGTGCAGGGCCCGGTCAGGTGAGGTAGTCGAGGCGGGTCATCATCCCGGCCTCGGCGTGGTAGGCGTTGTGGCAATGGACCATCCACCGCCCCGGGTTGTCCGCGGCCAGGTCGACGTCCATCGCAGCCATCGCGGGAACCAGCACGGTGTCCTTGCGGGGTCCGGTCCCGCCGGCGGCGCCGAGCTGGAAGGTGTGTCCGTGCAGATGCACCGGGTGGGGCATCATCGAGTGGTTGCGGATCCGCAGCCGGCCGGCCTGTCCCTGGCGGATGGTCAGCGGGACGGTGTGGTCGTAGGTGCGGCCGTTGATCGTCCACACGTACGACCCCATCGACCCGGACAGCAGCAGGTCCTGCACGGTGTCGGGCTCGCGGGCCGACAGGGCGCTGCCCGGCCCGGCGCGCAACGCATCGACGGTGAGCGGACGGCCGCCCAACTCACTCGGGCGGAATGCGGCGTCGGGTGCCGTGCCGGCGCCGGTACGGACCAGAGCGCGGGCCGAGCCTGACTTCCCGGCCGGCTCGGCGATGAAGGGGAACACGCCGTCGGCGAGGGTGACGATCGCGTCGTAGCGCTCCCCCATCCCGAGGCTCAGCGCGGAGGTGGTCACCGGGACCACCGGGTAGCCGTCGGTGTGCGTGACCCGCAGGGCGTGACCGGCCAGGGCGACGGTGAAGATCGTGTCGGCGGCAGCGTTCACGATCCGCAGCCGCACCCGCTGCCCCGGCTTCGCGGTCAGCACATCGGGGTCGGCAGGGCTGCGACCGTTGACCAGGTAGAGCGGATAGCTGACGTCGCCTCCGCCCTTGCCCATGCCGCCCATGCGGTCCATGCCCATGCCGTCCATGCCCATGCCCATGGCGGTCCCCGACGACTTGCCGGCCTTGAGGTCGGCGTAGATCTGCTCCGGGCTGGGGCCGACGCCGTCGGTCCAGTCATCCAGCACGACGACCCATTCGGCGTCGTAGCCACCGGGCTCGGCGAGGTCGTCGACGATGAACGGCGCGTACAGGCCGCGGTCGAGCTGCATGCCGTGGTGGGGGTGGAACCAGTGTGTGCCGGCGGCGGGGACGACGAAGTCGAACCCGAACGAGCCGCCGGGGGCGACCTGCGGCGTGGTCACGCCCGGCACCCCGTCCATGTCGTTGCGGATCGCCAGGCCGTGCCAGTGCACGCTGGTGGGCTCGGGGAGGTTGTTGTCGAACGCGACCCGTACCCGGTCGCCGGCGGCCGCCCGCAACGGCGCACCGGGCAACGAATCCCCGTAGACCCAGGTCGTCACGACCCGGCCACCGAGATCGACCTCGGTGGCGCGGGCCTGCAGGACCAGCGAGCGGACCCGGCCGGTAGTGGCGCGAGCGGACTCCGCGGCCGCCACCGCGCCCGCGCCGACCGATGTCGGTCCGGACCCCAGCCCGCACGCGGTGAGTCCCGCCGCCGCACCGACACCGAGCAGACCCGTCAGGAACTGGCGGCGCGACACCGTCGGGACGGCCGGCACGCTGCCTCCCAGATCGCCGTGACCGCCGCGGGGCGGGGCGCGGTAAGGCGCCATCGACCACTGTCCGCGACGTCCCCGATGGGTTTCCTGGTGCTTCGATGAAGGTTCGATGAAGCCGGACGCTTCATCGAACCTTCACCCGACGCCCTGCCTGATCGATACCGCGACGCCGCACGGTTGAGGTGTACGCGAGCTACCGGAGGTGTCTCGTGATGGGCTGGTTCGACAACGGGTGGGGATACGGATTTGGCATGCTCGTCATGCTGCTCGTGTGGGGCGGCCTGATCGGACTGGGGATCTGGGCGATCGGCCGGATCACCGGCGGGCAGTCCCCGCCGACATCGGCCGAGTCGCCCCGCCAGATCCTCGACCGTCGCTTCGCCAGCGGAGAGATCGACGCCGAGCAGTACGCGGAGGCCCGTCGGATGCTGGAAGGCCGCGGCGCGGTAACCCCGGCCCCGCGCAGCTGACTCGAACTACCGTCGTCCTCCAGACGCGACGCACGGAGGATGCCCATGCCCGACCCGCTGCGGGTTCTCGTCGTCGACGACGAACAGGCGTTGGCCGGGGTGGTCGCCAGTTACCTGCAGCGCGAGGGCTTCGCCGTCGACCTGGCCCACGACGGGGCCGCGGCCGTTGTTGCGGCGCGCGAGCACCAGCCCGACCTCGTCGTGCTCGACGTGATGCTGCCGGGTCTCGACGGCATCGAGGTATGCCGGCAGGTCCGCGGGTTCAGCGACGCCTACATCATCATGCTCACCGCGCGCGACGAGGAGGTCGACAAAGTCGTCGGCCTGTCCGTCGGGGCCGATGACTACCTGGTCAAACCGTTCTCCCCGCGCGAGCTCATCGCCCGCGTCCGCGCGATGCTGCGCCGCCCGCGCGGCGTCGCCGGAGCCCCCGCCGCTCCCAAGCCCACACCGGACGCTACGCCGCTGACCATGGGCGACCTGCAGGTCGATCCCGTCGCTCACCGCGCTACCGTCGACGGCGCGCCCGTCGACCTGACTCTTACCGAGTTCGACCTCCTCGCCACCATGGCCGCCCACCCACGAGCCGCGTTCACCAGACGCCAGCTCATCGACGCCGTCTGGGGGCCCGAGTGGTACGGCGACGAGCACGTCGTCGACGTACACGTCGGACACCTGCGCCGCAAGCTCGGCGACGACGCCAACAACCCCACCCACATCCGCACCGTCCGCGGTGTCGGCTATGGCATGGCGGCCCGGTGACCGGCCGACCCAGCGGCCTCGCCACCCGCCTCATGCTCGCCCAGCTCCTCGTCATCGCCACCGGCGCGCTCACCCTGGTCGTCGCCGCGGTGCTCATCGCCCCCACCCTGTTCGCCGAGCACCTCGCCCGCACCGGTGAGGACGCACCCGAGGTACGGCTGCACGCCGAGCGAGCTTTCGCGTCCTCCTTCGCCATATCCCTCACGCTCGCCACGGTCGCCGCGCTCACCGCCGCCGGGCTCGTGTCGTGGTTCCTGGTGCGCCGCGTCGCCCACCCCGTCGTCGAGCTCGCCGACGCCGCCGACGCGGTGGCTGCCGGCGACTACACCACCCGTGGCCCCACCGGTGGATTCGGCAGCGAGCTAACCCGGCTGTCCGAGGCGTTCGACCACATGGCCGAGCGGCTCGCCGCCACCGACGCGACCCGCAGCAGCCTGCTCGCCGACCTCGCCCACGAACTGCGTACCCCGCTGGCCACGCTTGAGGCCTACATCGACGGAATGGAAGACGGCGTCGTTCCCGGCGACGCCTCCTCCTTCGCCGTCATGCGCGACCAGGTTGCTCGTCTGCGCCGACTCTCCGGCGACCTCAGGGAAGCGGCTGCCGCCGAGGAGCACGCGCTCGGACTGGTGATGACCCCCCTCGACCCGGTCGCCGTCGTCCGTGACGCCATTGCCGCGGCTCGCCCTGGCTACCAGAACAAGGGTGTCGACCTCGGTCTCGACCAAGCCGAACTCGCCCCCCTTGTGCTGGCCGACGCAGAACGAGTTCAGCAGGTCCTCGCGAACCTCCTCGACAACGCACTGAGACACACCCCCGCCGGTGGGCGTGTCGACATGGCGATCGGCATGGGCCGAGAAGGGTCAGTGAGCATCACCGTTACCGACAACGGCGAGGGCATCGACGCTCACCAGCTGGCCCACATCTTCGACCGGTTCCACCGCGCGGACCCAGCCCGACCCGTCCACGACGGCGGCGGAAGCGGCCTCGGCCTGACCATCGCCCGGGCCATCGTCGAGGACCACGGCGGCACCCTCACCGCATCCAGCGCCGGACGCGGAAGAGGCAGCGCCTTCACCCTCACCCTGCCGGTAGCCGCGCATGTCTACCCGTCCGCACCGTGATGCGACGTGCGGGAGATCGCCCGAGAAGTGCGAGCGGCTTGGCGTCGGCCGGCCACCGGCGGCTCTTGGCTCGACGGCCGTCACCCGGCGAGCTCGACCATGGGCGCCTGGCAGCCACGGGTCGACCGTCGAATCCTTCTCCGAGCCGCTGACCTGGGAAGACGAGTGGAGCCGCCTGTGGGAATCGAACCCACGACCTACGCATTACGAGTGCGTCGCTCTGGCCAACTGAGCTAAGGCGGCGGCGCCACCCGACGGCGGCACGGGCGTCGAGCATACCGATCTGCCGGGGTGCCACGGCTGCTCGCGGCGCGCTCTCCGTGGTCGGGCCGGGCCTCCCGGGTGGGCGAGCGCCCGCCGACGTGGCCGGTCGCGCTGTAGCGGGCCGCCAGGGGGAGGTCCACCCCATTCGCCGTACGTGGCCGGGGACCCCTACCCCGCACCTACCGGGGTGGGGGTCCCCTGCCCCGGACTCGAGGCGTGGCCTACCGCGCCGGCAGCACCTCGTCGAGCGGCCCGTCCGCCCCGAGCATCGCGTCGTCGCCCTGGTAGACGATCGTCAACCCGCCGCGCGGCTCGTAGATGGCGTAGCGGATCGCGGCGAGGTCGTACGCCCGCTGGCGGCGCAGCATGGCGTGCAGATCCGGGATGGTCAGACCGCACCTCTTGAGCCGGACCCCGTCGACCTCGCCGTCCACGATGAGCACCACCGCGGGGTGCTCGAGGAGTCGGGAAACCGCATGCCGGTGGCGCAGCCGGGTGAGCAGCCGGTGCATGCCGAGGACCGACACCAGGGTCGCGAACCCGCCGAGGTAGGTCGTGTCGGTGGCGTTGGGCACCCGCCCGACGATCGCGCCGACGGCCGCCGCGGCCACGAAGTCGTACGTCCCCATCTCGCTGAGCGTGCGGCGCTCGCCAAGCCGGAAGCCGATGACGGCCGTGAGATAGAGCAGGACCGCCTTCGCGACCACCCAGCCGACCTCGTGCTCGCCGCCGAAGATCTCGTACACGTAGCCACCTCCACAGGCTCGGCCTCACTCGCCGCGCCCATGGTGCTCCCTGCCCGTGGACGAACGTCAGCGGCAGCGGGTGCCGGCAGCTGGCGGCTGTCCCTCCAGCAGGTAGCGGTCGACGGCGTCGTCGATGCATGACGAGCCGTGCCGGTACGCGGTGTGGCCGGACCCGACGTAGGTCAGCAGCACCCCGGAGTCGAGCTGCTCGGCGAGCGAGACGGCCCAGGCGTACGGCGTCGCGGGGTCACCGGTCGTCCCGACGACGAGCACCGGCGGCGCGCCCGGGGCGGCAACGGGCGCCGGCCGGCCCGACGGCGGGACCGGCCAGTAGGCGCAGGGCAGCCCGGACCAGGCGATGTAGCGGCCGAACGTCGGCGACGCCCGCTCGAACGTCGGCAGCTGCGCCGCCACCTGCGCGGGCCCGGTGACGTCCTGGCGGTCGAGGCAGTTGACGGCGTAGATCGCCTCGTTGCTGTTGCCGTCGTAGCTGCCGTCGGGGTGGCGCTGCGTGTAGTCGTCGGACAGGCCCAGCAGCGCGCTGCCGTCGCCGCCCAGCGCCTCGTGCAACGCGGCGCGCAGCGCCGGGTAGCCGCGGTCGGGAGGCAGATAGAGCGGGTACGCGACGCCCAGCACCGCCAACGCCTCGGTGAGCCGTCGACCGCTGCGCGTCGGGAGCGGCTGCGCGTCGAGCCGGCCCAGCAGTCGGGTGAGGCCGGCGCGTGCGGTCGTCACATCGGCGCCGAGCGGGCAGTCGTGGCGTACGCAGTCCGCGAGGAACGACGTCAGCGCCTGCTCGAAGCCGCTCGCCTGACCAAGCGCGAACTGCTCGGCGGTCAGCGCCGGGTCGACGGCGCCGTCGAGCACGACGCGACCGGCGCGCCGCGGGAACAGTCGCAGGTACTCGGCGCCGATGAGGGTGCCGTAGGACTTGCCGAGGTAGTGCAGCCGCTCGTCGCCGAGCGCCCCGCGGAGCACGTCGAGGTCACGCGCGACGCCCGCCGTGCCGACGTGGGCGAGCAAGGCGCCGGCCCGCATTCGGCAGCCGGCCGCGAACTCCTTGTCGGCGCCGACGAGCCCGGACACCTCCCGCTTGTCGTCCGGGGTCGGGTCGGCGGCGAGGAACGCGTCGAGCTGCGCGTCGCTCAGGCAGTCGACCGGCTCGGAGCGGTCGACGCCGCGCGGGTCGAACCCGACGAGGTCGTAGCGGTCACGAACGGCCGGGCTGACGATGCCGTCCGCGGCTGCCGCGTAGTCGACCCCCGACCCGCCCGGGCCGCCGGGGTTGACGATCAGCGAGCCGAGCCGACGATCCTTATCGCGGGCGGGGACCCGCAGCAGCGCGAGCTGGATCGACGCGCCGGCAGGGTCGGCGTAGTCGACCGGCACCTCGAGCCGACCGCACTGGTAGGCGTCCCCGCAGCGCTGCCAGTCGATCTGCTGGTCGTAGAAGCGGGCGAGCCCGCCGGAGGCGCCGCTCGGTGCCGGAGCCGGCGAGGAGACCTCACGATCGGCGACCCCGACATCGCGCTGCCGGTCGATGGTCGCGACGAGGGCGACGACCGCGCTCGCGGCCAGCAAGGCGGCGACCACGAGCAGCGCCACCGCCCGGCGGCCCCACCTCAACCGCCGCACCCACCGGGGTGGCCCGGCCGGACCAGAGGCGGCGAGGCGTCGCCGTGGCGGGCCTCGTACTCCTGGCGCGAGCCGCACACGCTCGCCTTCGGACAGGCGACGCGGCGCCCGGTCTCCCGCTCGCGCACCAGGACGGTGCCGGCGGGCACGTTGCGCCCGATCACGGTGCCCTCGCCACCGCCGTCGAGCACCACCGTGGCGCCGCGGTCCGGGGCGTCGGCGTCGAAGTCCTGGTAGAGCGGGTGCTCGTACTTGAGGCAGCACATGAGCCGGCCACACGCACCGGAGATCCGCAGCGGGTTGAGCGGCAGGTCCTGATCCTTGGCCATGCGTACGCTCACCGCCTCGAAGTCGACGAGGAACGTCGCGCAGCACAGGTCCCGCCCGCAGGGGCCGATCCCGCCCTGCACTCGCGCCTCGTCGCGAGAGCCCACCTGCCGCAGGTCAACACGGGCGCGCAGCTCGCGGGCCAGCTCGCGTACCAGTCCCCGGAAGTCCACCCGGTGCGGTGCGGAGAAGTAGATCGTCACCAGCTGGTCGACGTCGCTGCGCCGGTCGGTGAAGTCGACGGCGACGACCTTCATCGGCAGCGCGTTGCGGCGCACCGCCCGCCGCGCGATGACCCTGGCTTCGGCACGCCGGCGGCGGTTGAGCTCGTCGCGCTCCAGGTCCGCGGGCGTCGCCGGACCGGCACACACCGGCAGGCCCTCGACGTCGGCGACCTCTTCGGGAGCCCACACGCACTCGGCGACCTCGGTGCCCTCGCTCGTCGGCACCAGCACCTTGTCGCCGACGCGCGGTCGGTGCTCACCCGGGTCGAGGTAGTAGAGCCGGCCGTAGCGGGTGAACGACACCGCCATGACCATGCCCACGGGGGAAGCGTACGTGGCGGATCCGGCTCAGTGCCCCCGCGCGATCCACTCCGGCAGGTGCGGCGCCTCGTCGCCGATCGTGGTGCTCGCGCCGTGGCCGGTGTGCACGACCGTGTCCGGAGGGAGGGTGAGCAGCCGGTCGCGGATGCTCGCGATGATCGTCGGGAAGTCGCTGTACGACCGCCCGGTCGCGCCCGGCCCGCCGGCGAACAGCGTGTCGCCGCTGAACACCGTGCCGAGGTCGGGCGCGTAGAAGCAGCACGACCCGGGCGAGTGCCCCGGCGTGTGGATGACCTCGAGGCGGGTGCCGGCCACCTCGAGGGCTTGCCCGTCGGCGAGCTCGCCGTCCGGTGGCCGGTCGGGGTGGATGAGCCCCCACAGCGGCAGGTCGGCCGGGTGCAGCCACACCGGGGCCCCGAGGAGGCCGGAGAGCTCCGGCGCGACCCGTACGTGGTCGTCGTGGGCGTGCGTGCACAGGATCGCCAGCACGCGCCGGTCGCCGACGGCGTGGCTGATCACCTCGGCGTCGTGCGGTGAGTCAACGACGACACACTCCGTGTCGTCTCCGACGATCCAGACGTTGTTGTCGACCTCCCAGGTGCCGCCGTCGAGGGAGAACGTGCCAGAGGTGACCGTCGAGCCGACCCGGGCGGTCATCTACAGCACCACGACCGAGCGGAGCACCTCGCCGGCCTGCATGCGCGAGAAGGCGGCCTCGACGTCGCCGAGGCCGATCTCCTCAGAGACGAAGCGGTCCAGCGGCAGCCGGCCCTGCCGGAACAGGTCGAGCAGCATCGGGAAGTCGCGGGAGGGCAGGCAGTCGCCGTACCACGAGGACTTCAGCGACCCGCCGCGGCCGAAGACGTCGAGCAGCGGCAGCTCGAGGCGCATCTGCGGCGTCGGCACGCCGACCAGCACGACGGTGCCCGCGAGGTCGCGGGCGTAGAACGCCTGGGTGAAGGTCTCCGGACGCCCGACCGCGTCGATGACGACGTCGGCGCCGAAGCCCTCGGTAAGCGAGCGCACGGCCTCGACGACGTCAGCTTCGCGCGCATCGACCGTATGGGTGGCGCCGAACTCCCGCGCCCACTCGAGCTTGCGCGGATCCATGTCGACCGCGATGATCCGAGCCGCTCCGGCGAGCCGTGCTCCGGCGATCGCGGCGTCGCCCACGCCGCCACAACCGATGACCGCGACCGAGTCCCCGCGGGTGACCCCGCCGGTGTTGAGCGCCGCGCCGAGCCCGGCCATCACGCCGCAGCCGAGCAGCCCGGCCACGACCGGCGGCACCGCCCCGTGGACCTTGGTGCACTGCCCCGCCGCGACGAGGGTCTTGTCGGCGAAGGCCCCGATGCCGAGAGCCGCCGTCAGCTCGGTGCCGTCCTCGAGCGTCATGCGCTGGGTTGCATTGCGGGTGGCGAAGCAGTACCAGGGTCGCCCGCGGCGGCAGGCCCGGCAGTCGCCACAGACCGCCCGCCAGTTGAGGACCACGTAGTCGCCGGGCGCGACCTCAGTGACGCCGTCGCCAACGTCGTCGACGACCCCAGCGGCCTCGTGGCCGAGCAGGAACGGGAAGTCGTCGTTGATGCCACCGTCGCGGTAGTGCAGGTCGGTGTGGCACACGCCGCACGCCTGCACGGTGACGAGCGCCTCACCGGGCGCGGGATCGGGGACCATGACGGTCTCGATGCCGACCGGCTGACCCTTGCTGCGGGTGACGACACCTCGTACGCGATGCACGGGGCTGACCCTCTCATCCCGCCCGCACCGTGAGCATCATCGACTCGATCGCCAGCAGCGGCGCGGCGTTGGCGTCGAGCGCCTCCCGGGCGGCGAGGATCGCCTCCATGCGGCGCAGCGTGGCCTCCGGCGTGCTGTCGCGGACCAGCCGGTCGAGCTCGGGGCGGCGTTCGGCGTTGATCAGGTCGACATCGGTGCCGAGGTGGAGGGCCAAGGCGTCGCGGTAAAGGCCGAGCAGGTCGACGAGGGCGCGGTCGATGGAATCGCGCTGGATGCGCTTGCGGCGCAGCGCCTGGTCCTTGTCCAGGTCCTTGAGGGCCGCGGTGGCGCTGCGCGGCTGGGCCCCTCGCGTACCCACTCCCAGCGCCGTCGCCAGGCGCTCACGCTCATTGGAGTCGAGCACGGTGCAGCGGGCGTCGGCGTCCTCCTCGGCCGCAGTGACGACCGTGGCGGCCGCAGCGAGCGCGTCGGCGACGCCGTCGAGACGGGCCGGGAGCCCGAGCACCTCGGCGCGGCGCAGCCGGACGCCCTCATCGGTGGCGAGCGCTCGGGCCCGGCCGATGTGGCCCTGCGACGCCCGCGCCGCGAACGTCGCCATGCCGGCGTCGACGCCGTCGGTGATCTCCAGGTGGCGCGCGACGTCGCGCGTGTGCGGCGTACGAAGCGGCACCAGCCGGCAGCGCGAGCGGATCGTCGGGACGAGGTCCTCGGCAGCCGGCGTGCAGAGCATCCAGACCGTGCGCTGCGGTGGCTCCTCGATGCTGGTGAGCAACGCGTCGGCAGCCTTGTCGGTGAGGCGGTCGGCGTCCTCGATGACGAGGACCTGCCAGCGTCCGCGGGCCGGTCGGCGGGCGGCCCGCTGGACGGCGTCGCGGACCGTCTCGATGTCGATCGACAGGCCCTCGGTGACGATCCGGTCGACATCGGGGTGGCTACCGGCGAGGGCAGTGCGGCAGTCGTTACAGGCTCCGCAGCCCTGGTCCGGGCACTGCAGCGCGGCGGCGAACGCGCGGGCCACGACAGAGCGCCCCGAGCCGGGCGGCCCGGTGACGAGCCAGGCGTGCACCATCGCTGGACCCGCCGGCTCGCCGCGGCTGACCGCAGCGGCGTCGGCCACGGCTCGCTGCAGGGTGGGCACGACCGACTGCCCGACGACGGTGTCCCAGACGCTCACGGGGCGGCTGCAGAGGTGATACCGGTGGCTGCGCGGGCGGCGATGAAGCGGACGACCAGGCTGCCCACCGCGGCAGCGACGTCGTCGGGGTGACCCGCGGCGTCGACGACGGCGTAGCGCTCCGGTTGGCGCGCGGCCAGTCCGCGGAACGCCGCCCGCACCCGTGCGTGAAAGTCGAGCGGCTCGCTCTCCAGCCGGTCGCGCGCCTGCGCCGAGCGGGCCAGCGCGACCGCGGGGTCGAGGTCGAGGAGCACGGTGAGGTCGGGACGCAGGCCGCCGGTCGCGAAGGCCGACAGCTGCTGGACGTCGGCAGGGTCGAGACCGCGCCCGGCGCCCTGGTAGGCGATGGAAGAGTCGACGTAGCGGTCTGAGACGACGAGCGCGCCGCGGGCGAGCGCCGGTCGGATCACCTCGGCGACGTGCTGTGCCCGGTCGGCGGCGTAGAGCAGCGCCTCGGCACGGTCGCTCAGCCCTGGTGCGGCCGCACTGTCGAGGACGATCGCCCGCACCGCCGGTCCGATGAGGCAGTCGCCCGGCTCCCGGGTGAGGACGACGTCGTGGCCGCTCGCGCGCAGCCGCTCGGCGAGCCGGCGGGCCTGCGTCGACTTGCCTGCGCCGTCGCCGCCCTCGAGGGCGACGAACGTCCCGTACGGCTGCACCACGCCGGCCAGCCTAGGCGCCGGCCCCGACGCGGCCGGGTTCAGCCGCCACCGCCCGCCCCCTCCGTACACATTTTGGGGTTCCTGAGGCCGCAGGGACGCCAGCAGCGCACCAGGAAGCCCAGCAGAAGCAGGCGCCCCAAATGTGTGCGGAGGGGCGGGTATCCGGGGGGGTGGGGGGTCGCGGGTGGCGGGGCAGGACGGCCACTCAACGGGGAACAGTTCAGCGCTTGGCGGCGGACCGCTTGCGGGTGACGCGTCTCTTGGGCGCCGGCCCCTTGGCCCGCTTCTCGGCGAGCAGCTCGGCGGCCCGCTCGAGGCTCACCGTCTCGACGGCGTCTCCGCGCCGCAGCGTCGCGTTGGTGTCGCCGTCGGTGACGTAGGCGCCGAAGCGGCCGTCCTTGACGACGACCGGCTGACCCGTGTCGGGATCCGGGCCCAGCTCGCGCAACGGCGCCGCCGCAGCCCGGCCGCGACCACGCTGCTTGGGCTGGGCGTAGATCGCCAGCGCTTCGTCCAGGGTCACCGTGAAAAGCTGCTGCTCCGAGTCCAGTGACCGCGAGTCGGTGCCGCGCTTGAGGTAGGGGCCGTAGCGGCCGTTCTGGGCGGTGATCTGCCCGCCGGTCTGCAGATCCGTGCCGACCACCCGCGGAAGCGTCAGCAATCGCAGGGCCTCGTCGAGGGTGACGGTGTCCGGCGTCATGTCCTTGAACAGCGAGGCGGTGCGCGGCTTCGCGGACTTGGGGGCATCGCCGGGGAGCACCTCGGTGACGTACGGCCCGTACCGACCCGCCTTCACGACGATGCCGCGTCCGGTCGCCGGGTCGCTGCCGAGCACACGCTCGCCAGTGGGCTGGGCCAGGAGCTCGCGCGCCTTGTCGAGGGTGAGCTCGTCGGGCGGCAGGTCCTCGGGGATGTTGGCTCGGGTGCCGTCGCCGTCCTCGACGTACGGGCCATAGCGGCCGACGCGGGCGACCACGTCGCCGCCGATCGGGAACGAGCTGATCCCGCGCGCGTCGATGTCGCCGAGCGCCTCGGTGAGCTGCCGGAGCCCCGCCGTGCCGGCCGCGGCGTCACCGTCCCAGAAGCGGGCCAGCATCTCGGCCCGGTCCGCCGCGCCGCTGGCGACGTCGTCGAGCCGGTCCTCCATGCGAGCGGTGAAGTCATAGTCGACGAGCTGGCCGAAGTGCTCCTCCAGCAGCCGAACAACCGCGAACGCCAGCCACGACGGGACGAGCGCCGACCCGCGCTTGAAGACGTAGCCGCGGTCGAGGATCGTGCCGAGGATCGAGGCGTACGTGGAGGGGCGCCCGATCTCGCGCTCCTCCAGCTCGCGGACGAGAGTCGCCTCGGTGTAGCGGGCCGGCGGCTTGGTCGCGTGGCCCTCGGGGTCGACCGACAGCGCGCTGAGCGGGTCGCCCTCGGCGACCTGCGGCAGTCGGCGCTCGGCGGAGTCGAGCTCGGCCTCCGGGTCGTCGGAACCCTCGACGTAGGCCTTGAGGAAGCCGTGGAAGGTGATGACCTTGCCACCGGCGGTCAGTTCGGCGCGCTCCCCGCCGCTGGCGGTCGCCGCGACCCGTACCGTCACCGACTGACCCACGGCGTCGCGCATCTGCGAGGCGACGGTACGCATCCAGACCAGCTCGTAGAGCCGGAAGTCGTCACCGCTCAGGCCGGTCTGTCCGGGGGTGACGAAGGAGTCGCCGGCCGGCCGGATCGCCTCGTGCGCCTCCTGCGCGTTCTTGACCTTGCTGGCGTAGCTGCGCGGGGCGTCGGGGAGGTAGTCGCGTCCGTAGAGCTCCGCCACCTGCCGCCGGGCAGCCGCGACCGCCGACTCCGAGAGGGTCGTGGAGTCCGTGCGCATGTAGGTGATGTGGCCGGCCTCGTAGAGCCGTTGGGCCACCTGCATCGTGCGCTTGGCGCCGAAGCCGAGCTTGCGGCTGGCCTCCTGCTGCAGCGTCGTGGTGCGGAACGGGGCGTAGGGGCTGCGCCGGTAGGGCTTGGACTCGACGGAGGTGACGGCGTACGCCACGTCGCTCAGCCCGGCCGCCAGCGCGCGGGCGCGCGCCTCGTCGAGAACGACCGCGTCACCCCGCAGCTGTCCGCGGGTGTCGAAGTCCCGGCCGGTGGCGACCCGGCGGCCGTCGAGGGCGACGAGCCGGGCGCTGAACGAGCGGACGTCCTCGTTGTCCCGCCCCGTGTCCAGGTGGGCGGTGAGGTCCCAGTAGCCGGCGGAGCGGAAGGCCATGCGCTCGCGCTCGCGGTCGACGACGAGTCGGGTGGCGACGCTTTGCACGCGGCCGGCGGACAGGCCCTGGGTGACCTTGCGCCACAGCACGGGCGAGACCTCGTAGCCGTAGAGCCGGTCGACGATACGGCGGGCCTCCTGCGCGTCGACGAGGTGCTCGTCGATCTCGCGCGGAGCCTGCACCGCGCGGCGGATGGCGTCGGGGGTGATCTCGTGGAAGACCATGCGGCGTACGGGGACCTTGGGCTTGAGCTCCTCGCGCAGGTGCCAGGCGATGGCCTCGCCCTCACGGTCCTCGTCGGTGGCCAGGTAGAGCTCGTCGACGTCCTTGAGCAGCCCCTTGAGCTTGCGCACCTGCTCCCTGGCCCGCCCGGCCGGGACGACGTACAGCGGCTCGAACCCGCCCTCGACGTCGACGCCGACGGGGTCGCCGAAGCGGGCCCGCTTGGCCTCCGGTACCTCGGTCTTCTTGCTCGGCAGGTCGCGGATGTGTCCGAACGAGGATTCCACGACGTAGCCGCGGCCAAGGTAGCCGGCGATCGTCTTCGCCTTGGCGGGCGACTCCACGATCACCAGGCGGCGGGTCGCGCCGTCGGCCTTGCCTGCGGGCACAGTCGGTCTCCAGTCGTCTCGGCGGTTGGTGTGCGCGGCCGGGTGGGCGCGAACCGTACGGGTCGGGAGTCTGCGGCCCCGACCGGTCCTGCTGTCAACATCGCCCCCCGCCATCGGGACCGTAACGGGCGCGGACCGCACCGGCGTTCCCGGGTCGGTGGGCGCCGGATCGGGGGCGTCGGGTCGGCTTCAGCCGGCGAGGTAGCTCAGCCGCACGGTCCGGACGGGGTTGTCGACGTTGGTGTCGACCAGGCACACCGCCTGCCAGGTGCCGAGGGCCAGCCGGCCGCCGAGCACGGGGAGGACGGCGTACGGGGCGACGAGGGCCGGCATGACATGGTCGCGCCCGTGGCCGGGGCTGCCGTGACGGTGCCGCCAGCGCGCGTCGCGGGGAAACAGTTCGGCCAGCGTCTTCAGCAGGTCGGTGTCGCTGCCGGCGCCGGTCTCGAGCACGGCGACGCCCGCGGTGGCGTGCGGGACGAAGACGTGCAGCAGCCCGTCGCCGGCACCGGACGAGCGCAGGAACTCCGCGCACTCGGCCGTCAGGTCGACGACCCGCTCCTGGTCGCCGGTGCGGACCTCGATCTCGGCGCTGTGCACGCAGCGGAGGCTACGACGCGTGCAAGCCGGCCGGCCGGCCGATCGTCGGCCGGCTCCCTTGCGGTCAGACCGGGACCGACTCCGCCGGCAGGTCCTGACCCATGAGCGACTCGCGCCGCTTGGACACCAGGACCGCGCCTACGATGATCACCAGTGCGAGGATCGCGATGCCGTAGCGCAGGGCCGCGTTGGCGTTGTCGCCCACCGACAGGGTCACGATCGCCGGTGCGACGAGCAGCGACACAAGGTTCATGACCTTCAGCAGCGGGTTGATCGCCGGGCCGGCGGTGTCCTTGAACGGGTCGCCCACCGTGTCGCCGATGACGGTGGCAGCGTGGGCCTCCGAGCCCTTGCCGCCGTGGTGGCCGTCCTCGACCAGCTTCTTGGCGTTGTCCCAGGCGCCGCCGGAGTTGGCGAGGAAGATCGCCATCAGGGTGCCGCAGGCGATGGCGCCACCGAGATAGCC
Source organism: Jiangellales bacterium (assembly GCA_038246785.1). Taxonomy (GTDB): domain Bacteria; phylum Actinomycetota; class Actinomycetes; order Jiangellales; family Jiangellaceae; genus JBBRVP01. The sequence continues at coordinate 27,285 of JBBRVP010000032.1, forward strand.
GGCGAGCGGCCCGACGCCGAGTCCGAAGCCGACCGCGATCGGCGCCAGGGCGGCCAGCAGTCCCGGTGTCGCCAGCTCCCGCAGCGAGTCGCGCGTGACGATGTCGACGACCCGGCCGTACTCCGGGACGGTGGTGCCCTCCATGATCCCCGGGTCGTCGCGGAACTGACGGCGCACCTCGAACACGACGGCGCCGGCCGCCCGCCCGACCGCGTTGATGGCCAGTCCGGAGAAGAGGAAGACGACCGCCGCCCCCAGTGTCACGCCGACGAGCGTGTTGGGCGAGATGATCTCGTAGATGAACGACTGGCCGGCGTTGGCCAGCGTGGTCCCCGCATCGGCCAGCGACGCCCCCACCGAGTCGGTGTAGGAGCCGAACAGCGCGGTGGCGGCGAGCACCGCCGTGGCGATCGCGATGCCTTTGGTGATCGCCTTGGTGGTGTTGCCGACCGCGTCGAGCTCGGTGAGGATCTGAGCCCCTTCGCCCTGCACGTCGCCGGACATCTCGGCGATGCCCTGGGCGTTGTCGGCGACCGGTCCGAACGTGTCCATCGCCACGATCACCCCGACCGTGGTGAGCAGCCCGGTGCCGGCGAGGGCGATGAGGAACAGCGAGAGCACGACCGACCCGCCGCCGAGCAGGAATACCCCGTAGACGGCCGAACCGATGACGAGCGCGGTGTAGACCGCGGACTCCAGGCCGAGCGAGATGCCGGCGAGGATCACGGTGGCCGCGCCGGTGAGGGAGGTCTGGCCGACGTGCTGGACCGGCGCGTCCTCCGTACCGGTGAAGTAGCCGGTGAGCCACAGGATGAACCCGGCGAGCACGATGCCGATGATGACGGCGAGGGAGGCGAGCAGCCGCGGGTCGCGCGTGCGCACCTCGAACAGGGCCGAGCCTTCACCGATCACGAGGCCCTTTAGCTGGAGCAACCGGCTCGGCAGGAAGGAGTACGCCGCCACGGTGCACACCACGGCCGATGCCAGGGCCGTGAGGTAGAACGCCCGGTTGATCGCGCGCAGGCCGTTCTCGCCGGGCCGCGGCCGGGTGAGGAAGATGCCCAGCACGGCCGTGAGCACGCCGATGGCCGGCACGATGAGCGGGAAGACCAGGCCGTCGGAGCCGAAAGCCGCCTTGCCGAGGATGAGTGCGGCCACGAGCATCACCGCGTAGGACTCGAAGAGGTCGGCGGCCATGCCGGCGCAGTCACCGACGTTGTCGCCGACGTTGTCGGCGATGGTGGCGGCGTTGCGCGGGTCGTCCTCCGGGATGCCCGCCTCGACCTTGCCGACGAGGTCGGCGCCGACGTCGGCCGCCTTGGTGAAGATGCCGCCGCCGACCCGCATGAACATCGCGAGCAGCGCGGCTCCGAAGCCGAATCCTTCGAGCACCGCGGGCGCGTTGCCGCGGTAAACGAGGACGACGACCGAGGCGCCGACCAGCCCGAGCCCGACGGTCGCCATGCCGACGGTGCCGCCGGTGCGGAAGGCGATGCGCATGGCCAGCTCGCGGCCGTTGGCCGCCGCCGCTGCGGCTACCCGGACATTGGCGCGGGTGGCCAGCCACATGCCGAGGTAGCCGATCGAGGCGGAGAAGAGCGCGCCGACGACGAAGGCGATGGAGCGACCCGCACGGACCGAGCCGTCGGTGGCCGGCAGCAAGAACAGCAGCAGGAAGACCAGCACGACGAAGCCGGCCAGCGTCTTGAACTGGCGGTTGAGGTAGGCCGCAGCGCCCTCCTGGACCGCCCGGGAGATGGTCTGCATCCGCTCGGTGCCCTCGCCGGCCGCCAGGACCTGGCTCCGAAAGAGGAGGGCGACGCCCAGCGCCGCGACAGCGACGAGGAGCACCACCCACACGAGGGTGAGGTTGCGGCCGTCGAGGGTGACGGTGGCCCCCTCGGCGGCGTGGGCAAGCCCGGACATGCGTCCTCCTTGACGTGGCCCGCAGGGCCCTCGACGACGCCCACCGGCCGCAGGTGGCCTGCGGCGACGAGCTCAGCGCGCCGGTCCCGCGGCGTACGGGACTGGTTGTACGACCCGATGCATACGAGCCTGGGACCGGCAGAACAGGCATGCGGGCCGGAGTCTAGTGGGCACGTGCGCGCGCTCCGTCAGGGCCTTTCGGCGGGGAGTGCGCGAGGCATCCCCCACGTCCCATGCGCCTCCCCGCCGCGTCACTTCCGCGCGTTGATCGAGAAGTGGACGACCTCCCGACGCCCGCGACGTCCCCCCACTCGGTGATCGACGCGCCGCCGGGGGCTGCGTTCAGGCCGGCCAGCCGAGTCGTACGTCGAGCCCGTCCGCACCGGTGCGGACGGTGACGTCGGGGACCAGGCTGGTGAGCACCATGAGCGTGCTGCCGGCCGGCAGCGGGTCGGAACCGTCATCTGTGCCGACGCCCTCGACGGCGGCGGCCACGACCTCAGCGGCCGCCTCCCCCTCGGCCGCCGGGAGGTCGCCCGGGGCGCGGATCTCGACGGCCAGCCCGTCGTCGTCACGGAAGCGGACGCTGACCGCAGCGTCGGAGCCCTCGCCGACGAGGGCGACCGCGAGGCTGCATGCCTCGCCGACGGCCAGGCGCACCTCGTCGAGGACATCGCCGGCCAGCCCGACCCGACGCGCCAATGTCGTAGCCACCTGGCGGGCGGTGCGGACCAGGGCCGGGCGGGCGGCGATCCGGAGCTCGACCTGCGGCACGCGCGGAGTCAGTCGGCCGCCGCGACGGCGTCGTCGACGCTGTCGTGGATAGAGAAGACCTTGGTCAGACCGGTGATGCGGAAGATCTTGAGGATGCGCTCCTGCGTGCACACCAGACGCAGCGACCCGTCGTGGGCGCGGACCCGCTTGAGGCCGCCGACGAGCACGCCGAGCCCGGTCGAGTCGAGGAACTCCACACCCTCCAGGTCGACGACGAGGTGGTAGTTGCCCCCGTTGACGAGCTCGACGAGCTGCTCGCGCAGCCGGGGGGCGGTGTAGACGTCGATCTCGCCGGCGACCTCCACCACGGTGCGGTCGTCGACGGTGCGGGTCGACAGGGACAGGTCCACGAAGCGTTCCCTCCTGGATGCGAGTCCCGGCATTCAACCACCACAGCACGGACCGGTCCGTGGCGTCCCGGACGCGAGTGGCGCGTGCGCCGCCGTGTCCGGGAGCGGTGCGACGATGGGACGGTGCTAGTCACGACCCGACCCGCGCCGATGCCATGACGGCGCCGCCGACGGCGGCACCGCGGTCCGGACGCCTGCTCGACAGGCTCCGCACGCCCTCCCGGGCGGCTCGGGTCACCCATGTCCAGGAGGTGGCGGAGCGACCGGGCCGCACTGTGGCATGGCCCGGGTGGGCCGACCCCGAGGTCCTCGGGCGGCTACGCGCCGGCGGGGTCGAGTCACCGTGGGAGCACCAGGTCGCCGCGGCCGATCTTGCCCGCTCCGGGCGGCACGTCGTCGTGGCGACCGGTACGGCGTCGGGCAAGTCGCTGGCCTACCTGCTACCCGGCCTGACCGCCGTACGCGAGGGGCTCGCCGCCCCCCGTGGCCGCGGCGCCACCGTGCTCTACCTCGCGCCCACCAAAGCATTGGCCGCCGACCAGCGGCGGGTCCTCGCGGAGCTGGCCGTGCCCGGCGTTCTGGCGGCGACTGTCGACGGGGACGCCTCCCGGGAGGAGCGCGACTGGGCGCGGGCGCACGCCGCGTGGCTGCTCAGCAACCCCGACATGCTGCACCGCTCGCTGTTGCCAAGTCACGAGCGGTGGAGCGGTTTTTGGCGGTCCCTGCGTTACGTCGCCGTCGATGAGTGCCATGCCTATCGCGGTGTGTTCGGCTCCCACGTAGCGCAGGTGATGCGCCGGCTGCGGCGGGTGGCGGCGTTCCACGGCGCCGACCCGGTGTTCGTCCTTGCCTCGGCGACGGTCTCCCAGCCGGCGGTTGCGGCCGGGCGGCTCATCGGCTGCGAGGTCGATGAGGTGATCGACGATACGTCGCCGCGGGGGCCCACGACGTTCGCTCTGTGGGAGCCGCCGGAGCGGACGGCGACACCGGGCGAGCCCGACCCAGGCGAGGGCGCCGGCGCGGCGGCCGGACTGGGCTCGCGTCGCTCGATGCTGAGCGAGACCGCGGACCTGCTCGCCGACCTCGTCGTCGAGGGCGTGCGCAGCGTGGCCTTTGTCCGCAGCCGGCGCGCCGCAGAAACGGTCGCCCTGCTAGCCCGGGGACACCTCGAGCAAGTCGAACCCGGGCTGGGTGGGCGCGTGGCGGCCTACCGCGGCGGCTACCTGCGCGAGGAGCGGCGGGCGCTGGAGTCCGCGCTGCAGGACGGCCGGCTGCTCGCGGTGGCGGCGACGACCGCGCTGGAGCTCGGCATCGACGTGGCCGGGCTCGACGCGGTGCTCATCGCCGGCTGGCCCGGCACCCGGGCGTCGCTGTGGCAGCAGGCTGGGCGGGCGGGGCGGGCCGGGCGGGCTGCCCTGGCGGTGCTGGTGGCGCGCGACGACCCGCTCGACCGCTACGTCGTCCACCATCCCGAGACGGTGTTCGGGCGCCCTGTCGAACAGACCGTCCTCGACCCGAACAACCCCTATGTCCTCGCGCCGCACCTGGCGGCGGCGGCCCAGGAGCGGCCGCTGTGCAGCGCGGACCTGGCCATGTTCGGGCCGAGCGCGGCCGAGCTGGTGGACCGGCTCGAGCGGCGCGGCTGGTTGCGGCGGCGGCCCTCCGGGTGGTTCTGGACCCGCGGCGATCGGGCAGCAGACCTGGTCGACATCCGCGGCACCGGCGAGCAGCCGGTGCGCCTCGTCGAGACATCCACCGGACGGCTGCTCGGCACCGTCGACACGGCCGCGGCCCACGGCACGGTCCACGAAGGCGCGGTCTACCTGCACCAGGGCGAGAGCTACCTCGTCGAGGCCCTCGACGTCGACGAGGCGGTGGCCTTCGTGGCGGCCGGCGACCCGGGCTACACGACGTCGGCGCGCTCAGTGAGCGAGGTGTCGATCGTGTCCACCGACGCCGAGCAGTGCTGGGGTGAGGCGCGGCTGGCCCTGGGCACGGTCGACGTGACCAGCCAGGTCACGTCCTACCTGCGCCGCCGGCCCGGCTCCGGCGAGGTGCTCGGTGAGTGGGCGCTCGCCCTACCGTCGCGGCAGCTGCGCACCCGCGGCTGCTGGTGGACCTGGTCGGACCAGCAGGTGGCGGCCGCCGGCGTCCAGCCGGGCGTCCTGCCGGGAGCGACGCACGCAGCCGAGCACGCGTCGATCGGACTGCTCCCGCTCTTTGCCACCTGCGACCGCTGGGATGTGGGCGGTGTGTCGACGGCGCTGCACCCGACGACCGGCCGGGCGACAGTTGTCGTCCATGACGGCCACCCGGGAGGCGCCGGTTTTGTCGAGCGCGGCTACCGGGCTGCGCGTGCCTGGCTGCGGGCCACCCGCGACGTCGTGGCGTCGTGCGGCTGTCCGGCCGGGTGCCCGTCGTGCGTACAGTCGCCGAAGTGCGGGAATGCTAACGAACCACTGGACAAGCAGGGCGCGCTGCGACTGCTCGACGTCCTGCTTTCCGGCGCCTGATCCATCCGTTCGACGTGTCACCTACTGAGAGGCGGCTCGCTGTGCTGCTGCTGGGCATCGTCCTGCTGCTGGTGCTCGTCCTGGTGTCGGCCGTGGTGCTGACCGGGGCGAGCGATCAGGTGCGTGTCTCCGGGGTCGGCATCGACGTCTCGATCACGGCGGGCACGCTGTTCGTGGTCGGCATCGTCGTGGGGTTGCTCGCCCTCGTCGGCTTCGGGCTGGTGCTGCGCGGGACGGCCCGCTCGGCCCGCAAACGCGGGGAGGTGCGGGCGCTGCGCCGGGAGGCCGCCGCGGGCCACGACGTCGAAGCCGAACGCGGCCGCATCGCCGCCGAGCGCGACCAGCTCGCGGCTGACAAGTCGCGGCTGGAGTCCACGGACCGGGGGAGGCTGCCCGACGGCCGACCGGCCGACGCACCACGGCCCGGCACCAGTGCCCCGCACGCCGGCGACGAGCGGCTCGCGTCCCCGCCGGAGCGAGGCGAGCCGCCGCCGTGACCCCGTGACCCGCCCGCCCCGGAGCGGCGGGTCCGGGGCCGGGTCAGGACCGCATGGCCAGGGCCGCGTATCCAGGGCCGCCCGTCCGAGGCGCCTGTCCGGGGGGCGGCCTGTGTGCGGGGGCCAGCCGGGGCCAGCCCCGCCGTCCGGGCAGCTGTCATGGCAGCCCGCCGGTGGTGGCACGTGCCCGCCGCACGGGATCAGGAAGCCCGCGGGCGGCCAAGGGCAGCGGTACCCGCACGGCTACCTCCACGGCCTCGACGGCGACGTCGCAGCTCACGAGCTGTCCGCCGTTGACGGCGGCGATCTCAGCCGCCGCGGCGCATGCCGCCGCTGGTCCTCCGGTCGATGCCGCGGACGCCCCGGCGAGGGCCGCGAGATCGGCCGCCGCGGCCGCTCGGTGCCGGGCTGCCACGCCGGAGGCGAGGACCAGGCAGGCCCAGGCGGCGGTCGCGACGGCGGCGACCACGACGAGCATGAGCACGGTGCCCGCACCCTGCTGGGGGCGCGGGCCTCGGCTCGGCCATCCGCTCATCGGGGCTCGGCCGCCGCCACGGCCATCCCCTGCAGCCGCACGGGGACGCTGCCCAGCCACCCCGGGGCCCGGGCGAGCGCCTGCACGGTCACCCGCACCCGTTCGCCGGTTTCGGCGACCTCGACCCGGGCGCCGGGCGGCGCGACCGACCGGGCCAGTTGGACCGCCGCGGAGCGCTCGTCGTGCCGCGCGAGCGCCCGTGCGCCTTCGCGTGCCGCGTCGAGGCAGCGCAGCTGCACGGCGGCCAGGGATACCGCCCACACGAGGGCGAGGCACAGGAGCACGACCGCCGGCAGGGCGGTCGCGAGCTCGGCCGTCACCGCGCCTCGCGCCGCCTTGGCCCTGGTCGTGCGGGCGCCCGGGCGGGCCGCCGATCGGCCGGCTCCGGTCATCCGAGGACGGGAGCGAACGCCCGCCGGATGACCTGCAGCAGCAGGCCGCGCACTTCACCGCTGGTGAGAATCTTCAGCAGCAGGCCGCCGAGGCCACAGGCGGCGACGGTGCCCACGGCGTACTCGGCCGTGGTCATGCCGCGCTCGGCCGCCCGGATCCGGCGAAGGGTGCTGGTCATGGGACCTCCTGGCTCCGGCGGACCGGCCGGTGCGGGCCCCGTCCATCGGGGGCGTCTCGACGATCCGTCGCCGGAGGCGGAAACGGGGACCGTCGCGGACTTCTGTGGAGGAGCGGGCGTTGGCGGTCGCGGCTGTGGACACTCACCCGAGCAGTCCCTGCGCCAGGCCGCCGACCAGCGGTACGACGCCCACGAGAACGAACGCCGGCAGGAAGCACAGCCCGAGCGGCGCAGCTACCAGCGAGCCGACCCGCCGGGCCCGCTCGTTGGCCCGGGCCCGCTCCTCCGCACGGGCGTCCTCAGCGAGCAGGCGCAGTGCCTCCACGGGAGACGCCCCGCTCGCTCCGCACCGGCCGAGCGTGCGACCCAACGCCTCCAGCGGTGTCCCGTCGAGGGCTGTCCAGGCCGCGACCGGGTCGGCGCCCAGGTCAGCCGCGACCGTGACCGGCCCGAGCAGGTCCAACACTGCCGGTCCCAGGCACTCGGCGGCCGCCCGTGCCGAGCCAACGAGCGGCCGGCCGGCGCCGACGCAGGCGCCGACGAGATCCGCGATCACGGGCACGGCGGCCTCCAGGCGCTCGCGGCGCCGGCGCTGAGCGACCGGCTCGAGCCTGCTGAGCCAGCCCCGCAGAGCTGCCGCCACCAGCAGGCCGACGAGCACGCCGAGTCCCCCGCCCAGGAGTACGGCGACCGCTAGTCCGGCGCTCGCCGCCGCCACGGTCGGGAGCCGGTTGCGGGGCCCGCCCTCCGGAGCGGCGCGACTGTGGCGCGTCCCGGTCGATCCGGCGGCTCGGCGTCCGGACGCCTGGACGCCGGCGAGCCGCCGCCGCCCGGCCGAGGCCTCGGGGAGAGCGCACCACACCGCCGCGCCGATGCCGGCGGCGGCGACGTACGCCGCGGCGCTCACGGCGTCCCGAGCGGGCGGTCCGTGGCAGCCGCGATGCGGTCCACCCAGGTCACGCCGGCGACGGCCAGCATGGCGCCCAGGAGCAGGCAGAGCTGTCCCCACCTGGCGCCGAGCACGGCAGACAGGTCCGCGCCCAGGGAGGACGCCAGGAGCAAGGTCGCGGCCGGCAGCACGGCAAGGAGTCGGGCCGTGCCGCGCGCGGACGAGAGCTCCCCGGCGACGGTCCGGCGCAGCGACTCCCGATCGCGGACCGCCTCGACCATCCGTCCGGCCACCGGCGAGAGCGGCACACCGGTGCTGGCGGCCAGCCGCCAGGCTGCCGCGAGCAACATCAACGCGTCGGCGCCGGGTGCCTCGCCGGCCGTTGCGAGGGCGACGCCGATGTCACCGCCCACCCGGGCAGTGGCCGACACGGGCTCGAGTACGCGGCACGAGGCCGCGGCCGTGTCGAGAGCCTCCACCGGTGTCCGTCCCGCCCGCAGCTCGCTGTGCAGCGCCACTGCCGCGGCGGCGACCTCGGCGCGGGTCCGGTCCCGGCCGCGGCGCCACCGGGCGCGGGCGCGCCAATGCAGCACCCAGCCCGCGGCGGCCAGTGCTGCGGTGAGGGCGCTCCCCCACGGCGCCTGGGCGGCGATACCGATCAGCGGGGCGGCGGTGAGGGCAGCGAGCGCGAGGCCGGGTGGATCCGCGACGGCCGAGCGCCACCCGAAACTGCGCCGGACCGGCCGAGCACCCCGCCCCCCGTACCGGGACGCTGCCCGGGCGGCGTCGGTCAAAGCGGCGAGGCGCCACGCCGGGTCGGGCGGCACCCAGGCCGCCGCCGCCGATGACACCAGCGCGACCGTGAGCAGCGCCGCGGCCCTCATCGCGCCGCACGCCCTCGGCCACGGCGTCGTCGCGGCTTACCCATCCCGGTCGGCCAGCAGCCGCTCCAGACGTGCCGCACCCGGCCCCTCACCGACCGCGTCGTCAGCGCCCACTGTGACGGCGGGGACCACCTCGACGAGACCGTCGGGGCGGCGCAGCGGCACGGCCAGCTCTGCGACGCGGCGCCGGCCCTCCCGGTCGCGGGCGAGGTGGACTACCACGTCGAGTGCCGCGGCGAGCTGACTGTGGGCCGCCTGCCGGGGCAGCCCGGCAGCAACGGCGAGCGCCTCGACGCGGGCCGGCAGCGCCGCGGCGTCGTTGGCGTGCAGCGTGCCGCAACCGCCGTCATGGCCGGTGTTGAGAGCCGCAAGCAGCTCGACCACCTCACCGCCGCGCACCTCGCCGACCACGAGCCGGTCGGGGCGCATCCGCAGCGCCTGCCGGACGAGGTCGCGCAGGATGACCGCACCGGCCCCGTCGACGTTGGCCGGCCTTGCCTCGAGCCGGACCACGTGATGGTGATCCGGCCGCAGCTCGGCGGAGTCCTCGACGATGACGATGCGTTCGGCCGGCCCGACCCTGGACAGCAGCGCGGCGAGCACGGTGGTCTTGCCGGTTCCGGTGCCGCCGGTGATGAGGAAGGAGCGCCGCACGGCGACCAGCCGATCGAGCAGCGGGACCAGCGGTGCCGCGAGCGAACCGGCGGCGGCGAGGTCCTCCAGGCTGAACCGGCGGGCGGCGGGTACGCGCAAGGACAGGCAGGTGCCCGGCGCGGCCAGTGGCGCGAGCACGGCGTGCAGCCGGGTGCCGTCGGCCAGCCGCGCGTCGACCCACGGCTGGGCGTCGTCGAGCCGGCGGCCGGCGGCAGCGGCGAGGCGCACCGCCAGCGCGCGTACGGCGCCCTCCCCACTCAGCCGGACGTCGCTGCGCTCGAGCCCGGCGCCCCGGTCCACCCACACGCCGTCGCAGCCGTTGACCAGGACGTCGCTCACCCCCGGCTGGTGCAGCAGCGACTCCAGGGGACCAGCGCCGGAGAGCTCGGCCTGCAGCGAACCGGTGACGGCGAGCACCGTGGAGTCGCCAAGCACGACCCCGGTGCGGCGCAGCGCGTCGGCGACCCGGGCCGGTGTCACCGCCTCGCGTTCGCTCGCCAGGACGGCCCGCACCCTGCCGAGCAGGGCCGGGTCAACCGGCGGTGCCGTCGTGCTCACGCGGCGACGCCACGGTCGAGCAGCCCCTCGACGAACCGCCCGGCGAACGTCGCCAGCGGTCCCGTGCCGGAGCGCCCGGGCGCCTCCCCGCGCTCGAGCGCTTCGGCCAGGCCCGGCTCGGCGTCCACCTCGCCGGCCAGCGGCAGACCGAGCGACTGAACGACGTCCCGCGCGCCGAGCCGCGAGGGCGCCGGGCCGCGCACGACCACGCGTACGTCGCCTGCCACCAGGCCCACCGCGGCCACGACCCGTGCCGCCGCAACCGTTGCCCGCACCTCTGCCGGGACCACGACGAGCACCGTGGACACCCGCGAGAGCACCTCCTCGACCGCCGGGTCGACCCGGCGCGGCAGGTCGACGACGACGAGGTCATGGCTGCGGCGGGCGGCTGCCAGCACCGTGGCCATCGCCTCCGGCGGCACCGTGAGCAGGTCGCCACGGTCCCAGGACAGCACCGTCAACTCGTCGACGGCCGGCAGGACCTCGCGCAGAGCGGCGCCGCTGACCCTTCCCCGGCTGGCGGCCAGGTCCGGCCAGCGGGCACCATCGGCCGACTCGCCGCCCAGCGCCAGGTCGATGCCGCCGCCCAACGGGTCGGCGTCGATCAGCAGCGTGCGCGCCCCACGCCGGGAGCCGGCCAACGCCAGGGCGACCGACAGCGTCGTCGCCCCGGCCCCTCCCCGGCCACCGACGACACCAACGACCGCCGCCTCGCGGCCGTCGCCGTCGGCCGCGTCGGCGAGCCGGTCGACCAGCCACGGCTCGGCGTCGGGCAGGAACACCACCTGCTCCGCTCCGACGTCCACGGCGTCCTGCCATACCCGGGCGGAGTCCAGGTCGAGTCCGACGAGGACGACGCAGGCCCGTCGCGGCGGGCGGCGGCGGGCCAGTGCCGTGACGACGTCCTGGCCGAGCACGATGAGAGGCGCGCCCGCCCACGCCGCCCTCGCCGCGGCGGCATCTGGTGCGACGTCGACGCTCACACCGGCAGCTGCGGCCAGGCGCAGCAAGTCGTCGAGCAATCGCTCGTCGCCGGTCGCCACCAGCGGACGGCCGGTGGACGGCGGCCGGGCGCGGCTCGGCACGACGCGGGACGGCAGGCGAGGCACGCAGTCTCCCTCGGGCTCGACGCGGCTGCCACGAAGGTCGGCGACAGCACCGCTGACGACGGTGGCCGCGCGGCCGGCGGCGTGGGGGCGCAGGGCCGGATCTGTGGACGACCTTCAGGTCCCAGAACCCGCTGTGGACGGCGCGCCGGTCGACGGCGTCACTGTCCTGGTGGTGGAGAACCCGGCCGCAACAGGCCGATAGACCGCCACCAGGACAGTGACGCC
>JBBRVP010000033.1:0-37006 GCA_038246785.1 Jiangellales bacterium
AAATCGATCACCCCAGCGTCCGCTGCGCGTCGGGTGAGCACATGCGCCGCCGCGCGGTCGATCACGGTGTCACCATGACGCGTGCGCTTGTAGGTCATAGCCTCGAGTGGAACGCCAGGCCGACACGCCGGGCCGGCGTGTCGGCCTGGCGTTCCACTCGAGGAGCGGCGGCAGGCGATCACGGGGTCGGGCGCCGAGGTGCGCTGAGCGCCCACGACCGGGACCGCTGCCACGTGGAGGCCCGCTGGTAGCCGGCGGCCAGCCGAGCCTGCAGCGGGCGCCGGTGGGCGAGATCGGGCGCGCTGCACCGCACCACGACGATGCCGGCGTTCTCCAGTGCCTCCTCCCGTGCGTTGTCGGCGGCGTGCCGCTGCGCCTCCCGGTGGCCCGCGCCGTCGTACTCCCCGACCAGCCCGACGTTTCCCAGCACGAGGTCGGCGACGGCGAGGAAGCGTCCCGACTCGGTGCGTACCTCACGGTTGACGTCGGGGCGGGGCAGTCCGGCTGCCAGCCACGCGAGTCGCATCCGCGACTCTCCCGGAGAGGCCGCCTGCGGGTCGGCGAGGGCGAGCGCACAACGACAGCGAGGGACACCACGCCAACGGCGTCGCTCGCGTGCGTAGTCAGCCACCTCGGCCACCGTGACCTCGAGGTCACGCAACGCGCCGTCGAGCAGCACCACGGCTTCCTCGACGGACGGGGCAAGCCGCGCGAGGTCGAAGCAGGTCCGCACCGGAGCGGTCACGGGAACGCCGTCGGGGTCCTCGCCGTCGGCGTGGTGCGCGCCGTGCAGGAACGCGGCGGCCCAGCCCCCTACAGCGCAGTCCGCTGGCACCAGCATGGCGGCGTCCCGTACCCGATCCAGCGTCTCGGCGCGTCGCCCGAACGCGTAGACGTCGGGGTAGGGGTGCCGCCACATCCACCCCTCCAGCTCGGCGCGGGTGATGCCCAGCCCGAGGGCGGTGCTGCGCCGCATCGGCCTCAGGACCGAGTCGGGGAGTGGCTGCATGCCGGCCACCCTGGCCGCGGTCGGCCTGCCGCGGGCGGCTCGGGGCTGCTCGGTGGACAGCGGCAGGCACCGGGCGCGCCCTGTGGACGGGGGCCCCCATGATCGAGTGGAACGCCAGGCCGACACGCCAACCCGGGGTGTCGGCCGGGCGTTCCACTCGGGATGGGGGTGGGGCGGGGGGCGGGTGGGCGGGCCCACCCCGGCGGGGAGCGTGTGAGCGGCGGGACGGTAGGGTCGGCTCGCCCCGTCCCCGCCAGTCCTGGAGCCCCGACCATGTCCGTTGGCGAGATCGCTGGCCTCGTCGCGGCGGTCGCGTTCGTGCTGCTCGTCGGCGTCCTGGCGGTGCCCCTGCTCAAGCTCGGCCGCACGATCGACGAGCTGACCCGCACGGTCCGGCTCATCCGTGAGGAGCCGGTCGCCAAGACCACCGTCACCATGGACGAGGCCAACACTCTGCTGGCAGGTGTCAACGACCAGGTGCGCCGGGTCGACGCGATATCGGCCAACGCGCAAGAGGTGAGCGGCAACGCGGCGGCGCTGTCGGGAGTGGTCGCCACGACGCTCGGCCGGCCCATGGTGCGCATCGCCGCGTTCTCCTACGGGGTGCGCCGCGCCATGTCGGCCGAGGGTCGCGAAGCGGTCGACCGTCGCGTGCAGGCCGAGGCGCGGGCCCGCGCGGCCCAGCAGCCCCGAGGCGGGCGCGGCCGGCGCGGCGGTGCCGCGTGAGGCGGCTGTTCTGGGTGGGTCTCGGCGCGGCGGTCGGGATCGTCGTAGCCCGCCGGATCACCCGCGCCGCGGAGTCGTTCACCCCGGTGGCCATCGGCGAGGCGGTGGGCGAGTCGGTGCGCGAGGTCGGCGACGCGCTGCGCTACTTCGCCGAGCAGGTGCGCCTGGGCATGGCCGAGCGTGAGACCGAGCTGTACGAGGCGCTTGGCGTGCTCCCGGACGGCCGTACGGCCCGACCCGCGGCGGTGCCCGAGGTCACCCGCTGATGGAGACGGCGGAGATCAAACGGCGCTGGCTGCGCTTCTTCGAGGCCAGGGGCCACGCCGTGGTGCCGTCGGCCTCGCTGCTCGTCGACGACCCCAACCTGCTGTTCGTCAACGCGGGCATGGTGCCGTTCAAGCCGTACTTCCTCGGCGAGCAGTCGCCGCCCTGGAAGCGCGCCACCAGCGTGCAGAAGGTCGTGCGCACGCAGGACATCGAGGAGGTCGGCAAGACCAGCCGGCACGGCTCGTTCTTCCAGATGAACGGCAACTTCGCCTTCGGCGACTACTTCAAGGCCGGCGCGATCGATTACGCCTGGGAGCTCGTCACGGCGCCGCCGGTCGACGGCGGCTTCGGGCTCGCCGAGTCGCGGCTGTGGGTGACCGTCTATCACGACGACGACGAGGCCGTCCGGTTGTGGAAGGAGCGCGCTGGCCTGCCCGACGAGCGCATCGTGCGGCGCGGCCTCAAGGACAACTACTGGCACATGGGGGTGCCCGGCCCCGGTGGCCCGTGCAGCGAGATCTACTTCGACCGTGGCCCCGGCTACGGTCCGGCGGGCGGTCCGGAGGTCGATGAGGACCGCTACATGGAGTTCTGGAACCTCGTCTTCATGCAGTTCGAGCTGTCCGCGGTCCGCACCAAGGAGGACTTCGACGTCGCGGGCGAGCTGCCCGCCAAGAACATCGACACCGGCATGGGCCTCGAGCGCATCGCCTCGATCCTGCAGGGCGTGGACAACCTGTACGAGATCGACGAGGTCTACCCGGTCATCGCCACAGCCTCGCGGATCAGCGGGAAGCGCTACGGCGCCCGGCACGAGGACGACGTACGGCTGCGCGTGGTCGCCGACCACGTGCGGACCGGCCTCATGCTCATCGCCGACGGGGTCACGCCCGGCAACGAGGGGCGCGGCTACGTGCTGCGCCGCATCCTGCGCCGCGCCGTTCGGATGATGCGGCTGCTCGGGGTCGACGAGCCGGCGCTGCCGGAGCTGCTGCCGGTCAGCCGCGACGCCATGTCGGCGAGCTACCCGGAGCTGGCCCGCGACTTCGGCCGGATCTCGGCGCTGGCCTACGCCGAGGAGGACTCCTTCCGCAGGACGCTGAACGCCGGCACCACGATCCTGGACCTCGCGGTGCAGGAGGCGCGCGAGGAGGCGGTGCGCGAACAGAGCACCGGAGGTCCGCCGCCGGCGGCGCCGCGGCTGTCCGGGGACAAGGCGTTCGCGTTGCACGACACGTACGGCTTCCCGATCGACATCACCCTCGAGATGGCCGCCGAGCAGGGCGTGTCGGTCGACGAGGACGGCTTCCGCCGGCTCATGGCCGAGCAGCGGTCCCGGGCCAGGGCGGATGCTCAAGCCAAGAAGGCGGGCCACGTCGACGTCTCCGCCTACCGCACGCTCGCTGAGCGGCTGGGCCGCCCGGTCACGTTCACCGGCTACGACGAGACCACCACGCCGGCCCGCGTCGCCGGCCTGCTCCTGGACGGGGAGCCTGCCGACTTGGCGGTCGCGGGTGACGAGATCGAGGTCGTGCTCGACCGCACGCCGTTCTACGCCGAGGGCGGCGGTCAGCTGGCCGACCAAGGACGGATCACACTCGACGGCGGAGCGGTCGTCGACGTGCTCGACGTCCAGCAGCCGGTGAGCGGTGTCATCGTGCACCGGGGCCGCGTGCTCTCGGGAGAGCTGGGGGCGGGGATCGCCGCGCTCGGCGAGGTCGACGTGGAGCGGCGGCGCGCCGTCTCCCGCGCCCACACCGCGACACACATGGTGCACAAGGCGTTCCGCGAGGCACTGGGCGAGACGGCGACCCAGGCCGGCTCGGAGAACCGGCCCGGCTCGTTCCGTTTCGACTTCTCCGCCGCCGGTGCGGTTCCGGCGTCAGTGCTCGGCGAGGTCGAGGCGAGGGTCAACGCGCTGCTCGTCGACGATCTGCCGGTGCGCGCGGAGGTGATGACCCAAGCGGAGGCCGTCCAGTCCGGCGCGCTGGCCCTGTTCGGCGAGAAGTACGGCGACCAGGTCCGCGTCGTCAGCGTGGGGGACTGGGCAAAGGAGCTGTGCGGGGGGACCCACGCCCTGCGTTCGGGCCAGCTGGGTCTGGTCACGCTGCTCGGCGAGTCGTCGATCGGCGCCGGCGTACGCCGCGTCGAGGCGTTGGTCGGCACCGACGCGCACCGGTTCCTGGCCCGCGAGCACGCTCTGGTCGGGCAGCTCACCGAGCTGCTCAAGGGCCGCCCCGAGGAGCTGCCCGACCGGGTCGGCCGGCTGCTGGAGCAGCTGCGCACGGCCGAGCGCGAGCTTGAGCGGGTGCGGGCGGCCCAAGTGCTCGCCGCCGGCGGTGAGCTGGCCCGGTCGGCGCGCGATGTCTTCGGCGTGGCCTTCGTGGCCCACCGCGCACCCGACGGCACCACCCCGGACGACCTGCGCCGGCTGGCGCTCGACGTGCGCCGCCGGCTGGGCGCCGACCGGCCCGCGGTCGTCGCCGTTGCCGCCGTCGCCGGGGACAAACCGGGCGTCGTCGTCGCGGTCAGCGACACGGCGCGGGCCTGGCGGCTGCGCGCCGGCGATCTGGTCCGCGTGGCGGCACAGGAGCTGGGCGGCGGCGGGGGCGGCAAGGACGACGTCGCGCAGGGCGGGGGCAGCGACGCCGGCGCGGTCGAGGCGGCCCTCGCCCGGGTCGAGCATGTTGTGGGGGAGAAGGTGACCGGTCCCTGACCGGCGGCCCACGGCCCGGGCGCCGGCTCGGCGTCGACGCCGGCTCGGTGCGGGTCGGTGTCGCGGTGAGCGACCCGGACGGGCTGCTGGCGACCCCGGTGGAGACCGTGCGCCGCGGGGTCGGGGACCTCGACCGGCTGGCCGCGCTCGCCGCGGAGCACGAGGTGGTCGAGGTGGTCGTCGGGCTGCCCCGCTCGCTGTCGGGGTCGGAGGGGCCTGCAGCGCGCGCCGCGCGAGCGCTCGCCGTCGCACTGGCCGCACGCGTCGCACCCGTACCCGTCCGGCTCGTGGACGAGAGGTTGACCACGGTTTCGGCCACGCGTTCCATGCGTGAAGTCGGGGTATCGTCGCGGCGGGGGAGGCAGCGGGTCGACCAGGCCGCTGCCGTGGTCATCCTTCAGCACGCGCTCGACAGCGAGCGGGCCGGGGGCTCCGCGCCCGGTGAGACCCTCCAGGTGGATCCATGAGCCAGCTCGGCCTGGCGATGACCGGCGACCATCGCTCGCGGCGACGCCACCGCCGGGAGCGGCGCCGTCGGGAGCGCCGGCACCGCCTGCGCGGTTTCCTCGCGGTCGTGTTCGCGCTGGTCGTGGTGTCCGCCTTGGTCGTGGGTGGCTTCCTCGGCGTGCGCGCCGTCGTCGGCAAGCTGGCGCCCGGCACGGCGCCGGACTACCCGGGTCCCGGCACCGGTTCGGTCAGCGTCCAGGTCAAGCCGGGCGACTCCGTCCGCACCATCGGGGAACGCCTCGTCGGACAGCGGGTGGTCAAGAGCGTGGACGCCTTCGTGACCGCGGCCGGTGCCGATCCACGCTCCACGAGGATCCAGCCGGGTCAGTACGAGCTGAAGAAGCAGATGTCCGCCGCCGGCGCGCTGTCCGTGCTCGTCGACCCTGGGCAGCGGCAGGTAGCCCAGGTCACCCTGCCCGAGGGTCTGCGGCTCCCGGACTCGCTCCGGCGGATCAGCAAGGCCACCGGCCTGCCGCCCGCCCAGCTGCGCACGGTGGCGGGGCGGCCCAGCGGGCTGGGCCTGCCGGCGTGGGCCAACGGAAGCCTCGAGGGCTTCGTCTTCCCCGCCACCTACGAGTTCGAGCGTTCGGTCACCGCGCGCGACGCGCTCGCCACGGCGGTGGAGCGCTTCGACCAGGCCGCCACCGAGCTCGACCTCGAGCGGGCGGCCAGGCAGCTCGGTCGCTCGCCGCACGACGTGCTGACCGTCGCCAGCCTCGTCGAGGCCGAGGCGCCGGCATCGGCGCGGGCCAAGGTGGCCCGGGTGATCTACAACCGCCTGGGCCGCGGCGTTCCGCTGCAGCTGGACTCCACGGTCAACTACGTCACGGGAAAGACCGGCATCACCACCAGCGATGCCGACCGGCGCCACCCCTCGCCCTACAACACCTACCTGCATGCCGGGCTGCCTCCGGGCCCGATCAACTCCCCGGGTGCGGACGCGATCCGCGCCGCGCTGGATCCGACCCCAGGGCCCTGGCTGTACTTCGTGACGGTCAACCCCGACAGCGGCGCTACGAGGTTCGCGCGCACCTACGCGCAGCACCAGCGTCACGTCGCGCAGCTGCAGGCCTGGTTGCGGCAGCACGGGTGAGGACCCGCTGCGGCGTCGTGGGCTCGCCGATAGCGCACTCCCTCTCGCCGGTGCTGCACCGGGCGGCCTACGCCGAGCTCGGCCTGGACTGGAGCTTCGACGCGCACGAGGTGCCGGCCGGCGCGCTGGCTCGGTTCTGCGCGGGGCTGGGACCGCAGTGGCGAGGGCTGGCGGTCACCATGCCGCTGAAGGCGGAGGCGCTCGCGCTGGCCCCGGTAGCCGCACCCGGTGCGGTGGCTGCCGGTGGGGCCAACACGTTGGTCCGCGCGGTCGGGGGCACCGGTGGTGGCGCCGGGTGGGCGGCCGACAACACCGACGTCGCCGGCATCCGCGCCGCGCTGGGGGAGGCGCTGCGCCACGCGGGGTCGGTCGGGCGGGTGAGGGTGGCGGCCGTGCTCGGCGGCGGTGCCACCGCGCGGTCGGCGGTGGTGGCGCTCGCCGCACTGGCCGACCGGGTCGAGGTCTACGTCCGCAGCCCCGGCCGGCGACCGGGGCTGGTCGACTCCGCGTCGGCCGCCGGGGTCGCGATCGCGCCGCGGGGCTGGGAGGAGCGGGCGGACGCCTGGGGGGCGGACCTCGTCGTCGCCACGACCCCGGCGGGGGTCCTCGACGGCGACGCGGCGGCGCTGCCGACGACGGTGCGTGGCCTGCTGCTCGACGTCGTCTACGCACCGTGGCCGACGGCGCTCGCGGCGGCCTGGGCGTCCCGGGCTCCGGTGGTCGGCGGGCTGGACCTGCTCGTCCACCAGGCCGCAGCCCAGGTGCGGCTGATGACCGGGCGCGAGGTCGGGCTGCCGGTGCTGTGGGCGGCCGGCCAGGCGGCGCTGCACGACCGGGCGCGGGCGTGACGGTGGAGTGGACGGCCGGGGTCGTCGCCGCGCTGGCCGGGACGGTGCTGGGCGCCGTCGGGCCGCAGGTGGTGGGCCGGTTGCCGGAGCCGGACCCGGACCCCGACGACGACCCCGCGGAGGCCGCCCGGCACCCGGCGAAGGTGGCGTACGCCGACCTGGCCGCCCGACCGGGCCTGGCCCGCCGGCTCGCCCTCTGGGCCGGCGCCGTCTGCGGTGTGGCGGGGCTCGCGCTCGGCTGGAGCGCGGCGCTTCCCGCGTACATCCTCGCCGGGGCGGTCGGGGTCTGGCTGGCCTGGGTGGACCTGCGGGTGCACCTGCTGCCCGACCGGCTGACCGGGCCGCTGTTCGTCGGCTGCCTGGGGCTGCTCGGGGTGGCGGCGCTGGCCGGCGGAGCGTGGCGGGACCTGATCCGGGCGCTGCTCGGCGCCGTCCTGCTGCTGGCGTTCTACCTGCTCCTGGCGCTGATCCGCCCGTCGGACATGGGGCTCGGCGATGTCAAGCTGGCCGCCGTGCTCGGCCTGCTGCTCGGCTGGCTCGGCTGGGGCGCGCTGGTCGTCGGGGCGGTGCTCGGCTTCCTGCTCGGCGGGCTCGGTGGGCTGGCGGTCGTGGCGGCGGGGCGCGGCGGGCTGCGCACCGCGATCCCGTTCGGTCCCTTCATGCTCGCCGGCGCGCTGCTCGGCGTCATGTGGGGTGAGCAGGTGGCGGCCGCCTACGTCGGTGCCCTGTGACCCTTCACGGCCGTGGGATCATCCCTCACATGCTGCGCTGGCTCACCGCGGGGGAGTCCCACGGGCCGGCGCTCGTCGCGATCCTCGAG
The DNA here is from genome assembly GCA_038246785.1 of Jiangellales bacterium. Taxonomy (GTDB): domain Bacteria; phylum Actinomycetota; class Actinomycetes; order Jiangellales; family Jiangellaceae; genus JBBRVP01. The sequence goes on from JBBRVP010000033.1 coordinate 7,987, forward strand.
GGGCTCCCGGCGGGCGTCACGGTGACCACAGCCGACCTCGCCCACGGGCTGGCCCGGCGCCGACTCGGCTACGGCCGCGGTGCGCGGATGCGGTTCGAGCAGGACGAGGTCGCCTTCCTCGGCGGCGTACGCCACGGCCACACCCTGGGCGGCCCGGTGGCCGTGTCGGTGGCCAACACCGAGTGGCCGAGGTGGCAGTCGGTCATGTCGCCTGACCCGGTCGACGCCGCGGAGCTCGCCGACCAGGCGCGCAACGCGGCGCTGACCCGGCCGCGGCCGGGCCACGCCGACCTCGCCGGCATGCAGAAGTACGGCTTCGACGACGCCCGGCCGGTGCTCGAGCGGGCCAGCGCCCGGGAGACCGCCGCCCGGGTCGCGCTCGGCGCGGTCGCCGGAGCATTCCTCGCGCAGGCCGCCGGCGTACGCCTGGTGTCGCACACCGTCGCCGTCGGCCCGGTCGGTGTGCCCGAGGACGCGGCGCTCCCGGGACCTGACGACGTCACCCGGCTCGACGCCGACCCGGTGCGCTGCGCAGATGCGGGGACCTCCGCCGCGATGGTCGCCGAGGTCGACGACGCGCGGAGAGCCGGCGACACCCTCGGCGGTGTGGTGGAGGTGCTGGCGTACGGGCTGCCGCCCGGGCTGGGCAGCTGCGTGCACTGGGACCGCCGCCTCGACGCCCGCCTGGCCGGTGCGCTCATGGGCATTCAGGCGATCAAGGCGGTCGAGGTCGGTGACGGGTTCCGCACGGCGGCCCGTCGCGGCTCGACCGCCCACGACGAGATCGAGGCAGCTGCTGGCGGCCGGTTGACGCGGCGAACCAACCGGGCCGGGGGGACCGAGGGCGGCATGAGCACCGGGGAGGTGCTGCGGGTGCGGGCCGCCATGAAGCCGATCTCCACCGTCCCGCGTGCGCTGGACACCGTCGACGTGGCCACCGGCGAGCCGGCGAGCGCGATCAACCAGCGTTCCGACGTCTGCGCCGTGCCCGCCGCCGGCGTCGTCGCGGAGGCGATGGTGGCGCTCGTGCTCGCCGACGCGCTCCTGGAGAAGTTCGGTGGCGACTCGGTGACGGAGACCGCGCGCAACCTCGGTGGCTATCTCGACGCGCTGACGGTGCGCTGAGCCGTGGCCCCCGTCGTCGTCCTCGTCGGCCCGCCCGGCGCCGGCAAGACCACCGTGGGCGCCGCCGTCGCCGCCGCGCTCGGAGTCGGCTTCCACGACACCGACGACGACGTCGAGCGGGCGGCCGGCAAGCCGGTCGCCGAGATCTTCGTTGACGACGGGGAACCGGCCTTCCGGGCACTCGAGCGCCAGGCGGTCGAGGCGGCCCTGGCGACGTACGACGGCGTGCTGGCCGTCGGTGGCGGGGCGGTCATCGACGCAGCGACCCGGGAGCGGCTGGGGGGGCACTCTGTGGTGCTGCTCGACGTGGGGCTGGCCGATGCCGCCCGCCGGATCGGGCTCAACCGTGACCGGCCGCTGCTGCTGGGCAACCCGCGCGCCCAGCTCGCGCGGATGCTCGACGAGCGCCGGCCGGTCTACCTCGAGGTCGCGACCTGCGTCGTCGACACCGACCGGCGCAGCGTGGCGGAGGTCGTCGACGCCGTGCTGGCGCTGCTGCCGCAGGCCAGGCCGTGAGCGAGCGCACCCGGATCCCGGTGGCCGGCGCCGCACCGTACGACGTCGTCGTCGGCGAGGGGCTGCTCGGCGAGCTGCCGGCCCTGCTGGGCGACGGAGTGCGGCGTGTCGCCGTGGTGCACCCGGCCGCGCTGCGCGCCACCGGCGAGGGCGTACGGGACGACCTGGACGGGCAGGGCTACCGAGCCGTCCTTATCGAGGTGCCCGACGCGGAGGACGCCAAGACCGCGCAGGTGGCGACGTTCTGCTGGTCGGCGCTGGGACAGGCCGGCTTCACCCGCAGCGACGCAGTCGTCGGCGTCGGCGGCGGTACGACCACCGACCTGGCCGGCTTCGTCGCGGCGACCTGGTTGCGCGGCGTGCGCTGGGTCGCCGTGCCGACCACGCTGCTCGGCATGGTCGACGCCGCGGTCGGCGGCAAGACCGGCATCAACACCGCGGAGGGCAAGAACCTCGTCGGCGCCTTTTACCCGCCCGCCGGCGTGCTGTGTGACCTCGCGGCGCTGGGGACCCTGCCGCCGCACGACTTCGTGGCCGGTCTCGCCGAGGTGGTCAAGTGCGGATTCGTCGCCGACCCGGCGATCCTCGATCTGGTCGAGGGCGACCCGGGGGCAGCGCGTACGGCCTCCGGCCCGCACACCCGCGAGCTCGTCGAGCGGGCCGTGCGGGTCAAGGCCGCGGTTGTCGGGTCCGACCTGCGCGAGAGGGGCCCCCGTGAGGTGCTCAACTACGGGCACACACTGGGCCACGCGATCGAGCGCGTCGAGCGCTACCGCTGGCGGCACGGCGCGGCGGTGTCGGTGGGTCTGGTCTTCGCCGCCGAGCTGGCGCGCGTGGCGGGGCGGCTCGACGACGCCACCGCAGACCGGCACCGGGTCGTCCTGGATGCGCTAGGGCTGCCGACGGCCTACCGCGCCGACGCCTGGCCGCGCCTGCTCGAGGCCATGCGCGTGGACAAGAAGACCCGCGGCGACCGGCTGCGTTTCGTCGTCCTCGACGGCCTGGCGCGCCCGGGCCGGCTGGAGGCGCCCGACCCGTCGCTGCTGGTCACGGCCTACGCGGAGGTGTCCTCGTGAACGACCAGCCGCCCGGCGTCCTGGTGCTCGACGGTCCCAACCTCGGCCGGCTCGGGTCGCGCGAGCCCGACGTCTATGGCTGGGCGACGCACGACGAGCTGTCCGCGGCCTGCGTCGAGACGGGTCGCCAGCTCGGGCTCGACGTGGAGGTCCGCCAGACCGACGACGAGGCCGAGCTCGTGAGTTGGCTGCACGAGGCCGTCGACACCCGCCGCCACGTCGTGCTCAACCCGGCGGCGTTCACCCACTATGCGTACGCGCTCCGCGACGCCGCCGCGTTGGTGACGGCCGGCGGGCTGGTGCTGGTCGAGGTGCACCTGACCAACCCAGCGGCGCGTGAGGCGTTCCGCCGGCGATCCGTCGTGGCGCAGGTCGCGACGGGCACCGTGGCCGGGTTCGGGCTGGACTCCTACCGGCTTGCTCTGCGCGCAGTCGCGACCCGCATCGGGTGACGGGATCCCGCAGACCAGGATGTGCTGGGAGCGACCGCACCGCGCAGTCGGCCAGCTTCCATCCCGCCGCGATCCCGGCATGTTCGACCGTGTCACCCCCACCATCTCCCATCGGTCACCTGGCCGGCCGCTCGCGGCGGTCGAGGATCCGCTCACGAGATGACTGTTGGCCTCCAATCGGACAGCGGATGATCGTGGGATGACGTTTCGAGCAAGGATCGAGCTCGGTGGCAAGACTGCTACGGGCTTCCGCGTGCCGGCCGAGGTCATCCAGACCCTCGACTCGGGCAAGAAGCCGCGCGTCTACGTAACGATCTCAGGGCACACGTACCGAAGCACCGTGGCGGTCTACGACGGCGAATTCTGGCTCCCCCTCAGCGCGGAGAACCGCACAAGAGCGGGCGTCGAGGCTGGCGATGGCGTGGAGGTCGATCTAGAACTCGACACCGACCTGCGCACGGTGAACGTTCCGGCTGATCTGGCGAGCGCGCTCGACCCAGCGGCGCGCCGGCGCTTCGACGCACTCTCCTACAGCAGGCAGCGCCAGTACGTGGACTCGATCGCGGGAGCCAAGACGGCCGTGACTCGTCAGCGGCGCATCACCAAGACGATCGACGCGCTCCGCGACGACTGAACCGAGACGCGACCATGGTGGAGCCCCGACTGGCGAGGGCCATCCACCACGATCGGCCAGCAGCTGGGCGAGACCTGACTCGATCACGGCCGGTCGATGCGATAGACGACGTGTAGCGGGTCGTCCACCGGGTTGTCCGGCGTCATCTCGCCTTCGCCGATCCGCTGCAGGCCGGCTTTCTCCAGGGCCCGCCAGGACGCCGTGTTCGCAGCCACGACGGCGACCAGCACCGCGGGCGCGGCCGGATACGCGGTCCAGGCGTCCTCGACCACCGCGGCGATCATCCGTGTGCCGAGCCCGTGGCCACGCAGGGCGGCCTCGCCGATGAGGTAGTCGAGCTCGAGGGCGCCGTCGGGGACGTCGACGATGGCGGCGAACTCGGCGAGGTCCTCCGGGTAGTCGTGGATCACCGAGCGCTGCACCAACCCGACCGGCTGGCCGTCGACGGAGACGACCAGGTCCTCACCCGGCTCCTCGCCCCGCACGCTCGGGCCGAAATCGCGCTCGACCGCCTCCTTGGTGGTCTCGTGGTTCCACCAGCGGGCGACCTGGGGCTCGCGCAGCCACTCGGCGAGCATGGGGAGGTCAGCGGCGGCCAGCCTTCGCCAGCTCAGCCCAACCTCACCGGACCCCTCCATACCGACACCGTAGGCCGCTGCCGACGCACGCCGGACGTCGGCTGAGCCACCCGCAGTCATGAAAGGGCGAGGCCGGTCGGCCAGTAGACTCGGCGATCGCGCGCCCACGCCCCGACGCACCCGCTTGGGAGACAACAACCCCGTGCCGACGACCAACGACCTCAAGAACGGCATGGTGCTCAACCTCGACGGCCAGCTCTGGTCGGTCGTGTGGTTCCAGCACCACAAGCCGGGCAAGGGCGGCGCCGTCGTCCGGACCAAGCTGAAGAACGTGCTCTCCGGCAAGGTCGTGGACCGCACCTTCAACGCCGACGTCCGCGTCGACACGGCCAGCGTCGACCGCCGCGAGATGACCTTCCTCTACCGCGACGGCGACGACTTCGTCTTCATGGACACGCAGTCCTACGAACAGCTGCACGTGGGCGCCGACACCGTCGGTGACGCGGCGGCCTACCTGCTGGAGAACCAGAACGCATTGGTCGCGCTGCACGAGGGCACGCCGCTCTACGTCGAGCTGCCGGCCTCGGTCGTGCTCACCATCACCTACACCGAGCCAGGCGTGCAGGGCGACCGCTCCACCGGTGGCACCAAGCCGGCGACGCTGGAGACCGGAACCCAGGTCAACGTGCCGCTGTTCGTCACCCAAGGCGAGCGGGTCAAGGTCGACACTCGCGACGGCTCCTACCTCGGCCGCGCCTGAGGACCGGTCGGCAAACCCGGTGTCCACCCGACGCAAGGCCCGCAAGCACGCGCTGGACGTGCTGTACGAGTGCGACCTGCGCGGCCTGCCGCTGGGCGCGACGCTCCCCGGCCGTGTCGCCGACCGGGTCGAGGCCGCTCAGCAACCGCTCAACCCGTACGTCGCGGTGCTGGTCGCCGGCGTCGCCGAGCACCAGGCACGCATCGACGAGCTGCTGACGAGCTACTCCGTCGGCTGGCCGCTGCACCGCATGCCACCGGTCGACCGCAACCTGCTGCGCATCGGCGCCTACGAGCTGCTCTACGTCGACGACGTCCCCGACGAGGTGGTGCTCAGCGAGGCCGTCGACCTCGCCCGCGAGCTGTCCACCGACGACTCCCCGGACTTCGTCAACGGCTTGCTCGGGCGGCTGCGCGACCTCAAGCCGCAGCTCGCGCCCTGATCCCCCCGGGTCAGCCGGGATCGCCGGGGTCGACCCAGTCGAAGGTGCGGGTGACGGCCTTCTTCCATATCGCGTACGTGCGTTCGCGCTCCGCCTCGGGCAGCTGCGGCGACCAGCGCTTGTCCTCTGCCCAGTTGCGGCGCAGGTCCTCGAGGCCCTCCCAGTAGCCGACGGCCAGCCCCGCGGCGTACGCCGCCCCCAGCGCCGTGGTCTCCGCGACCTGCGGGCGCACCACGTCGACGCCCAGCACGTCGGCCTGGAACTGCATGAGCATCTCGTTGGCGACCATGCCGCCGTCGACGCGCAGCTCGGTGAGGGGCACTCCGGAGTCGGCGTCCATCGCCTCGACGACCTCGCGGGTCTGGAAGGCCGTCGCCTCCAGCGCCGCCCGCGCGACGTGGCCGCGCGAGACGTACCGGGTCAGACCCACCAGCGCGCCACGGGCGTCCGGCCGCCAGTACGGCGCGAACAGTCCCGAGAACGCCGGCACGAAGTAGGCGCCGCCATTGTCCGGCACGGACCGCGCCAGCTCCTCGATCTCATCGGTCCGGGTGATGAGCCCGAGGTTGTCCCGCAGCCACTGCACTAGGGACCCGGTGACCGCGATCGAGCCCTCCAGCGCGTAGACCGGGGCCGCGTCGCCGAGCCGGTAGCACACCGTGGTGATCAGCCCGTGCCGGCTGTGCACCGGCTCCTCCCCGGTATTGAGCAGCAGGAAGTTGCCGGTGCCATAGGTGTTCTTGGCCGTCCCCACGTCGAAGCAGGTCTGCCCGAACGTCGCGGCCTGCTGGTCGCCGAGGATGCCGCAGAGCGGTACGCCGGGCAGCATCCCCCCGGCCCGCCCGCGCCCGTACACCTCCACCGACGACCGGATCTCCGGCAGCATCGACAGCGGCACCCCGACCTCCGCGGCGATCGACTCGTCCCAGGCGAGCGTCCGCAGGTCCATGAGAAGAGTCCGTGAGGCGTTGGTGACGTCGGTGACGTGGATGCCGCCGTCCGGGCCGCCGGTCATGTTCCACAGCAGCCAGCTGTCCATGGTCCCCGCGAGCAGCTCGCCGGCGTCGGCTCGCGCACGCGCACCGGGCACGTTGTCGAGCAGCCAGCGCACCTTCGGCCCGGCGAAGTAGGTCGCCAGCGGCAGCCCGGTCCGCTCCTGGTAGCGCTGCGCCCCACCGCCGAGCGCCGCCAGCTCGTCGCAGATCCGCTGCGTGCGGGTGTCCTGCCAGACGATCGCGTTGGCGACCGGCTCGCCACTGCGACGGTCCCACACGACCGTCGTCTCGCGCTGGTTGGTGATGCCGACGCCGACGACGTCGTGGTGAGTCAGGTCGGCCTTCGCCAGAGCCTGCGCGACCACCGACCGGGTGTTGCGCCAGATCTCGCTTGCGTCGTGCTCGACCCACCCGGCCCGGGGGAGCAGCTGCCGGTGCTCCACCTGGTCAACCTCGACGATGCGTCCGGCCCGGTCGAAGACGATCGCTCGCGTGCTGGTGGTCCCCTGGTCGATAGCCACGACGTGCTCCGCCATGGGCGGAACCTAGCGGGCCCCGTACCGTGCTGCCATGATCTCGACCCGCCTCGGACCGCCGGAGCGGGCGGCGGCCTGGGAGCGCCTCGGCGCACGGGAGTTCGACCTGCTCGTGGTCGGTGGCGGTGTCACCGGGGCCGGGGTCGCGCTCGACGCCGCCACCCGCGGGCTGCGGGTCGCGCTGGTCGAGGCGCGGGACTACGCCAGCGGCACGTCGTCGCGTTCCAGCAAGCTGTTCCACGGTGGGCTGCGCTACCTCGAGAAGCTCGACTTCGCTCTCGTCCGCGAGGCGCTGCACGAGCGCGACCTCATGGTCAACCGGCTCGCCCCGCACCTGGTCAAGCCGGCGCCGTTCCTCTATCCCCTCACCCACCACGTCTGGGAGCGGCCGTACGTCGGCGCCGGGCTGACCCTCTACGACGGGTTGGCCCGCATCGGCGCGCGGTCCAGCTCGCTCCCGGTGCACCGCCACCTCAGCCGCAACGGCGCGCGGCGGCTGTTCCCCGCGCTCAAGCCGGACGCGCTCGTCGGCGCGATCCGCTACTTCGACGCGGTCGCCGACGACGCCCGGCACACCCTCACGGTCGTGCGCACCGCCGCGCACTACGGCGCGGTCGTGCTCAACTCGGCGGAGGTGACCGGTTTCCTGCGCGCCGCCGAGCGGGTCACCGGTGCCACCGTCCGCGACGTGGACACCGGCGCCGAGACGGCGGTCCACGCCGCGGTGGTCGTCAACTGCGCGGGGGTATGGACCGACGACCTGCAGCGACTCACCGGCGGTCGCGGCCGCTTCCGGGTCCGCGCCTCCAAGGGAGTGCACATCGTCGTCTCGCGTGACCGGATCGCTGCGGAGGCCGGGCTGATCCTGCGCACCGAGCGCTCGGTGCTGTTCGTCGTGCCGTGGGGCAACCACTGGATCGTCGGCACCACCGACACCGACTGGGATCTCGACAAGGCGCACCCGGCCGCCAGCCGTACCGACATCGACTACCTGTTGGACCGCCTCAACGCGGTGATCTCGACGCCGCTGACCCACGATGACATCGAGGGCGTGTACGCCGGCCTGCGGCCCCTGCTGGCCGGGGAGTCCGACGACACGAGTTCGCTGTCCCGCGAGCACGCGGTCGCGCGCTCGCTGCCCGGTCTGGTCTCGGTGGCCGGCGGCAAGTACACGACGTACCGGGTCATGGCCGCCGACGCCGTCGACGCCGCCGCCGCCGAGCTCGGCCGACCGGTGCCGCCCAGCGCCACCGAGGACGTCGCGCTGGTCGGCGCCGACGGATACCACGCGCTGGTCAACCAGGTCGACGCGCTCGCCCGCGAGTGGGCGCTGCCGCCGTGGCGGGTGCGGCACCTGCTCGACCGCTACGGCGCGCTGGCCCGCGAGGTCGTCGGGCTCGCCGACGACGACCCGACGATGCTCGAGCCGGTGCCCGGCGCGGAGGAGTACGTCCGCGCCGAGCTGCGCTACGCCGCCACCCACGAGGGCGCCACCCACCTCGACGATCTGCTGGCCCGGCGTACCCGCATCTCCATCGAGACACCGCACCGAGGTGCGGAGTCCGCTCCGGCAGCCGCCGGGCTCGTCCGCGACGTGCTGGGGTGGGACGACGCGCGGGCGGCCGCCGAGGTCGACGTCTACCGGGCGCGGGTCGCGGCGGAACGGCGCTCGCAGCGGGAGCCGGACGACCGCTCCGCCGATGCGGTCCGGCTGCTCGCGCCCGACACACGCAAGGTCGCCGTCGGTCGCGCTCTCGGCTGAGCAGGCCCGGCGTCGGCGGCCCGCTCACAGCTGCAGCGCCCGCCGGCGCAGACCGGCGAGTTCGACAGCATCCGGGAAGCCGGTGGTGCGCCGGCGCGCCGGCAGCACCCCGGGCGCCGGCTCGGTGCACCGGTCTAGCGCCTCCTCGGCCTCGATGCGGCGCACGACCAGCAGCGTGTCCGGATCGGCCGGGTCTGCCACCAGCCCGAGCAGCGCGGTCTCGGGCAGCAGCGCCGGCACCCCGCGCACCCAGCGGGTCATGGTCAAGAGCTCACCTCCCGGACGCTCCACCGCCTCCGCCGGCGTCACGGTAAGCCCGCTGTCCCCCGCGCGGTGCAGCTCGGCCAGCTCCTCCTGCTGGGCGCCGTACTCGGTCAGCGCCAGCAGCGACGCGGCCGAGCGCACGGCGACCGCCAGCGGGTCACCGGGCGGCGGGAGCCAGGGCACGACGCCGTCGGCGTCGTGGGCGGCGTACGGGACGGGGGAGACTCCACGCGGCGAGTCGAGGAACGCCTCGCGGGCCGTGTTGACCAGCCAGGCCAGCCCGGCGGGGTCGTCGGCCGGCACCGCCCAGAGCTCCTCGCGCGAGGGCACCGCCGCGACCAGCCTGGTCGCGACCCGCTGCTCCAGCTCCTGCAGCCAGCCCGGTGCGAGCAGGCGGGAGCTCGCGTAGTCATCGCCGCCGGTGACCTCGATCAGCCGCCGCCCGTCGGGCGCCCGGCGCTCGCCGACCGTGACCGGAACGGCCGCCAGCCCGGAGTGCGCGGCCTGCAGGGCGGTGTCGAGGTCGACGCCCCAACCGGGCAGTTCCGCGCGCTGGACGTATCGCATGGTGTGCTCGGCGTCGACGACCAGCATCTCGGCGAGCAGCGGCAGACCGGCCGGCCGGCCGGCCGGGGCACGGTCCGGGTCGGCGGCGAGGGACAGCCGGCTCACCCCGCGGAGCACCGGGCGCAGCCGCGGCCGGACCTCGTCCCAGCCGGCGTCGTCGGCCGCCTCGCCAGGACCCGTCTCACCGAGGCCGGCCACCAGCCGGCGCACGCGCTCGGCCCGGGCGGCGTCGTCGTCGTGGCGGCTCTCGGCGAACACGGCGGCCAGGTCCAGGCGTACGACGCCGTCCGCGCGGTGCACCACCAGCGCGAACTCGCCCGGGCGGGGCTCGAGCCGCCGGACGCCGGGGGCACCGTCGAGGGCTGCCGTCACCTGCTCCAGGAAGTCCTGCTGCGGGCTGCGCCCGGCGCGCCGTCGCCACCCGCGCAGCACTCCCACGACCGCGACGCTACCGAGCGCGCCGGGAGCGGGTCGAGGGTGAGCTCCACGACGGGCACATCGGCAGGGCAGAATCCGCCTGTGGCGCACCGGCTGACGCGAGGCCAGCATGTCGGCTACGCGCTCGGCTCGTTCGGCACCGGGGGGTTCGGCACGGTCCCCGGGCTGTTGCTGCTGTTCTTCCTCACCGACACCCTGGCCGTCCCGGCCGCGGTCGCCGGGGTGGCCGTGCTGGTCCCGAAGGTGTGGGACGTGGTCGTCGACCCGTTCCTGGGCCGGCGCTCGGACCGCAGCGCCAGCGAGCGCGGGACGCGTCGCGGCTGGTTGCTCGGCGGGGCGGTGGGCCTGCCGGTCGTCTTCGCGCTGACGTTCGCGGTGCCGGACTCGCTCGACGGCGCCGCGGCGGCGGCGTGGGTGGTGGTCGCCTTCCTCGGCGCGGTGACGGCGTTCTCCTGCTTCCAGGTGTCCTACCTGGCGCTGCCCGCGGAGGTGACCGACGACTACGACGAGCGCACGACGCTCATGGCGTGGCGGGTCGCCTTCCTCACCGTCGCGATCCTGCTCTTCGGCGCCGGCGCCCCTGCCCTCGTCGACGCGGCGGGTGGCGGGCGCGCCGGCTACCGCCTGATGGGCCTCGTCATCGGCGTCCTGCTCGGCGCCGGCATGCTCGCGGCCTGGTGGAGCACGCGCCGGCTGCGGCCGCTGACGGTGCCCGACGCCGCGGATGCCGGCGTCGTGGAGCAGCTGCGGGCCGCCGCCGGAAACCGACCGTTCCGGCTGCTGATCTCTGCATTCCTCCTCCAGGCGCTCGCCACCGGGTGCATGCTCGCCGCCGCGCCCTATGTCGCGACCTACGTCCTCGGTGACTCCGCGCTCACCTCCGTGCTGTTCGTCGCGCTCGTCGGGCCGGCCGTCGTCGTCATGCCGATGTGGGCGCGGGTGGGCGGACGGCTGGGCAAGCATCGCGGCCTGCGCGCCGCGACGGCGCTGTTCGCGGTCGCCACCGGCGGCCTCTCGCTGGCCCGGCTGCTGCCGAGCGGCGGCGTCTACGCGCTGGTCGCGCTCGTCGGCGTCGCGTACGCGGGACTGCAGCTGTTCCCGCTCGCGATGCTGCCCGACACGGTGGCCGCCGAAGGGCCGGCGCCGCGGTCGGGGTCGCTCACGGGGCTGTGGACCGCGGGAGAGACGACCGGCCTCGCGCTCGGGCCGGGTGCCCTCGCGGCGGTGCTCGCCGTCACCGGCTTCGTCTCCTCGGCCGCGGACGAGCGGGTGGCGCAGCCGGACTCCGCGATCACCGGCGTCGTCGTGGGGTTCGGCATCGTGCCGGCCGTGCTGGCGGTGGCGAGCCTGCCGTTCGTGCTGCGCTACGACCTCACCGCGGCCCGCGTGCGCGGGACCGTCACCACCGCCCCCGGAGGGACTCCGTGACCGATGCCGCAGCCGCGCCCGCGACCGACCGCCGGCGGGCCGGCGGATCACCTGGTGGCGCCTGGGAGGCCGGGGGTGTCGACGCGGGGCTGGTGCTGGCCGAGCTCGCGGCCCGCCGCGGGCACGACCTGCCGGTGCACGGCGGGCGCACGACCGCGTACGTCTTCGACTCCGGGCTCGCCGGGCTGGAGGACCTGGCGGCGCGGGCGCACGCGGTCATGGCACCGGTCAACGCGCTGGACCCGACCGCGTTCCCGTCCACGGCGAGCATCGAGAACGACCTCGTCGCCACCGCGCTGGCCGAGCTCGGCGGTGGAGCCGACGCGGTGGGCACGCTCACCTCGGGCGGCACCGAGAGCTGCCTGCTCGCGGTCCTCGCGGCGCGCGAGCTGCACCGCGAGCGGCGGGGACGCACCAGGCGCGGCCGGCTGGTGCTGCCCGTCAGCGCGCATCCGGCGTTCCACAAGGGGGCGCACCTGTTCGACCTCGACGTGACCACCGTCGCGGTCGACGCGGTGACGCTGGCGCCTGACCCGGCGGCGATGGCCGCCGCGATCGACGAGGACACCGCGCTGGTGGTGGTGTCGGCGCCCTCCTACCCGCACGGCGTCCTCGACCCCGTGGTGGCGGTGGCGGCCGCGGCCGACGCGGCCGGCGTGCCGTGTCACGTCGACGCCTGCATCGGCGGGTGGGTGCTGCCCTTCCTCGACGCGGCGCTGCCGGCTTGGGACCTGTCGGTGCCGGGGGTGACGTCGCTGTCGGTGGACCTGCACAAGTACGGCTACGCCCCGAAGGGGGTGTCGCTGCTGCTGTGGTGCGATGCCGGCTTGCGCCGCCGGTCGTGGTTCGCCTTCGCCGGCTGGCCGGGCTACCCGCTGGTGAACCCGACGCTGGCCAGCACCCGGCCGGCCGGGCCGGCCGCGGCGGCCTGGGCGGTACTGCGCCACGTCGGCCGGGACGGGTTCGTCGGGCTGGCCCGCACGGCGCGGGCCGCGACGCAGGATCTGGTCGCCGGTCTGTCCTCGGTGGAGGGCCTGCACGTGCTGGGCGCCCCGGTCAGCACGCTGGTCGCCGTCGCCGACGACGGGGGACCCGACGACCCGGACATCACGGTGGTGGCCGACGAGCTCGCGCAGCGGGGCTGGTTCGTGCAGGCGCAGCCGGCCCACGACGGGCTGCCTGCCAGCGTGCACCTGTCCATGAGCGCCGCCGTCGCGCCGCTGGTGCCCGAGCTCGTCGGCGCGTTCGCGGCATCCGCCGACGCCGCCCGCGGGCGCGGTCGTGCCCGGCCCGACCCGGCCCTGCTGCAGGCGGCGTCGAGCCTCGACCCGGCCACGCTCAGCGACGCCGAGGTCGCCGCGGTGCTCGTGGCGGCCGGAGTGTCCGGCGGGACCCTGCCGGAGCGACTGGCGCCGGTGCACGCGCTGCTCGGCGCGCTCCCGCCGGCGCTGGCCGAGCGGGCGCTGATCGAGGTGATCGGCGGCGTCTACCGCCCCTGACGCAAAGGTCGGGGGCGTGGCCTCAGCGCACCGGTGCCGGCGGCCGGTCGCCGCTGTCGGCGCGTGCCTCGGGGTTGAGCACCCCCCACTCGATGAAGCGCTCGGTCACCACGCTCGCCGGCTCGTCGTAGATCACAGCCAGCGTGCGCAGGTCGTCCTGGCGGATCGAGAGGACGCGGCCGTTGTAGTCACCGCGCTGGGCCTGGATGGTCGCGGTGTAGCGGGCCAGCAGGGCCGACTGCGGGTACGGGAGACGGGCCAGCCGCTCGAGGTCGATGACGAGCCGCGGCGGCGCCTCCGCGGACGCGCGCGGGCCGGCGCCCGGCAGCAGCTCCACGACCGGGACGCCGTAGAACTCGGCGAGCTCGGAGAGCCGGTGCACCGTTACCGCACGGTCGCCGCGCTCGTAGGAGCCGACGACGACCGCCTTCCAGCGCCCCTTGGACTTCTGCTCCACCCCATGCAGCGACAGCCCCTGTTGCGTGCGGATCGCCCGCAGGCGGGCGCCAAGCTCCTTCGGATACTCCACGTGCTCCCCCTCGCTCGATGCCGGGAACGGATCTCGTCCCGACTTCCCCCTGCCCATCGGTGACGCAGAGTCTTCGATGCCGACGCAAGTTACGCTGTGTAACATTAGGCCCTCGACAGCGCGCCGTCAATCACTCCCTGTCCGCGACCGGTCTGACCCAGCGTGAGACCGGGCCGGGCGCGGACAGCACGGTCCGTGTCCAGGCGCGGAACCACCTCCGTTCCCCGCCGCTTGGTATGGGGCGGGGGACCCCTGCCACATGCGGAGAAGGGGGTGGACCTCCCCGCAATAGGCCCCCGCCAGCCGGCGAGGCCGGCCGCGGTGAGCTCAGCGGGCACCGACCCTGCCCGGGCGAGCCGCCGCGGCGTGCGGGACGGCGCTGCTACGCTCCCCGCGACCGACATCCTTTAAGGCCCGTCCCGTGAGGCGGGGAAGGAGGTCCACCTCGTGCCGTCCGCTCCCGCCGGGGTGCGCGCGATCCTCGACAGCGAGGACGTCGCCCGCGCGCTGACCCGCATCGCGCACGAGCTGCTCGAGCGCAACCGCGGCGCCGCCGACATGGTGCTGCTGGGCATCCCCACCCGCGGCGTCCCGCTCGCCCGCCGGCTCGCCGAACGCATCCAGTCCGTCGAGGGCGCCGCCGTGCCGGTCGGGTCGCTGGACATCACGATGTACCGCGACGACCTGCGGCTGCGCCCGGCCCGGGCGCTGGAGCGCACCGAGATCCCGCCGGGCGGGGTCGACGGCAAGGTGGTCGTGCTCGTCGACGACGTGCTGTACTCCGGACGCAGCGTGCGGGCGGCGCTCACCGCGCTCGATGACGTCGGCCGCCCGGGAGCGGTCCGGCTCGCCGTGCTCGTCGACCGGGGCCATCGCCAGCTGCCGATCCGGCCGGACTGCGTCGGCAAGAACATCCCCACCGCGCTGGACGAGGACGTCCACGTCCTGCTCGCGGAGGTCGACGGGCGCGACGGCGTAGTGATCGAGCCCGGGCGCAGCGCCAGCTCGGGCGCCAACCCGCCGGCCGGGACGACCCGCGCAGCCGGGACGACCCGGGCAGCCGGCGGTGACCCGCGGTGAGGACCCACCTGCTCTCGGCGGGCGACCTGCGCCGAGACGAGGCGCTGCTCGTGCTCGACACGGCCCGTGAGATCGACTCCGCGCTGTCGCAGAGCACGGTGCGCAAGCTCCCGACGCTGCGCGGGCGCACCGTGGTCAACCTGTTCTTCGAGGACTCCACGCGCACCCGGATCTCGTTCGAGGCAGCCGCCAAGCGCTTGTCCGCCGACGTCATCAACTTCTCGGCCAAGGGCTCCAGCGTCTCCAAGGGCGAGTCGCTGAAGGACACCGCGCTGACGCTGGAGGCGATGGGGGCCGATGCCGTGGTCGTCCGGCACGGGGCCAGCGGCGCGCCGTACCGGCTCGCGCACAGCGGCTGGATCCGCGCGGCCGTCGTCAACGCCGGCGACGGCACGCATGAGCACCCGACCCAGGCGCTGCTCGACGCGTTCACCCTGCGCCGTCACCTCGGCGACGACCTCACCGGTCGCCGGGTCGCGGTCGTCGGGGACGTGCTGCACAGCCGGGTGGCCCGCTCCAACGTGCTGCTGCTCGACACCCTCGGCGCCGAGGTCACCCTCGTCGCGCCGCCGACCCTGCTTCCGGTCGGCGTGGGTTCGTGGTCGTGCGAGACCTCCTACGACCTCGACGCGGTGCTGCCCAAGGTGGACGCCGTGATGATGCTGCGGGTTCAGCGCGAACGGATGGGCGCGGCGTTCTTCCCCAGCGCGCGGGAGTACAGCCGCCGCTACGGCCTGGACTCCCGGCGGCTTCGGCTGCTGCCCGAGCACGCCGTCGTCATGCACCCCGGACCGATGAACCGCGGCCTGGAGATCACCGCCGACGCCGCCGACTGCGAGCGGTCGGTGATCGTCGAGCAGGTCGGCAACGGCGTGAGCGTACGGATGGCCGTGCTCTACCTCCTGCTCGGCGGCAGCGCGCCCGACGGCTGGACCGGAGCCTCGGCGTGAGCGGCAGCTGGTTGGTCCGCGGCGCGCGGCCGCTCGGCGGCGAACCGGCCGACCTGCTGCTGCGCGACGGCGTGCTCGCCGATATCGGACCCGATCTGTCCGTCGCCGGTGCGGAGGTGCTCGACGCCGCCGGCCTGGTCGCGCTGCCCGGCCTGGTCGACCTGCACACCCACCTGCGCGAACCCGGGCGGGAGGACGCCGAGACCGTCGAGACCGGCACCCGGGCAGCGGCCCTCGGCGGCTTCACCGCCGTGCACGCCATGCCCAACACCGACCCGGCCGCCGACACCGCCGGCGTCGTGGAGCAGGTCTGGCGGCTTGGCCGGGAGGCCGGTCACTGCCACGTGCAGCCGGTCGGTGCCGTGACCGTGGGCCGCCGCGGCGCGCAGCTGGCCGAGCTCGGCGCGATGGCCGACTCCGCGGCACGGGTCCGGGTCTTCTCCGACGACGGCGATTGCGTGTCCGACCCGGTGCTCATGCGCCGCGCCCTGGAGTACGTCAAGGCGTTCGACGGCGTCGTGGCACAACACGCGCAGGACCCGCGGCTCACCGAGGGCGCCCAGATGCACGAGGGCGAGCTGTCCGGCCGGCTCGGGCTGCGCGGCTGGCCGGCGGTCGCCGAGGAGGCCGTCGTCGCCCGCGACGTGCTGCTCGCCGCGCACGTCGGGTCACGGCTGCACGTCTGCCACGTCTCCACCGCGGGCTCCGTGGAGATCCTGCGCTGGGCCAAGGGCAAGGGCTGGGACGTCACCGCCGAGGTGACACCGCACCACCTGCTGCTCACCGACGAGCTGGTCACCGGCTACGACCCGGTGTTCAAGGTCAACCCGCCGCTCCGCGGCCCCGACGACGTCGCCGCCGTGCGCCTCGCGCTCGCCGACGGCACGATCGACGCGGTGGCCACCGACCACGCCCCCCACGCGCTGGAGGACAAGGAGTGCGAATGGGCGGAGGCCGCCACCGGGATGCTCGGCCTGGAGACGGCGTTGTCGGTAGTGCAGGCGGCCATGGTCGACACCGGGCTGCTCGACTGGGCAGGCGTCGCCGACCGGATGGCTACCCGTCCGGCGCGAATCGGCCGGCTCCCCGGCCACGGACGTCCGCTGGCAGCCGGGGAGCCGGCCTCGCTCGTGCTCGTCGACCCGGCCGCCCGCGTCACCGTGGACCCGGCACGGCTCGCGTCGTTGAGCCGCAACACCCCCTATGCGGGGCGCGAGCTGCCCGGCGCCGTGGTCGCCACCTTCCTGCGCGGCCGGCCGACGGTGCTGGACGGGAAGCTGGCATGAGGTACCTCGCCCCGGTGCTGATCCTCGCGCTCGTGCTCGCCGTCGCCTACTACGGCATGTGGCGCGGCTGGTGGACCCGGGCCAACCTCACGGCCGGGATGCCGCCGCTGCCGACGCCGCCGCCTGGACTGCCCGCTCCGGCAACGAGCGCCGAGGGGCTCTACGCGGGCGCGGCGCGTCCCGGGCAGTGGCTCGACCGGATCACCAGCCACGGTCTCGGCGCCCGCGCCAAGGCCATCGTGGAGGTGTACGCCGACGGAGTCGCGCTGCGACGGGACGGCGCCGCCGGCGTGTGGCTCGCGGCTGGTTCGCTGCGGGCCGTGCGACGCGACCGGGCGCTCGCCGGCAAGGTGGTCGAGGACGGCGGCCTGGTCGTGGTGACGTGGTCGCACGCGGACACCGAGCTCGACCTGGGCTTCCGGCCCACTCGAGCCGACGACGCCGACGCCCTCGAGTCCGCTGTCGGCGCGCTGGTGGAGCGGGCAGCCCATGAGCGGTGACCGCGGCTGCGCGCTGCTCGTCCTCGAGGACGGCCGGGCATTCCGGGGGCGCGCTCTCGGGGCCGCGGGGGAGGCGTACGGCGAGGCCGTCTTCTCGACCGGCATGACCGGCTACCAGGAGACGCTGACCGACCCGTCCTACCACCGCCAGGTCGTCGTGCAGACCGCACCGCACATCGGCAACACCGGCGTCAACGACGAGGACCCCGAATCCGACCGGATCTGGGTCGCCGGCTACGTCATCCGGGAGGCGCCGCGCCGCGCGTCGTCGTGGCGGACGCGGCGCGGGCTCGAGGAGGAGCTCGCGGCGCAGGGCGTGGTCGGCATCTGCGAGGTCGACACCCGGGCGCTGACCCGCCACCTGCGCGAGCGCGGCGCGATGCGAGTCGGCATCTCCACTGTCGACGACGATGCGGCGGCACTGCGCGAGCGGGTGCTCGCCGCGCCGCCCATGCAGGGTGCCGACCTCACAGCCGACGTCACGACGCCACAGCCGTACGTCGTCAGCGCCGTCGGCGAGACCCGCTTCACCGTGGCCGCGATCGACCTCGGCATCAA
The DNA here is from genome assembly GCA_038246785.1 of Jiangellales bacterium. Classification (GTDB taxonomy): domain Bacteria; phylum Actinomycetota; class Actinomycetes; order Jiangellales; family Jiangellaceae; genus JBBRVP01. Next base: position 25,962 of record JBBRVP010000033.1, read on the forward strand.
GACGATGACTCCTCGGCGGATGGCCGAGCGCGGCATGGAGGTTCACGTGCTGCCGGCCGGCTCGACGCTGGAACAGGTGCTCGCAACGTCCCCCGACGGGGTGTTCCTCTCCAACGGCCCCGGCGACCCCGCCACGGCCGAGCACGCGGTGGCGCTGCTGCGCGGCGTGCTGGAGCGCGGCGTGCCGGCGTTCGGGATCTGCTTCGGCAACCAGGTGCTCGGCCGTGCCCTCGGCTTCGGCACCTACAAGCTGCGCTACGGCCATCGCGGCATCAACCAGCCTGTGAAGGAGCTAGGACCCAGCGGGACCGGTCGGGTGGCCGTTACCTGTCATAATCACGGCTTCGCCGTCGAGGCGCCGCTCGATGAGCTCGTTTCCACGCCTTTCGGCGGCGCAGCCGCCGTTTCACACGTATGCCTCAACGACGACGTGGTCGAGGGTCTGGAGCTGCGCGACGACGCCGGGCGGCTGCGGGCGTTCTCGGTGCAGTACCACCCGGAGGCCGCCGCCGGGCCGCACGACGCCGGCTACCTCTTCGACCGCTTCGCCGACCTCATGCGCGGGCGCGCCTGATGCCCCGTCGTAGCGACATCTCCAGCGTGCTCGTCATCGGCTCCGGGCCCATCGTCATCGGCCAGGCCTGCGAGTTCGACTACTCCGGCACGCAGGCCTGCCGCGTCCTGCGCGCAGAGGGTCTGCGGGTCGTCCTCGTCAACAGCAACCCGGCGACGATCATGACCGACCCGGAGCTGGCCGACGCAACCTACGTCGAGCCGATCACCGCCGACTACGTGGAGAAGATCATCGAGCGGGAGCGGCCGGACGCGCTGCTCGCCACGCTTGGCGGGCAGACCGCGCTCAACACCGCGATCGAGCTGCACGAGCGCGGAGTCCTCGACAAGTACGGCGTCGAGCTCGTCGGCGCCTCGGTCGAGGCCATCCACCGCGGCGAGAACCGGGCCTCGTTCAAGCAGATCGTGGAACAGCTCGGCGGCGAGGTCGCGCGCTCGCTGATCTGCCACAGCCTCGACGAGTGCCTGGCCGCGGCGGCGGAGCTCGGCTACCCGGTCGTCGTCCGGCCCTCGTTCACCATGGGCGGCGCCGGCTCCGGCATGGCCCACGACGAGCCCGACCTGCGGCGCATCGCCGGCCTCGGCCTCGACGTCAGCCCCACCACCGAGGTGCTGCTGGAGGAGTCGATCCTGGGCTGGAAGGAGTACGAGCTGGAGGTCATGCGCGACCGCGCCGACAACGTCGTGATCGTCTGCTCCATCGAGAACCTCGACCCGATGGGCGTGCACACCGGCGACTCCATCACCGTCGCGCCGGCGATGACGCTCACCGACCGGGAGTACCAAGCGATGCGCGACCTCGCGATCGGCATCATCCGCGCGGTCGGTGTGGACACCGGCGGCTGCAACATCCAGTTCGCTGTCGACCCGCGCACCGGCCGGATCGTCGTCATCGAGATGAACCCGCGGGTCTCGCGGTCCTCGGCGCTGGCGTCCAAGGCGACCGGGTTTCCGATCGCCAAGATCGCGGCGAAGCTGGCACTGGGCTACACCCTTGACGAGATCCCCAACGACGCAACCGCGGAGACCCCGGCCGCCTTCGAACCCACGCTCGACTACGTCGTGGTCAAGGTGCCGCGCTTCGCGTTCGAGAAGTTCCCGCACGCCGATCCGACGCTCACCACGCACATGAAGAGCGTCGGCGAGGCGATGGCCCTCGGCCGCAACTTCACCGAGGCGCTCCAGAAGGCCCTGCGCAGCATGGAAAAGCGCGATGCCTCGTTGCGTTTCAGCGGCGACCTCGCCGACAAACACGATCTGCTCAAGCGGGTGGAGCAGGCCTACGACGGGCGGATCGTCGACGTCGTCGACGCCCTGCGCGCCGGAGCCACGGTCGAGGAGGTGTCGGCCGCCACCGCGATCGACCCCTGGTTCGTCGACCAGCTGCTGCTGCTCGTCGAGGTCGCGGGCCGCGTGGAGTCCGCCCCTCACCTCACACCCGACGTGCTGCGCGAGGCCAAGCGGCACGGCTTTTCCGACGCCCAGCTCGCCCGGATCCGGGGACTGCACGAAGCCGTCGTCCGCGGACTGCGCCACGCCCTCGACATCCGGCCGGTGTTCAAGACGGTGGACACCTGCGCCGCCGAGTTCGCTGCGCGCACCCCGTACCACTACTCCTCCTACGACGAGGAGACCGAGGTCGCGCCCCGCGAGCGGCCCGCCGTGCTCATTCTCGGCAGCGGCCCCAACCGCATCGGCCAGGGCATCGAGTTCGACTACTCGTGCGTGCACGCGGCCATGGCGCTCCGCGATGCCGGCTACGAGACCGTCATGGTCAACTGCAACCCCGAGACGGTGTCCACCGACTACGACACCTCCGACCGGCTCTACTTCGAGCCGCTCACCCTCGAGGACGTCCTCGAGGTCGTGCACGCCGAGCGCGGGGCCGGCCCGGTTGCCGGCGTCGTCGTGCAGCTGGGCGGGCAGACCCCGCTCGGGCTCGCCGACGGGCTCGAGCGCGAGGGGGTGCCCATCGTCGGCACCAGCCCGCACGCCATCCACCTCGCGGAAGACCGTGGCGCGTTCGGCCACGTGCTGGCCAACGCCGCGCTCCCCGCGCCGCAGCACGGCACCGCCACCTCCTTCGAGGAGGCGCGCGGGATCGCCGCCGCCATCGGCTACCCGGTCCTCGTCCGGCCCTCCTACGTGCTCGGCGGCCGGGGCATGGAGATCGTCTACGACGAGGAGACGCTCGCCGACTACATCGCACGCGCCACCGAGGCCAGCCCCGACCACCCGGTGCTGGTCGACCGCTTCCTCGACGACGCGGTCGAGATCGACGTCGACGCCCTCTACGACGGGGTGGAGCTCTACCTCGGCGGGGTCATGGAGCACATCGAGGAGGCGGGCATCCACTCCGGCGACTCCGCGTGCGCGTTGCCGCCGATCACCCTGGGCCGTCAGGACCTCGACCGCATCCGGGATTCCACACTGGCCCTGGCCCACGGCGTCGGCGTGCGGGGGCTGATCAACGTCCAGTACGCCATGGCCGGCGACGTGCTCTACGTCCTGGAGGCCAACCCGCGGGCCTCACGCACGGTGCCGTTCGTCTCCAAGGCGACCGGCGTGGCGCTGGCCAAGGCGGCGGCTCGGGTCATGCTCGGGGCGAGCGTCGCCGAGCTGCGCTGCGAGGGTCTGCTGCCCACGCACGGCGACTGCGTCGACCTGCCGGCCAGCGCACCGGTCGCGGTCAAGGAGGCGGTGATGCCGTTCAACCGCTTCCGGCTGCCCGACGGCACCTCGGTCGACACCGTGCTCGGACCGGAGATGCGCTCCACCGGCGAGGTCATGGGCGTCGACGAGACGTTCGGCATCGCCTATGCCAAGTCGCAGACCGCGGCCTACGGCGGGCTCCCCGTGAGCGGACGCGCCTTCGTGTCGCTGGCCAACCGCGACAAGCGTCACATGGTGTTCCCCGTCAAGCGGCTGGCCGACCTCGGCTTCGAGGTGCTCGCCACCGAGGGCACCGCGCAGGTGCTGCGCCGCAACGGCGTGCCGACCACGGTGGTCCCCAAGCGGTCCTCGGGCGGTGAGCTGGACGGCCACCCCTCGGTGGTCGAGCGGATCCGCAACGGCGACGTCGACCTGGTGGTCAACACCCCGAGCGGCACCACGCCCGGCGGACGGCCGCGGGCCGACGGCTACGAGATCCGCGCCGCCGCCGTCGCGCGCAACGTGCCGTGCGTGACGACGGTGCAGGGGCTCGGCGCCGCGGTGCAGGGGATCGAGAGCCAGCGCAGCGGCGAGCTGCGCGTGCGCTCGCTGCAGGACTGGTCGGCCCGGCTCGGCCGGAGCCAGCCGTGAGTGCCGTCCGCCCCGCCGGCGGGGCGGCCCGCCAGATCGAGGCCGAGGTGCTCGCCACCGCGCGGGCGGGGGCCTTCGTGACCCTCACGCTGCTGGCGCCGGGGGTCGCGGACGCCGTACGCCCCGGGCACTTCGTGGCGCTTGCCGTCGGCGGTCCGGACACCTCGATGCTGCTGCGCCGGTCGTTCTCGGTCTACCGGGCGCGCCCCAGCGACGCCTACGGCGGCACGCTGGAGATCGTCGTCGCGGTCCACGGCCGCGGGACCGCGTGGCTGGCCGAGCGGCGGCCGCACGACGTCGTCGACCTCGTCGGCCCGCTCGGCCGCCCGTTCGCCCTGCCGCGGGAGCCGGTCGGCTGCGTGCTCGTCGGCGGTGGCTACGGCAGCGCGCCGCTGTTCGCCCTCGCCGAAGGGCTGCGCGCTCGGGACTGCACGCCGCACCTCGTGCTCGGCGCCGCCACCGCCGGCCGGCTGTTCGCCCCACCCGAGGCGCGGCGGGTCGCCGATTCGGTCACCGTCACGACCGAGGACGGCTCCGCGGGCGTCCGCGGCCTGGTCACCGACGTCCTGCCCGACCTCGTGGAGCGCACCGGCGCCGACGTGCTCTACGCCTGCGGGCCGATGGGGATGCTCGCCGCGGTGGCCCGGGTCGCCGCCGAGGCAGGCGCGCACAGCCAGTGTGCCGTCGAGGAGGCGATGGCCTGCGGCATCGGCGTGTGCATGACCTGCGTGCTGCCGGTGGTCGGTGACGACGGGCGTACGCGGATGACCCGGGCCTGCCTCGAGGGACCGGTCTTCCGTGGCGACCGTGTCCGCTGGGATGCGGTCGGCAGCGTCCCGGCCGACTGCGTCGGGGCGCCCCGGCTGGCCGGGGCCGCCCGATGACCACGACCACCTCGCCGGCCGCCGCCGCGCTGGCCCCCGCCGAGGTCGACCTCACGACCCGCCTCGCCTCGGTCGTCCTACCCAGCCCCGTGCTCACGGCGTCGGGCTGCGCAGCGGCCGGACGCGAGCTCGACGGTTTCCTCGACCTCACCGCCCTCGGGGCGGTCGTCACCAAGTCGATCATGCTGGACGCCCGCTCGGGTCGGGCCACGCCTCGGATGGCCGAGACCCCGAGCGGCATGCTGAACTCGATCGGCCTGCAGGGCCCTGGCATCGACGGCTTCCTCCGGCACGACCTGCCGTGGCTGCTCGATCGTGGGGCCCGCGCCGTCGTGTCGATCGCCGGGAGCAGCGTCGAGGAGTACGTCGAGGTGGCGCGCCGGCTGCGCCGGGCCGGCGGCGCCACCGCCGTCGAGGTCAACATCTCCTGCCCCAACGTGGAGGACCGCGGCCTGGTCTTCGCCTGCGACCCCGCCGCCGCCGCCCGGGTGATCTCGGCGGTGCGCAAGGAGACCCACCGCACGGTGCCCGTCCTCGCCAAGCTCTCGCCCGACGTCACCGACATCACGGCGGTCGCCCGCGCCGTGGTCGAGGCCGGCGCCGACGCCATCACATTGGTCAACACGGTGCTCGGCATGGTGATCGACACCACGACGCTGCGGCCCGCCCTCGCCGGCGTGACCGGCGGCCTGTCGGGGCCGGCTATCCGGCCGGTGGCGGTCCGCTGCCTGTGGCAGGTGCACGAGGCGCTGCCGCAGGTGCCCCTCGTCGGTGCCGGCGGGGTGCGCACGGGGCTCGACGCGCTGGAGATGGTGCTCGCCGGCGCCGCCGCCGTCCAGGTCGGCACCGTCGTCTTCCACGACCCGGCAGCTCCGGCGCGGGTGGCCGCCGAGCTGCGCACGGCGCTCGCCGGGCGCGGCATCAGCAGGCTCGCCGACGCCGTCGGCCTTGCCCACCGCAGGAGCAGAGCGTGAGGCCGTTCGGCACCCGGCTCGCCGACGCGATGCTCGCGCGCGGTCCGCTCTGCGTCGGGATCGACCCACATCCCGCGCTGCTGGCGGCGTGGGGACTCGGGGACAATGTCGCCGGCTTGGACCGGTTCGCCCGCACCGCGGTTGCGGCGCTGGCCGACCGGGTCGCGGTGCTCAAGCCGCAGTCGGCCTTCTTCGAGCGGCACGGCGCACCTGGCGTCGCCGTCCTGGAGCGCGTGCTCGCCGACGCGCGGGCCGCGGGCGCCCTGGTGCTGCTCGACGTCAAGCGCGGCGACATCGGCTCGACGGTGCAGGCGTACGCCGACGCCTACCTCGACCCCCGGTCCCCGCTGCACGCCGACGCCGTGACCGCCTCCCCGTACCTCGGCTTCGGATCCCTGCAGCCGCTGCTGGACACGGCGCAGGCCCACGGCGGTGGGGTGTTCGTGCTCGCGTTGACCTCCAACCCGGAGGGCGCCGAGGTGCAGGGCGCGCGTGGCGCCGACGGCCGCACCGTGGCGGGCACGGTCCTCGACCACGTACGGGCGGCCAACGCCACGACCGGCCACGACGGACCGGGCTCGGTGGGCGTGGTCGTGGGGGCCACCATCGGCAGCACCACGGAACGCCTCGACTGCGGCGGGCCACTGCTGGTGCCCGGCCTGGGTGCGCAAGGCGGCACGGCCGAGGACCTGCATCGGCTCTTCGGCGACGCGCTGCCCGCGGTGCTGCCGAGCACGTCGCGCGAAGTGCTGGGCGCCGGACCGCGCCGCAGCGCCCTGCGGGACGCGGCCGAGCGGGTGGCGGCGGCGTACGCCGCGGCCCTCGGCCGTTGATCGCGCCTCGATCGGGATGAGGGGGGCGTTGGCAGCACGGCGCCGCAGTCGCTAGGTTCGCGGCCAACACCCACCGTAACGGCCCGGCTGTCCCGACCCGACTGAGGTGTTCGACGTGGTGCTCCCCCCGCTGACCCCGGAGCAGAGGGCGGCCGCCCTCGACAAGGCTGCGAAGGCCCGCCGCGAGCGCGCGGAGATCAAGAACCGGCTCAAGCACTCGGGTGGATCACTCGCCGACGTGCTCGCCGAGGGCCAGAGCAACGAGGTCATCGGCAAGATGAAGGTCTCGGCGCTGCTCGAGTCGATGCCCGGCGTCGGCAAGGTGCGGGCCCGCCAGATCATGGAGCGGATAGGCATCTCCGAGACGCGGCGGGTCCGCGGGCTCGGCGCCAACCAGGTGAGCGCCCTCGAGGCCGTGTTCGGCGGTCGGGGCTGAGCGCGGGGCCGCCACGGCGCTCCCGTCTGCTGGTCCTCTCCGGCCCCTCGGGCGTCGGCAAGTCCACCGTCGTCCGCGAGCTACGCCGCCACCACCCCGACGTCTGGGTGTCGGTGTCGGCCACGAGCCGGTTCCCGCGGCCGGGGGAGCGTGACGGCGTCCACTACTCCTTCCTCGACCGCGGCGAGTTCCTGCGCCGAGCGGAGGCGGGGGAGTTCCTCGAGTGGGCGGAGTTCGCCGGCCACCTGTACGGCACCCCCGCGGAGCCGGTCCTGCGCCACCTCGCCGCCGGTGTACCTGTCGTGCTCGAGATCGACCTCGCGGGGGCTCGGCAGGTCCACGCGCGCCTGCCCGAGGCGCTGCTGGTGTTCCTCAAGCCGCCGTCGTGGGACGAGCTGGTCCGCCGGCTCACCGGCCGGGGCACCGAGGAGCCCGACGTCGTCGCCCGCCGGCTCGAGGTGGCCCGCGCCGAGATGGCCGCCGAGCCTGAGTTCGAGATCAGGCTGGTCAACGACGACGTCGAGGCGGTGGGCCGTCGGCTGGTAGCCTTGCTGGGTCAGCCGTAGGCGGCGGCTCGCCGCCCGGCCGCAGCTCAGCTCCCTTGCGAAAGGCTTCAGCGTGTCCGGAACCCACGGCGTCGCCGAGGGCATCACCTCGCCCTCCATCGACCGGCTGCTGGAGAAGACCGACTCCAAGTACGCGCTGGTCATCTACGCCGCCAAGCGCGCGCGGCAGATCAACGCCTACTACGCCCAGCTCGGTGAGGGCCTGCTGGAGTACGTCGGCCCGCTCGTCGAGACCCACGTCCAGGAGAAGCCCCTCTCGATCGCCCTGCGCGAGATCGACGGCGACCTACTCACCGTCGAGCCCGTCGAGCAGGCCTGACCGGGAGCCGCGTCCTCCGGTGGCGCGCCTCGTCCTCGGCGTCGGCGCCGGCATCGCCGCCTACAAGGCCTGCCTGCTCCTGCGCGAGCTGACCGAGGCCGGCCACCATGTCCGGGTCGTCCCCACCGACGCGGCGCTGCGCTTCGTCGGCGAGCCGACCTGGGCGGCGCTGTCCGGCGAGCCGGTAGCGACCGACGTGTGGTCCGACGCCCATCAGGTGCCCCACGTCCGACTGGGCCGCGAGGCCGACGCGGTGGTGGTCGCCCCCGCCACCGCCGACCTGCTGGCCCGGGCCGCGCACGGGCTGGCCGACGACCTGCTCACCTCCACCCTGCTCACGGCGCGCTGCCCGGTCCTGCTCGCCCCGGCCATGCACACCGAGATGTGGGAGCACCCGGCCACCCGCGACAACGTCGCGCTGCTGCGCCGGCGCGGGGTCGTCGTCCTTGAACCGGAGATCGGCCGGCTCACCGGAGCCGAATCCGGCCCCGGGCGGCTTCCCGAGCCGGTGGAGATCGCGGCCGTGGTCCGGGCTGTGCTGGCCCGCGGCGCTCTCCCGCCCGATCTGGTCGGCCGCCGGGTGGTCGTGTCCGCCGGCGGCACCCGCGAGCCGCTCGACCCGGTCCGCTACCTCGGCAACCGATCCTCCGGTCGGCAGGGGTGGGCGCTGGCGCGCACCGCCGCCGCCCGAGGCGCCTGCGTCACGGTCGTCGCGGCCAACGTCGACGCCGCGGATCCGGCTGGCACGACCGTGGTCCGGGTCGGCACCGCCTTTGAGCTGCGCGCAGCGGTGATCGCGGCCGCCGAGACGGCCGACGCGGTGGTGATGGCCGCCGCCGTCGCGGACTTCCGCCCCGCCGCGTACGCCGAACACAAGATCAAGAAAGGCAGCGGCGACGACGCGCCGGCGCTCGAGCTGACGCGCAACCCCGACGTGCTCGCTGAGCTCGCCGCGCAGCGCCGTCCCGGCCGAGTCGTGGTCGGCTTTGCCGCCGAGACCGGCGACGCAGCCGGCAGCCCGCTCGAGCACGGGCGGGCCAAGCTCGCCCGCAAGGGCGCCGACCTGCTCGTCGTCAACGACGTCAGCGGCGGGAAGGTCTTCGGCGATCCGCACACCGAGGCCGTCGTCCTCGGTGCCGACGGTTCGGCCACCGAGGTGCCGGTCGGGCCAAAAGAGGCGCTCGCCTCGGTCGTGTGGGACCTCGTGGCCGAACGGCTCGGGTCGGCTCCCGCGCCCCGGTAGTCTTGCCCGGTCCGTCCGGCCGTCCGAGGAGTCCCGTGTCCCGTCGCCTGTTCACGTCCGAGAGCGTCACCGAGGGACACCCGGACAAGATCTGCGACCAGATCAGCGACTCCATCCTGGACGCGCTGCTCGCGGAGGACGCCCACAGCCGCGTCGCGGTCGAGACGCTGGTGACCACCGGCCTCGTCCACGTCGCCGGCGAGGTCACGACGACCGGGTACGCCGACATCCCCGGCATCGTGCGCGAGCGCGTCCTGGCGATCGGCTACGACTCCTCGGCCAAGGGCTTCGACGGCCACTCCTGCGGCGTGTCGGTGTCGATCGGCGCGCAGTCGCCCGACATCGCCCAGGGCGTCGACACCGCCTACGAGTCGCGCACCGGCGCCGTCGACCCGCTGGACAAGCAGGGTGCCGGCGACCAGGGGCTGATGTTCGGCTACGCCTGCGACGACACCCCCGAGCTGATGCCGCTGCCGATCACCATGGCGCACCGCCTCGCCGAGCGACTGTCCATGGTGCGCAAGGACGGGACGGTTCCCTACCTGCGTCCCGACGGCAAGACGCAGGTCACCATCGAGTACGACCGCGACCGCCCGGTGCGGGTCGACACCGTCGTGGTGTCCTCCCAGCACGCCAAGGACGTCGACCTCGACGAGCTGCTCGCCCCCGACATCCGCGAGCACGTCGTCGAGCCGGTGCTGGAAACCTTCGGCCTCGAGCACGGCGACGCGCGGCTGCTGGTCAACCCCACCGGCCGCTTCGAGATCGGCGGCCCGATGGGCGACGCCGGCCTCACCGGCCGCAAGATCATCATCGACACCTACGGCGGCATGGCCCGCCACGGTGGCGGGGCGTTCTCCGGCAAGGACCCCTCCAAGGTGGACCGGTCCGCGGCCTACGCGATGCGCTGGGTGGCCAAGAACGTCGTCGCCGCCGGCCTGTCCCGCCGCTGCGAGGTGCAGGTCGCCTACGCCATCGGCAAGGCCAAGCCGGTCGGCCTGTTCGTCGAGTGCTTCGGCACCGAGGTGGTGCCGGTGGCGACGATCCAGGCAGCCGTCACCGATGTCTTCGACCTGCGCCCGGCGGCGATCATCGACGCGCTGCAGCTGCTCCGGCCGATCTACACGGCGACCGCGGCCTACGGGCACTTCGGCCGCGAGCTGCCGGAGTTCACCTGGGAGCGCACCGACCGCGTCGAGGCGCTGCGCTCGGTCGCCGGTCGCTGACCCGGTCGCCGCGACGCCGAAGGGAAACGGCCCGGTCCGCCCGGCCCGCGCCCCCCCCGCCCCCGCTCCGCCCCCGCCGAGGCCCCCTGCCTTCCGGTACACATTTGGGGTCAGGGGGGGACCTGGCGGCTGCTGAGGCGCCCCCGCAGGCTCCCCAGGCCCTCCAGGCCCAGATGTGTAGGGAGGGAGGGAGCGAGGAGGCGGAGGAGGGGGAGAAGGCGCCGACGCTGGCCGCCGCCGGCGCCCGCCGACGCTGGCCGCGAGCGCGTCCCGGCCGCTACCCGCCGGGTCGCAACACGAGCACGCGCCGCCGCTCGCGGGTGACCCGTGGCCGCTGCTGGTCGGGAAGTGCCCGCAGCTCGGCCACGGCCGGCACCACCTGCTCCGCCCACAGCCGATCCGGCACGTCCCACAGCGCCGACCAGAGCCGCGCCTCGATGCCGTCGGCAGCCGCTGCCGGGGTGACCGGCTCCTTGTTGCGCTCCGCGACCAGCTGGGCCAGCACCGACAGGCCGGCCTCCACGGCCAGGGGCACCCAGACGCCGGGGGAACCAGGGTGCGGGGCGCCGCCACGGACGGCGATCTGCACCCGCCGGTGGAGTCGCTCCACGTCGCTGCCCCCGTCGTCGTCGTCGTCGACGACGACGACGAGCCACCGGCCGCCCCGCAGCCGCCCCCCGGCCCCCCC
>JBBRVP010000034.1:0-36917 GCA_038246785.1 Jiangellales bacterium
CCGAGCCCGCTGAGCCACCCGCGCCGGCTCCGCCTTACTCCGCGCCCGGCGCTCCAGCTCGCCCCGGTCCCCATCCCGCACCGCCAGCACGCGCACCCGATTCGGCATACGCCATTGTCGCGCAGTGACACGCAAGACTAAGGCTAGACACGCGTCAGACCACTAGTCGTGTGAGCGCGCCGTAGTGCTTGACACGGGCGTCCGTCCGAGCAAGCGCGCGACCGCGCCGGTGTCTTCAGCCGTGGCTTCGCCCTCCGGCGCGTGAGGTCGCCGGTCGCGGACCAGGACGATCGCGACGCTGAGGACGCCGAACACGAGAAGGCCCAGGTCCTCGGGCACTCCTCGCCCGACCGCGGCCAGCGGCGCGAGCACAGCCCACATCAGCGGGATCGCGAGCAGGTGCCGCGGCAGCGGGGGCATGGCCAGCAGCAGCAGCCCGAACGTCGCGATTGCGCTGGGGCACGGCGCCATGCCCACCAGCGGCGCCTGCGGCCAGCCGTGGCCGAGCACGGCGCCGATGACCGGGTAAACCACCAGCGCGTACGCCAGCGCCCCCCAGCCGACCCACGCCGAGACGCCGCGGCCGGCGGTGAAGGCCAGCTCCCGGCGGACGATACCGGCGCGGGCCAACAGGAACGCCTGCACCACGAACAGGGCGGCGTACGCGGCGCCGAGCAGCGGGTCGACCTGGGCGGCGAACGTGGCGTGGAAGCCGACGCCGAGCCACAGCCACATCGCCGCCAGCGCGCCAGCGGTGACCCGGTCGGTGACCTTCCCCGGGCGCAGCAGCACCAGCCCCACCACGAGCAGGGCGATCCCGTAGGCGACGAGGTGCCACGGCCAGGTGGCCCCGTTGTAGCGGGTGAAAAGGCCGAGCAGGTCGTCGGCCGGCTCCGTCGCCGCAGCAGCGGCGACGGGGGTGGCGGTCACCCCGGTGTCGGCGAGCACGCCGCGCATCACCTGCGCCATGCGCTGCGGCTCCTCCACGAACGGCCGGTGCCCCGACCGCTCGAAGGTGATCAGCTGCTTGCTCGGCGCCTGCAGCGCCGCGTACCAGTCCCTCACCAGCTCGATCCGCCCACGCGCCTCGTACCTGCCCTCGACGAGATAGACCGGTACGTCCACTCGCGGGGCGTCGACGCGCAGGTCGAGGTCCTGCAGCTGCGGGTAGAGCAGCGCCATGGAGTCGATGAGCCCGGCGGCAGCCCCGACCCGGTCCATGAGGGTGTACTCGTCGGCCATGAGGTTCTCGGCCGGGTCGCGGTCGCTCCGGCCGCCGACCCGGGCGGAGTAGTCGTTCCACTGCTGCTCGCCGGCGAACAGCGGCGCGTACGACACCAGGTCCGCGTACGGCGGCTCGCCCTGCCCGAGCAGTTGGTCGGCGAGTGCGCGGTCACCGTTCTGCTCGGCCCACGCCAGGGTGTCGGCGTAGAAGGCGCGGTCGGTCTCCGCCACGCTCACCATCTGGCCGGTGCCGACGAAAGCCGCGTACAGATCTGGACGCTCCTCCACGGCGCGTACGCCGAGCAAGGTCCCGTAGGAGTTGCCGACCAGATAGACCCGTTCGACGCCGAAGCGTTGCCGCAGGCGCTGGGTCAGCTCGATGGTGTCTTTCACCGCCTGGTCGAACGTGAACGTCGCGGACGGCTCGAGGGCGTCGTACGACGCTCCTGCGCCGCGCTGGTCCCAGGTGACCACGACGAAGTCCCGCTCCAGCGCGCCGCCGTAGCGGCTCATCGTGCCGATCTCCGGGCCGCCGGGTCCGCCGGCCAGGAACAGCAGCACCGGGTTGTCCGTGCTGTTCCCGCGGACGAGCAGAGTCTGGTCGTGGCCACCGAGCTCGACCCGGGTGACTTCGGCGACGCTGCCGGGAAGCGGCGCTCCGTCGGCCGCCAGGATCTGATCGGTCGCCGGCGGGCGGGCGATCCCGGCCGCCAGCAGCACGAGCGCGCCGGAGAGCACAGCGACGCCGGTACGGCGCGCCGCCCGGCCGGCCCGACGCCACCCGCGAGCCACCTCCGGGAGGCCGCGCTGGCGTCGTACCGCCCAGGCGCGGCCGTACGCGGCGCCGACGACCATCGGAATCAGCACCAGCAGCCCGTGCACGAGCCGTCCGACGACGAAAGCGCCGACGCCGTAGAAGCTGCCGAGATCGATCGCGTCGACCGTCGGGCCGCTGGCGCCGACGCGCGCGAGCTCGAAGACGAGCACAAACACCGCCGGCGCCAACACCATCGCCCACCGCGAGCGCAGCGCGGCTCCGGCGACCAAGCCGACCCCGAGGCCGACCGCCATTGTCACCAGCGCCTGTACCTCGGTCGCGGGGCCACGCGGCGTCCACCACGCGGTGACCAGCGCCGCCAGTGCCGGCGCCGCGACGGCGAGAGCCCGCCGGGGCCACCGATGCCCGGAGCCGTTGGGGTGGGTGGCGCGGTCCCGGGAACGGGTGACGGTCAGCATAACGACCTACGAACGATCGGGGTCAAGGGCTTCTCGCCATCATCGACGAGGCGCGTTGTCCGCCGGTAGGGCGCTTTGCCCCCTCTGAGGTGACGTACCAACCGGAGGCACCCGCGCGGTCGGCATTCCACCATCGATGCATCTCGGCGAACCATGTCGGGCCGTGCCAGGCTGTCGCCCCATGACATCGGTGCTCGGCGATCTCCTCCCGCTGGCTGTCGGCGTCGCGATCAGCCCGGTCCCGATCATCGCGACGATCCTCATGCTGCTGGCCCCGAAGGCGGGCGGCACGAGCGCCGGCTTCCTGGCCGGGTGGGTGGCCGGGATCGCAGTCGCGACGACGGTGTTCACCGTGCTGGCCAGGGCGGGCTTCGGTGCCTCGGACGACCCGTCGACCGTCGTGTCGTGGGTCAAGATCGTGCTCGGGGTGCTGCTCGTGCTGCTCGCCGGCCGTCAGTGGAGGAGCCGACCGCGGGCCGGCGCCGACGCACCGCTGCCGAAGTGGATGTCCGCCATCGACACCTTCACGCCACCCAAGGCGGCCGGTCTCGGCTTCCTGCTCTCCGCGATCAACCCCAAGAACCTGCTCATGTGCGTGGCGGCCGGGGCGGCGATCGGGGCCGGCGACCTGACCGGCACCGGCAACGTGGTGGCGGTGGTGGTGTTCACCGTGCTGGCCGCGAGCACCGTGGCGATCCCGGTACTGGCGTACGCCGTCGCCAAGGAACGCATGCGGCACCCCCTCGACGAGCTGAAGGTGTGGCTGCAGGCCAACAACACCGCGGTGATGAGCGTGCTGCTGCTCGTGATAGGGGTGGTCCTCGTCGGCAAGGGGGTCGGCGGCCTCTAGGTGGCTGCGACTGGTCTACACGACGATGACCTCGATGAGGTCGTCGAGGGTCTGGAAGTCGTCGCCGTTGCGGGTGTAGAGCAGCAGTCCGGTCGCCAGTGACGTTGCGGCGAGGAGCAGGCCGCCGCACCTCAGCCACGCGGCAGCGCGCACTGGCTGGCGGCGGCGTCCAGGTCTGCGCGGAAGCGCTGGTAGTCGATGCGGGGCGGTCGAGCGCGCGCATGATCTCACCGCTCTGGTTGCGCAGCTCCCGCTGGCTGAACTATCGGCTCACCGCCGTCGCGGCGGAATCATCCGTCGGGACTTGCGATGGCGGCCGGTGCCCACCACGTCGCTCTGCCGGATCAGGACCGCGGTGAGCACGGCGCCGCCCAGCGCGACGACGGCGGCGATGAGCAGCAGCCGGTCGAGCCCGGAGATGTAGGCGTCGAGGGCGGCCGCCTCGAATCGCGACCGGAAGGCCTCGGGCACCCGCTGGGCCGCCTGCGTGATCTGCCCGGAGGCCACCGCTGACGTGAGCCCGTCCAGGGCACCGCCCGGCAGCCTGGCCCGGCCGAGGCCGGCGGCCAGCTCGCTGTGGATGTGGGCCTGCAGGATCGCGCCGTAGGCGGCAATGCCGGCGGCGATCCCGACCTGCCGAAAGGTGTTGTTGATGCCCGACGCCATGCCGGACTTCGACGGCTCCACCACTCCGACCGCCAGGGAGCCCAGCGGTGGGTTGACCGCGCCACCGCCGATCCCGGCGACGACGAGGCCGGCGAGCAACGCCGTCCAGCCCGACGTCGGGCTGACCATCCGCATGAGCAGCAAACCGATTCCGACCAGGACGAGGGCGACGGAGATGAGCAGCCGGTACGGGATGCGGTCGGAGAGCTTGCCGGCGGCGGGCGCGACCAGCAACGTCGCGAGGCTGAGCGGCAGGAACCGGAGCCCGGCGCCCAGCGCGTCGTACCCGAGCACGTTCTGCAGGTAGAACGTGAAGTAGAGCAGTAGCGCGAACAGGGATGCCGAGATCGTGAATGCCGCGATCTGGGCGCCGGTGAAGGACGGCGTCCGGAACAGCTCCAGCTCGAGCATCGGGTGCTCGATCCGGGCCTCGACGACGACGAACACGACCAGGCACAGCGCTGCGGCGACAAGCAAGGCCAGGATCGAAGCACTCCCCCATCCCCAGTCCTGGCCCCGGATGAGGGCGAACACCAGCAGTGCCAGCGCCGCACTGAACGTCGCCGCCCCCGCCCAGTCGATGGAATGCACCCGCGGGTCGGAAGACTCGCCGAGCCGGCGCACCGACACAGCCAGGGCGAACAGCCCGATCGGGATGTTGATGAGAAAGATCCAGCGCCAGGACAGGCCGCTCACGAGCACTCCGCTGACCAGCGGCCCCAGCGCGACCGAGGCGCCGGCGGTGGCGCCCCACACACCGAACGCGGTTCCGCGGTCCCGGCCGTGATAAGTCGCACCCAACAGGGCCAGCGAGGTGGCGAAGATGATCGAGCCGCCGACGCCCTGCACCAGCCGGGCCAGGACGAGGAACAGCGGGCTCTGGGCCAGACCGCAGGCCAGCGAGGCCAGCAGGAAGATGGCCAGGCCGCTGATGAAGACCTTGCGCCGACCGATCCGGTCTCCGATCGAGCCGAACGTCAGCAGCAGCGACGCGACGCCCAGCGTGTACGCGTCGATCACCCACTGCAGCGCGTCGAAGCTGGCGTCCAGCTCGGTCTGGATGCTCGGCAGCGCGACGTTGACGACCGTGATGTCGATGAGCAACATCGCGACACCGGTGCAGATCGCGACCAGCGGCCACCACGAGCGCTCGACCGGCTCGTCCACCGCCTGCGTGGGGCGTGCGGTCTGCTGGGTCATGGTCCACCCTTCGGCGTACGCGGTGACTGATCGCGTCGAGGGTAGGGCGCGGGTCGCGCCAGCGCGCGGCGGCGCCGGATGCTCGGTCGTTGGAGTTGGCGGAGCGCCTCGGCCGGGACCCTTCTACCGCGCCCGGCCCCAGAGCCCGCGCCGGGCGGACTGCGCGTTGCGCTCGGCGGCGCGGACGGACGCGGCGTACCGCACGTTCGGCGGGATCACCAGCACCCGGGCCAGTCCGCGGCGGACGAGCTCGACGTTGACGAAGCGCCCACCGCTGTTCCACACGTAGAGCAGCCAGCGGCCGTAGCGGTCGCGTCGCTGCCGGTCGGCGAGGACGTACACCGTCGAGCCGTACCGGGCCAGTGAGCGCAGCGCCGCCGTGGCCTCGCGGAAGTAGCGCCGGCCGTACTCCGGTGTGTCGATCTCGAGCAGGCGCACGGTGAGTCGGGCGGTGGTCCTCAGCACGGGACCGCGGGCGTACGCCGTGACGCTCATCGTGTCGCCGTCGTTGACCAGCCCGGCCTTCGCGCGCTGGGCGCCGGCCGGCACCGTCGCGGGACGGCCCGGCGCCGGCGCGGTCGTCGGTCTCGGTTTCGGTTTCGGTTTCGTCGTGGGTCGCCGCGTCGAGCCAGGACGTGAACTGGGCGGTGGACGCGCCGACGGGCGGGCGGGAGGCGACGGCGGGGCGGCGGTGACGGGGGCGGACGCGCTTGCGCCGGACCCCGGTCCAGGTGGCAGCGAGCAGCCACTGGCGAGCGCGGCCACGAGCACACTCACCGCCGCAGCCCGGAGCACCCGACCAGTGTGACGCCCCTTGTGGACAGTCCTCCCGCGGCTGCCAGCCGATCGCGCATGGTGCCGCCCGTGGTCGGAAGGAGGCACCATGGCGGTCGTGACGACGCTGCCGTACGGACGTCCGCTCCTGCGGGCCGATCTCGACGCGATCCCCGATGACGGGCACCGCTACGAGCTGCTCGACGGCGTGCTGCTGGTGAGCCCGGCTCCGCGCCACCTGCACCAGCGGGCGGTTCTCCGGCTGTCCATCGCCCTGTCCGCCGCCGCACCGGCCGAGCTGGAGGTGCTCACTGCACCGTTCGACGTGGCGCTCTCCGACGACACGGTCCTGCAGCCGGACCTACTCGTGGCGCCCAGGGCTGCCTTCACCGAGCGCGACCTACCCTCGGCGCCGTTGCTGTCCGTGGAGGTGCTGTCGCCGAGTACGCGGCGGGTAGACCTGCTCCTGAAGCGCGACCGCTATCAGGCGGCGGGCTGCGCGTCGTACTGGGTCATCGATCCCGACGAGCCGAGCGTCGTGGCATGGGAGCTGTCCGGGGAAACGTACGCCGAAGCGGGCCGGGCGACCGGTTCCGACGAGCTGCACCTGGCGCGACCGTTCCCGCTCCGCGTCTGCCCCGCCGAGCTGGTCGTCTGAGATCCGAGCCCGCACTCCGCCCCGCCCCGACCAGCGAGCTGTCAGCCGGTGCTCGCGCGGGGCCACCGCCTGCTTGCGGCGCGGCCCAGCGGCCCACACGCGCGGAGGATCGCGCGCAATGGCCCCTCCAGCATTGCCGGATCAGGCAAGCTGTCGACCGTGCCAGCGGATGCGCTCGACGAGGAACTGCGGGCCGCTGCGTTCGCGTACCTCGACACCGCGCGGACGACGTACGGCGATCGGATTCCCTGGAAGGTGCTGCAGGGCTTCGAACACCACGGCCAGCGCCGGGCGCTCATCACCCAGCGCGGCATCCGGTGGGTGTCCGGCCTGCCGGCGATCACCTTCACCACGACCTACAGCCCCGACCCGACGCAGGCGCCGTACGCCGACGAGATCGGGCCGGACGGCTTTCCCCGGTACAAGTACCAGGGCGTCGACCCGAGCCGCCCCGACAACGCGTCGATGAAGGCGGCGCAAGAACTCGGTCGGCCGCTGGTGTGGTTCGTCGGCACCGGCGAGGGCGTCTACGCCGCCACGTACCCGGTCTATGTCGTCGACCACGACGATGCGGCGCTCGAGTTCACTGTCGCGCTCGACGAGGAGCAACGGGCATTGTGGGACGAGCCGCGGGTCGACCTCGAGACGCGCCGCCGGTACGCGGAGCGGCTAACCCGCCAGCGGCTCCACCAGCCGATCTTCCGCAGCCGGGTGCTCCGCGCCTACGAACGCCGGTGCACGATCTGCCGGCTCAGGCACGTCCCCCTGCTCGACGCGGCTCACATCCTGGACGATGCGCTGGGTGGGCAGCCCGTCGTCACGAACGGCATGGCGATGTGCAAGCTGCACCACGCCGCGTACGACCAGCACCTGCTCACCGTGACACCGGACTACGCAGTCGAGGTGCAGCCGGCCGTGCTCGAGGAGCCCGACGGGCCGATGCTCAAGCACGGCCTGCAAGAGATCCACGGCTGGAGCATCGCACTCCCGAGGCGGCTCGCCGAGTGGCCCGACCGCGACCTGCTGGCCGAGCGGCGTTCGGCGTTCTGGGCGTTCCGCTGAACCGACCGTGATGCGGGTCCCCGGTACTCGACGGTGACGCCCGTCGCCTCGGGGCCGTCGAACGCGAGGCAGGTCGCCGCCAGCACGGGGCCGGCCGCTTCCCGGGCGAGCCGGGAAACTCGCCGCCGCGGAGGCAGCCGCGACCGGGCACGTTCCGGGACCTGACTCGCCAGCGGTCAGCCGGGATTCACCCTCATCGAACGCCACTGTCGCGCGGCTGGAGCTGGCACGAGCGCGCGGAGCGATCCATGCCACCCACGCCACGGCACCCCTGACCCACCCGGCGCGTCGGGACCGCCGTGGCCGGGTTGTGTCCGGGGTCCGACCTAGCATCGACCCGTGCCCGACGACCAGCAGCTGAGTCACCGCGAGGTGGCCTTCCTGCGCGACCACGACGCTGCATGGCGGCTGCTGCGCGCGGGCAACGCGCCGCTGGTGATCGGCTTTCTCGTGCGGGTGTTCGTGCGCGACAACGTACGCACGATTTCCGCCTCCGAGCTGGCCGAACGGCTCGACGACGAGCTGTGGGCGCTGAACTCCGAGCTGGGTGAGGGCACCTACCCGCGCACGGCGAAGGGCTACCTCGACGAGTGGGCCGCCCCCGAGGCGGGCTGGCTGCGCAAGTTCTACCCACCCGACAGCGACGAGCCGCACTTCGACGCCACACCATCGCTGGAGAAGGCGGTGGCCTGGGTCGAGGGCCTGCAGGTGCGGTCCTTCGTCGGTACGGCGTCCCGGCTCAACACCATCGTCGACCTGCTCCGCCAGATGGTCTTCGGCGCCGAGACCAGCCCGCAGGCGCGGCTGGCCGAGCTGCACCGGCGGCGCCAGGAGATCGACACCCAGATCGCCGAGATCGAGCAGGGCCACCTCCCGCTGCTCGACGACACCGCGCTGCGCGACCGCTACCAGCAGTTCGCCCGCACGGCCCGCGAGCTGCTCGCCGACTTCCGCGAGGTCGAGACCAACTTCCGGGCTCTCGACCGCCAGCTCCGGGAGCAGATCGCCTCCTGGACCGGCGCCAAGGGCGAGCTGCTCGACACCGTGCTCGGCAGCCGGGCCAGCATCGCCGAGTCCGACCAGGGCCGCAGCTTCCAGGCGTTCTACGACTTCCTGCTCTCCCGCCAGCGGCAGGACGAGCTCACCGACCTGCTCGACCGCGTCCACGGCCTCGACGCCATTGACCAGGCCGACGCCCGGATGCGGCAGATCCACTACGACTGGCTCGACGCCGGGGAACGCACCCAGGCGACCGTGCGGCTGCTCTCCGAGCAGCTGCGTCGCTTCCTCGACGACCAGGTGTGGCTGGAAAACCGCCGGGTCATGGACCTGCTGCGCAGCATCGAGTCGACGGGCATCCGGCTGCGCCACGTACGCCAGGTCGCGGTGACCACCCAGCTCGACGACCCGGCGCCCACGGTCGCCCTGCCGATGGAGCGTCCCCTCTACTCCCCCGGCACGACCCGGGCGCTCGACAGCACAGTGGCGGCACAGCCGGACGAGGAGGTCGACCCCTCGGCGCTGTTCGAGCAGGTTCACGTGGACCGCGAGCGCCTCACCCACGGCGTACGCCGGGCCCTGCGCACCCGCCCCCAGGTCGGTCTCACCGAGCTGCTCGAGACGCAGCCGATCGAACAGGGGTTGGCCGAGCTCGTGTCCTACCTCTCCCTCGACGACGAGGCCTTCGACGTCGTCTTCGACCCCGACGCCCAGGTGACGGCCACCTGGCTCGACGACGACGGCATGCGCCGCGCGGCCACCCTCCCGCGCGTCACCTTCGCCCGCCGGAAACCCGCCTGGGAGGTCGCCCGCCTGTGAACGCCCCGACCACCACCCGCACGCAGACGGTCGCCCACTCCGAGCTCGACCTGTCCCTCGTCGTCGTGGCGCTGATGAAGGGCGTGGTCTACCGCGACGAGCACGACAAGACCTGGCGGCACCTGATCCCACTGCAGGCGCAGGCCCGCGACTACTTCGACGTCATGGGCCTGACCGTCGTCGTCGACGAGTCCGAGGGCTATGCGTTCCTGCGCTCCAGGCCCGACGACGACACCGAGCCGGCGCGGCCCCGGCTGGTGGCCCGGCGCACCCTGTCGTACCCGGTCAGCCTCCTGCTCGCGCTGCTGCGCAAGAAGCTCGCCGAGTTCGACGCGATGGACTCCGAGACCCGGCTGGTCCTCACCCGGGAGCAGATCGTGGAGACCGTCCGGCTGTTCGTGCCCGACAGCAGCAACGAGGCCCGCCTGGTCGACCAGATCGACACCACCATCGGCAAGGTCGTCGACCTCGGCTTCGTACGCCGGGTGAAGGGCCAGGACGCCACCTACGAGGTGCGGCGCGTGATCAAGGCGTTCGTCGACGGGCAGTGGCTGGCCGAGCTCGACCGACGACTCGCCGACTACGTGCGGAGCCTGGGCCTCGACGGGGAGGTCCAGCCGTGACGCAGGCACTGTTCGGCACCGTCGACCTCGAGCCCGACGACGGCCCGACCCGGTCCGGCTTCCGGCTCGACCGGCTCGAGCTGCTCAACTGGGGCACCTTCGACCGCCACGTCTGGCGGCTCGACCTGCGCGGCGACAACACCCTGCTCACCGGCGACATCGGCTCAGGAAAGTCCACCATCGTCGACGCCATCACCACGCTGCTGCTCCCCGCCCAGCGCATCTCCTACAACAAGGCCGCCGGCGCCGACACCCGCGAGCGCGACCTGCGCTCCTACGTCCTCGGCCACTACAAGTCCGAGCGCAACGAGACCACCGGCACCTCGCGCCCGGTCGCCCTGCGCGCCGCCGGCGCGCTGTCGGCGGTGCTCGGCGTCTTCCGCAACGACGGCTACGACTCCGTCGTCAGCCTGGCGCAGGTCTTCTGGCTGCGCGACGGCACCAACGGGCAGCCGCAGCGGCTCTACGTCCTGGCCCAGCGCGAGCTGTCGGTGGAGGCCGACCTCGCCGACTTCGGCACCGAGATCGCCGGCCTGCGCCGCCGGCTGCGCGGCGCCGGGGCGCAAGTCTTCGAGCACTTCCCCGACTACGGCAAGGCATTCCGCCGGCTACTCGGCATCCAGTCCGAGCAGGCCATGGAGCTGTTCCACCAGACCGTGTCGCTGAAGTCGGTCGGCAACCTCAACGACTTCGTCCGCAGCCACATGCTCGAACCCTTCGACACCACCTCCTGGATCGACCGCCTCGTCGCCCACTTCGACGACCTCACCCGGGCCCATGACGCGGTGTGCCGCGCGCAGGACCAGCTCGCCGCGCTCGAGCCGATCCTCGCCGACTGCGACCGGTACGACGACCTGGCCGGGCGCATCGTCCGGCTGCAGCGCCAGCGGGCCGCCCTGCCCGCCTTCTTCGCCCAGCGGCAGGCCGAGCACCTACAGGCGCGCACCGTCGAGTTGGCCGGCGAGCGGGAGCGGCTCGACACCGTCACCGCAACTGTCGAGCAGCGGCTGCGCGACCTGCGCGAGACGCTGCAACGCCTGCACGCGGAGCGGCTCGGCCACGGCGGCGACCGGCTGGCCGAGATCGACCGCCAGGTCGACGAGGAGAGCGCCCGCCGCGACGAGCGACAGCGCAAGGCCGAGCAGCTCGCCACCCTGCTCGCCCAGGCCGGCCTCGACCCGGTCGACAACCCGACCGGCTTCCAGCGCCGCCGCGCAGGGGTCGAAGCACTGCGCGCCGAGGTGGGGGACACGCAGGCTCGCGTGCAGACCGCCCTCACCGACGTCGCCGTCGAGCAGCGGCAGGTCGCCGCGGAGGCCGCCGAGGTCAACGACGAGCTGCTGAGCCTGCGCGGTCGGCGCAGCAGCATCCCCCGGCAAAGCCTCTCCCTGCGCGCGGCGCTGTGTGAGGCGCTCGGCGTCGAGCCGGCCGCGGTCCCATTCGCCGGCGAGCTGATCCAAGTCCGACCGGAGGCGCTCGAGTGGGAGGGCGCCGCCGAGCGGGTGCTGCGCGGGTTCGCGCTCTCGCTGCTGGTCCCCGACGCGCACTACGCCGCGGTCGCCGACTGGATCGACGCCCGGCACCTGGGCGCCCGAGTCGTCTACTACCGGGTGCCCGCCACCCCCGCACGGCTGCCGTCCGAGCCCGTCCCGGAGGGCCTTCGGCTCTATGAGGTGCTCGAGGTCAAGGACTCCCCGATGTCCGCGTGGCTGGCGCGCGAGCTGCTCGGCCGGGCCGACCACGAGTGCGTCGACTCGGTGGCCCAGCTCCGCCGGGCGCACAAGGCGGTCACCCGCAACGGGCAGGTCAAGCGCGACCGGCAGCACGAGAAGGACGACCGCAGTCGCATCGACGACCGCAGCCGCTACGTCCTCGGCTGGGACAACGAGCGCAAGGTCGACGCGCTGCTCGAGCGGGGACGCGGCATCCAGGCCCGCCGCACCGCGGTCGACGAGCAGCACCGCCGGCTCGGCAGTGAGCTGCAGGCGCTCGGCCAGCGGGCTGCCGCGCTCGAGGCGATCACCGTGTTCACGGACTTCCGGGAGATCGACTGGGCGTCCTCGGTGAGCCGGATCGAGGCGCTGCGGGCCGAGCGGGCCGCGCTGGAGGCCGCCTCCGGCGAGCTCGCCCGGGTCAACCAGCAGATCGCGCAGGCGCAGTCCTCGGTGGATGCGGCCGACCGGCAGGGCCGGGAGGTCCAGCAGCGCCGCGGCGGCCTCACCCAGGAGCTGGCCACGGCCGGCCAGGCGCTCGAGCGTGCCCGCCGTGTGCTTGCCGAGGCCGGCGATCACGTGCGCTCGGTCTTCCCCGAGATCGCCGAACGCTTGCCCGATGCGCACGCTGGGACCCCGGACGCCGACGCCGACCTCGAGCGCACCCTGCGCGAGACGCTCACCGCGGCGGCCGAGTCCGCCGCCGAGACGCAGCGCCGCCTCGCCACCCGGGTCTCCGCGGCGATGACCCGGTTCCGCGCGGCGTACCCGCTGGAGACGCAGGAGGCCGACGACTCGATCGAGTCCGCCGGCGCCTACCGGGAGCTGCGGGCCCGGCTGGTCGAGGACGACCTCCCCCGCTTCCAGGCGGACTTCAAGGCCCAGCTCAACACCAACACGATCCGCGACATAGCCGGCTTCCACGCCCAGCTGGTGAAGGAGTCCCGCTCGATCACCGACCGGGTCGACACGATCAACGCCTCGCTCGCCGGCATCGACTACAGCGAGGGCCGCTACATCCGGCTCGAGGCCTCGCGCACCCCCAACGTCGAGATCCGCGACTTCCGCGACGAGCTGCGGGCCTGCACCGACCACGCCGTCGGCGCCGAGTCCGAGCACTACTCCGAGCAGCGCTTCCTCATGGTCAAGCGGATCATGGAACGCTTCCGCGGCCGGGAGGGACAGACCGATGCCGACCGGGCCTGGACCCGGCGGGTGACCGACGTGCGCAACTGGTTCGTCTTCGCCGCGTCTGAACGCTGGCGCGACTGCGACGAGGAGCACGAGCACTACACCGACTCCGACGGCAAGTCCGGCGGGCAGAAGGAGAAGCTCGCTTACACGATCCTGGCCGCCTCGCTGGCCTACCAGTTCAAGCTCGAATGGGGAGCACCGCGCTCCAAGACGTTCCGCTTCGCCGTCATCGACGAGGCCTTCGGGCGCGGCTCCGACCAGTCCACCCGCTACGCGCTGGACCTGTTCCGCCGGCTGGGCCTGCAGCTGCTCATCGTCACGCCGCTGCAGAAGGTGCACGTGATCGAGCCGTACGTCGCCGGCGTCGGCTTCGTCGACAACCGCAGCGGCGACTTCTCCCGCCTGACCAACCTCACCATCGAGGAGTACCGCGAGCGCCGCGCGCAGCTGGCCGCCACAACGACAGCCGCCGTCGCCGCGTCCGCAACCGTGGCCGCGTCCGCAACCGTCGCAGCCGCCGGGGCCTGAGCCGGTGCCGGCCGCCGGCCGCGCCGCCACCCGCGCCTGGTCCACCCCCGACGACGTGGCGGCGAAGGTCCGCCGCTGGTGGGCCGACGGCTCGCTGCTCGCCGCGTACGGCCGCGGGCTGGCGTGGGAGCCGAGATCGGTGGTGCTGCACGGACCGAGCGCCACCGACGTGGCCGCTCGGCTCGACGACGTCCGTGTATGGGCAGCCCGGCTCGAGCGGGGCAGCCGCCGCGGCGGCGCGTACCGGCTCGAGTACCGGGCGGTCGGCGGGCTCGTCGTCGGCGCCAACGAGCTGCCGGCCCGGGCCTGGATCGACGGCTACGAGCAGGCGTGGACCCTGCTCGGCGTCGACGACCAGGTGCGCTGGTTCCTCGACCTGGTGGAGCAGGTGCGGGCCACCCAGCCGGCGGTCGCCGCCTGGATGCTCGAGCACCCGCTGCGCGCGCTCGAGCTCTCCGCCGAGTGGGACCGGCTGCTGCCCACGCTCGGGTGGCTGGTCGCCCACGCCGGCAGCGGGGCCTACCTCCGGCAGATCGACGTGGCCGGGGTCGACACGAAATACGTCGAGGCCCATCGTCGGGTCCTCGCCGACCTGCTCGACCGGCTGCTCCCCGGAGAGCGCGTCGACGCGACGTTCTCCCGAAGTGAGCTGGCAGGCCGGTACGGCTTCGGCCGCCCGCCCGCGTACGTTCGCCTCCGCCTGCTCGGCGACACCCGCCGGCCGGGCGGGCTCAGCGAGCTGACCGCGCGGGTCGACGAGCTGGCCCTTCTCGCACCAGCGGTCTCCACCGTGTTCGTGGTGGAGAACGAGACCACCTACCTCGCCTTTCCTCCAGTCGAGGACGCGATGGTCGTGCTCGGCGGCGGCTACGGGGTGTCACGGCTGGCGGCGCTGCCCTGGCTCGCCGCCATGACCCTGCACTACTGGGGCGACCTGGACACGCACGGCTTCGCCATCCTCAACCAGATGCGGCACGCCTGGCCGCACACGCGGTCGCTGCTCATGGATCGGGCGACGCTGCTCGGGCACGAGGCGCAGTGGGTCAGGGAGCCGCAGCCGGTCAACGCGGTGCTCGACCGGTTGACGCCCGCGGAGGCGGCGCTCTACCGCGACATCGTCGAGGACGCCCTCGGGCCGGCCGTGCGGCTCGAGCAGGAGCGGGTGGGGTATGCCTGGGTGCTCAACGCCGTGGGGAGGGTGAAGTCGCCAGCATGAGAAGCGACGGCAGACGGCGCTGACCCGCCATGCCGGGGATTGCTACGGTTCTTGCGCGAGCACGTACGTGTGGCCGAGGGCAACAACCGCCGGAACTGCACGACCGGAGCTACTCGAGCGCGCTGCTCGAGACCGAGCTGCGCCGACTCGCGGCGTGCACGGAGGTTGCCGGCGATGATCGCCTCCTGTGATGGCGCGCCGACGCTGGAGCCGCATGGAGCGACCGGCGGGCGAGCACCGAGGCGGGATGGGCACTGAAGCAGAACGAGCGTCGGGGGTGACACCGAGGCTGAGCGCCCACTACGCGAGGCGCGGCGCCGAGCACCAGGCGGCGTTCGTCCTGCCGTACCTGCGCCGCCCCGGCAGACTCCTGCCGTACGGCGACGCGCTCCACCCGCCTTTGCCGAAGCGTCGACCCGGCCTTCGGAGGCAACCTGGTCTTCCACGCCCCCGACGGCGCCGACGATGTCGCCCTGGAGCCGCGGCCAGTCTTGGCGCCGGACCCTGCTTCGCGGTCCCGGACGCCGACGACAGCGAGGTGGTGTGGGTGCAGCGCACCGCCAACGCCCACTCCGCCACCGTCTACGTCGAGTTGATGCGCTGGGGGCCCACCCCGTGATCGAGGAGCTGCTGCCGGCGGGCGTCGCGTCCGCAGAGGCCTTCGCGGACCCGCCGGAGGCAGCGTTGTTCGCTGGCGAGTCGGCCATAGTGGCGGGGGCGGCGCCGAGCCGGCGCGCGGAGTTCGCCACCGTCCGCGCGTGCGCGCGGCGGGCGCTCGCGGCGCTGGGCCACCCCGCCGTACCCCTGGTGCCAGGACGCCGGGGGGTTCCGCAGTGGCCACCCGGCGTCGTCGGCAGCATGACGCACTGCGCCGGATACCGCGCCGCGGCGGTCGCCCCGGCGACGCTAGTCCGCGGGCTCGGCATCGACGCCGAGCCGCACGCCGCCCTGCCGCGGGCCGTGCCGCGTAGCGTCCTGCGCAGCGAGGAGGCGGCCGCTGTGGCGCGACTGCGCGAGGCGGACGCCACGGTGTCGTGGGACCTGCTCGTCTTCAGTGCGAAGGAGTCACTCTTCAAGGCGTGGTTTCCGCTGACCGGCGCCGAGCTCGCGTTCTCGGACGTGACCGTGTGCATCGACACCGGGGGCGGGTTCACGGTCAGCGCCGACGCGGCGTCGCGGCGCGTGCCGCACGCCGTGCGCCGCGTCACCGGTCGGTGGCTGCTGCGCGCGAACCTGCTCCTCACTGCCGTCGTCGTGGATCGGGACGCGGACTGACCGACGGCTCCGAGCGGCGCCGCCTACGGCCGCGGGTCGAGCACGCGGACGGTGACGGCGGGCCGCAGCTCGTGGGCGACGGTGGCGCGGACGTGCACGAGCAGCGGGGCCCCGCCAGCGCCGGTGACGCCGACGGAGCCGGCAGGGACGCTGGCCCCGGCCGTCCCCTCGGCCGGCAGATCGACCCGGATGCCGACCCGCACCGACCGACCCGGCTCGAGCCACAGGCGCGACGGCGTCACGGCCACCGCGAACCCGCCGAACGAGGTGACCGTGCAGACGACGTCGGCCGGCTCGGCGCGGTTGTTGTCGATCTCCAGCTCGGTCCGGGCGACGCCTCCCGCACGGCCGTGAACCTCGACGGTCAGGTCGGTCGCCGGCTGCTCACCCGTCAGGTCGGTCGTCAGTTGCTGCACGACGTCGGTGCCCGCCGCGAGGCCGTCGGTGAGCAGGTCGAGCTGCAGGTCCGCCGCGTCTTGCAGATAGTCGAGCAGGCGGTCGCGGACAAACGCGTCGGTGACCTGCTGCAGGACGTCAGGGGGCAGCCGTCCCGCCGCGACGTCGGCGCGAACGAGCTCGTAGATCCGCGCCGACCAGGCCTGGTGCCGCGTCGCCCACGGTGCGAGGCCCCAGAACCACGCCAGCCAGCCGGCCGCGTCGGTCGGACCCGGCAGCGGCGGCGGCGGCGGCGGAGCGCCGAGATGCGCCGCACGCTCAGGCGGCACGAGTCGCCGCAGGCACTCGGTGCCGTAGTCGGCGGCGAGGATCAGCGAGCGGGCGGTGAACCGGCAGCCGGTGTCGTTGTAGCGGCTCGCCAGCTCGGGGCCGACGTCCTGCTGGTAGCGGCTCCAGCCCTCCGACACGCGCTGCGGCGACGCGCCGGCCTGCGCGACCGCGGTCGCGAGGCGCTGCAGCGCCGCCGCGCTGGCGGCGTACCTGTCGAGCGCCTCGTTGGCACGCTGCTCGAGGACGCGTACCCGATCCGTGTCGCTCATGGCGTCGGCGGCACCCTCACCGGCAGCAGCCGCATGAGCAGCCGGCGTGGTAGCTATCGCACGCGTCGGGCAGCGCCGCCACAGCGACCACGATCGGCCGCGTCACGCAGCCGCCCAGGCGCAGGGTGAGGTAACCGACGACGCACTCGTCGACTTCGCCGGTCTGGTCACGGTCGCCCTCGGGCAGCCGCGTCCGCGGGGTGTCTTGCTCGCCCTGCTGATCGTCTCCTCCCTCATCGTCCACTCTCGTGGCGGTCGGCGTGTCGCCGGTGCAGGCGACGTGCACGACCAGCTCGAGCCGAGTGGTGCTGCACGAATCCAGGGTGAGCGGGCCGTCCGGGGTGACCACTGTGCGCCAGGGCAGCACCCGGCCACCGGCGGTGCGCACGTCGCTGACCTCGACCGTCACGTTGTCGCGCTCGCGCCGGGTGTCGTTGTCGACCTCGATGGGCACGACCCGGACCTCGCCGCAGCGGGCGCGGACGACGATGTCCGCATCCTCGATGCAGCACTCGCAGCGGCACCTGTCGTCCCGGTCACAGCCGCAGCCGCAGCCGCGGCGATGCGACCAGCCGTGCTCGGGGTGGTGTCCCCCACCGTGGTCGTGCCCGCAGTCGCAGTCGCGGTGGCTGTGGTCGTGCCCGCAGTCGCCGTCATGGCGACGGCCTTGGTCGTGCTGCTCGCCGCAGCGGCAGGGCCGGTGCCCGTGGCCGCCGTGCCGGTGCCCGTGGTGGCTGCCGGGATCGTCGTGCTCCGCCCAGTCGCGGCCTCCTCCGGGACGCGGCCACTGTGCGGTCGGGGCCGCGAACCAACCGGCGAAAGGCGATCCGGAGCCGGCCGCCGCCGCACCCGGCCAGCCGCGTCCCCACGCGCCACCTCCCCACGCGTTGCCGACGGCGTCGCCGAGCAATTGGTAGCTCTGCTGCAGCGACTCCAGGTACGCCGGCAGGTCCATCATCTCCAGCCGCTGGTTGCGGTGGGACCAGGCGAGGTAGGACGGGTCGCCGCGCTGAGCGCTTCCCCAGTCCGGCGCAGAGGTGCGTGTGGGGCCCATGGCGAGTGCTCCTCTCGGGGTGGGCGGCTCAGGTGAGCAGGTCGACGACGAACCGGGTGTTGGCGATCCGCGGCAGGAGGCGGAAGTGGCGGTCGGCGGGCAGGGTCGCTGGCAGCGTGAGCAAGACGTCGACGGCCACCCAACCGGCGGGAGGCACGGTCGTGGGCGTGCTGGCGAACGTCACCGCGCCGCCCGGTGCCGTGCCGACGGCCGGCTCCACGCGCACCGTCCCGCCGGACACCTCGAGGACCCGCGGCACGCTCACCATCTCCTGCAGCGTCTCGGCGGGGATCGTGCCGACGGCGACGGGAACGTTACCGCGGTTGGCGACCAAAACGGTGACGGTGTGGGTGGAGGACGGCGTCGCGCCGGTGAGGGTGGTCACGCTGGGAGCCAGACCGACGTTGACGACGGCGGCGATCACCACCGAGGCGGGGATCGCCTGGTCGCCGACAGAGGTCTGCACGGTGATCTTCGCAGGAAAGGTGCCTGGCGGCGTGTAGGCCGGCATGCCCGAGCGGATGGTGAGCCGCCGCGTCGCTCCGACGCGCATGACGACCTCGTCCGGGAGCGCGATCGGCCCGGTCTCGGGTTGCGGGAAGTCGACTTTCAACAGGGCGCCGGTGATCTTGACCTCGCCGCCGCTGGAGTTGGTCAGCCAGACCTCGCCGGCCAGCTGCTCGCCCTCGCCGAAGATCAGGACGGGCGTCGGGACCTCGACGGAGAGCGCGGCCATGGCGGCGGCTACGCCGGGTCGTCGACGACGCGGACGCGGATGCCGCTGCTGCGCCCCGTCGCCGGTTGGGTGCCGCGCGCCGGCGGGCGGTAGCCGGCCCGCGGCGCCACTGTGGATCCCGGCGCCACGGTCGGACGTCGCGGGCTGTGCACGTCCTGCTCGGTCTGGCCGTCGAAGGTCATCGACATCACGTCGATCCCCAACCAGGTGAGGCGCATGCGGTGGACGTACGGGCTGCACACCTGCGTCTCGGGGAGCGGCGCTAACCGCAGCGTCTGACAGGTGTCGACGGCGACCGGCTTGAGGTCGATGTTCTCGGTCACGGTCAGCGGCTTGACGTCGAGATTCTCGTTCAGCGTCAGCGGCTTGACGTCGAGACTCTCCTTCAGCGTCAGCGGCTTGATCTCCAACGGCTTGACGTCGACGTTCTCGTTGAGGGTGAGCGGCTTGACCTCGACCGGCTTGAGCTCGACGGTCTCCGTCACGTTGACCTTGTCCAGGCCCTGGACGTTGAGATTGACCGTGCTGGTGACGGAGGCGCTGCTGCTGCCCGCACTGTCGAACAGGCCGAACGGATCAAGGAAGGACATGGCGCCCTCTCGCGTGCGGTCTGGAGCGGCGCGAGCCTAGCAGAGCGATCTTGAGCCGGAAAGGACGGCACCAGCCTCCCGAGCTCAGCTTCGGATCGAGCGCACGATGCGGTACTGCCAGTCGCCGGAGTGCATCTGTTCGTACACCGCGGACCCCGGAACGGCCAGGAAGGTGTCGATGAGGGCGCTGTGCTCGCCGAAGGCCCCGGTCCTCGTCCTGGCCACCTCGTCGCAGGAGGCGAGCACGTTGGCGGTGATCTCGCGGTCGCTGCCAATGGTGAAGCCGAGCGTCGCGAGCAGCACCCGTACCTCCATCCATCGCTGCGCCGCCAGCAGGTCGGTGTGCAAGAACACGCCGCCGGAGCGCAGGACGCGGCGGACCTCGGCGAGGAACGCCCGTATGTCCGGATAGGTGTGCGAGGACTCGAGGTTGGTGACCGCATCACACGAGGCGTCGGGAAGGGGCAGGTGCTCGGCGTCGCCGACCTCGAAGCGCAGGTCGGGGCGCACGTGGGCGCTGGCACAGAACGCGATGGCCTCCGGCGACAGGTCCACGCCGACGACCTCGGCGCCGAACGCCTCGGCCAGCAGGCGCGCCGTGCCGCCGCGCCCGCAGCCGACGTCGAGCACGCGCCGGCCGGTGAGGTCGGTGGAGCCGACGAGCTCGTGGGCGAGCCGGATCGAGTTGGGGTTGAAGACACCGTCGGGCACCGGCACGCGTGACTCGTCGGCGGCAGGGTCGAGGCTCGCGTAGCCGTAGTTGAGGAAGAACGACGCCTCGGCCACGCCGGTCGCGTCCAACCGCCGGGTGACGTCGTCGTAGAAGCGGCGGTAGTTGTTCTTCGCGGCGGCACCCGGCCCTTCGCCCACGATCTCGGGCGCGTCGACAGCCGCGGTGCCGGAGGGCGTTGTCCACGCTTCGGTGGCTTGCGTGGCAGCGGACGTGCCGACCGCCGCGCCTGCCTGGTCGACTATCACCGCAAGCTCGGCGACCGTTGGTGCCTTGAACAGTTGGAGGCTGGGCACCTCGACACCGAACTCGTCGCTGATCTCCGAGGCGACCTGTACGGCAAGCAACGAGTGCCCGCCGAGGTCGAAGAACCGGTCGAACACACCGACCTCGTCGAGCCCGAGCTGGTCGGCCCAGATCCGGGCGAGGCCCCGCTCGGTGTCGGTGCGGGGCTCCACGAACGCGGTCGACAGGTTGGGCCGAGGATGCCCACCCGTGCTCGGCCCGCGCGGCGCCTTCGCCCTCCGCACCCAGGACTCGATTCGACCCTCCAGGTCGTGAGTCGCGACGACGACGCGCGGCCCGAGGGACGCGCCGAGGAGCCTCAGGAAGACCTCCTGCCCCTCCGCCGGCCCGATCGGCTGGATCGACGCCGCCTGCGCCTCGCCGGCGTTGTCCCAGGCGTCCCACAGGATCGAGGTGATGTCGACCCCGCGCAGCGCCTCGCGCTCGACCATGGCGTCGAGGACGGCGTTGGCGCCGGAGTAGCCGGCCAGGCCGATGCCACCCAGGATCGAGGAGATGGACCCGTGCACCACCCACTGGGCGGGCTCCCGGTCACGCATCCCGTCGAGGAGGTTGGCCAAGCCGCTGATCTTCGGTGCGGTCTGCATGGCGACGATGGACTCGCCGGTCTCAGCGGCCGGCCCGAACGCGGCCGCACCGACGTTGGCGGCCCCGTGCACGACGAGGTCGATGCGGCCGAAGCGCGCCACCGCAGCATCCAGCGCGCCGCGAACTCGCGCCGGGTCGTCGAGGTCGGCGCCGAGGACGAGCACCTCATCGCGCTCGGCCCGCAGCAGCGCCAGCCGGCGGACGACGGCACGGCGTCCCGCGTCGAGCTGTGGGTCGCTGCTCGCCGCCGTCCACTGCTCCGGTGGCGGAAGGCCGCTGCGGGCGAGGAGGACGAGCCGGGCGCCCAGCCGCTTGAACGCCGCCTCGGCCAGCAGGAGCCCCATGTATCCCAAGCCCCCGCTGACGACGACGACCGGTCGGTCGGGCAGCCCCCTCGGCGGGCGTGTCTCGGGGATCTCGACGGGCTCGTACGTGCGGACGAGCCGCACTCCGGTCCGCACGGCGATCTCCGGCTCGGGGGCCCCCGCCGCGAGCTCCGCGACGAGCCGGGCCGCCGACTCCGGGCTGTCGTCGATGTCGGCGTGCGTCACCCGGAGCCCGCCGTGCTCCTGCGGCAGGACCTTGGCGGCCCCGATGCCGAACGCCCTGGCCGGGTCCAATGCGTCGCCGTCGTCGACTGAGGCGGTGCCCCTCGCGGCGAGAACAACCGGCAGCGGCCGGACGGTGTCCAGCGAGCTGAGTGCGATCCCCAGCCTGAGCGGCGTGAGAAAGGCGGTGAGCGCGCTGTCGGCGGCATCGCTGCCGGTGATGTCGCCGCCAGCGGGTGGCGCGGCGGCCCAACAGTGCACGATCCCGGTGAGCGTGCCGTCCGCGCAGGCCGCCGCAGCCAGTGCAGCAATATCGTCCTTCCGAGCCGGATCGAGCCCGAACGTGGCGGCGCCCACCCGCTCGAACGCCGCACCACGACGCGCGACCACGACCTCGCCGCCGGCCTCGCGGACGGCGGCCGTGACGTTGGCGCCGACGCCGGTGCCCTCGTCGAGGACGAGCACGCGGGCGCCGCGCAGGTTGTGCTGCTCCGGGCCCGGGTCGGGCGCCTCCAGCCACGTCGGCCGCGCGAACCAGCCACTGGGGTCGCGCGGCTGCGGCGGCGGCTCGGTGCTCGGCCGGTTGGGCCGGCCGATCCAGTAGCTGCGCCGCTCGAAGGGGTACGTCGGCAGGCTCACCCGGTGGCGGCGCTCCACCTCGTGAAACCCTCCCCAGCTCACCTCGACGCCGTGCTCCCACAGCGCGCCGAGACCGGCCAACAGCGTCTGCGTGTCCGTCGCCGACTCCTCGGGCGCTGGCAGCGACGCCACCATGCGCGCGGCCGGCGGCGGCTTCGGCGCGTGCGCCGCGAAGGTGAGCAGGGTGCGACCTGGGCCGACCTCGAGCAGGACCGGGTCCGTCCCGGCCGGCGAGCCGGCGGCGAGCAGGGTCCGCAGCCCGTCACCGAAGCGCACGGCGGAGCGGATCTGCGCCGTCCAGTAGCGCGGGTCGCGCGAGCCGTCGCCCGCCCAATCGCCGGTCAACGTCGCCACGTACGGGATCGTCGGAGCGCCGAAGGGCACGTCGGCGACGAGTCTGCCGAACTCGGCGAGCATGGGTTCCATCATCGACGAGTGGAACGCGTGCGAGGTGTGCAGCCGGCGGGCGGCGACCGAGCGGTCGGCCAGCCGGCGCTCAGCGGCGGCGATCGCCGGGGCCGGACCGGCTAGCACGCACAGCCCGGGCGCGTTGACGGCGGCCACCGACACCTCGCCGTCGACGAGTTCGGCGACGTCGTCCACGGGGGCCATGACCGCGAGCATGGCGCCGGCCGGCAGCGCGGAGATGAGTCGGCCGCGGGCTGCGATCAGGCGCAACGTGTCGTCGAGCTCGAGCACTCCGGAGAGTGTCGCCGCGACGTACTCGCCGACGCTGTGGCCGATCATCGCGGCCGGCTCGACGCCCCACGAGCGCCACAGGCTCGCCAGCGCGTAGCCGACGACGAACAGCGCGGGCTGGGCGAGCGCGGTGTCGCGCAGCTCGGCCGCTGCCGCGGCCCGCCGACGACGGCCGGGGAACAGCACGCGGCGCAGGTCGAGGCCGAGTTCCGGCTTCAGCACCCGGCAGCAGGAGTCGATCGTGCGCTTGACGAGCGGCTCGCTCGCGTACAGACCGGCGGCCATGCCGGGGTATTGCGAGCCCTGGCCCGGGAAGAGAAAGACCACGGAGGGCGACGTGGACCCCGCGTCGCGCACACCCAGCCGCTCGGGCTCGAGCAGTGCCGCCGCCGCGCCGGGGCGGTCGTCGGGGTCCACGACGAGGGTGCGGCGGTGCCGGAAGGCGCGCCGCCCGAGGTGGAGGGTTGCCGCGGCGTCGGCCAGGTCGAGGTCGGGGCGGCGGATGACGTGGCGCCCGAGGCGGCGGGTCGCCTCGTCGAGTGCCGTCGGCGTTCGCGCGGAGAGGGTGAGCAGCTGGTGCGGCCGTCGTCCGGTCGGTGCGGGCAGGGCCGGTGCCTCCTCCAGCACGACGTGGGCGTTGGTGCCGCCGACGCCGAACGAGCTGACAGCCGCGCGCCGCGGTGCGCCGTTGCGGTCCCACGGGTGCAGCTCCGTCGTCACGAAGAACGGGCTCGCCGCGAGGTCAAGAGCCGGATTGGGCGCTCGGTAATGCACGGTCGGAGTGATGGCACCGTGCTGCATGCTGAGCACCGCCTTGATCAGCCCGGTGACGCCGGCCGCGCACGACAGGTGGCCGACGTTGGACTTCACCGATCCGATGCCGCAGAAGCCGCGGCGCGACGTGTGCCGGCGGAACACCTCGGTCAGCGCCGACAGCTCGATCGGGTCGCCCAGGATCGTCCCGGTGCCATGCGCCTCCACGTAGCCGACCGTCTCCGGCGATATCCCGGCCATCTCGTACGCGGCGTTGATCGCCGACACCTGACCCTTGAACGCGGGGGCGGTGTAGCCGACCTTGTCGCTGCCGTCGTTGTTGAGTCCGAAGCCAAGGACGACGGCGCGGACGGAGTCACCGGCGGCCAGCGCCGCAGACAGCCGCTTCAGTACGACGATGCCCACGCCGCTTCCGACGATGGTGCCCTGCGCGCCGGCGTCGAACGATCGGCAGTGGCCGTCCGGAGACAGGATGGAGCCCGCGACGTAGAGGTAGCCCCCGCGCTGCGGCACGCGCACGGTCACCCCGCCGGCCAGCGCCATGTCCGAACGTCCGCTGTGCAGGCTCTCGCAGGCCAGCGCGAGGGCGGTGAGCGACGTGGAGCAGGTTGTCTGCACGGCCAGGCTGGGGCCGCGCAGGTTGAGCCGGTAGGAGACTTGCGTGCACAGGTGATCCTTGTCATTGGTCACCATGAGCTGCATGCCGTCGATGTAGCCGAGCGCCTCGGGGTGCTGCGCGAGCTGGTAGAGATAGGTGCTCATCTCGCAGCCGCCGAAGACGCCGATCGCGCCGGGGAAGCTGCCCGGGTCGTAGCCGGCGTCCTCGAGCGCCTCCCACGCGGTCTCGAGGAACAGCCGGTGCTGCGGGTCGGTGAGGGCAGCGTCGCGGGCGGAGAAGCCGAAGAACTCCGCGTCGAAGTGGTCGACGTCGCCGAGCAGCGGCGACGCGTTGACGTAGCCGGGCAGCGAGCTGACCGACTCGGGCACCCCGGCGAGCTCGAGGTCCTCAGGTGTGAGCGCGGTGATGGACTCGACGCCGCCGGCGAGGTTGTCCCAGAAACCGTCGAGGTCGTCGGCGCCGGGCACCCGGGCCTGCATCCCGATGATCGCGATGGGCTCGGCCGGGTCGCTGGCGCCGCTGTTGCTCACGCTTCCCCGTCCTCGTCTGCGGGGGGCTCGGGTGGATGCACGGCCCGCATCCGCAACGGCAGCTCGACCAGCGTGGTGGTGGGGCTCAGGACGCTCAACGTGCCCTCGTACTCGGGGCCGACCTCGAAACGGTCGGCGGACAGCGCGACGGTGACGGTGAGCACCTCCTCCGTCCCGGCGGCGAGGACGAACCCGTCCGGCGCGACCGTCGCGTCGACCTCGAAGGCCGGACCGACCCCGTCGGACCGCCGGACGTCGCCGAGCACGCTGCGCACCGACGAGGGCTCGCTGCCCTCGTGGGCCACCGCGAACCTGCCCCTGGCTGTGGTGCCCAGCGGTGCGACCAGATCCAGGGTGTCGCCGACGGGCTCGCGTGGTCGCGCCAGGCCGAGGACGCTTTCGAGAAAGCGGGTCGTGTAGTCGGCGTTCGCCTCGTCGAGCCGGTCGAGCAGCGTGACGAACAACTCGACGACCCGGTCCACCGCGGAGGGCAACCGCTCGCGGTGGAACTCCTCCGACGCGGTGTGCGCGTCCGCCGGACTGAGTTCGCCGCTGGCGACGCGCTCCATCACGGTCCGCAGCATGGCGGTGAGCTCGGCGTTGCGCTCAGCGGTATAGCGGGTGAGGCGCTCGAACCACGTGCTCCAGTCGCCGCGCTCGAACCGCGGCGCCACGTCGTCCTCGGGCGCGGGGACCGCACCTGGCACCACGCTGTCGACCAGCTCCCACGAGTAGCGGTTGCCCGCCTCGACCAGGCCGGTGAGGAACTGGGTCGTCGCGTCGGCGAGCCGGTCGGCGCTGTGGCTCAGCCCAGGCGTGAGGTAGGCACTGTGCGCGCTCTCCAGCAGCGTCGGCGACAGCTCCCCCCGCGCGATACGGCGCAGCACCTGCCGGGTCACCTCGGCGGTACGGGCGGACCGCTCGCCCGACGCGGCGACGTAGCGGGCATAACTCGCCGACCACGCGTCGCTGGGCCCGACGGGTCTCGACCATGCCTGCATGACGCGTCCCTCAGAGGGCGTTTCGCGGCACCGCGGACGGCCTCGCACCGCTGCGGCGCGGTCACCCTAGGGCGCGCTGCCGACGGCGGACAAGACGTGTCGCCGACGAGCCTCCTGGTGCCGATCACGGTCAGGGGATCAGAAGGTGGTCGCAGGCCCGGACAGCGGCCGGTGGAGCACGTGCAGCGCGTTGTCCTCGGGTCTCAGACCTGCCTTCGCGGTGACCTGCCCGTGGCGTCATCGAGCGGATAGTGCTCGTCGAGGTATTCGGTGACGGCCCGGCGGATGAGAGCGGACATCGAGCGGTCCTGCTCCTTCGCGGCGGCGGTCAACCCGGCGACCTCGGGTGCGGGTCGGGGGCTCCCGGGTGCTTCGTCGTCCATGGTCCTGGCCGGTGGCTGTGGTGGCATTGTGGTCGATGGTGACACGTGGGGCCACAGCCGCCCAACCGTCGAGTCGGGCTGCTGTGGAGCACCGTGTCGGCGGCTCCGATCGTCCCAGCCACTGGTTACCGTGCCTGCGTGCCGCTGGAGTGCTCCGCGAACGTCACCGTCGTGCCCGCCGATCCGCCGCGGGACGCCCTGGTGGCGTTCTGGGCCGGGCCAGCCGGCACCCACGGTGTGGGCTGGCCGGATCTCGGCAGCGCGGGCGAGGTCGAGCTGGTCCTGCCGGCCGGTCGGTCGCTTCGCCGACGGCGTGTCCCGGCCCGGATGGCCACGGTGGCCGAGGCACTGCCAGTGCTCACCCTTGGCTCGAGCGGGGAGGGCAGCGCCAGCTTCGCGGCCTGGTCGGCCGCGGCGCTGGCCGGCGTCGGGCTGGTGGCGCAGGGACGGCTGCTGCCGGCGCGCTCGCCGGCCGGCTTCGGAGCCTGGCGGGTCGGACCGCTCACCGGCGCCGACCAGGCGTGGCTGCGGGACGTCGCCGCCGCGCTGCCGCCGGCCGCATACGCGGTGCCGGTCGCTGGGTCCGGCCGGCTGCGGGTCCGCAGCCCCGAGACGCTGGTGCGCGCATTCTGGGACGCGATCGCCGACACGCTGGTGCGGACGCCCGCGGCGGAGCTCGCGGTGCCCGCACCTGCCTTCGCGGGGTGCGCGCCCACGGCGGTCGCCGGGTCGGCCGAGTGGCTGGCCGCCGCCGACGAGGCCGAGCGGACGGGTGTCCGGGTCGCGCTGCGGCTGGAGCTTCCCGAGGAGGGCGACGAGGCGTTCCGCGGGGTGCTGCAGCTGCGCTCGGCGATCGACCCGAGCCTCGTGGTCGACGTCGCCGACCTCTGGCAGACACCGGCGTCCGTACTCGCCCGGCTCGGCGAGAGCGCCGAGACCGACCTGCTGCTGGGGTTGCGGCGAGGCGCCCGGGCCTGGCCGCCGCTGGCACCCCTGCTCGACCAGGCCGGACCGACTGTGCTGCCGCTCGACGACGACGATCTGTCGGACCTGCTCGACGAGGGAGCGACCGCCCTCGAATCGACCGGGATCGACGTACTCCTCCCCCACGAGTTCCTCGACGACGGCCTCACCGTGACCGCGACGGCCGGCACCCCGTCACCGGGCGCGGTGACCGACGCCGGCCTGAGCCTCGACGAGCTGCTCGAGCTGCGCTGGCAGCCCAGTCTGGGCGGCGAGCCGCTGTCCGAGCAGGAGATGGCCGAGCTCTCCGAGGCCAAGCGGGCCATCGTCCGGCTGCGCGGACGCTGGGTGCGCATCGATCCTCACCTGCTCGAGCGGCTGCGCCGCCGCCGCACCCGCCGCCTCTCCACGGTCGAGGCGCTGGCCGCGGCTCTCGCGGGACAGCTCGAGCTCGACGGTCAGCTCGTCGAGTTCCGCGCCGCCGGCGGTCTCGCCGACCTGGTACGTCACGTGGGCGAGCTCACGACGCGCGGCGAAGCGCCGGTCCCGGCCGGGCTCACCGCGACCCTGCGGCCGTACCAGCGCCGCGGGCTCGACTGGCTGGCCCAACTCACCGACCTCGGACTCGGCGGCTGCCTCGCCGACGACATGGGACTCGGCAAGACCGTGCAGGTGATCGCCCTGCACCTGCACCGGCACGAGACCGGCCCAGCGGGTCCCACGCTGGTCGTCTGCCCCACCTCGCTGCTGGGCAACTGGGAGCGCGAGATCGCCCGCTTCGCCCCAGGGACACCCGTGCGCCGCTACCACGGCGGGCAGCGCCACCTCGACGAGCTCGCCAAGGACGAGGTCGTGCTGGCGACGTACGGCATGGTCCGCCGCGATCAGGCTGCCCTCGCCGAGCAGGAGTGGGGGTTGGTCGTCGCCGACGAGGTCCAGCACGCCAAGAACCCGCTGTCCCGGACGGCGCGGGCGTTGCGCGGGCTGCCCGGCGCGGCGCGGGTGGCGCTCACCGGCACGCCGGTGGAGAACCGGCTCTCGGACCTGTGGGCGATCCTCGACTGGACCGTGCCCGGCCTGCTCGGTCCGCTCGACCGGTTCCGGCACTCGGTCGCGGTGCCGGTCGAGCGCTACCGCGACCCCGACGCGACCGAGCGGCTGGGCCGGCTCGTCCGTCCGTTCCTGCTCCGCCGCCGCAAGTCCGACCCGGGCATTGCACCCGAGCTGCCGGCCAAGACCGAGACCGATGTGGTCGTGCCGCTGACCACCGAGCAGGGCACGCTGTACGAGGCGGTGGTGCGCGAGGCGCTGGCCAAGATCGCCGACAGCGATGGGATGGCCCGCCGCGGCATGGTGCTCGGCCTGCTCACCGCCCTCAAGCAGGTGTGCAACCACCCGGCGCAGTACCTGCGCGAGCCTGGGCCGCTGGTCGGGCGCTCGGGCAAGCTGGCCGCGCTCGACGAGCTACTCGAGGTGATCCTCGACGAGGGCGAGGCC
The DNA here is from genome assembly GCA_038246785.1 of Jiangellales bacterium. Taxonomy (GTDB): domain Bacteria; phylum Actinomycetota; class Actinomycetes; order Jiangellales; family Jiangellaceae; genus JBBRVP01. Next base: position 28,689 of record JBBRVP010000034.1, read on the forward strand.
GTGCTGGTGTTCAGCCAGTACGTGCAGATGTGCCGACTGCTGCAGACGCACCTGCGCGGCCGCGGCGTGCCCAGCGCGTTCCTGCACGGCGGCGTCCCGGCGGCGGCGCGGCAGGCGATGGTGGAGGAGTTCCAGTCCGGGACCGCGCCGGTGTTCCTGCTCTCGCTCAAGGCCGGCGGGGTGGGCCTCAACCTGACCCGGGCGACCCATGTCGTGCACTTCGACCGCTGGTGGAACCCAGCCGTGGAGGACCAGGCCACCGACCGGGCCTACCGGATCGGGCAGGACCGGCCGGTGCAGGTGCACCGGCTGGTCGCCGAGGGCACCGTCGAGGACCGCATCGCGGCGCTGCTTGCCGGCAAGCGCAGGCTGGCCGACGCGGTCGTCGGGTCGGGCGAGGGGTGGCTCACCGAGCTCTCCGACGCCGACCTCGCGGATCTCGTGCGGTTGGGTAATCCGTGACCCGCCGGCAGGGCTTCGGCCGTACGTGGTGGGGGCGGGCCTGGGTCGAGGCGCTGGAGCAGCGGGCCGCCCTCGACCCCAACCGGCTGCCCCGAGGCCGCTCGTACGCCCGCCGCGGCAGCGTGCTGGAGCTCGATACCCGGCCGGGGGAGGTCCGGTCGCGGGTGCAGGGCAGTCGGGGCCGGCCCTACGACGTCGTGCTGCGCGTGCGCCGGTTCAGCGACCGGGAGTGGGACCGCGTGCTCGACGCGGTCGCCGCCTCGGTTGGCCGCGCCGCCGCGCTGCTCGACGGCGAGCTGCCGCCGGAGGTCGTCGAGGACGCCGCGGCGGCCGGTGTGTCGCTGCTGCCCGGTGCGGGCGAGATCCAGCCGCGCTGTTCGTGCCCGGACTGGGCCGACCCGTGCAAGCACGCGGCGGCCACCTGCTACCTGGTCGCCGACGCGCTCGACGCCGACCCGTTCGACCTGCTCGTGCTCCGCGGGCGCGGGCGCGACGAGGTGCTCGCCGGGCTGCGGGCCCGGCGCAGCGGATCCTTGCCTGGGGTGGAGTCGGTGGCCGCCGGGGCGGCCGAGCTGACCGCGCGCGCCGCGTACGACCGTCCGGTGGGCGCCCCGCCGGTGCCTCGGATGCCGCCGGAGCACCCGGGCCGGCCCACCGTGCTCCCGTTCGACCCGCCGGCCGACGCCGGCGTCACCCGCCGCGACCTCGCCGCGCTGGCCGCCGACGCGACCGTCCGGGCCTGGGAGCTGGCCCGCGGCGACGGTGACGGCGGGCTCGCGCTCGATCGTGACGAAGACCTCGCTCGCCGGGCCGCGGACCTCCTCGGGTGCGGTGACGTTGACGCCCTGGCCCATGCCGCGGGGCTGCCTGGGCGGGAGCTGACGGCCTGGGCGATCGCCTGGAGGCACGGCGGGCGGGGAGGGCTGGCCGCCCAGCGCACCGGCTGGACGCCCGGGCCGGACGAGTTGGCCGACGGGCGGACCGCACTGCGCGCGCTGGGGGCTGGTCCCGTCCGTGCGCAGGCCAACCGGCTCACCGCTGGCTCCCTGCAGCTGCGCCTCGGGCGCGACGGGCTGTGGTACCGGTTCCAGCGGGTCGGACGACGCTGGGACTGCGCCGCCGCGCCCGGCGCCGACCCGCGGGAGCTCGTCGCGGGCTGAGGTGGGTCGCAGGTGTGTCTCCGAGGCCGCGGCGGCCGATGCCGTCGACCTGATGCACCTGCGCGCGCTCGTCCACGGAGCGCGCGCTCGTCCACAGGCGTGGTACGCGGTGCCTCGCCGGCTGCCCCGAGCCGGTAGCCTCCCGCGAGTGTTCGCGCCAATCCGACGAATCGCCTCCGTCTGCGTCCTGGCGCTGGCCGTGCCGGCGATCGCGGGGTGCAGCGGCGACGACCCGGGTCCCACCGTCCTCGGCACTAGCTCGCCGTCGCCATCGGCGTCCGCTTCGGCCAGCCCGTCCCACACGCCCAGCCCCTCCACGAGTCCCGCGCTGCTCCCCCGCCCGGCCAACGCTGACGACTACACCGCGGAGGGGATGAAGGCGTTCACGCGGTACGCCATCGACGCGTTCAACCGGGCGTACGCCACGGGCGACACCACGACGCTCAAGGCCATCTCGACCAAGAACTGCGACACGTGTCGGTCTGTCACCAGGACTATCAATCGAATATGGAGATCGGGCGGGCGTACGGTCGGCTCACAGATCGCCGAGCCGGTGCTCTCAACGCCCGGTCCGCAACAGAATGTCATGCCGGCCGTCGTCATTACTTTGGTACGCACGCGATTCAACGAGTTCGACGCAGGTGGCAAGAGGGTTGAATCGTCGGGCGCCAAGCGCCTACAACTCTTGTTCGATTTGGAGCGAAAGGAGAATCAATGGTGGCTCGACGGCGTCAGGCGGGGAGTCCCGCAGCCTTAGCGATTCTGCTACTTCTGATCATGGCAACACCGGCTTTCGCTGGAGATGAGCTGGAGGGACATGTCGCGGCAGGCACCGTGGGCGCAGGAGGTGGCCACTCCACTGAGAAGGGTAAGGCCAACGGCTCCGCCTCGGTCGCAGGAACCGCCCAGCCGGTGCGCGCCAGCGGGCCGTGGTTTGAGTACTACTTGGCTCCGACTTGCACGCTGAACGGGCCGGACGGTGGTGTCAGCGCCTTGTGCATGGGTGCGATCGACGCCTGCCCGCAGAACCACACCGCTGCCGGCAACGCCGGCTACATCCAGATGTGGCGCTACCGCCGGCAGGTCGGCAACACCGGACAGCCGCTGCCCGGCGCGGCCTGGACCCAGGTCGGCGCCGTCTGCGTCGGTCCCGCCGCCGCCGCCGCAGCCGCCCAAGGGGTGGTCCGGCCCAGCCTGCCGCTGCTGGTCGTGCGGGCCTGGCGCCAAGTCGACATCGCCGCGGCCTCCGCGATCGTCCAGCCACCCGGCGGCACCCTGGTCAACCTGCCGGCGATCTTCCACACCGACGGCGCCGAGCAGACCTTCGAGGTCACCATCCTCGGCCACGCCGTGCGTCTGATCGCCATCCCGGTCAGCTACACCTGGCACTTCGGAGACGGCACCACCCGTTCGACGACCGGCCCGGGCGCCCCCTACCCGAGCCGGGAGATCACCGAGACCTATCAGCACCCCGGCGGCTACCCGGTCAGCGTCGACGTCACCTTCCGCGGCGAGTTCACCGTCGACGGCGGCGCCCGCCAACCACTACCCGGGCAGACCACCGTCACCGGACCCGCCACCACCTTGCGCGTACTCGAAAGCCGCACCCACCTCGTCGCCGACTGAGCCGTTCGGCGGCGGGACCGCGGCCATGCAGCGGCGATCCCGCGTTGCCGGCCGACGCCTCGCGACGGGCGATGCGGATCAGCCAGCCGCGCCGGCCATCGGTCAGCAGGTTGCAGCCGAGCGTCGTCGCCGTGTCCTACAGGTCGGCGTCTTCGGTGGCGGCGAGCATCTACGGCAGCAGCGCACCGACCCGTTCACCGTCCAGGATCGTCTGCCGCGTGCGGGCCGGCCGCGAGCTCGGCCATCGTGACGGCGGGGACGGCGGCCTCGAGCGGGAGGGCCGCCGCGGTGATCCGGTCCAGGCCGACGACGGTGCTTGCCGCCGTCGACGGCCTGCGGGGGGTAGCGGTGCGAACCCACGGCAGGTCCCGCCCGGCTGTCCGCTACGCCCGAGCCGCTTCCCGTGGGGTGAGCCTCGGGGCCTCCTGTGGACGGCGGCCGCGGATCTGGGGCGTGAGGCTCTACCGTCGTCGTCGTGGCGGGCGGGGTGTTGGTGCGGGCCGATCCGGCCGCCGTGGAGGGGGTCGCGGGGCGGTTGCGGGCGGCGGCGGGGCTGGCGCAGCGGGCCGCCGAGTGCCGGTCCGACGCCGGTGACTGGTCGGGGCTGGCCGCCGAGGCCGCCGCCGACGCGGCGGGGCGGGTCGAGGACGCCGCTTCGCTGGTCCGGGACGTGTCACTGGCCGCGGGTGGGCTGCTGGCGGCCTTCGCCGCCGACGTGGCCGGGCTGGCGGCCCGGGAGCGGGCGCTGGACCGCGACACACAGGACGTGCAGGCCGCCAACGCCCGCTGGGTGGCCGCCGGGTCGACGGGCCGGGACCCGTCGCTGGACCTGCTGCTGGACCTGCGGGCCAGGCAGCGGGCGCTGGGTGCGGCGTACGAGGAGCTGTCGGGGCGGGCGGCGCACGCCCTGGACGGGCTGCGGGTGCAGATCCCGGACCGGCCGTTGCACCCCAGGGATCAGTGGGAAGGCTTCCGCGACGCCGTCGCCGGCACCGTGGTCGGTGCCGCGGGCCTGGCCTACGGGCTGACCGTCGACGCGGCGGTCGACCGGGAGCGGTGGGCGGGCACCGTGGCGGCCACCGCCGCCGGTGTCGCGGACATGGTCACCCATCCGGTGCAGACGGCGAAGGACTCGGTGGGCTGGGACGCCTTCGCCGGCGGGCACTGGGGTGAGGGTGCCGGGGTGCTCGTCGGCGCCCTGGTCACCCGAAGACCCGGCGCCGGCGGCCTCGGCCCCATCAGCGGGCGGGTCGCCGGGCAGGTCGCCGAGCACGGCCTGCTCACCGCGGCGCACCAGACGCTGGACGAGGCACTGGGCTACGTCGACCTGGCCCTGCACGAGGACGCCATCGGGCACACGCTGCGCCGCCACGTCGACGTCGACGATGACTACCTCCGCGACCGCGCCGCCCACGGCACACCGAAGGACGACGGGACCAGAGGCCCGACCCGAAGACCGCGGCCTCCCGGTTCGAGGACCGGGACACCGCCGAAATGGCGATCACCTACGCGCTGCTCGCCAAGGAGAAGCAGCTGCGCGGCTTCATGGCCTCATCGCAGGAACGGATGGGCATCGACTTCGCTGACATGGACCTCGGGCCGCTCGGCAAGTCGGCGCTCGTCGCGGAACCGCACGGCCCCCTGCGCGAGGTCCGCGGGATCCACATCGAGCTGCAGAAGGACGGTGACCGGCTCGTGATCGTCACGGCGTATCCCCAATGAGGGGCGAGCTCGTCGACTGGGACCGCTACGAGCTCCTGCAGAACTTCCTCAGCATCGGCCTGGCTGCCGAATGGGAGGAGCAGTACCTCGATCCCGAGCAGGCGATCTTCGACGCGCGGGCAAACACGGTCGGCTACGACGAGGGCTGGACCGACGAGCAGCTGCTCCGCGAGTTCGACGACCTGGTCCGCGAGTTCGCGCCGGACCGGCTGGACGAGGCCCTGTGGGACCTGTCGACCGCGCAGCTGCCCGGAATGGACGGGGTGCCTCGATCGGTATGGCTGGACTACATCCGGGAGACGCTTGGGCGGGCAGCACGGCCGCAGACACCGCGGCAGCCGATCAAGGGGAACCCGATGCCCGCCCTCCCCTGGACGTCGTTGTTCGACGACGACGAGGTGGCGAACTGGGCGTCGACGATGGTGATCCGCCAGCACGAGCCGACCCTGCGGGCGTTCTTCGACGACGCGCTCGGCGTGAAGCGGGTGTGGTGCTACGGCCAGGTCGACCGTCAGATCGGCGAGGTCAAGACCGCCGAGTCCACCACCCGGGCCACCGCCGCCGTGGTCACCTGGCGGTGGCGACCCGATCGCGGCATGCCGATGATCGCCACCGCCTACCCCGAGATCGACCTGCCCAAAGGGCCGCGGCAGCGCTGGCCGCAGATGAGCTGGCTGCTCGGCGGCTACTTCGGCCAGGACTGGCGGAAGCTGGACGCCACGGTATGGCAGGCCGAGTGCCACTGGCAGACGGTCACCGAGAAACCGGTCAAAGCCCGCGTCGCCGCGCAGCTGCGCGAGCTGCTCGCCACCACCGCCGACACCGACCTGGGCGACACCGTCACCGCACTCGGCTGCTACGTGCTACCCACCGACCTGCGCGGCTGGCTCACCCGCATCGCCAACCGCATCGACCGCACCGAGCTCTGGCGCGACCCCGCACGCGTCTGGCGAGCCGAACCATCGGACGGCACCAACAGCGGAGAGGGTTGAGGCAGCGGCCGCCTCACCATCCCTCACCACAACACCGCGGAGGATCCTGCCCGAACGGCGGGAGTCCTTCCGCGATCACGGCAAGGCGACCGGGGCAGCGTCCTCGCTGTCCTCGGCCGCCAGGCCGCACGCTCGACCTGCACATCGTTCAGCGGCTGGCCGGCTGCCGGCGCTCGAGCCGCTCGGCAGGTCGCGCAGGTCCCGGGGCTTCCCCGGGTGCCCGGCGCCGTCCTCGCGGCCATCGCCGTCGAGCACGGCGGCACGGTGGCCACGCTGGACCGGGACTTCGCCAGATTCTCCGGCGTGCCGCACGTACGCCTGCCGCTAGCCGGCAGCGCCAGGGGGAGACTGGTGGCGCCCTGACCGACGTACGCATGCGAGGGACCGGTGCCGAAGAAGCGCAAGCGACCACGCAAGCCGCCCCCACCGCAGGTACGCCGCGCCACCACTCCGCATGCCCAGCCTCCCCGGCCGAGCGACGAGGGTGACGACGAGCTGCTCGTCGAGGTGCGGAAGATGCTCGCCGAGCACCATCCGCTGCCGCTGCTGCACCTGGTGAGTGGCTTCATCGCTGTCGCCGACCGGCACCCGGACCACCCGTTCGGCCTGCCGGGCGACGAGGGCCCCGGCGTGACGCTGTCCGAGCTGGTGACGACGTTCCTGGCGGTCCGCTTGAGGGAGAGCACCGCGCTGCTGACGGCGCTGGCTCCGCTGGTCGCCGACGACCTGCTCGGCCGGCGCATTCGCAGCGAGCTGGCGACCCGGCACCACCGGCTGCCGGCGTGGCTGGAGCGGCTCGAACCGCTCACCGCCGAGCGAGCGGTGGTCGTGCGTGACGTCTTCGGTGACGGCGACAACATCATGATCGAGGCGCGCACCGGCGCGGGCAGCGAGCTGACCGTCATCGCCTACGTCGACCACAACCTGGGCACGCTGGTCAAGGACGCTTTCGTCCTGCCGGCGCCGCTCGACTTGTCGCTGGGGAAGTTCCGCGAGGCCCAGCGCGAGTACCTCGACACCTTCGTCGAGGACCTGCCGCTGGCCGACGCCCGCGCGCGGGTCAGCCAGGCCATCGAGCTGGGCGAGCACACGTTCCCGCCGTTGGATACGGAAACCTGGCCGATCACCCAGGCGCTCATCGAGTGGGTGCTCCGCCAACTGCCGGACGGCGGCGCCGGCTTCGTACGCCCGGACTGGCCCGACGAGGCGCGCGAGGATCTGACCGCGCGGTTCCTGGCCTCCTCGCACGGAACGGGATTGGACGACCAGGAGGACGCCGACGTCCTCGGGACGCTGCTGTCCTTCGCCTGCGACTACGGCCCTAGCGACCCGCTGCGCTGGAGCCCGGCGGCGGTGGAGATCCTTCTCGCGGACTGGCTGCCGCGGAAGGTAGTCGCCGACCGCGCCTGGTTCCGGCGCGTGCCCGAGGTGCTGCGGCGCCTCATCCGGTTCAGCCACGCAGAGCGCGGGCTGCGGGCGGCCCGCACCGCCGAGACTCTGGGGGCGCTCGACCACGTCGAACCGCTGCTGTGGACGGCTCTCGAGTCCGAGCCGGAGCACCTGTTCAACTACGAGGAATGGGTACGCCGGCTGCTGCTCGACACCGTCGGGGAGGCCGACCTGGCCGGTCTGGACGCCGAGCCGTTGCCGGCGGAGCCGCTCGACCTGTCCGGCGTGCCAGAGGACCTGCATGCCCGGCTGGGCGTCATCGCGCGGCTCGTCGACGCGGGCTGTGGCGACCTGCTCGACGCCGAGTACCGCACCATCGGACGCCGGTTGCTCCACGACGTCGCCGCCGCCAGCCCCGTGCTGTTCGGGTCGCGAGCCCGGTCCGAGGTCGCCGCGGCCGCGATCGTGTGGACGGAGCTGAAGGCGAACCTCGGCCTCGGCCAGCGACAGCGACAGCTCAGCGCGAAGGAGCTTGGGGCGTGGTTCGGAGTCGGGGATCCCAACCGGCGCCCCAGAGAGTTCATTCACGCGCTGGGCCACGACATACCCGCCTGGTCAGACGGGCGAATCGGCACGGCGCGCTACCTCGTCGCCGAACGGCGGCGGTGGGCGGCGCAGATGCGCGACCAGTTCCTCAGCCCGGTCTGACCCCGGTGACCCTGGGGCCAGACGTCCCTGGGCGGATTCCAGTCAACGTCGCAACACCGTGTGTTGGTGGAGGTTGCGATGGGATCGTCGCGGACGTCTCATTCTGGTAGTGGGTTGACCGAGAAGCAGGACCGGTTCAGTCGACTGATCGCGCAGGGTATGAGCAACTC
>JBBRVP010000035.1:0-35979 GCA_038246785.1 Jiangellales bacterium
CGCCAGGCCCTTCAACTGGAAGTTCACCCGCCACGACCTGCACGACCTGCTCCAACGCATCGACGCCCACCAGAAGCCCACCGAAGATCACCACATGGCTGCCTGAGAACCCCCGAAGAACTTACGGGTCAGACCACTAAGTAAGTACACGCCCGGGGCGGCGATGACCATCGGCATCGCTGAAGGAGTGGACGTCACGCTGCCGGTCGATAGGTACAGTCTCGGGCTGCTGTTGGGCGAGCTCCGTCAGGCTGCAGGGGACTTAGTTGGCGCGGTCGACGTCGTCGAGGACGTCACTCCCTCAACCGTGGCCGCCGTCTCGCTCGCCGAGCTGTACGCACAACAGCAGCGGTGGGACGAGGTGATCGAGTTGACCAACGGGTTGAGCAACGACGACGAGTCCGCCACGTATCTACTCATCCAGCGGGGCATCGCGTTCCGCGCGACAGGCCACTACGACGCCGCACGAGAGTCGTTCAAGACGGCCCTTGCCCCGCGCAGCCGACCGGCGGGCCTGCGTCATCGCGCACTCATTGAGCGCGGTCAGGCCTACCTGCTCGAGGGCAAGAAAGCCATGGCACGCAAGGACTTCGAAAAGGTTCTGGCCGAAGACGCCGCCTACCCGGGGCTGGCCGATTACCTCGCAACCGTCGCACGGGATGCCTAGCCAGCACGACCGGAGCGGTCACAGCCGTGCGGTGACGCGGTGGCCTGCGAGCTTTCCGACCGGCGTGGGCGGCGGACCTTTCGCCGACGCCGGCCGGGCCGGTTCTCGGCGTGATCGGACGGCGGCTGGTGCGGGTGCTGCGAGCTGGCTGGCGCGGGCGGTCACGCGGTCCGCGGCGTGGTCTCCTCGGCTGACGGCTTCGGTGAGGGCGATGGTGACGGTGTCGTGGGGGACGCCGAGGGCCGCCGCGACGCGGGCGACTTGGCGGGCGGTCTGTCCGGGGGGTAGGGCGGCGATGTAGCCGGCGACGTCGTGCACGGCCGCGGTCCTGCCTTCGGCGGTGCCGGTTCTGGTTTCCCAGCGGGTGAGGCGTTCGTCGACGGCGTGGTCGGCGAGGGGGACCAGATGCCGCGGGTCGGTGAGCAGCTCGGCGAGGCGGGCGGGTTGGGTTTCGGCGAGGCTGGCCGGGTCGGTGCCGGTGGGGAGCCGGACGGCCTGCGGGTCGGGGATGCGGGCCCGCAGGGTGTCGTGGGCGCGGGCGGCGGCGGCCTGGCCGGCCTGGTCGCCGTCGAAGGCGACGAGCAGGTCCCGCACTCCACGCTGGGCGAGCTGCTCGGCGTGGGCGGCGGTGAGCGCGGTGCCGCACGGGGCGACGACGCGGACGCCGGGCAGGGTGGCGGAGACGGCGACGGCGTCGAGGGGTCCTTCGACGAGGACGACCCGGCCGTGGCCGAGGTGGGGGTCGTCGCCGCCGAGGAGGTGGTCGCCTTTGCGGTAGATCGCGGTGCCGGGGCTGTTGAGGTACTTGGGGACGTCGTCGCTGGCGGTGTCGGGGGCGCGTCCGATGAACGCGACGACGGCGCTGTCGCCGCGGCGGATGGGCAGCATGATCCGGTCGCGGAAGCGGTCGACGACGCTGCCCTTGCGGGTGCGCAGCCCGAGCCCGGCGTCGAGGAGCTCGGGGTCGGTGTAGCCGAGGCCGCGCAGGTGGGTGGTGAGCGCGGTCCAGCGGGCGGGGGCGTAGCCGACGCCCCACCGGTCGGCGGGGTCGAGGACGTGGCCGAGGCCGCGGGTGTCGAGGTAGCGGCGGGGCCCTTCGGCGGCCGGGTCGAGCAGCTGCCGCCGGTAGAAGGCGGCGGCTTCGGCGTGCGCGGCGAGCAGCCGCGGCTCCTCCACCGACCCGGCGGCCGCGGCGGCCGTGGCGGTGGCGGCTTTGGCGCGGTCCCGCAGCTGGGTGGTGGCGGCCAGTCCGTGGTCGGCCCGTTCGGCGAGCTCGGCCGCCCGCGCCGCGTCGTCGCCGGTGGCGGGGGTGAGCTGGTCGAGGACGCGGCGGGCGGTGTCGAGGACCCGCTGGGCGGTGCCGGCGACGACGGCGGCCGGGTTGGCCGGGTCGACTTGGGTGGCCCAGCCGGCGACGTAGGGGAAGGTGTAGCCGTCGGTGTCGGCGCCGGTGGCGGCGCAGACCAGGTAGGCCACCGATTCGGCCTCGCCCTCGTCGACGCCGCGGCAGCCGCCGGTGGTGAGCCGGCTGCCGGCGCCGGGGTCGTGGAGCAGCACGTGGGCGAGCTCGTGGCAAAGCGTCTTCACCGCCTGCGCGTCGTCGACGTCGCCGCGCACGGTGACGGTGCGCTGGCCGAAGTGGGTGATCCCGTTGGCGGCACCGCAGTCGCCGCGGGCCAGCGTGAACCCGGCCCCCTGGACCTGCGCGGCGAGGGTGTCCCACAGCCCGCCGGGCGCCTGCCCGGCCACCAGCGCCGGCTTGGGCGGCTCGGGGAGGGGGTCGCCGCTGGTCGACGACACGTCCCACACGTACGCCACTCGCCACCCGACCAGCGTCCGCCCGCTCGGCTCCGCGACGGGGTTCTCCGGCTGCTGCGGGTCGTGCGTATCAGCCGTATCGCCCGCCGGCCCGGTGTCACCGTCAGCGCTGCTGAGCCGGCGGGTGACCGGGGCGAGGATCTGGATGCCGCGCTGCCCTTTGTCGACTTGGCGGCCCAGCTGCTGCCAGGCCGCGTAACCGGCGACCAGCCGGGCCTGCGGCCGTTGGGCGAGGATGAGCATGGTGTTGCGCCAGGAGTAGGTGTGGAAGCGGGCGGCGACGTCGAGCCAGCCCTTCCAGTCCGCGCCGCCGAGCAGGGCGTCGACCTGCTCGGCGAGGCGCTGGTGCAGCGCCTCGAGCTTGTCGGCGCGGGCGGCGTCGTGGCGGGCCCGTCCGGCCGGGTCGGTGGGCCGGCGGTAGGCGGCCATCAGGCCCGCCGCTGGCCGCGCAGCTGGTCGAGCTGCTGTTGGTGGGCGGTGACGACGGCGGTCAGGTCGTCGATCTGGTCTTGCAGGTCGGCCAGGATGGCCATCACGTCGACGGCGGACTGCTCGCTCATCTCAGGATTCCCCCTTCGTGTCGGGTTCAGGGCCGGTGGGTGGTGCGGGCCCACCGCTGCACGGGGGTGATCGACTGGGCTCGCGGCTGGCGGGCCGCAACAGCTCGGGCGCGGGTCGGCGCCACCGCGGTGGGCTGCCCGGCGTGGGCGGCGGCGGCCGCGGTGTCGGCGTGCGTGGTGTGCCGGGCCGCGCCGGCCACGCCGATGGTGTGCTCGTCGGCCGGGGTGACCGCCACGTCTGGGGTGGCCCGGTCGCGCTGGGCGTGCGCCCAGTCCGCCCCGGCCTGGGCGGCAGCGCTGGAGTCCAGCTGTCGCTGGCCGCCGACCACGGGGGCGCCGGGCGGGTGCATGAACGCGGCGGCGGCGGCCATCGCGTCGCCGTCGCCGCTGCCCTGGCGGCGGAGCAGGTCGTAGTGGGCCATCGCGTACGGCTGGAGCCGGCGCAGCCGCTGCTCGGCCCGCCCGACGGCGAGCTGGGCGTCGGGGTAGCCCTGCGCTGCCCACGGCCGGGCGGCCCCCCACGCCCGGGCCGCCTCGGCGGTGTCGGCGGTGCGGGCCCAGCCGGGCTCCAGTGCAGGCCCGTAGCCGGTGCGGGCGTGCGCGTGCTCGGCGCGGCGGGCCACCCGCAGCCGAGAGGTGGCCTGCTCGTCGGCGACCGCCCGCCGGTGGGCGCGTTGGTCGCGCACGCGGATGGTGTGCTCGGCCACCATCGCGATCACCGCCATCAGCTGCGCGGTGCGGGCCACCGTGGCCTCGCCCAGGTCCTCATCACCCATGCCTCGTCCCTCCCTGTCGGTCAGCGTCTCGGCGGCCTCGGCCCGCCGCCGGGGTCTGGCCGCGATCCGGGCGGGGGCGTGACCGCCACGGCCCTGCGGCCGGCGGCGGCCAGGGTGGCGGCGGCGACCAGCTCGCGTTGTCGGCGGGCCAGCTGCTCGGCCGCGGAGCGGGCGGCCGCGGCCTGGGCGGCCCGGTCCTGGGTGGCGCGCAGCCGGGCGGTGGCCTCCACGATCGCGGCCAGGTTGAGCACCAGGGCCAGCAGCTGTGTGGTCTCGTCGCGGCGGGCCCGCCCGGTGACCGCCAGCAGCCGCGCCACCGACCGCAGCCCGCTGCCGGTCGGCGACGGCGCGGGGGTGCGTCCCCAGGCTTCCCGCCCGGCCCGGTCCATGTCCTCCGCGGCCCTGCTCAGCGGCCCGCCGCGGCGCCCCTCGGCCAGCCGGGCCGCCACCGCCAGCGCGTCCGACGCCGCCCACGCGGTGTCCGCGGCCGCCGCCGGGTCGACCTCGACCAGCCGCTGCATCCGCTGCGCCGCCTCCGCGGTGGTGCGCCGTGCCTGCGCCCACACCGCCGCCCGCTGCTCCACGGACAGCCCGGCCGACGCCGTGGTGCTGGCCGGCTGGTCGGCGTCGTCCCAGCGCCGTCGCAGCTTCGGCAACGACAAGTCGGCGGCCAGCTTGCCGCCGCCGTACCAGACAACCCCCCCGGCCGCGGCGCGGTGTCCGGGCAACGCCACCGCGTACCCGGTCAGCTCACCCGGCGCGTGCTGGCTCTGCCGCCCCTGCACCATCACCCCACCGGCCCGCAGCCGGGCCAGGAACTCCTCCACGCCGTGCGCGCTGGCCGCCGCCGAGCGCACTTCCCGCCGCAACGTCGTCCGCGCCGGCTCGCGCAACCCGATCCGGGCCGCCTTCTCCTGCTCGCCACGCGCTGGCCGGGCATCCGCCGTGCGGTCGCGGGCATCGGTCTTGCGCAGGCCCAAGCGGAGCTCGGCAGCTCGGCAGGCTTCGCCCACTCGGTAGAAGTCGTTGCGTGGCGTGACTCGGCGCCCGTCTTGGCGGGCCAGCGTGACGACTAGGTGGACGTGGTCGTCGGCGTGCCGCACCGCGACCCAGCGGCAGCCGCCGTCGTCGCTGGCCGGTGCCAGCCCGGTGCGGGTCACTACGTCGCCGGCAACCTCGGCCCACTCGGCGTCGGACAGTCGTCGGTCGCCCGGGGCGGCGCGTAGGGAGCAATGCCACACGGTTTGTGTCGGTGGCCGGCCGGGGATGGCCTGCAGTGGTAGGTCGAGCAGGTGCACCAAAGGACCGAGGTCTGGCCTGCCGGCGGCGTCGAGTTCGGGCTCGAGCGCGGCGGGGTCGTCCCAGCCGGCGACCACGTGCGGGTCGGTGTGCTCGTTGTGCCGGCCGGGCCCGAACAGGTACCGCAGGAGCCCGCTGACGCCTTGGCCGCGGCTCACCTTGCCAATCACCCGGCCGCCTCGTCTTCGGCGGCCTGCGGTGCCTGCGCTCTTGCGGGTGCACCGCTGGCAACGTCGACTGAAGTCGCTCGGCGCCGGGACTGGCACCAGGCACGGCTGCTAGCGGCGAGCCGCGCGGCCGCCTCATCGACACGGGCCACCGCACGCGACGTCAACTCGACCGCCTGTGCCAGCCACAGCGGCGCCTCGCCGGTGGCGTTCAGTTCCCGCACGGCCTGGTTGACGTTGACCGCGAACCGGCGCAGCTGGGTGCGCGCAGCCATCAGTTCGAGCAGCGCCTCACGAGCGGGGGCGGGAACGGGAGAGTCACGATCTGCTGCTGCGGCGAGGGCGCATGCCGCCGCGTAGCCAGACGCGGTCAGCTGAGCCCGGTGGGCCGCCGCCACGACCTGCGCGTACTCGCCGTCGTTGTAGCGCAGCATCAACAGCCGGCGGCGCGGCGGCGACGACCGCGGTCGCCGGCCGGTCACCCCGGCCCCCCTCGCTGCCATCCGTCTCGACCGTGCCCGGTCGAGCCGACCAGGGCTTCCACGACCGCCGGCGTGGAAGCCCGCTTTCGTATAGCGAACGCATATCTTGCTCCCGCTCTGACGGTGATCCCGCTCGTTCGACCGGTCGGGGCGGAGTGCGCCTTCAGGCGCGCGGGCAGGGCAGCGAGGGGGGCGCCGCGGGGGTGGGTCACCGGCTCGCTCCGCGGGTCGGCGTGGGCGCACGCGGCGGCCGTGGTGGCAGCGGCTGCGTGGTGCCGAGGATGGTTGCGATGACCTGGTCGCCGGTCCAGTCGGTGCCGGTGACCCGGTGGGCACAGTCGGCGAGGAAGGCGAGGGCGCTGACGTAGTCGGCGAGGTGGCCCTTCTGCCGCAGCAGGTGGTTGAGGGCGTCGTTGACGGCGACGGCTTGGGGTTCGTTCATGCGGGTTCTCCGATCGTGGGGAGGGCGCTGTGCTCGAGGAGTTGGCAGGCGCGGCGCAGGACGGTGGCTCGGGTCAGGGGGAGCCCTTCGGCGGTGAGCTGGCGGCGGGCGTGTGCCTGCAGCAGCACCCGCCGGCCGTCGACCTGGTCGAGGCGGGCGTCGAGCTCGTCGAGCTCGGGGTCGACACCGGCGTCGACGCCCGTGGGTGGGGTGTCCCACCAGGGGCCGGCCTCGGCGACGCGGATCGGGGAGCGGGAGTCCGGGTCAGCGGCGACGGCGAGCAGCGCCGACTCGACCAGCTCGGCCGGCCAGCCGCGGCCGCGGACGGCGGCCTGGGCGGCGACGCTGAGGCACGAGGCCGACCACCGTGCGGTCGACCGGCCGATGCCGGCGCGCAGCGCCTGGCAGCGGCTGGCCAGCCCGTCGACGTCGCTGATGCCGCACGCTTGGAGGACTGCCGCCTCCACCTCCCGCGGCCGTGCGGCCGGGCCGCGGCGGCTTGGGAGGGGTGGAGGGGGAGGGGTTATCTGGGTCAACTGCTTTGGGTTGGGCCGCAGATCTGCGGCCACCCTGGCCGCAGAATTGCGGCCACCCCTGGCCGCAGAAATGCGGCCACCCCCTGTCCGGTCTGTGGTGGCCGCAGATGTGCGGCCACCCCCCTCCGCCACCCGTCGGTCGACTCGAGGGTCGCTGGTCCGGACGTGGTAGCGGTTGGTGAGGTTCACCGAGCCCGACCGGCGGTGCTGGACCCGCACGACCTGCTGTGAGACCAGCTCGCGCAGCGCCCGGTCGACGGAGTCCTTCGAGCGGTGCAGCCGCTCGGCGAGCGTGGCCCGAGACGGCATGCGAGTGCCGCTGCTGTTGCCGTAGCGCAGCAGCAGCACGTACAGCCGGAACGCGCCGTCGCACAGCTCGGCGCCGATCACCCACTCAGGTACGACCGCAAAGCGGTGCTCCTCGACGACAAGGACGTCACCGTCGTCGAGATCGTCAGGTCGCGCAGGCACGTCAGGCCCCCTCGCGTGGGGCGCGCTCGTCCACCGCGGGACGCTGGGAGCTGCTCCCGCGCTCACGGCGCGCTCACGGATGCTGCGGGCCGAGCCGGAGAGGCCCGGTCAGAGCGGCACTAGGCGAACCGGGTAACCGCAGGTCAAGCGCTGTGTCGGCAGTAGCCGACATCAGCCGGACGAAGGCCCGTCAGCCTTGTAATCGGGCGGTTCCGGGTTCGAGTCCCGGCGCCGGCTCCAGCCCTGACCTGCGGCGTCAGCGGGGGAGGGTCCGGATCGCTCTCCGGCAGGGCTTGGTGCGCTAGGAGCAAGCTAGGGGGCGGCGCTCGAGGCCGCTGTGCTGGTGTTCGCGATGGCGTCCGCGGCAGCGCGTGCGACTGCCGGGATGACATGGGTGTAGAGATCCGCGGTGATCGCCGTGGTGGAGTGCCCAGGCGATCGCTCACGACCTTGAGGTCGACGCCGGCTGCCAGAGCGAGGCTGGCGTGTGTGTGCCGGAGTTCGTGCAAGCGGATTTGCCGCATCGCTGCGACCTTGCTCAGCCGCTTGAACAGGACGGAGACCTGATCGGGCCGGAGCAGGGCGCCGTCCTCGCGGGTGAACACGAGGTCCGTCGCGCTTCAACAGGCTCCCCAAGCTCGCTCGCGAGCTTGCTCATCCCTCCTCCGGCGGAGCACAGCCGCCGTCCGTTCGTCGATAGGCACGATCCGAGCGCCGGTCTGGGTCTTCGGGGCGTTCAGTTGAGGGCCGGCCCCCGCGTCCACGACCTGCCGACGTACGACGACGTGGCGTGCGTCGAGATCGACATCGGACCAGTGGAGTCCAATGGCCCCGCCCCGCCGCATGCCGGTGAGCGCGATGATGTGGAGGACGGTGGTGGGCCCGACACGGTCAGGGAACGGTCGGCGGTGGCTACCCTCGCGCGGCCTGAGCGGACGCTCAACCGGACCGACATCGGCTGCGGGCCATACATCACGTGCAGCGGACCATCCATCTGGCTGAACCCTGCCGGCGCTACTCCGAAAGCGGGCTGCGGCGGATCAACCAGGAAGGTGGAACGCGCCCGTCGGGCCAGGCACTGATGCAGACGCGGTTGCCGGCGCGGTCGGCGAGGATCCAGCCCGCAGGGGCATCGGCGTCGTCGACGATGCGGCCTCCTGCGGCAAGGGCCGTTGCCAGCCGCGCCTCGACGTGCTCGCGAGCGACGGACACGTCTACGTGCATCGCGTGCCGGAGCGGCTTGGCCGGGTCGAGTTCTTGCATCCAGACACACCTCGTGCGAGCGCGGCCTCCTGTCGTTCCGTCAGTTCGTGCGCGTCTTCACCACCGCAACGGGGTTGTCCCTGAGCTGAGTGGGTGGGACTGATGGCGACGACCTGTCGAAAAGGGCAGTGGCACGGTTCGAGCCTGGTCAGCTTGCGCGCGTGAGCCACCTTGCCGTGGTCGGAACCACGATGGCCGCGGCGATGGTGTGCAGCGTGATCAGGGTGGCCGCGGAGCCGGCGTCGAACCCGAAGGTGAGATCCGGGACGAAGGACAGAGCGGTCAGGGTGACCGTCGTCCGCACGAACGTGGCCCACGGCCGCCGCGCCCTTGCGCGGCCATGGCGGCGGCGATGCCGACGCCGCAAGGCTCTCTGTGGCAGGTTGTCGTATCGGCGGGATGCCGTTCGTGGTGGGGGTAGAAGGCGGTCATCGGGACCGCCCGGGACTGAGGAGAAGTGGGATGACGCACTACTTGTTGACCGTGCACGGCCCCGCCGAGATGGACGAGTTCGGCAACTACGGCTCCAAGGAGGAGATGGAGGAGGCGTTCGCCGCGACCGGCGCCTTCAATGACAAGCTTCACGCCGATGGCTACTGGGTCTTCGCCGGTGGGCTTCAGTCGGCATCGACCGCGACCGTCGTCGACGGCCAGGGTGAGACGCCGGTGATGACCGACGGCCCCTACCTCGAGACCAAGGAGGTCATCGGGGGTTTCTGGATCATCGACGCGCCCGACCTCGACGTGGCGCTCAAGCTCGCGGCCGAGGGGTCCAAGGCCTGCCGAGGCAAGGTCGAGGTCCGTCCGTTCGACGGCCTCGCCTGAGTCGGACCGACCGACGACTGATCGATGCAGGGCGGAACTGCGGCCGTCGAGCGGGTCTTCCGCGAGGAGTACGGCCGCCTGATCGCCTCACTCGTCCGCCGCTTCGGTGACATCGACGTCGCAGAGGAGGCGGCGGGTGAGGCGCTCGTGGCCGCGTTGGAGAAGTGGCCGGAGTCCGGCGTACCTCCCAACCCCGGCGGCTGGCTCACCACCACCGCGGGCAACCGCGCGATCGACCGGATCCGCCGCGAGAAGCAGCGCAAGGCGAAGCACCAGGCGGCCTTCATGCGCCACGACGACACGCCCCACGAGCACACCGGACCGGTCGAGGACGACCGATTGCGGCTGCTGTTCACCTGCTGCCACCCGGCGCTCGCACCGGGGGCGCGGATCGCGCTGACGCTTCGCCTCCTCGGTGGGCTGACCGTGCCCGAGATCGCGCAGGCGTTCCTCGTGCCCGAGACCACGATGGCGCAGCGGATCACCCGGGCGAAGAAGAAGATCGCGGCGGCGAACGTGCCCTACCGGGTGCCCGAGGCCGCCGACCTCCCCGAGCGGCTCGGCGGCGTGCTGGCGGTACTGTTCCTCGTCTTCAACGAAGGCTACCTCGCCACCGGCGACGGCGAGCCGGTGCGCGCCGAGCTCACCGGCGAGGCCATCCGGCTGACACGGGTCCTCCGCCAACTGCTCCCCGAGGAACCGGAGGTGGCCGGTCTGCTCGGGCTGCTGCTGCTCACCGAGGCCCGGCGTGAGGCCCGCATGCAAAGTGGGCAGCTGGTCCCGCTCGGCGAGCAGGATCGCGCCGGCTGGGACCGCGCGCTGATCGCCGTGGGGCACGACCTGGTCCGCGAGTGCCTCGCGATCAACCGACCCGGCCGTTATCAGATACTCGCCGCGATCAACGCCGTCCACACCGACGCCCCCACCGCGTCGGACACGGACTGGTCGCAGGTGGTCGCACTGTATGACCAGCTGACCCGGTTCGACCCGTCGCCGATCGTCGCACTCAACCGCGCGGTCGCGGTCGCGGAGCTGGACGGCCCGAAGGTGGCGCTCACTCTGGTCGACCGGCTGCCACTCACGGGCTACCACGCATGGCACGTCGCCCGCGCCGACATGCTCCGCAGGCTCGGCCGGACCGCCGAGGCGAAGGAGTCGTACGACGCCGCCATCGCCGCCACCCAGAACTCCGCCGAGCGCGCCTACCTGAGCAGGAAGCGCGGCGAGCTGGTCTGAGCGACGCCCTGGCCGACAGATGGGCGGGGGGACGGGGGGACTGGCGGGTGTCGTGGGCCTCCACTGTGGCTGCTGCCCTCGGAATGACAGGGCCATGTCAGCTCAGCGGCATGAGCATGCGACGGCGGCGAGGTCTCTTGAGACATTCTTCTGGCAGAGTGTCGGATCCGGAGCGATTCGTTCGTAGAAGAGGTGAGAGGCGGCCGGAGGTGGCCGCCGGGACACCCTGGGAGTCATGGGATGACGCGGTACCTGATCTCGTTCGATGATGGCGCGATGACCTTCCCCGAGGAGGATCTGCCCGACGTAGACAAGGCCGCGCACGAGGTGGTCCAGGAGGCCCAGGACGCCGGCGTGTGGGTTTTCGGCGGAGGACTGGAAAGCCAGAGGGCGAGCGTCGTGGCCACCGACGGGACGGTCACCGACGGCCCGTACCCGGAGACCAAGGAGGTCCTGGGCGGGTTCGCGGTCGTCGACGTGCCCTCACGCGAGGAGGCGCTCGAGTGGGCTGCCAAGATCGCCGTCGCCTGCCGCTGTGCGCAAGAGGTACGCGAGCTCCTGCCCGACCCGGCCGTCTGATCGAAGGAGACCCGCCCGGGCTAGCCGGCTTGTGGTCAGTCGTCTCATGGACGTCGCGACCTCGATGTACTGGCGACGGGAGAGCGCGGCCGCGAAGACTGCGGTCCTCCCGGGTGATGGCGGTCGGCCTGACCGCCGTGGTGCGCGCCTTGCGTCCTGGCGCTCCGGAGGACTGTGCCGGCGGGGTCTCAGTGCGGTGTCAGCCTGCGATCAGCACTCCAGTGCGCCGCTGCAGCAATCTCAGCATGGGTGGACCCGGAGCGGCCGCGGCGACCTCGAGTCGCCGGTCAGCTCGGGGACGTCGCCTGGGTCGGTGAGCACGTGGGCGACGTCGCTGAGGCGGCAGTGGTTGCGGCGGGCGAAGCTGCGCATGAGTTCGAACGCCTCACCGACGTCCACGCCGTACAGCTGAGCGATGGCTCCCTTGGCCTGCTCGATGACAACCCGACTGTTCAACGCCCCTGCAGCTGTTCGGCAAGCATGTTCCAGCGGCGAGTAGCCCGTTACTGCAGCAGCCCGCTGGTGGCCACGTGCCCCAAGGCTTGCACGCATCGGCAACGCGTGCACGGAACGGAAACCGGCGGCGACCGCACGCGGCGCGAACTGCGGCCAGCGACCGCCGGCCATCCCGAGTCCGCGTTGATCACCAGTGTCCCGGGGGCCGTGGTGATCGCCGTCGTCCGTGGCGCTGGGAACGAACCCGTCCAGCCAGCCATCGGGTTGCCCTCGCCGCAGGACGACACGACGCATCAGCGAAGCACTCGGCCCGAACAGGTCGGACGGCACGAGGTGCCCATGCGTGCTCATGGGTGGAGGGAGTCCCTGCATTTCAGGTACGGGGGGCCGCCTCCTCGTGAGGCTGGTCCATACCGGTCAGCCCCGGTACTGGGACACGAGCGGGCACTGGAACGGGTCGCGCGCGCGTAGGCCCACCGCGTTGAGGTAGCGCACGACGATCCCGTACGACTGCAGCAGCGTGGTCTCGGTGTAGGTGACCCCAAGATCCGCACAGTGCGCGCGCACCATGGCCTGGACCCGCTTCAAGTTGGGCCGCGGCATGCTCGGGAACAGGTGGTGCTCGATCTGGTAGTTCAGGCCGCCCATCGCGGCGTCGACGAGAGGTCCGCCGCGGATGTTGCGGGACATGAGCACCTGGCGACGCAGGAAGTCGACCTTGAGGTTCGCCGGCACGATCGGCATCCCCTTGTGGTTCGGCGCGAACGAACCGCCCAGCAGGACGCCGAACACGGCCATGTTGACGCCGAAGAACGCCGCGGCCTTTCCCGGCGGGAGGACGACCAGCAGAGCCGCCACGTAGCCGCCGAGCCGCCCGGCGAGGAAGGTCGCCTCAGTCCAACGGTGTGTCACCGGCGCCCGGCGCAATACCGTCTTGACGCTCTCGGCGTGCAGGTGCAACCCCTCGAGGGTGAGCAACGGGAAGAAGCACCAGCCCTGGTAGCGGGCCAGCCGGGCGGAGAGACCCGTCTTCGCCGCCGCCGCGGCAGGGGTGAAGGCGAGGACGCCAGAGGCGATGTCGGGGTCCTTGCCCTCCTGGTTGGGTGCCCCGTGATGGCGGTTGTGCTTGCTGATCCACCAGCCGTAGCTGAGCCCCGCGAAGACGCCGCTGAGCACCCGGGCCGTCCATTCGTTCCAGCGGTGCGAGGCGAAGATTTGGCGGTGCGCCGCGTCGTGGCCGAGGAAGCCGATCTGGGTCGAGATCACCGCGAGAACGGCCGCGAGACCCAGCTGAGCCCAGGAGTCACCGAGGACCACGACGGCGACCCAGACAAGGACGAACGCGGCGACGGCCGCGACCATGCGGATCCAGTAATAGCCGTACCGGCGGCGCAGCAGCCCGCTCTCCTGCACGCGGCGCGACAACTCGTGGTACGCGCTGACGTACCGGGTGCGCGGCTGCCGCGTCGGGGTCGTCGATGGCGTGTCGCTGACCGCCGTCACCGGACGGACCTCGGACCGGCAATCGTTCCTGCAACGAGCACGGAAACCCCCGGATCTAGCGGCGGCGGAGGGGACAGGCTGCCGGGTCCGGGGCAACGCTGGACTGGGACTCGACGTGGATCAAACCATGGATGCCCGCGCACCGCCCGACGAAACCCGCAGCCGACCGCCCGGTGCGTGTCCAGCGTCCATGACCCGTCCCACCGGGGGTGTTCCGCCCGAGGACGCCGATCCCACGGCGGGCGGGCGCTCCAGGTCGCGCGTCATGACCTCGGGCCGGGTTCGTCTCGCCCGGTTCGGGTTGCGCTGGGATAGACGTGTTTGAGTCTGTTTCGTAGTCGTGCTGCCCCGGACCCGGCAGCGCATCAGGCGCCCGCCACCGAGGTTCGGGGCTTCTCCATGGACGCGGCACCGCGGCTGGGTCGCGGATTCGCCGCCCGCGGTGTGATAGCCGGCTGTCTCCCAGTCCGAGGAGACGTTCACCCCGGATGCTCGAGGTGCGGTGGCGGCTGGTCGCCCAGGTCGCCGCCAACCTTGGCACGAGCGCCGGCGCCGTTGGCGCCCGCTTGGCAAGGGCGCGTGCTCGGCTTCGGGTGGAGCACGTCCTCGCGCTGCGCCGGACACGGTTGACGACTCCCGCCTGCCGAGGCGTCCTCGAGGCGGTGTCCCTCGGCGATCGCCGCCACCAGCGCACCCTCGGAGCCGGGGCCCACTTGTTGTCGTGCCTCACCGTCCTGGCCATACGCGGACGAGGCCGCTCTCGGGCCGCCGGGCCAGGACGTGACGACGCCTACGTCATCGTGCAGGAGCGCCAGTTGCACATCCTGCCTGGGGGTGCCCGCTGAGATCGGTGCCACCGGGCGCCGGATGTGCCGGGGAGGGACAGCATGGTCCGTCGCCTGACGCATCCCCGCCGGCGTATCGGCGCGGGGGCGCGGTCCTCTGCAGGTTGGGCGGGGTCTTTGCGATGACAATGAACAGGATGTCCGCGCCGTCCGGCGCGTGTTGGGCGGCGGTGCGTTCCCCCATGCGACACCCCTGCCACGCCAGTGCTAGCGCTCGCCTGGCAGTGACCAGACCTGCTCGTTGAACGTGGCCACCCGGGGCGACCCGCCGACTAATCTGAGGGAACCCGACCGGCGACAGGCGACTGCCGTCGCATCCTGTACCGGTGAGGAACGATGCTCTCCGACTCCCAGCCCACCTGCTTCCTGATCGCCGACGTCTCCGGCTACACGGGCTACCTCGCCGACGTCGAGCTGGGCCACGCCCAGGACATCCTTGCCGACCTCATCGGTGCGGTCGTCACAGCGCTGCGTCCCGGCTTCCGGCTCTCCAAGCTCGAGGGCGACGCGGCGTTCACCTTCGCGCCGGTCGACAAGGTCGACGGATCGGCGCTCCTGGACACGATCGAACGCTGCTACTTCAGTTTCCGCCGCCGCCGACGGGACGTCCGCCAGGCCACGTCGTGCGAGTGCCAAGCGTGCGCGCGCATCCCCGACCTGGACCTCAAGTTCGTCGTCCACCACGGCGCCGCCGTCCTGCACCGGGTCGCCGGTCGCCAGGAGCTCTTGGGCTCCGACGTCGTCGTCGCGCATCGTCTGCTGAAGAACGACGTCGTGCAGACGCTGGGTGTGGACGCGTACGCCCTGATCAGCCAGCAGTGCATCGACGCCTCCGACCTCGACCCAGCCGCGCTGGGCATGCGCAGCCACACGGAGACCTACGAGCGCATCGGGGACGTGCCGACCTGGGTGCACGACCTGGAGGGGCGCTGGCAGGAGGAGGACGCACGCGCGCGTGTCCGCGTCAGGCCCGACGAGGCCATCCTGACTGTCTCGTCGGCCACGCAGGTTCCGCCACAGGTGGCATGGGACTTCCTCACCCGGCCTCGGCAGCGGATGACGTGGCAGCCCTGGGTCACCGAGGTGGCCGTCAAGGGTGCCACCGGAGGACGGCGTGGGCCCGGCTCGGCCAACCACTGCAAGCACGGCAAGGATGCTGTCATCGAGGAGATCCTCGACTGGCGTCCGTACGACTACGTCACGGATCGGACGATCCTGGAGACCCCCGGCGGGGCGGTGAAGCTACTCCACACCGTCGAGCTGGAGCCGACCGAGTCGGGGACCACGATCCACTTCCGGTTCGGCGCACCCCGCACGCGGCGCGAGAAGGAGGTGATGGCCACGATCGGTCCGGCGTACGGGCAAGCGCTCGAGTCGAGGCTGCCCGTGCTCGTGGCCCAGCTCGAAGCTGAGCTGGCGGCCCGCAACGCGGACGGCGCGCCGGACCTGCCCGAGGCCCGGCACGACGGCGACGTGTCAACTTCGTAGGGTGCCGATCACCACCGCCCCGGAGGTCCGGGCCGTTGGCCGTCCAACGCGCCATGGCCGGCCAGCTCGCGACCAGCGAGCATGACCGGGACCACCTGCTCGCGTCGACGACCGCGGTGCTGCGGCGCGAGCGCACCGCCTCGAGCCCCCCCGCCGTCTTGTGAATCCGGACGGGAATCGTCCGCACACAGTCCTACCTTGGTGCCATGACCAAGACCAACGCGGCGCCACGCGAGCTCACGATCCGACCGCTCACTCCCGAAACCTGGGACGCCTTCGCGGATCTCGCGAAGCGGCACAACGGGGTGTTCGGCGGCTGCTGGTGCACCTGGTTCCACACATTCGTCTCCGAGAAGACCCGCGACGCCGAAGACAATCGCGCCCTGAAGGAACGCCTCGTGCACGATGGACGCGCCCACGCCGCGCTGGTGATGGACGGCAAGGAGGCCGTCGCGTGGTGCGAGTACGGCACCCCTCAGGAACTGCCGAACATCAACCACCGAAAGCAGTACGAGGCCGAGCTCGACCAGCTCCCTGACTACCGGATCACCTGCCTGTTCGTGGACAAGCGCTACCGCCGCACAGGGATGTCGGCCCTCGCTCTGCAAGGGGCCCTGCGCCTGATCGGCGAGGCCGGCGGCGGGATCGTCGAGGGGTATCCCCAGGACACAGCCGGCAAGAAGATCACCGCCTCCTTCCTCTACAACGGCACCCGCAGCCTGTTCGAACAGGCCGGGTTCACCTACACGCGGCCCAAGGGCAAGAACCACTGCGTCATGAGGACGACGGTCGCACCGGCTCGCTAGCGGTCGCCTGTCGCCGCGCCGCTCCTGACCCGAGCGGCTGCATTGATCAATCGGACCTCATCCTCGCGGCCCGACACCTGCGGGAAGCCACGGAGGACGACCGACCCCTTCGGTGCCACCCGCGCCAAGGCGTCGCACAGGGCCACGACCCCAGCATGGATTCGGCTCTCGTCATGGCCTGCAAGCAGGTCGGCAGTTCCGGGACAGACCGCGACCCCGGCAACGGCGTGGCCGGCGAGGCGCGGCACCTGTCGGGCCGCGATCTCCCCCAGCGATGCGCCCGGCTCAGCGAGCAGGACACCACCGGACAGCAGGTCCGCCTCGACCGCGCCAAGGTAAGGTCACCCAGAACGATGATCAGCGGACCAGAGCGCCACTCGCGAGTCGCGCCCTGACCTCCAAAGTCTCCAGGTGACGATCCCGTGCGAGATACCGTCCATCCGTGGCAATCTTCTGACCAACGCTTGGCACAACTCCAGCACCCCGGTAGGCGATTCGGCGCTACGGGGAAGCGTGCTCTTGGGCGTGTGTTGCGTGGGGAAGTCGCCGGACCGTTGAGCGCCGTGTCTCCGGACCCGCCCACGGTCTGCAGTAGCCGGAGCGGGCGGGACGGGGGCCACTTCCCCCGAGGCCCGGCTCCACATGTGCGATCCTGCAGGAATGCAACTGGTGAGCAAGGTCGCGATCGTCACCGGCGGCGCGTCCGGCATCGGCGCCGCGATCACGCGGGTGCTAGTCCATCGCGGTGCACGGGTGGTCGCGGTGGACCTCCAGGAGGACGCCGGTGCGGAGCTTGGCCAGACCCTGGGTGACGATGTCGCGTTTATCGTCGGCGATGTGCGCCAACGCAGCGTCGCGGACAAAGCCGTGGCCACCGCGGTCGACCGGTTCGGGCAGCTCGACGCGCTGGTGAACAACGCACACGCCTCTCGTCAGGCGCCGTTCCTCGAACTGACCGACGAGAACTGGGCGCTGTCGTTCGACACCGGCCTTCTCGCGACCCGCCACTTCATGCTGGCGGCGTACCCGCACCTGAAGACGCGAGGCGGCTCCGTGGTCAACTTCGCCTCCGGCGCGGGCATCGAGGGTCACGAGACCCAGGCTGCCTACGGGTCCGCGAAGGAGGCGATCCGCGGCCTCAGTCGCGTCGTGGCCAACGAGTGGGCCGAAGCCGGGATCCGCGTCAACGTGGTCTCGCCCATCGCCCTGACCGGCGGTGTCGAGACGTGGCGGGAGGCGTTCCCGGACAGCTATGCGGAAACCCTCGCCAGGATCCCCCTAGGGCGCTTCGGCGACCCCGAGGAGGACGTGGCGCCGGTCGTCGCTTTCCTCGTCAGCGACGACTCCCGCTACATGACCGGACAGACGCTCATGGCCGACGGCGGCTCGACCAAGGTCCGCTGACGCTTCCGCGGGCGGCTGGGTGACCCGGGGGCGAAGGGTGCGCCTGCTGCGCCGGGAGGGTCTGTACTCCTCGCATTTGGTGGAGTGGCGTCGGGCCCGCGACACCGGCCCTGGAGGGCCTGGCCGGCAAACCCCGCCCGGCGCGGCGAAGCGCGGAGCAGGCCGAGCTCGATCGGCTGCGTCGGCGCAACCAGCGCCTGGAGTCCGAGCTGGCCAAGCACAGGCTGGCGTTGGAGATCCAGGAAAAACGGCTCTACGCCACCAAGCGTGGACGGCGGCTGCGGATCGGTGGCGTGGCGGGAGTCTGCCAGGCCAGGAGTCCGCAGGCGTAGCCGGTAGTAGTCGAAGTTGCGCAATTCGGGCTGCGGCTACCGCAACCAGGACAACTACCAGCGCCGTATCGTCCTGCACGTCGGCGCCCGGAGCGCGGCGTGACCAGGTCAAGATCAGCACAGGAAGTCCCACTCTCCACCGCGAAGAGCCGACAAAGGCGTGCACCGGCACGACCCGGCCCACACTCGCGGACCTTCAAGACAAGCGCGTCGGCTGCCACGAACGGGTCTGGCCCGGCGGCCGGCATGCGGGTGCGGGACGACCCGACGTGCTCGTGGGCCGTCCGGGGACTCATCTCGGCGATGGCCTACGGGCGACGCGCCTAGCGTCGGACAAACCGGACGACGGAGTCGGCGAAGCGCGCGGGATCGTCGAGCCAAGGGTAGTGCCCAGCGCACGATTGCACGACGAGTTCAGCGTTCGGGAAGAGGCTCGCGTACTGCACCGCGCACGTCGGGGGCAACGCAACGTCGTACTCACCCGCGAGAAGTAGGACGGGCCCCTTGACTCGTCTCAGGCCGGATCGAACGGCGACCGCGTCGATTGTGCCCGCGGCGTAGTAATGGCTGGCCGCTTCGGCGTTCTGTTGTGTTGCCTGACCAGCGTGATGGGTTTGTGCAGGCGCATCCCAACGGCCGTAGCTGAACGGCGTGATGGCTTCCCAGTCGGCCTCGGTCTCGTCAGCTGCCCAGATGCGCTCGAACGCTGCATATGCGCCGGCAAACCACGACTCGCCGCGACGCAGGTTGGCGACCTGGCGACGATCGGCATCCGCGACATCGACGCCCACGGGGCGGGGGCTCGGGGTGATCAACACAAGTCGGCTGACCCGCTCGGGGTATCGCACGGCATAGAGGATTGCGACGGCTGCACCGGCCGAATGGCCAGCCAGGTCGACCCGGTTCAGCCGCAGGTGCCGCCGCAGCGACTCTAGATCCCGCACCTGCTGGTCACAGCGGTAACTCGTCGGGTCCGCCGGGACCGCGGAGTCCCCAGTGCCGCGCAGATCGAGCAGAACTGTCGGATGGCGCGCGACCAGCCCACCCAGATCACCGAGATAGGTCGATGCCGCCATCGGGCCTCCGGGTACGCAGATCAGCGGGCTCGCGTCGCCGCTGCGCCGGTAGGCCAGTCGAGTGCCGTCTGTGCTCTGGAACGTCGTCTTGGAGGCGGTCACCGACCGAGCCGACTCGACGGGTCGGCCGAGGAAGGCGACCAGCTGCTCTATGGCAGAAGCATCGTCGGAAACGATCTGGGCCGGCCCGAAGCGGCCTGGCCGGGCTTGGTCACTCAGTTGGCCGCGGGCAAAGGCCAGGGACTGCTCGGCGAGGTCCTCGGGCAGCCGCGCGGGTTGCCCTGTGGCACGCGCGATGTCCCAGCCATGGGCGAGCAGATCGTAGAGACGAATCTGGAGCCGCTCAGTGCCGGTCGCCGTGCCGAGCGGGCCGTGATAGCTGCGGTCGAGGACCCCGGGCTGACTGAACGCGCCCAGCAGCGTCGCAGCCGATTCTCGGTACGCCCGCCGGAGTTCGTCCTCCGACATGTCATCGACACGGCCGGGCGGCGGCTCGTCGGCGAGCAATGCAGCAAAGGCGCGGTTCATCCCGACCACGTGGCTGACGACTTGGCGGACGGTCCAGTCAGTGCACGTGGTCGAGGCGGACCACTGCTCCGGACGGATGTTGCTGATCAACTCGCCCACTGCGGCGAACGATCGGGAAAGCTGGTCAAGTGGGCTTGCGAAACCTACGGCCACGGAGCCACCTCTCACGGTGACGCCACCCTCGGCTGTCCCTCGTTCAGTCAGCACCAGGAGGCGCGGAAACGGTCGTCGACACGGACGTCGCACCTCCTCTCACTCGACTGGGCAGCCGCAGCCTGCCACACCAGCGACTCCGATGTCATCGCTAGGCCGCTGTCCAGGGCGACACGACTGGTTCGGTCGACAGAGCGGGGACCACTCGAGGCTGCCGAACGCCTGGACCTGCGACACCGGCGGATCCAGCACGGCGCGCACCAGAATCGGCGGCCGGCCCGCTGTGCCCCGTGTGTCGACACGTCACCGGTGCGACTACGCGGTTTCGGTGATGGAGAAGGCGTTGCCGTCGGGGTCGCGGAAGGCGAACATGGCGGGCACACCGGACCAGCGGAGGATGTCGTCGGTGTCGACTCCGGCGGCAACCAGCGCCGCGTGGGCGGCTCGGCGTCGTCGGTGGTGAATCGGATGCCGATGGCGCCGGGCGTGACCTCCGGCGCCGCGGCTTCGAGAGTGAGGAGGGTTGTTGCCGCCGGGCGCGAGTTCGATCCACCGGCCGCCGTTGGGGGTCGGGCTGTCGCGCAGCACGGTGAATCCGAGGGTGCGGCTGTAGAAGCGCAGGGCGGCGTCTTGGTCATTGACCGGGATGCTGACCGCGCGGATGCCGGTGATGTGGGTTGTGGTGGCGGTCATCGGGTGCTCCTTCGCGGGGTGGGTGGGAGCCGTTCGTCGAGGTGAATGGTCACGGTGTCGCCTGCCTGTTTGCCGATCTGTGCGCGGACAGCTGCCGGGACGGCGAGCTTGTGGGTGCCGTCGCCGAGGGCCATGAACGAGCCGCGGAACGGCAGCCCGTCGACGTGGCCTTGTATGCGGACCAGTCCGCGGGTGCCGAAGTACGCGGCGGAATCCGGCATCACGACGTAGGTCCAGCCGCCCTTGTCGGGGCTCTTGCACAGGGTGGCAGTGAAGGTGCGGTCGAGGGTTGTCATGTCGTGCCTCCGTAGATCAGGGAGCCGGGAGTGGTGAGTTGTTGACCCGTCTCGAGCCAGGTCTTCAAGCCGGAAAGGATCATCGGCCAGCCGCCGTACAGGTGCGGGTCGGCGTCCTCGCGCAGCCGGTCGTGGGTGACGGTGAGCCGGCAGGAGTCCCCGACGGGCTCGATCTCCCAGGTCACTCGGCTGGTTCCCTCGGCGGCGATGTCGTCGTCCCACACCGCGCGGTAGGACTGCACCAACCGGTGTGGCGGGTCGACCTCGAGGTTGTCGCCCTCGATGAGGGATCGGGACGCCTGCGGGTGCACCACCTGGTAGCTGGACCCGGCCGTCCACGTCGATTCGACGCGCGCGCCGAACTGGTAGTGCGACCGGACCTCCGGATCGACGATCGCCTGCCAGAGGCGTTCCGGCGTGGTGCGGATGTAGATCTCGAATACCTTCTCCACGGTTGCCTCCAGGTCGCGTTTGAGGTCGGCGAGGCCGGCGGCCCACGCCTCGGTGTACTTGCTGACCCACCGGTCGTGGACCAGCCGGATCGGCACCGGGTTGAGGTAGTGCAGCTTCTCCCGGCCTCGACGGCGGGTGGCGACCAGGCCGGCCTCCTCCAGCAGGCGCAGATGCTTGGCCACCCCCACCCGGGTCATGTCGAACCGGCTCGCCAGCGCATGCAGTGTCTGGCCGTCGCGTCGAAACAGCTCATCGAGCAACTCGCGTCGCGTCTGGTCGGCCAGCGCCTTGAAGACGAGTTCCACGACCTCACAATAGGAAACCGTTCGGTTTCCTGTCAAGTCCGCTGGCGGCCGGGTCCAGCCGTCCCGTGGGCCAAGCGGCTATCGGGACACCCTGTGGTCCCCGGAGTCGCCTGGTCGACCGCCAGGAGATGCCGCCCGGACAGGCGAACGGTCTGTGCGAGCACCTTGCCGGTGACCGGTCCGCCGCTCCGACTGCGTCCAGCCCGAGCCGGACGCTCACCAGCGAGCCGAAGATCGCCGCTATCCAGCCTGTCGGGAGTCCCACCAGCGCAGCACTCGCAAGGCGCGCAGGGTGTTCCAGCGGCTAGGGAACCCGTCGGGTCCCTCCATCTCCAAGTGGGTCGGTCCTTGGTGGGTGTTCTCCACCGGCCAGGTGCCGTCGTCCGCGCGCTTCGCACGCACCAACTCGACTGCCTCCGTACAACGCGGGTCCGGACCGTCTCCGGCGCGGAAGTGGTCGAGCGCCCGTAGCACGTCGTAGTACCAGCGGGTCGGGTAGGAGAACAGGGTGAACCGGGGGTCCACCACCCTCCCGTCCGAGCGGCGGCGGAGCAGCCCTCGCTGGAGCAGGTACTCCTCACCGCGACGTCGGGCCGCGCCGACCTCTGCTGAGGAGCCGCCGGCCTGCTGCCAGGCGAGCAGACCCTCGAGGACGGTGAGCGTGGAGTGGAACGACGAGACCACCGCGCCGTACGCCGACCAGCAGTTCCAGCCGCCGTCGGCGAGCTGGTCGCCGAGCAGGCGCCGGACGATGCCGTCCACGTCCTGGCCGAAATAGGCCCCGATCGCCAGGGCCATCCCGTTGATGCACGGCTCGGTCTCGCCGGTGAAGAAGACGGTGTCGGTGGCCTCCCAGCGGCTGTTGTCCCGCACCAGGCCGACCGCGTGCCGGGCCTGTGGGCTGTCCGGTTCGAGACCCAGGTTCCGCAGATCGAGCAACGCATAGGTGGTCGCCGTCCACGCGTCGAAGAAGGGCTTGGACCCGTCTACCCAGCCGGGACGGTAGGTGCCGGCATCCCACTGCCCGTCCGGCCCCTGGAACGCCAGCAGCTGCGCGCCCCACCCCTCGGTGGCAACCCTCGCCCGCTCGGTCGCCACCTCGAATGCGGAGGTGTCCGTCAGGTCTCGAAGCACCTGCCAGCGCAGCGCCGGGTCGGAATCGAGCAGCCAGCCGAGTACCTCCATCCCACGCAGACTAGGCACCACGGGACGCGGGAAGTTGATCGGGGACCCCGCACAGCACCACCCACCCGGAGCCCGAGGACGGCAGCCCACGGGCGTCGATGCGCGCCGCGCCGGCCCTGCCTGGGCGACTGCGGGCCCCGGCAACCGGCTATCAGTGATCGGCAACGAAGGGTCCTCGATCCGTAGCCGCCGGACCCGCAGCGGTCAGGCCCACGGGTCCGCGACCTCGATCCCCGTCCCCTGGAAGTCATGGACATTGCGCGTGGCGAGGACTGCGCGGTGGGTGCGGCAGATCGCTGCGATCTGCGCGTCGAAGCCATCGATCGGCCGGCCGGCGCGATCGCGACCGCTGACGATCTGGGAGTAGTGCACGGCGGCTGCGCGGTCGAAGGACAGCACGTGCTCGTCGAAGGCGGCGAAAGCGTCGTGCGCTGCGGTCCGGAACGACGCCTTACGCCGACCGAGAGGCAGCCGCTCGATCCCATAGAGAACCTCGGCCACAGTGATCGAGGTCGTGTACAGCTCTCGGGTGCTGCGATCTCGAAGCCAGTCGATCACCGTCGACGACGGCGACGGGCGCATGAGCTCCGAGATCACGTTGGTGTCGACGACGATCACGACGCGAGATCGGGCGCACGCGCGGCCGTCGAGCGCCGCGGCAGGTCGAGCTCCACTCCTCCCAGTGCACTGAAGCGCTCGATGATCGTCGAGAACAGCCCCCCGGACGGTTGCTCTCGCACGGCGTCGACGAGGATGGCCCGGATCTCGGACTCCATCGACCGACCGTTGTGGGCCGCTCGAATCCGCAGTCGCTCCTTGACCTTGTCATCGAGGTTGCGCACGCTGACCGCCGCCACGGTGATCACCTCCCAGTGCCATCAATGCTAGCACCGCGTCTCGCGATCGCCGACGATCCGTCAGCGGCCAGCGGCCTGGAACACACTCCTGGACTCCATGCTCACGGACACCTCAGCCGCGAGTAATCGGCGGTTCCTCAGCAGCGGTCGGCGCGGAGGAAGTCGAGCACCGCGGTGACGAACAGATCCGGCGCACTGAGCATCGCCACGTGTCCCTGACCGTGGAGGGTGACGACGCGGGCGCGGGGCAGGGCTGCGGCGAGCATCGCGGTCGAAGATGCCTCTGCCGCAGAGCTTGTCGAGCCGGCGAGCAACAGGACCGGCACGGTCGAGCCGGCGAACCGGGCGGGGTCGAATCGGTAGGCGCTAAAGACGCGCAGCTCGCGGACCACCGTGTGCGCTGCGGCCACGCGTTCCGGCCAGGACGGCGCGGACCTGGCCAGCGTCAGCTGGTCCTCGGTCATCCCGGCGAGGTCGCGCAGGACCTCGGTCACGACCTCCTCACGCCGGTCCTGGGCGAGCAGCTCGGCCATCCGGTCCGTGAACCCGGCGGGAGTGGTCACCGCCCCCACGCCGGACTCGTATAGGACCAGCCGCCCCATCGCGGTGGTGTGGAGGACCGCCTCCAGGGCGCAGGTGGCGCCGGTGGAGTGGCCGAGCACGTCGACGGGCCCGCCGGTGGACTCGGCGACCGAGTCGACGACGGCCGCGACGTCGCCGGCCTCGGCCTCGATCGAGTAGGCGGTGGCGTCGCCGCTGGCCCCGCGTCCGCGGCGGTCGACCGCGTAGATCGTGACGTGCGGCTCCAGCAGTGGCAACACGTCCTGCCACCGGCTGTGGTCGGCGGTCGTCCCGTGTACCAGGACCAGTGCGGGGCCCTGCCCGCTGCGCCAGTACCCGATCGGGGTCCCGTCGCCTGACGTGGTCTCTTCCAGGACCGGCTCGTACTCGCCCATCGTGTGCTCCTCCCAGCGGTGTCGATCACGATGAGCGTGCTCGGGCGCGGGGCGGTCCGCATCGGGCAAGCGCCCTATTCGGGAACCTGTTCCCCGAGCAGGCCGTGCTCCATGGCGAACAGCGCTGCCGCAGGCCGGGTGGTGACGCCAAGCTTCGCGTAGATGTGCTCGACGTGGTGGCCGACCGTCTTGGCCGCGATCCCGAGCCGGGCGGCCACCTCCCGGTTGGAGTATCCACGGGCGATCAGCCGCAGCACGGCGACCTCGCGCTCGGACAGACCAGCCGGACGCGCAGTCGACACCGACGGTCCACCGCCCTGCCCGACGGTGGCGAGGACGGCGTCCACCGCGGTGCCGTCCAGGCGGCCTACTCCAACCTCCGCCCGCAGGACGTCCCGGGCTCGCCTGGGCGGGAAAGCGGGACGGTGGGCCCGGTCCTCGATCAGCGCGGTCCACACGTCGGCGGCGGCGAGCAGCCGCGCCGCGGCTGACAGCTGCGGACCGGCGGATCCACGGTGGTAGCCAGAACCGTCCAGCCGCTCGTGATGCGCGCCGGCGAGGGCGGCCACCGGCGCCAGCCCGGTGCAACGACCCAGCACCCGCTCTGACAGGTAGGGATGCAGCCGGACCCGCTCGCCCTCGCCCACGCCCAAGGCGGCGGCACGGTCCCAGGTGCCTGCCGGTACACCGACGGAGCCGAGGTCGGCCACCAGCGCCGCGCGTCGCAACGCTGCGACCCGGCGTTCGGGCATGCCGCACCCCTGCCCGGCCGCTGCGGCGGTCGCGGCGACCCGACCGGACCGGCCGCGGGTCCAGCGCGACCTCAGGTCGGCGAAGTCACCGACCGCGGCCAGGGCACGATCGATGGCCACGTGGCCGATGTGGCGATGCGGTTGCGGCTCGCGGGCCAAAACCTCTTCCCACACCGGCTCGCCCTGGTCCTCGGGGATCCCGACGCGAGCGACGGCATCGACGACCGCCGGATCGTAGGCGTGGCCACGTCGTCGTGACAGCACCGCCAGCGCTTTCGCGCTGCCCGCGAGCCGCTGCCACAGCACTGCGTCGCGGGCGACCACGACCACCCGTACCGCGACCGGCACCACGTCACCGGCCAGCCCGTCGGGGACGCCGCGCCCGTCCCAACGCTCGTACGCGTGCGCCAGGGCTGCCGCCACGCCTGCGCCCATGCCCATCCGGGTTGCGAGCCGGGCTCCGACCTCGCAGTGCGAGACCTCGGTACGGGAGTCCCGGATCGCCTTCCCCAGCAGCCAGGCTCGCCGCGGCGCGGACCTGCCGCGCCCGACACCGCTCGCGAGCCCCCGCAGGGCCTCGGCAGGCGAACCCATGTAGACCGGAGCCATTGCCGCCACCAGCGCCACGTTGTCGCCGCCGGCGTAGTACGCCATCTCCGGTGCGTCCGCTGTGCAACCGAGGAAGCGCAGCAGTGCGACGAAGTAGACGTCGCTGGCCGTGGCGGCGTCCAGGCCCAGCTCATCGGCCACCTGCGTCGCCAGTCGGCACGTCCGCAGCGCGTGCTCCAGCGGCTGGCCGGTCCCCAGGTCGGTCGCCAGCGAGATCGCCGCCACCAGCTCAGACAGCCGGAACCCTTCAACCGGCATGTCCATGACCACGAGTATCGCGACCGGGACACGGTCCGATCCACACGCGCGTCCGACGGCCGGCCGCCGAGTGCTCAGCCGTGGGTCGGTGGCTCGTGCTCGGCGTGACCGGCCGGCTCGAGCTGGAAGGTGCAGTGCTCGACGTCGAAGTGGTCGGCCAGGCACCGGCCGAGCGCGTCCAGGACCCGCCCGCCCCCGCCGTCGGCCAGCGCCTCCTCCGACACGATGACGTGCGCGGACAGCACCGGCATGCCCGACGTGATGGTCCAGGCGTGCAGGTCGTGCGCGTCGACGACGCCCGGGGTGGACAGCAGGTGCGCCCGCACCTCGGTCATGTCGACGCCCTTGGGGGTGGCTTCCAGCAGGACGTCGACCGCCTCGCGCAGCAGCACCCACGTCCGCGGCAGGATCAGCAGCGCCACGACGACCGAGGCAACCACGTCGGCCCGCAACCAGCCGGTGAGGCTGATGACTATTGCGGCGACGATCACCGCGAGCGATCCGAGGAGGTCGCCGAGGACCTCGAGGTAGGCGCCCTTGACGTTGAGGCTGTGCTGCGCGCCGCCGCGCAGCACCAGCGCCGCGGCGATGTTGGCCACGAGGCCCACGGCGGCGAACACGAGCATGAGGCCGCCCTCTACAGGCGGTGGGTCCGCCCACCGGCGCCATGCCTCGACGAGGACGACGACGGCGATTCCCACCAGCAGCAGAGCGTTCAGCATTGCCGCCAGGATCTCCAGGCGGTAGTAGCCGTACGTCCGCTGGGCCGTGGCCGGACGTGCCGCGAAGGTGACGGCCAGCACCGCCAGGCCGATCCCGGCGGAATCGGTGAACACGTGCCCGGCGTCGGCCAGCAACGCCAGGCTGCCGGTGAGCACGGCGCCGACCACCTCGGCCACGAGCACCGCCAGCGTGATGCCGAGAACCGTCAGGAGCCGACCGCGGTTCGCCGCCCCGGCGGTCACCGGGGAGCCGTGACCGTGACCCGCGCCCATCCCGTCAGCAAACGGGACATCGGCGTAGCCGCGCAAGGCTGCATCCCCGGGCCGAGGTGAGCGGGCCCGCTCGCCCGCAACCCCTCAGATGTCGCGCCGCGCGAACGTCGTGACGCACAGCGCGAGGACGAGCCCGAGCCAGACCCCGGCCCACAGGAGGTAGGCCGGGGTCAGCGCCGCGGTCGCGACGAAGGGGTCGGCGACGGCGCCGACCCCGAGCTCGGAGAGCACGCCCGGCACCTGCAGCGCGTGCATCGCCCCGTGCCAGAGGCCGTCGGTCGGGAGCACGACCTGAGCCACGGACCCGATCCGAGCGACGCTGTCGTTGCCGACCGCGGCGCCGACTCCTCCCACCACGCCGGCCACCCAGGCCGCCCCGAACACGCCGACGGCCACGACCCCGGAGGCGAGCGGGGAGAGCAGACTGGACAGCAGCAAGGCCAACGACAGCAGGACGACGGCTTCGGCGCTCAACAGCGCGAGCGCAATCACCGGCTGCGGTGGCTGGTAACCCACCGTCCAGCGCACCACGAGGAACTCCAGGGTGCCGGCCACGACGACGTACGCGGTGGCGAATGCCACCAGACCGAGCCACTTGCCCAGCAGCACCGAGGAGCGCCGGATGGGACGCGCCACGACGGCCAGCGCCACTCCGGATTCCACCTCGCCGGACAGGGTCGGCCCGGCGAGGAACGCGGTGCCGAGGGCGACGATGAGGCTGACGGTGAACATCACGAGGTTCAGCAGCTGAGCCGCGATGAGCTGCGCCTCGCCGCTGGTCAGCGTGCCGCGGTCGGTGTGCAGTCCCGGCAGCTTCGCAAAGCCCCAGCCGTTGAGCACCAGGAGCAGGACGGTGAGCCCGGCAAGCGCCCAGACGACCTTGCGTCGACGCGCCTCCAGCAGCGTCAGCCCCGCGACGGTCAGGACGGTCACCGCGGTGCCCCGGACGGGAGGCGGTCGTCCGCGGCATGCGCGCCGTCCGGCCCGGCCCGCAGAACCCCGAGTAGCCGATCCTCCAACGTCATGCGCCCGGGCTCCACGGCGTACACCCGCACGTCCAGCGCCACCAGGTCCGCGACCAGGCCGGGCACCCGGTCATCGTCGATGCCGTGCACGATCACCCAGCCGCCGTCGTGATGCACCGCGCGGTAGCGCGCGAGCAGGCCTTCGGCGCGCGCGTCGAGCGGGCCGAGCCGGAGCCGCACGTGCGCCTGTCCGAGCAGCTCGTCGAGAGAGCCGGAGGCCGCCACGCGCCCGCGGTCGAGGATCACCACCCGGTCGCACACCCGCTCGACCTCGCCGATCAGGTGCGAGTTGAGCAGCACCGCAGCGCCTCGCGCCCGAAGTTCGCGGACGATCTCGCGGACGTCGACGCGCCCGACCGGGTCGAGCGCGGAGGTGGGCTCGTCCAGCACGACGAGCTCGGGGTCGCCGAGCAGCGCGACCGCCAAACCGAGCCGCTGCTGCATGCCCTTGGAGAAGGTCCCGACGCGGTCCCGCTCCCGCTCGGCCAGCCCCACGCGGTGCAGCAGTGCACGCCGGTCGGGACCGGCCAGCGCCTTCCGCGCCAGCCGAGCATGCAGGCCGAGCACCTCCGCGGCGGTGAGCCAGGGCTGGTAGCGGAACAGCTCGGGCAGGTAGCCGACCCGAGCCCGTGAGAGCGGGTCGCCGACAGGCCGCCCGAGGAGCATGACCTCGCCCGCGTCGTGGCGGACGAGGCTGAGGAGGATCTTGATGAGGCTCGTCTTCCCGGCACCGTTGGGCCCGAGCAGCCCGAGGACCTCGCCGCGACCGACGGTCAGGCCGACCGAGGCGAGCGCCACCTGCCTGCCGTAGCGCTTCGTGACCCCGGAGCACCACCCGGCCGCCGACGAGGCGGCCGGCGCGCTGCCGGGCGCAGCGTCAGCCGAGCCCACGGGCGACGGCTCGCAGGTTGTCGGGGCTCAGCAGCCCGACGGCGGCCTCGAGCCGGCCGTCGCTGATCCACACCAGCGCGGCGGCGGACTGGTCGCGCAGGCGCAGGAGGGTTGCCGGGTGGCCGTGGACCTGCGTCGCCTCACTGGTTGCCACCTCGGTCGGCACCGGCACGGGCAGCACCGAGCCGTTGGTGGGAAGTGCGCGGATCTGGTTCGCGAGCCCGGCCGGGAATCCTGGCTGCGCCACGAGGAAGTCCTCCAATGTCTGCAGCGAGACGCCCTCGCTGGCTGCCGTCGGCGCCTTCATCCGTACGACGGCCAGCGTCGGCAGCCGGCCGCCCTGGTCCCAGGTGGCAACCACACCGGGACCGACGTCGAGCCGCAGGCGGCTGCCGTCGAGGCCGGCGGGCATCGCCGGGAGCGAGCGCCCATGACGGGCTGCGGCGGTCGCCGCCTTGTCCGCCGAGAACGTGAACGTCACGGTCCGTCGCGGCAGGACGGCGTACGTCGGCGTGCCGGTCACGCCCGCAGGGAGCGCCGCCACCGTCGGAGCGGGGATCCCGGCCGCTGCGGTGGCGGCCGACGCGGAGGCTGCCGGCCGCGGCTGCCAGTGCCCGGGCACCGACAACGTGCCGTACGCCGAGAGGTCGGGCAGCTGACCTGCAAGGTCGGTGACCTGGAAGGTGACCGGCGTCACCGCGCGGGGGTGGAAGATCGGCAGCCAACTGGCTGCGGCAGCGGCCGCGGTGCCGCCCAGGGCCAGGACTGCGGCCGCGCTCACGGCGACCATGGGGCGGCGCAGGCTCAGCCGCCGCCGCGGCAAACTCACCGCGACGCCGCGGACGGGGTCGGCTGCCCGTCGTGTCGGCTCCGTCAGCCGCCCCCAAGCCGTCTCCACGTCGGGGAGCGGCTCCGTGCCCGCGGCCTGTGCCAGCAGCTCAGCCACCGCGTCGCGGTCCGCCCGGGCGGCCTCGACGGCGCTCTGGCAGCGGGCGCAGATCTGGGCGTGGCGCCGGTCGGTGTCGGTCACGGCTGCGGGCTCGTCGACGCGCCGGCGCCGCATCCCCTCAGCCAGGTGTGTCATCGCTGTCCAGCTCCCTCCGTACGGCCTGCTCGCCACGCCGCAACGTGGTGCCCACGCTGGTCGGTGAGATGCCGACGACGGCCCCGATCTCCTGATAGCTCAACCCGCTGTGTCTGAGCAGCACCACCAGCGCCTGCGTGCGCGGAAGCCGGGCGAGTGCTTCGCGGACGCGCTCGCGCCGGGCTGCCGACAGCACCTCCTCCGCCACGTCGGGCGCCCAGTCCGCGGTGGCGGTGGCCGACTCGCGGCGGGAACGGCGGGCGTCCGAGCGGCGAACGTTCAATGCGGTGTGGGCCGTGGCCACAGCGAGCCAGGCGGGGGCCTGTTCGGCCGGCACCGAGGCTCGCCCGTAGGCGATGAAGACGTCCTGTGCCACATCCTCCGCCTCGCGGCCGGAGCCCAGGACTCGTCGGGCGATGCCGACGACCCGGCGGTACTCCGCGCGGAACGTCCGCTCCAGGTCGGGACGCACCGCGTCTGCGGCGCCGCGTCGACCGCGCTCGTCATGCCGGTCGCCGACGGCGGTGAGCCGGGGCAGGCTGCGCTCTCCCACGACCTCCACAACTCCTCAGCACCGCCGAGCGTCCCGATGTGACATCGGGCCTCCGCGGCTACCCACCGACCGCGACGAGGACCAGGTCGGTGGCCAGTCCGGCGAGCAGCCCGAGCAGGAGCCCGGTGTAGAGCGTGGCCCGGCGACCCATCTTGAGCCCGACCCCGACGAGCTGGACGACGACGTAGAGGATCGACCCGGCGGCGAGGGCGAGGAAGCCGAGGTAGAGCACGTCGTTGGTGACCACCTGCCCGAGCACGGTTCCGAGGGCGGTCGGGCCGCCGCCGATGACGCCGAGGACCGCGAGCTGACCCCAGCCCGGCAGCCGCTCCCCGCCGGCCAGGGGAGCGGTGATCCCGAACCCCTCGGTGGCGTTGTGCAGGGCGAAGCCGACGACGAGCACCAGCGCCAGGCTGAGCTCACCCTGGACCGCCGACTGGCCGATCGCGAGGCCCTCGGAGAAGTTGTGCAGCCCGATGCCCACGGCGATCAGCAACGCCAGGCGAGCGGCCGGTTCGCGGGTGAGGCTCGGCCGCCGGGCGGCCACCTCTGCGCTCGACATGGCCCCCGGTCCGTACGGCCGCGGCGTCCGGCGTACGCGCGCGGACATCCACTGCTCGTAGCCGACCAGCGAGAGCAGCCCCACGGCGAGGCCGCCGACGAGCACCGCGAACAGCAGCGCGAACCGAGCCCAGGAGCCGCCAGTGCCGCCTGCGACGGGCAGTGTTGCTTCGACCGGCTCGACCGCATGTGTGAGCACGTCCCAGAACAGGAAGACGAGCACGCCCGCGGCAACGCTGTTGAGCAGCGCGCGCAGGCCGACCGACGGGTTGCGCAAGCGCCCGATCGGCAGCCCGAGGAAGATCGTGCCCCCGGCCAGGATCCCCAGCAGGACGATTTGGGTCGAGCTCACGAAGTCCTCCACGACACGTACAGCAGTAGGTAAGCCTCACCTAACCACTCCGCGCCCGCGCCGGGCAAGCCTGCCCGCTTCGACGACGTCACTGCCCTCAGGGTCGAGAATCCCTGCGAAACGGCCCGATAGACGACCACCAGGACAGTGACGTCGGGGGGGCGGCGGGGGGGCCGGGGGGGACCGGACGAGGCGGCGTTCCATCCCGGCCGGGGCGGGCTGAGCAGCGTGCGCTGGAACGAAGCGGCCGCCGCGGGCGTTGAGGAAGCCGAACCCTGTCCGCCACCGACGCCCCGAAGGGGGTGCGCGCCCGCATGCCTCCCACTCGTCCCGCCGAGCCGGCCGACCTCGACGAGGTCGCCCCCTCGGCCGATCTCGTCCGCACCTACCTCGACGCCATCGGGCGGACCCCGCTGCTGACCGCGGCCGAGGAGGTCGACCTCGCCCAGCGGATCGAGGCGGGCCTGTACGCCGCCGAGCTGCTCCGTCGCGGTGACGACGACCCCCACGGGCTCGCCGGTCGCGACCAGGCCGAGCTGGCCGCGCTGGCCGACGACGGCCGCGCCGCCAAGGCGCACATGTTGCAGGCCAACCTGCGGCTGGTCGTCTCGGTCGCTCGCAAGCACTCCCGCCGTGACATGCCGTTCCTCGACGTGGTCCAGGAGGGCAATCTTGGGCTGATCCGGGCCGTGGAGAAGTTCGACTACCGCAAGGGTTTCAAGTTTTCCACCTACGCGACGTGGTGGATCCGCCAGGCGATCGGCCGCGGGACCGCCGAGCAGTCGCGTGTGGTGCGCCTGCCGGTGCACGTGCTAGAGGAGCTGTCGAAGGTGCACCGCACCGAGCGTGGACTGACCCAGCGGCTCGGTCGTGACGTCACGCCGAGCGAGGTTGCCGAGGCGACCGGGCTGGCTGAACAGCGAGTGGTGGAGCTGCGGCGTATCGGCCGAGACGCGGTCTCCCTCGACAGCCCCGTGGGCGACGACGGCGACACGGTGCTCGGCGACCTCGTGTTGCGCGAGGCGGCCCCGCCCGCGTCGGAGCTCGTCGAGCGCCAGGCCGTCACCCACGAGCTCGAACGGGTTCTCGACCTCCTGGCGGAGCGGGAGGCGCTCATCCTGCGGCTGCGCTTCGGCCTGCTCGACGGACGGCCGCGCACGCTCGACGAGGTGGGCCGCCACGTCGGGCTGACCCGCGAGCGCGTGCGCCAGCTGGAGAAGGAGGCGCTGGCCCGGCTGCGCGAGCCCAGCGCGTCGCGGGAGCTGCTCGAGCTGGCCAGCTGACCTCAGGGTGCCGCGCTGGCGTCGGCACTGGTCGGGCGTCGGGCCACCAGCCGCAGCGCGGATGCCGGCAGGACGAGCACCGACAACATCCCGGCACCCACCAGCGCCGCGGCCAGGCCGGGGGAGAGCACGTGCTCGTCGACGCCGATGGTGGTGATGGCGAGGATCAGCGGGAGGGCAGTGGCCGCCAGGAGGGCGAGTGAGCGCCGCTCGGCCGGTGCCATGGTCCGAGGCAGTCTGAGCAGCGTTGGCACGCTGCGCACGACCAGCATCGCGGCGAGGAACGCCGGCAGGAGCATGAAAAGGGCCGGCGACTGCAGCAGCGAGTTCAGGTCGAAGCGCACGCCGCTGACGACGAAGAAGATGGGCACGAGGAAGCCGAAGCCGACGGCCTCGAGCTTGGACTCGACGACGCGCGCGTTCTGCGGCTCGGCCGTTGCGATCGCGAGCCGCACGACCAGGCCGGAGGCGAACGCACCGAGCAGGAAGTCCAGGCCGCTGGCCGAAGCCACCCACACCAGGAGCACCACGACGAGCAGCGCGAGCCGCACCGCGAGCTGGGCGCTCGTGCCAAGGGTGGCCGACAGCAGGCGTTGCAGGCGCCGGCTTCGAGGCCGGGCCGCCAGCCAGGCGGTCACCGCGACGATGCCGAGGAATCCCGCGAGCACGACGGCTGCCGCGGCAGGACGCCGACCGCTGAGCAGTAGGGCGACTGCCACGATCGGGCCGAACTCCCCGACCGCTCCGACGGCCAGGACGTGTGCCCCGTACGGCGTCGGGAGCAGCCCGCTGTCGCGGACGATCGGCAGCACGGTGCCGAGTGAGGTCGTGGTGAGCGCCAAGCCGGCGATGAACGCACCCAGGAGGGCGGAGCCGGTCGCCAGCCCGACCGTGAGGGCGCCACCGACAGCGATGACCACGGACAGCCCCCATCCGGTGACGGCCGACCGCAGCGGTGCGCCTCGCACGCGGTCGGCGTCAACCTCGTAGCCGGCGAGGAAGAACAGCATCGCCAGGCCGAGGTCGGACAGCGCAGAGATGACGTCGTCGACGCGGACCAGGTCGAGCAGCGCCGGCCCGACGAGGATGCCGAACAGAACCTCGAGCACCACGCTCGGCACCAGCACCCGGCCGGCCAGCCGGTCGGAGACCACCGGCGCGAGGACGGCCAGTCCCAGCACGATGACCAGAGCGCCGAGCGTCTGCGTCTGCACGGCGCCAGCCTGCCGTACTGCTAGGGAACCGTGACCGCGACTGGTTTGTGCAGCGCCGCCTCGCTGACCGGCTGGAAGGCGCCGTCGCCGACGGCGAGCAGGTAGTCGCCCCAGCCGGCCGCGACGCCGTCGACCGTGAATCGGAAACGGCAGGAGCCGCCGACGACCGAACCAGCCGCAACGCGCCCGTTGGCGAGCGTCGAGCCGTCAGATGTCGCGACGACCACGGTTGCGTCCTTGCGCAGGTCGGCCGCCTTGCTTGCGCAGGAGCTCCCGGTGCGCTGGAAGTCCTTGGTGGTGACAGTCCCGGTGACGTCGATGAGCGAGGCGCCCCCGGCGGCCGGGCCGGAGGGGCCGCCGGAGGAGCCACCTGCGCTGGGGGCGGCGCCGCCCCCGCTCCCGCCGCCGGAACCACACCCGCCGAGTGCGAGGGGGAGCAGGGTCGTCACGAGCAGCAGGGCGGGCGACGTACGGCGCATGGGGCAAGATCCTCTCGACGGTTCATTCTGCGCGGCACCTCGTCGGTGTTCCACCGGATTAGAGGAGGCTGATCGGACGGCACTCACCCCACCCGCCGCCGGTCCGGCGACAACCCGGCCACGAGCAGCAGCTGCACGGCGGCCACCGCCGCGAGCAGCGCCCACGGCAGCCGGGTGCCGCCGCTGGCGTCGCGCAGCCAGCCGAAGCTGACCGGACCCACTGCCGCGAGGGTGTAGGCGACGAGGAAGACCATCGCGGTCAGGCCGGCGGAGGCGGCAGGCGTGCGGCCGTAGCGCACGAGCAGCAGCAGGCCGAGCGAGAACCCGCCGCCGAGCCCGAGCCCGAGCAGCACGACCCAGAGCACCGGCGCCGCCTCGGGCCGCCACGCCACGCCCGCACTTCCGACCAGCCCGAGGAGCACCGACGGCGCCAGCAGCCAGCGGCTGTCCCGGATCCGGTCGGCCAGGGCAGGCGCCCCGACGCCGGTGAACGCCTGCGCCACGGTGAAGATGGTGAGCAGGGCGGCGGCCACCGTCGCCGGGCGGCCCAGCGACTCGTACGTCGCGGGAATCCAGCTGACCTGCGTGTAGAACTGCCAGGAGTTGCACACCAGGTAGGCCGCCAGCAGCCACGCGGTGGCCGACCGCCAGGGCAGCCCCGGGCGGCCCGTCCGGGGCACCCGCTCGGCACGACGTCGGGCGTGGGCCGTCACCGGCAGCCAGCCGATGAGCGCGACCAGCGCCAGGACGGACCACGAGGCCAGCGACGCCTGCCAGGACGAGAGCAGGTCGGCCAGCGGCACCGCGAACTGCGCGGCGGCGGCCGCACCGGCCATCATGCCGGCCATCCAGATCCCCGTGAGCAGGCCCGAGCGTGCAGCGAAGTGCTCCGCGATGATCCCCGGGAGGACCGTGCCGGCGATCGCGATG
Source organism: Jiangellales bacterium (assembly GCA_038246785.1). Taxonomy (GTDB): domain Bacteria; phylum Actinomycetota; class Actinomycetes; order Jiangellales; family Jiangellaceae; genus JBBRVP01. The sequence goes on from JBBRVP010000035.1 coordinate 35,444, forward strand.
CCGACCCCGGCGAGGAAGGTGGCGAGATAGAGCACGGGCGCCACCCCACCGCCGAGCCGGCCGAACGTGCCGACGAGAACGAGGCCGAGCGCCCAGGCCGCCGCCTGTTCGCGACCCACCGCGTGCGCCATCCACTGGCCGACCGGTGCGAACAGCCCCATGCACAGCACCGGCAGCGCGGTGAGCAACCCGGCCGCCGCGCCACTGAGATGCAGGTCCGTGGCGATCGTCAGCAGCAGCGGTGGGACCGACGTGATCGGCGCGCGCAGGTTGAGCGCCACGAGCACGATGGCCGCGAGCAGCAGCGCCGGCGGACTCGGTGCCGCAAGCCGGCCAGCCGCGGTGGTCAGGCTGCGGATGGGGGGACCTTCCGGGCCAATGCCGCTAGTGCGGCTGGGAAGATCTCCTGCGGCGGGTTGACCAGGCCGGCGCCCACCTGACCGATGCCGGCGGTCTTGCCCGCCATACCGGTGTTGATGTGCGGCAGCAGGCCGGTGCGCACGACCTTCGTCACGTCGATGCCGGTTGGGGTGCCG
>JBBRVP010000036.1:0-35946 GCA_038246785.1 Jiangellales bacterium
ATCGGCGCGATCAACGCCCACTGCTCATCGGTCAGATCGGAGGGATAGGGGCGCGGGGAAGTAGACGCCACACCGCCACACTGGCCACCTCAGTCACAACAGTCACGGAGGCTCGCCGAGTGCTTTCCCAACACGTTCTTAGCTTGCGATTAAACCCCTATGCGGCCTTCTTGATCGCTGGGTGGCGGGTTCGGGGTGGCCGCTGGGTGCCTTTGGGTCGCCCGGGGCCTGCCTTGGTGGATTTTGGTGGGCTGGCGGGGGTGCCGATGATGGCGTGGAGTCGGCGAAACCCTCGGCGGACGCGGCAGGGGGTGAGGCGGCCGGGTGGGCGGGGTCGTTCCCAGGGCATTCGGAGGTCTTCGACGAGGCCGCGGGCGAGGCGGAGCTGGGTGTAGGCGGCGACGACGAGCCAGGTCCAGCGATCGGCCTGTTCGGGGGTGCACAGCGCCGGGGTGGTCCAGCCGAGGGTGTTCTTGGCGAAGCGGTAGGTGTGTTCGATGTCGAAGCGGCGCAGGTAGGCGCGCCAGGCCAGGTCGAGGTTGATCGGGCCGGGTCCGGCGACCCACAGCCACAGCGTCTTGGTGGCGCGGGAGAGGGGTTTGGGTAGGTGCTCGACGGCGACGCGGACGACGGTGCCGGCCACGATGGGTGGGGCCGCCGCGCCGGCCCAGCGGCCGCGGCCGGCGAGCTTGGGGTGTAGGCCGTGCCAGGCGCTGACCTGCACGGTGCCGTAGCGGGAGTCGGTGGCGGTCAGCTCGGCGTGTGGGGCCGGCCAGCTGGTCGGGTCGGCGCAGCCGAACCGGGTGCCGTGTCGGCGGGGCCGGCCCACGGCGCCCGGTGCCGGTGGGGTCGGGTCGGTGTAGAAGACGCGGTCGCCGCGGATGCGCACCACCAGTTGTGCGCGCACCCCGGACAGGGCGTCGGTCAGGGCGATCGGGTCGTAGCCGGCGTCGAAGACGAACATCGGGGTCGGGCCGGCGGGCTGGGCGCGCTCGAGCCGGTCGACCAGCTCGCGGATCTGGGCTGCGGTGGCCTCGGTGGGTGAGTCGCTGGGTGGGATGCGCCGGGCGTCGACCGGGGCGGTCCACGAGTCGTTGGCCCAGCCCAGCTGCGTGATCCACTGGTAGGACCAGCCGGCGACGATCGGTTGGCCGGCCGAGTGCCGCGACGCGGAGTAGTAGAACCCGCGCCCCGGGCTGGTCTCGGCGTCGCAGCGCGGCCAGCTGCTGGCGTCCACCGCGTACACCGCCGGCCAGTGGCCGGGGCGGTGCGCCACGAGCAGGTCGCGCATCGCCGCGGCGTCGACCCCGCCGCGGGCCAGCGCCTTGTACAGGCTGCCGTGGCTGCGCCGGAACTGCGGCTCCAGGGACAGCGCGGGCACCGAGGCCACCGGGGTCGGCTGGCACAGCAGGGCGTCGGTGAGCTCAAAGGCCGCGTCGGCCCAGCCGGTCAGCGTGCAGTGAAAGCCGGCCCGGAACCCGCGCAGCGCCGCCGCGGCGCTCAACACGGCGGCTGGGTTGTCCTCGGCCCGGTCGTGGTGCTGGCCCATCCCGTCCGCTCCTCACCCGACAGTAGCCATACTGTCGGGGATGGGGAGGCAGAATCCCCGGCGACCCGCCGAAAGGACGCCGATGCCGCGCTCGACCGCCACCCGCCTGGCCGCCCACCAGCGCCGCTACCGCCAACTCGCCGCCCGCCTGGCCGACATCGGCCTCATCGCCGCGGGGTCCATCACCTGCCGCTACACCCGCTGCGGCACCCCGGGCTGCCGCTGCCACGCCGAGCCCGCACAGCCGCACGGGCCCTACTACCAGTGGACGGCCAAGGTCGAGGGCAAGACCGTCACCCGCCGGCTCACCGAGACCCAGGCGCGGCTGTACCAGGAGTGGATCGACAACGACCGACAGCTCCGCGCCCTGATCGCCCAGATGCGCGAGGTAGCCGCCAAAGCCACCGAGCTGATCATGAAAGAGGCCAGCGGCAAGTAGGCCGAGGTTTAATCGCAAGCTTAGGTCGGTGCAAGGGAATCCGGCGGTGACCATCTGGACTCCGCGCACCGAGCGGACGCGACGGACATCCGCCATCGTGGGCACACCGGGGAAGTGGTCACGGAGGACCGCACGTGCCGCGTCCCAGGAGTCGCAGAACTGAGCGGGCTGCGCCAAGCCTCCGTCGGCCAGTCCGACCTCGAGCCCACCGGTTCCGCTGAAGAGGCTGAGGGACTTCACGTGGAAGCCCCGATCCACTCACGCTCGGCGGTCATCGCCTCTCCACCCAGCCGCACGTCAGAGATCATCTCGGGCCAGGCCAGACAGTCAAGGCGCCACTCCTGGATCGTTGGACGGCATCCACGTCAGCTTCGCGCCTGTGGAACAGGGGGGCGCATCCGGAGTCGCGTCCGGCGGCCGGCAGCGGCCCAGGACCCGATACGAGCAGCTTGCGCAAGCGCGCCCGAAGGGATTCGAACCCCTAACCTTCTGATCCGTAGTCAGATGCTCTATCCGTTGAGCTACGGGCGCTCGCGCGCGGCCGTCCCGACTGCGCGCTGGCCCACGATACAAGACCCCACGCGGGCCTCAGGGGTTGCGCTCAGCATCGGCAGCCCCGGCCGCCGCTCCGAGGTCGGCGTCGCCATCGAGAGCGGTGGTGCCGGTCTCGCCGCCGGCGGCGACGGCTGCGCCCGGCCCGCTTGTGACAGGAGTCACGAGCGCACGGGTTCCCAGATGTTGAGACGGCCGATAGCGTGCTGGCAAGGCCCCCACCACGCCACGCCGCCGATGCCGCGGCGTGTGGAGGCGTACCACCGACTGGCCGACTCCGTCCCGGCAGCCGCCGGGGACACCGGCCGCGAAGGGACGTCGAAGCACGATGACCGTCGACCAGGACCACCCCGTCGACCAGGGCGAAACCCAGCAGACGTCGCCCGCGGCCGCACCCGCTCCCACCACTCACACCCGGCTCACCGCCTGGGTCGAGGAGGTGGCGGCGCTCACCACCCCGGAGGCCGTGCACTGGTGCGACGGCTCCGACGTGGAGTGGCAGCGGCTGACCGACGAGCTGGTGGCGGCCGGGACGATGGTCAAGCTCGACCAGAAGCCCAACTCCTTCTGGGCGCGCACCGACCCGACCGACGTGGCCCGGGTCGAGGACCGCACCTTCATCTGCTCGCGTAACGAGGCCGACGCGGGGCCCACCAACAACTGGATGGACCCCGACGAGATGAAGGCGACGATGACCGAGCTGTACCGCGGCGCCATGCGCGGTCGGACGATGTACGTCATCCCCTTCGTGATGGGACACCTCGACTCCGACAGCCCGATGTTCGGTGTGGAGATCACCGACTCGGCGTACGTCGTGGTCAGCATGCGCATCATGGCCCGCATGGGCGAGCGCGTGCTGCGCCGCATGGAGGAGGTCGACGCCGACTTCGTACCCTGCCTGCATTCCGTGGGCTCGCCGCTCGAACCCGGCCAGGATGACGTGCCGTGGCCGTGCAGCACGACGAAGTACATCACTCAGTTCCCCGAGGAGCGCATGATCTGGAGCTACGGCTCCGGCTACGGCGGCAACTCGCTGCTGGGCAAGAAGTGCTACTCCCTGCGCATCGCCAGCGTCATGGCGCGCGACGAGGGCTGGCTGGCCGAGCACATGCTCATCCTCAAGCTGACCTCGCCGCAGCAGCGGGTCCACTACATCGCGGCGGCGTTCCCGAGCGCCTGCGGCAAGACCAACCTCGCGATGCTCGAGCCGACCGTGCCGGGCTGGAAGGTCGAGACGCTCGGCGACGACATCGCCTGGATGCGCTTCGGCGAGGACGGCCGGCTGTGGGCGGTCAACCCCGAGTACGGCCTGTTCGGCGTCGCGCCGGGCACCGGTTGGGGCACCAACCCCAACGCCATGCGCACCATTGCCAAGGGCAACTCCCTGTTCACCAACGTCGCCAAGACCGACGACGGCGACATCTGGTGGGAGGGCATGACCGGCGAGCCTCCGGCGCACCTCACCGACTGGAAGGGCCGGGACTGGACGCCGGACAGCGACGAGCCCTCCTCGCACCCCAACTCGCGCTTCTGCACCCCGATCACCCAGTGCCCGATCCTGGCGCCGGAGTACGAGGACCCACGCGGCGTGCCGATCTCGGCCATCCTGTTCGGCGGCCGCCGCAAGACGACGATCCCGCTCGTCACCGAGTCGCGCGACTGGGGCCACGGCGTCTTCATGGGGGCCACCCTGTCGTCGGAGACCACTGCCGCCGCCACCGGGGCCGTGGGGGTCGTACGCCGTGACCCGATGGCGATGCTCCCCTTCATCGGCTACAACGCCGGCGACTACTTCGGTCACTGGATCAAGATCGGCAAGGGCGCCGACTCGACCAAGATCCCGAAGATCTTCTACGTCAACTGGTTCCGTCGTGACGACGAGGACCGCTTCGTGTGGCCGGGCTTCGGCGAGAACGGCCGCGTCCTCAAGTGGGTCATCGAGCGCCTGGAGGGCACCGCGGCCGCCCGCGAGACCCCGATCGGGCACGTCCCGACGATGGACTCCCTCGACACCGACGGCCTCGACATGTCCGCCGAGGACCTCGAGCGCTGCCTCACCGTCGACACCGAGGAGTGGCGCGGCGAGGTCCCGCAGATCCAGGAGTGGTTCGACAAGTTCGGCGACAAGCTGCCCGCCACGCTCCTGGCCGAGCTGGACGCCCTGAAGGTGCGCCTGGGGATGTGAGCCGGGTACGGGTCGCGCCTGGCCGCCGGAGCGGACGTACGGGCGGAGCCGTAGGTCAGCGTCAGCCGAGCGCGGCCTCGGCGAGTTGATCGACCTGGTCGGGGTCGGCGACCGTCGGGTCGAGGAACAGCTCGTCGACACCGGCGTCCGCGTAGGCCTTGATCGCGCCCTTGACCGCCTCGGGCGAGCGCAGCGCGCTGCCCGCGATCATGTTCGCGACATCTGGACCCCTCGGCTGGTAGTAGTCGAGCAGGTTGCGCCGCCACTCGTCCTCGGTGTCGCCCAGTCCGAAGTAGACGAGGGCGGCGATGCGCGGCTTGCCCTCCCGGCCGGCCTGCTCCCAGGCCGACCCCACGCTGCCGGCGAAGTCGGCGATGGCACCGGGCGGCATGCCGCCGGCGGTCCAGCCGTCTCCGAGCTCGACCACCCGGCGTACGGCGGACTGCGTCGTCCCGCCGATGAGGACCGGGAGCGGCGTCTGCACCGAGGGCGGGCTCACCGGGCGGGTGTCCGGCGCGATCGTCTCGCCAGCCAGCGCGCGGCGCAGGTCGGCCAGCTGCTGCTCGAAAGCAGCGCCGCGGCCGCCGAAGTCGCGTCCGGTCAAGTCGTAGTCGGCCTGCCGCCACCCGACACCCAGGCCGAGGGTCAGCCTCCCGCCGGTGAGCTGGTCGACGGTGGCGGCCTGCTTGGCCAGCTCCGCGGTGCTGCGGGCGGGCGCGATGAGTACGTTGCTGAAGAAGCGGATCCGCTCGGTCACCGCGCCCGCGGCCGCGAAGACAGTGAGCTCCTCGTAGCTCGGGTAGGACACTGCGCCGATCGTCGCGAGTGAGCTGAACCCGGCCGACTCCGCCCGCCGCGCCCACTCCAGCAGGCTCGTCCCGGTCGCGCCTGGGACCGCGTTGGGGATACCGATGCCGATGTCCATGGTGCACGCCTCTCGCTCGTCGACCGCGTCGACGCTACTACCGCGCCGGCCGGCACCCGTCCCGGTCGCCGAGCGGGAGTCGACGGCGCCGCCGGGCCTCCGGACGTACCCCCGCGGGAGCCCTTCCCGCCTCGTACTCCCCCTTCACGACTCCTGCAGGACGCGCAAAGGGGGAGTTGATCACGTTAACGTTATCAACTCGGGCGCTCAGCTCACGGCGGCGCCGCTGCCCAGCTCGCAGCCCAGCGAGCGCGCGAGCTCGACGGCGGCGAGGTCGTCCAGCCCGCTGGCGCCGACCGGCTCACCGAGATCCTCGAACAGGCGCGTCACGGCGCGCGCCGTGGCGCTGGCCCGCCCGTCGCCGGCGGCCTCGCGGACCAGGGGGTCCGCCAACCACACCCGGTCGAGGGGCAGGCTGGCGAGGCGGCGCAGCGGGACGCGGTCGCCGCGCACGTCCAGCAGGACGATCCGCAGACCCTGCGACCTGAGCGCGTCCACGGCAACGCGCACACCGCGCGGGTGCTCCATGAGCTCGCGCTCCCCGATCCCGACCCCGAGCCAGCCCGGGTCACGCCCGGCGGCCGCGACCAGCCGGGCCAGCCGTTGCGGCGTGTCCGGATGCAGGAGCGTGCGCGCGGACAGCTGCACCTCCACCGGTCCGACGTCGTCCAAGGCGAGCGCACGCTCCACCAGCCACGTGTCGAGGTCGGCGGCCAGGGCGGCGTCGGCGGCGAGCTGGGGCATCAGGTCCGTGGCGGGGGCGCTCTGCGTCGCCGGCAGCACCGCGACGACGCTGGCACCGCGCCCCTCGCCGCTGCGCAGGTCCACCGCAGGGCGGGCCCGCACCGAGAGCCGGCCGGCGAGGAACGCCTCGCTCACCCGGCGCCGCCAGTCCGAGCGCTCAGCAGTCCAGGCCCGCAACCCCTCGTCGAAGACGACGTAGCGGTCGCGCCCCTCCTCCTTGGCGCGGTAGAGCGCCACGTCGGCATCGCGGTAGAGCGCCGACGGGTCGGCCGTGAGCTCGCCGGTGACGGCCACACCGACGCTGACGGTGGTCGTCACCGTCCCGAGGTCGTCGGGCAGGTGGATCGGCCGGGAGAAGTCGATCCGCAGCCGGCGGGCGACGGCGGCGGCCTCCTCGGTGTCGGCAACTTGCTCCAGCAGCACGGCGAACTCCTCGCCGCCCTGGCGCGACACCGTGTCCTCCGCGCGGGCGAGGCCGGTCAGCCGGCGGCCGAGCTCGGCCAGGACGGCATCGCCGGCCTGGTGGCCGTACGTGTCGTTGATCGCCTTGAAGTGGTCGACATCGACGAGCAGGAGCGCCGCGCCGCCGCCGCGCCGCCGCACGCGCGCCAGCGCCTGGGTCAACCTGTCGCGGAGCAGGGTGCGGTTGGCCAGGCCGGTCAACGGGTCGGCGAGAGCGCGCCGCTCGAGTGCGTCGCGCTCGAGCCGGGTCGCGGTGACGTCGCGGTACGTCGCCACGGCACCGGTCATGCGGTGCGAGAGTCGGTCCCGCAACGGGACGGAGCCGACCTGGTACCAGCGCCGATCGTCGCCCGAGCCGAGGCCGAGGAGCATGCCGACCACGTCGTGGCCGTCGAGCAACGTGCGAGCCACCGGCTGGGCCTCGGGCGCCACCGGCTCGCCATCGGCGTCGACGGCTGGCACCGAAGCGAGCGCCAGGCCGGGGAGCTCGCCGTTGGACCGGCCGAGCATCCGGCAGGCCGCGGCGTTGGCGAACGTGACACGGCCGGCCTCGTCGACGGCGACCAGTCCGTCCTCGACGGCGTCGAGGACGGAGGCGACGTCGGCTCCGCCCACGCTGTCCATCCGCGCATGATGCTCCCACCAGGGCCCGTCCGGGCCGGTTCGGGCAGGCTCGGTCGCCCCGTCCGTCCCTGGCTCGATTCGGCGGGCCTGTTCACATGTCGCCGCTCATGACTCCGCGGAGCCTGCCGGTCACGAACCGTAGGACAGCAAGGGTCAGGTCACCGTGTGGGGTCGATCACGGCGACCCTCCGGCGTTCGACGAGCGACGGCGGTGCTGCGGAGGCGGCGGGATTCGAACCCGCGAGAGGGTTTGTGCCCTCAACCCGCTTAGCAGGCGGGCGCCATCGACCGGACTAGGCGACGCCTCCCACGTCCGACCCGGCCGCAGGCGACCGGTCGGAAGCTCGGTCAGGCTACCGGCCCCCGTTCGGCAGCGGCAAAGCACCGGCCGCGCTGGGGCACAATGGTCGGCGATGAAAGTCGAGGAGCACGCCGGCACCGATCGCCCGCGGGGCGAGTCGGGGCGAGGTGACAACCCCCGGTCGACCCGGCTCCTTCAGCGCGCGGCTCGCAAGGCCGCGTTCCGCCGCTACCTCAAGCTGACGCTGCTGTCGGCCCTGCTGCCCGGCAGTGGCTTCGTGGCAGGCGGGCGGCGCCGGCTCGGCACCGTCGTGCTGACGCTCTCCGCGCTCTCGCTCGTGGCGCTCCTCGTCGTCGTCGCCGTCATCGGCCCGCGCCGGCTCGGCCTGGGCATCGCCGTACGGCCGCTGGCACTCACCGTCGTCGGCATCGTGGCGCTGGTGGCTGCTGGGCTGTGGGTCCTGCTGCTCGTCGCGAGCCAGCGCGTGCTCGAGCCCCGCTGGCTGTCGCTGGGCCAGCGGCTGCTCGGCACGGGGCTCGTGGTCGCGCTCTGCTCGGTCGTGGCCGCTCCACTCGCTCTGGGCTCGCAGTATGCCTTCGTGCAACGCGACCTGGTCACCACGATCTTCGACGACACGCCGCTGGCGGCTGACCCCGGCACGAGCCTGACCCGGCCGAAAAACGTCACGGTCAGCGACCCGTGGGCCGGCCAGTCGCGGGTCAACGTGCTCCTCGTGGGCAGCGACGCGGGCAAGGACCGCGTCGGCACCCGCACCGACACCGTCATCGTGGCCAGCGTCGACACGAGGACCGGCAAGACGGTGCTGTTCTCGCTGCCGCGCAACCTGCAGAGGGTCCCCTTCCCCAAGGGTCCGTTCCGTGACGCGTACCCCAACGGTTTCACCAACCGCGCTAACCCGTCCGAATACCTGCTCAACGCGATCTACGGCACCGTGCCGGCCGAGCACCCGGAGCTCTTCCCGCCCAGGATCAAGGACAAGGGGATCGAGGCCCTCAAGCTGGCCGTCGGCGCCACGCTCGGACTGCCGATCGACTACTACGTGATGGTCGACCTCGCCGGCTTCCAGAAGGTGATCGACGCCCTCGGCGGCGTACGGGTCAACGTCCGCTACCGGATCCCCATCGGCACCAAGCAGATCGGCCCCGGTGTCTGCACGCAGCCGACCGGCTGGATCGAGCCGGGTGAGAACAAGCTGCTCGATGGCAGGGATGCGCTGTGGTTCGCTCGCGCGCGGTGTGGTGGCGGCGAGCTCGCCGACGCCGACAACAGCCGGATCCGGCGGCAGCGCTGCGTCATCGGCGCGATCATCGACCGGGCGACTCCGGCGACCCTGCTGCGGCGCTACCAGGCGCTGGCCGGTGCGGCGAAGCAGATCGTGCAGACTGACATCCCGCAGGGTCTGCTGCCCGCCTTCCTGGATCTCGGCGACAAGGTGCAGCAGCAGCCCGTGGAGTCGCTGCCCTTCACGGCGGCGGCCCTGGGCTACCGGAACTACGACCCGAACTACCCGCGGATCCGCCAGCTGGTCCGCAAGGCGCTCGAGCCCCCCGCGGCAACACCCACGTCGCGCAGCGGCGCCTCCCCGTCGCGATCGGCCGAGCCGTCGACGACCCCGAGTCCTGTCGACGAGAGCAAGGGGAAGCCGCAGTCCCTCGACGCGGTCTGCTGAGGACGCGCTCACCTCACTCGTAAAGGACGTACTCCGGGCGCGGCCGCAGCGCCAGCACCTGGCGCGGCGTCATGAGCGCGCCGTGCCGGCGGTCCTCGACGTAGAACAGCTTGAAGCCGGCGTGCACCCAACGCGGTTGCCCGCGCGTGATGGCCCGCCAGGTCTTCTGCTTGTCCTCGCGGCTGCCGATGCCGTCGACGCTGCGGATCCAGACCACTCCGGCCCGCTTCCGCAGGGACTGCAGGTCGCGAACTACGCTGCGCGCGACCTGGTGGAACACGATCGGCTTCTGCGGCAGGTCGTAGCGGCTCACGAGCCCCGCGACGTAGCGCCCCACCTCGTCGAGCTCGGCGCCGGTGGTGCTGCCGTACACGCCCCCCGGCCGCTCGCCGGGACCGACGGCCCACTCGGGATCGAGGGCCAGCCCGACGTCGGGCTGCCGCAACCAGCGCTCGTACGCCTTCACCTCGTCGAGGAAGTCCGCACGCCCGGGCTGGATGTTGAGCAGCAGCAGCCCGTGCACCCGGCGGGCTGCCCGCAGGTGCTCGCGGATCACGTCGCTGCTCTGGCGTACGCGGTAAAGGCCGTCCGAGCCGGGCGAGGCCTGCACCACCGTGGCGATGAGCTCGAGGACGGGCAGCAGGCGCCGTCCGTCCATGGCGTACGGCGCCAGGCGACGTTCGATCTCGGCGGCGCGCTCATCGAGGTCGCCGATGCCCAGCCGGCCGAGCGCCTCGGCTCCGGGGGCCCCGGCGTAGCCCACCAGCCGGTAGCGCGGGAACAGGACCCGGCCGCCACGCGGCAGCTCGGGTCGTGGCTCCGGGGTGGGAGAGGCAGTCGGCGTCGTCGTCGCTGGCGGGACCTGCGTACCGAGCGCCGACGGTGAGGCCGGCGGTGTTCCCTCGAGGCTGGCCTCGGCGCTCGTCAGCGGACCCGTCGCACCGGACTCAGGCGCCACGACTGGGTCGTCCACGCTGCGCACCGCCACGAAACCCACGACAGGAAGGACCACGACCAGTCCCCCGGCCACAAGCAGGCGTCGTCCCCCGAGCATCGCCCGAGTCTCGCACGACTCGGTGCCGCTCAGCCCGGTCCCGGGCGGCGTGGCTCGAGCCAGCGGCCGACAACGCGGCTCATGCCGACGTCCTCGCGGGCGAAGCCGAGGCCCGCGTAGAAGGACTCGGCGTGCTCGGTGAACAGGACGACGTGCTGCCCCGGCACGGTGTCCATCAGCCGCCGGACGAGCTCGCCGCCGATGCCGCGCCGGCGGTGCCTGCTCTGCGTCCAGACGTCGACCAGGTAGGCGTTGCAGACGCCGTCACTGAGCAGCCGCGCCGTGCCCACCACGTCGTTCCGCCGGTGCGCGAGGCAGGTCGCGAAGGAGCGTTCGAACGAGCGCCGCAGCTGAGCCGGCGTGCGGCCGTTGGAGAACTCGTCCGCGACCAGCGCCCGGACCAGCGCCGTCCAGTCGACGCCGGCCAGGTCGCTGGAGTAGCGGACGTCCATGGGCGAAGCATTCCAGTGGCCACCGCGTAGCGTTGCCCTACGACCCGGGCGGGAGGCGCTCATCGACGTCGTCGACCGGCTGCGCGCGGCCGGATGCGTGTACGCCGAGGACGAGGCCCGCCTGCTGCGGCTCGCCGCCAGTTCCGATGACGAGCTCGACGCACTCGTGGAGCGCCGCGTGTCCGGCGTACCGCTCGAGCACGTCCTCGGCTGGGCCGAGTTCTGTGGGTTTCGGGTGGGGGTGCAGCCCGGCGTGTTCGTGCCGCGTCGGCGTACCGAGCTGCTGGTCCGCGAGGCGGCCGCGTTGGTCCGACCGGGCGCGGTCGTCGTCGACCTGTGCTGCGGGTCGGGGGCCGTGGCGGCGGCCCTCATCGGCTCCGTCGGCGGGATCTCGCTGCACGCCGTCGACGTCGATCCCGCAGCGGCGCAGTGCGCCATCCGCAACCTGGCTCCCGCCGGCGGCGCAGTCTATGTCGGCGACCTGTACGCGCCGCTGCCGGCAGAGCTCCGCGGCCGCGTCGACGTCGTGGTGGCGAACGTGCCGTACGTCCCGACCGGGGAGCTCGCCCTCATGCCGCCCGAGGCCCGCGACCACGAGCCGCGGGTCGCTCTCGACGGCGGCCCGGACGGGCTGGGGGTGCTGCGCCGGGTCGCGGCGGGGGCGCGGCAATGGCTCGCGCCGGGCGGCTCGCTTCTCGTGGAGACGAGTGCGGAGCAGGCCCCACGGGCCGTCGAGATCTTCGGCGTCGAAGGTCTGGCGGCTCGCGTGGCCACGTCCGCGGAGCTGGAGGCGACCGTGGTGGTCGGGACCGCGACCACCGCGTGAACGCTCAGGCGCCGACACCGAGGCCGCGGAGATAGTCGCGGGTACGGCGGGCGATGGGCTCCGGCTTGTCGAACGGTGCGGGGTACATGTCCTGCTCGACGACGACGAACAGCTCGGCGTCGAGCTCGCTCAGTGCCTCGACCACCGAGGGGATGTCGGGCAAGCCCTCTGGCGGCTCGCAGCTGGCGCCGAGCGCGACGGCTTGGGCGAAGGCGAGGTCCTCCGCCTCGGCCGTCTCGACGATGGCCGGGTCCATCTGCTTGATGTGGACGTAGCCGATCCGCCCCGGGTAGCCGCGGATGACGGCCACACTATCGGCGCGGGTGTAAGCCAGGTGTCCGGTGTCGAGGCAGAGATTGACCCAGCGCGGGTCGGTCTCGTCCAGGAAGCGCGCCATCTGGGCCTGGGTCTCCACGTGGCTGTCGGCGTGCGGGTGGAACTGCAGCTCGAGGCCGTAGTCCTCCGCGACGATCCTGCCGAGCTCGTCGGCGGAGCGGACCAGGGTGCGCCACTCCTGTTGGTCGAGCTCGGCGGGCTCGAGGTAGCCGCCGGTCATGTCGTCGCGGTATCCTGGGACAGGCACGAATACGACGTGGCCGGCTCCGAGGTCCACGGTCAGCTCCGCGACCTTGCGGGTCGCCGCGACGATCTCGGCGAAGCCGCCGGCGCGGTGCAGGCCGCTGTGCCCGTGCACGGTGCCGCCCGTCACGCTGAGCCCGCGCCGGTCCAGCTCCTCGCGCAGGTGCCCTGGGTCGGTGGGGAGGTAACCGTACGGGCCGAGCTCGAGCCACTCGTAACCCACGCCGGACAGCTCATCGAGGAAACGCCACCACGGCGTCTGACGGGGGTCATCGGCGTACCAGACCCCCCAGCTGTCGGGGCAGCTCCCCAGCCGCAGTCGAGGGTAGGAAGCCGCCGCTGTCATCGCGCCGTGGGGAAGCGCAGTCTGGGCGCGCTCGAACCGGTCACGTTGTCGACGTGCGGCCACTGCGCCGTGACGACCTTGGCGCGGGTGTAGAACGCGACGCCCTCGGGGCCGTGGATGTGGGACTGGCCGAACAGCGAGTCCTTCCAGCCGCCGAAGGAGTAGTAGGCCATCGGCACCGGGATCGGGACGTTGATGCCGATCATCCCGACGTCGACGCCGCGCATGAAACGTCGGGCGGCCTCGCCGCTCGAGGTGAAGATCGCGGTGCCGTTGCCGTAGGGGTTGGCGTTGACGAGCTCAATCGCCGCGTCGACGGTGTCGGAGCGGACGACGGAGAGGACCGGGCCGAAGATCTCCTCGCGGTAGACGTCCATCTGCGTCGTGACCCGGTCGACGACGGTCGGGCCGACCCAGAAGCCGTTCTCGTGACCGGGGACGCTGAGCCCCCGGCCGTCGAGGGTGAGGACCGCACCCTGCTGCTCGCCGGAGCCGATGAGCCCAACAATGCGATCACGGGCCTGCGCGGTGACGACGGGTCCCATCTCGCTGGCCGGGTCGCGACCCGGGCCGACCTGCACCTTGCGGGCCTTGGCCGTGACGGCCTCGACGATGCCGTCGCCGGCGTCGCCGACGGCCACGGCCGCCGAGATCGCCATGCACCGCTCGCCAGCCGAGCCGAACGCTGCGGCCACGAGGTGGTCGGAGACGAATTCGACGTCGGCGTCCGGCAGCACGACGGCGTGGTTCTTCGCGCCGCCGAGAGCCTGCACGCGCTTGCCCCGCGCGGTGCCCCGTTCGTGGATGTAGCGAGCGATCGGGGTCGACCCGACGAACGAGACGGCGGCGATGTCGGGGTGGTCGAGGATGGCGTCCACCGCCTCCTTGTCGCCGTGCACGACGTTGAACACGCCGGCGGGCAGGCCGGCCTCCGCCCAGAGCTCGGCCACTAGCATCGAGGCCGACGGGTCGCGCTCACTGGGCTTGAGGACGAACGCGTTACCGCAGGCGATCGCCACCGGGTGCATCCACATCGGGACCATCACCGGAAAGTTGAACGGCGTGATGCCTGCGACGACGCCGAGTGGCTCACGGAAGCTGAAGACATCGACGCCGGTGGAGACCTGGTCGGAGTAGTCGCCCTTAAGCAGCTGGGGGATACCGCAGGCGAACTCCACCACCTCCAGCCCGCGCTGGACCTCGCCGAGGGCGTCAGAGACCACCTTGCCGTGCTCGTCGGAGATGATCTCGGCGAGGTCCCGTGCGCGGGCGTCGACGAGCTGGCGGAACGCGAAAAGCACCTTGCTGCGCTTGCTCAGGGACGCCTGGCCCCACTCCTCGAACGCCTTGGCGGCGGTCGCCACGGCGGCGTCGACGTCAGCCTTCGAGGCGAGGAGGACCTCGGCCTGCTGCTCTCCCGTGGCGGGGTTGTAGACCGGCCCGCGGCTGGCCGATTCGCCCGTCGTGGCGCGGCCGCCGATCCAGTGCTCAATCGTGTGCATCGCGTCGCCTCACCTCGGGCTGTCGCTGGGACGGAGGAACTGCCGCTGGTCGGCCTTGTGGGACTCGTAGGTCTTGCGCGCCTGCTGCGTGGAGTCGAGCTCGGCGACCTCCGAGACCGGGACGTCCCACCAGGACTCGGAGCTGGGTGCGTTGATGAGCGGGTCGGTCTCGACGTGGACGACGACCGGTCCGTCGCCGGCCTTGGCCTCGAGCAGGGCGGTGCGGAGCTCGTCGACCGTGCCGGCGCGCAGGACCGTGGCGCCGAGGCTGGCGGCGTTGGCGGCCAGGTCGACCGGCAGCAGATCGCCGTCGAGCCGCCCGGACGCCTCGCCGCGGGAGCGGTAGCGGGTGCCGAAGCGCTGGGACCCCAGCGTCTCGGACAGGTCGCCGATCGAGTGGAAGCCGTGGTTCTGGACCAGCACGACGATGACTTTCACGTGCTCCTGGACCGCGGTCACCAGCTCCTGGGCCATCATGAGATAGGACCCGTCGCCGACCATCACGTAGACGTCGCGGTCGGGGCTTGCCATCTTGGCGCCGAGCCCGCCGGCGATCTCGTAGCCCATGCAGGAGTAGCCGTATTCGACGTGGTAGCCCTTCGGGTCGCGCGTGCGCCACAGCTTGTGTAGATCGCCGGGCATCGAGCCGGCGGCGCAGACGACGACGTCGCGCGGCCCGGACACCTCGTTGACGACGCCGATGACCTCCGACTGGGCGGGAAGCGGGCCGTGGCCGAGGGTGTAGGCGCGCTGCACTGTGGCGTCCCACTCGCGGGCGAGCCGGCTCGCCCGCGCGCGGTGGGCGGCGTCGGCCGTCCAGCCCCCCAGCGCGTCGGCCAGCGCCACGAGCGCCTCGCGGGCGTCGGCGACCAGCCCCACGCCGGCGTGCTTGGCGGCGTCCAGCGAGGCGACGTTGACGTTGACGAAGCGCACCTCGGGGTCCTGGAACGCCGTCCGAGACGCGGTCGTGAAGTCGCTGTAGCGGGTGCCGACGCCGATGACGACATCGGCCTCGCGGGCGATCGCGTTGGCGGCGGTCGTGCCGGTGCTGCCGACCGCGCCGAGGGCGAGCGGCTGGTCGTACGGCAGCGAGCCCTTACCCGCCTGCGTCTCCGCGACCGGCATTCCGGTCGCCGTGGCGAACGCGTGCAGGGCGTCGGTCGCCTCGCTGTATCCGACGCCGCCGCCGGCGACCAGTAGCGGGCGCTGCGCGGATCGGATGACCTCGACGGCGCGGGCCAGCGCGGCCGGCTCCGGGACCGGCCTGGCCACGTGCCACACCCGCTTGGCGAACAGCTCGGCCGGCCAGTCGTACGCGTCGGCCTGAACGTCCTGCGGCAGCGCGATCGTCACCGCACCGGTCTCGACCGGGTCGGTGAGGACCCGCATCGCGCCGAGCAGGGCGGCGGGCAGTTGCTCGGGCCGCCACACCCGGTCGAAGAAGCGGGACAGCGGCCGGAAGGCGTCGTTGACTGTGACGTCGGCGGCGCCGGGCACCTCGAGCTCCTGGAGCACCGGGCTGGACACCCGCGTCGCGAAGACGTCGCTGGGCAGCAGGAGCACGGGCAGCCGGTTGATGGTCGCCAGCGCAGCGGCGGTGAGCATGTTGGTGCTGCCCGGGCCGATCGAGGCCGTGCAGGCCCATGTCGACAGGCGGTTGCGCATGCGCGCGAACGCCGCCGCCGCGTGCACCATGCCCTGCTCGTTGCGGGCGAGGACGTACGGCAGCCGGTGCGGGTCCGCGCTCTCGAGCTCGAGCAGGGCCTGGCCGACGCCCGCGACGTTGCCGTGCCCGAAGATGCCGAAGCAGCCCTCGAACAGCCGGTGCTCGACGCCGTCGCGCTCGGTGTGCTGCTCGGCGAGGAAACGCACCAGTGCCTGGGCAACGGTGAGGCGGACGGTGCCGCCGGTCCTGGGGCTCAAGGCCGGGCCTCCTCGGTGACCGATCGGGTCATCGGCAGCCGGGGGTCGACCGGCTGGTCGGCCCAGGTGCCACGGACCCACGCGTGGTCGGGGTCGTCGCAGATCAACCAGGAGCGCTCCGGCCCGGGCCCGGCCATGACGTTGAGGTAGTAGAGGTCGTAGCCGGGCGCGGCCATCGACGGCCCGTGCCACCCATGGGGAACCAGCACGACGTCGCCACTGCGCACCTCAGCCAGCACGTCGATCGGGCGAAGCGGCGTCCCGTACACGCGGTGGTACGCGAACCCACGGGGGGCGGAGCCCCCCGTGCGTACCTGGAAGTAGTAGATCTCCTCCAGCTCCGCCTCGACGCCGGGTCGCTCCTCGTCGTGCTTGTGCGGCGGGTAGGAGGACCAGTTGCCTGCCGGCGTGAGGACCTCGACGACGATGAGCCGGTCGGCCTCGAAGGAGTCGGCAGAGCAGACATTGTTGACCTGCCGCGAGCAGGATCCGGCACCGCGCAGCTCGACCGGGACCTCGTACGCGGCGCGGTATCGGACCGGCAGCCGGCGCTGGCAGCGGGCGCCCGCGATCGCGAAGCGGCCACCGTCGTCCGACCCGATCACTGCCTCGGCGTCGCGCGGCAGGTAGGCCAGGTCGGTGACGGCGCTGAAGACGTCGGGGCGCCCGGCCAGCTCGAGCACCTCGCCGTCGCACTCCACGCGGCAGGCACCGGACAAGGGCAGGACGAGCATCTCCTCCACCCCGGTGTGCAGGCGGTGGGACTGCCCGGCGCCCAGCTTGAGGATGCGTAGCGAGGAGTAGCGCCAGCCGGCGGAGTCGGGGGTGACCTGCACGTCGTACGGCGGGACAGCCGCGGTGCCGGCGGGCAGGTGCCGGCGCGTCGTCACGGCTTCACCGGGCATGCGTGGTCTCCAGTGCCGCCTCCACCTCGGACTCGGTGGGCATCGCCGGCGAGCACTCGAGCCGGCTCGCGACCAGCGCGCCGGCGGCATTGGCGAAGCGGAGCAGTCGCTCCAGCGGCCAGCCGGCAAGCAGCCCGTGGCAGAGGGCGCCGCCGAACGCGTCGCCGGCGCCAAGGCCGTTGACGACCTCGACCGGCATCGGCGGCACCTCGACCCGCTCGTCCGCGGTGCAGCCGAGCACGCCGTCGAGTCCCTGCTTGACGACGGCGAGCTCGACGCCGTGCTCGAGGAGTGCGTGCGCCGCACGTAACGGCTCACGCTCGCCGACCGCCGTCTCGCACTCGTCGAGGTTGCCGACGGCGACGGTCGCGGCCGGCAGGACAGACCGCACCTGCTCGCGGGCCGCCTCTCGCGAGCCCCAGAACATCGGGCGGTAGTCCAGGTCGAGCACGGTGTGCCGCCGGGCTCCCCGCGCCTGCAGAGCCACCTGGTGGGCGGTCCGACTGGGTTCCTGCGACAGTCCTGTCACGGTGACCCAGAGCACGCCGGCCGCCCGGATCGCCGTGAGATCGAGCTCGTCGGCGGATAGCTGGAGGTCGGGGGCGGGTTGCCGGCCGTAGAAGTAGAGCGGGAAGTCGTCGGGAGGGAACACCTCGCAGAACGTGACCTGCGTGAGCAGACCCGGGACTGCAGCCACGTACCGGTCATCGACGCCGTAGTCGCGCAGTTGTCGGACAAGGAAGCGACCGAACGGGTCATCCCCGGTCCGGGTGACGACCGCGGCGCGGCGCCCGTAGCGTGCCGCGGCGACCGCGACGTTGGACGGCGAGCCGCCGACGTACTTGCCGAAGGTCTCGACGTCCTCGAGGCCGACGCCGAGTTGCAGCGGGTAGACGTCGACGCTGATCCGTCCCACCGTCAACACGTCGAGCGCTGTCACAGCCGGACCTCCGCGACGCGCACCGGTCGGTGCTCGAGCCGCGAGCGGGTCGCGGCCTCCGCGACGTAGAACGCCTCGAGCGCGTCGTGCACGGTGCAGGGGCTCTGCCGACGTCCGCGGGCCACGTCGACGAAGGCGTTGAGCTCGGCGACGTACGCAGCGTGGAACCGCACCCAGAAATTCGGCCACGGCGGGCCGGCGGGGAACTCGACGCCCGGCTCGGCGGAGGCCAGCGGGGTGTGCTCGTCGAGCCCGACCGCCCACGTGCCGAGCGTGCCCGCCACCTCCATCCGCACGTCGTGCCCGGCCCCGTTGTAGCGCGAGCCCTGCAGCGTGACGAGCGTGCCGTCGTCGAGGGTGAGCACTGCGGCCGACTCGTCGACGTCACCGCTCTCGGCGAAGAAGTCTGCGCCGCGGTTGGCGCCGACGGCGTACACCTCGATGACCTCGCGGCCGGTGACCCAGCGCAAGATGTCGAAGTCGTGGACGTGGCAGTCGCGGTAGATGCCCCCGGAGGTCGGGAGGTAGTCGGCATGCGGCGGCTCGGGGTCGCCGGTCAGCAGGTGCACCCGGCGAAGCTCGCCGAGCTGTCCGCGGTGAAGCGCGTCGCGGACCGCGGTGTAGCCGGCGTCGAAGCGGCGCTGGAAGCCGACCTGCGTCGGCACTCCTGTCGTGTCGACCGTGGCGACGACCTGCGCGCTCGTCGCGACGTCTGGGGCGATCGGCTTCTCGCAGAAGACCGGGCGGCCGCGGCGTGCAGCAGCCACGACCAGCTCGGCGTGGGCCGACGTAGCAGCCGCCACGACGACGGCGTCGACGTCGGTGAGGGCGTCGTCCACGCTGCCGTGCTCGACGCCCAGCTTGGCCGCGACCGCCTCGGCGCGGGCCGGGTCGGCATCGGCCAGCACCAGACGCTCGACGGCCGGGTGGTCGCGGAGCACCCCGGCGTGCGCGGCGCCGATGCGACCGGTGCCGACGAGCCCGACTCGCATGAGGTCAGCCTCTCGTGAGGACACGGCTCTCCATGTCTACCGGATCTCGCTACACCGTCTCACTCACCCTCGTCGCGCAGCCACCCGCTGCTCCCGCGGCAGCAGCAGCCGCGTGGTCACCAGCCGGGCGTGCGTACGCCGCCCGCGCGGAGCGCTGCGCGCCAGGTCGGCAGCGCCGATGAGCCCGGCGTCGTTGCGCATCGCGGCCAGCCGGATGTCTGCCTCGGGCCGGAAGCCGCGGCCGGTGAGGGTGCGGCGGAACGACGCCCTGGTTGGCGCGAGCAGCAGCTCGCCGGCTTCCGAGACCCCACCGCCGATGACGAAGACGGCCGGGTCGAAAGCGGCAGCCAGGTTGGCCAGCCCGATGCCGAGCCAGCGGCCGACGTCCTCCATGAGCTCGGTCGCGGCGGCGTCGCCCTGGTGCGCCAGCTGGCTCACCATCGGACCGGTGATGCGGGACGGGTCCCCGTCGACCTCCTCGAGCATCCGGTGGGCCACCGGCGAGCCGGCGGCGGCCATCTCGCGGGCCTCGCGCACGAGGGCGTTGCCGCTGGCGTACTGCTCCCAGCAGCCGCGGTTGCCGCACTCGCACCGGTGGCCGCCGGGGACGAGCACCATGTGCCCGAATTCCCCCGCCATCCCGTAGCGGCCGCGGTTGAGCGCGCCGTCGAGGACTACCGCGCCGCCGATGCCGGTCCCCAGGTTGACGGCGATCACGTGCGACTCCCCGACCGCGGAGCCGAAGCGGCACTCGGCCCAGGCGGCGGCGTTGGCGTCGTTCTCGACCACGACCGGCAGGCCCGTGCGGCGGGACACCGCGTCGCGCAGCGGCTCGGCACGCCACGACAGGTGGGGCGCGAACAGCACCGACGAGCGGGTCACGTCGACGAAACCGGCGGCGCCGATGCCGACGGCGCTGACGTCCCACTCCTGCGCCAGCTCGGCGATGGCGTCGGCGATGGTGTCCTCGACGACTGCGGGGCTCATCGACCGGTGCGGGGTCTCCCGCCGTGCCCGGGCCAGGACGGCACCCTCGGCGTCGACGACGCCGGCGGCCACCTTCGTACCGCCGATGTCGATGCCGACGGTGAGCCGGTGCACGATCGAGCGCCGCCTCGGCTCGGTCATGGAGCCCGAGCATGGCACGCCGCCGCGACCAGCCGCCGCAACCGGGCCCTTGGCGACCCGTACTCCCCCTTGACGACTCCTGCAGGACGCGGGAGGGGGGTATTGATCACGTTAACGTGATCAACTCGGGCTGGCACCCTCGACGGTCAGGGCGCCGTCGGCGTAGCGGGCGCGGAGCTGCTTCTTGTCGAACTTGCCGACGCTCGTCTTCGGCACCTCGTCGATGAACGTCCACCGCTCGGGCACCTGCCAGTCGGCGACGCGGCCGGACAGGAACTCGCGCAGCTCCTCCGGCGTGACGGTCTGCCCCTCCCGCACGACGACGCAGGCCAGCGGGCGCTCGCCCCACTTCTCGTCGGGCACGCCGACGACACTGGCCTCGGCCACCGCGGGGTGGGCCATCAGCTGCGACTCCAGCTCGACGGAGGAGATCCACTCCCCGCCGGACTTGATGACGTCCTTGACCCGGTCGGTGAGCGTGAGAAAGCCGTCGGGGGAGATGCGGCCGACGTCGCCGGTGCGCAACCAGCCGTCGTCGAACTTGTCCGGGTCCTCGGCCCCGTAGTAGCTCCCGGTGATCCACGGACCGCGCACCTCGAGCTCGCCGACGCTCTCGTTGTCCCAGGGCAGGACGCTGCCGTCGCCACCGACCAGGCGCGCCTCGACGCCGCCGACTATCCGCCCCTGGGTGAGCCGGTAGCGCATGACCTCGGCCGGGTCCTCGACCCCGGCCGGCACCCTGGCCAGCGAGCCGAGCGGCGAGGTCTCTGTCATGCCCCAGGCGTGCAGCAACGTGATGCCGATGCGGTCGAAGGCCTCCATCAGCGCCGGCGGGCAGGCGGAGCCGCCGATGATGGCCTCCCGGATCGAGGACACGTCGGCGTCGGGGTGGGTCTGCACGTACTGCAGCAGGCCGGCCCAGATCGTCGGCACGCCGGCCGCCTTGGTGGGCCGCGCCCGGGCGATGACGCCGGCGAGCGGCTCGGGGGCGAGGAAGCGGTCGGGCATGACGAGGGAGGCGCCGGTGAGGAGCGCGGCGTACGGCATCCCCCAGGCCAGCACGTGGAACTGCGGCACCACCATGAGCACCAAGTCGCGCGCGGACATGTCGAAGACGTCGGGGACGGCGATGCCCCACGAGTGCAAGAAGATGGAGCGGTGGCTGTAGGCCACCCCCTTCGGGTCGCCGGTCGTCCCCGACGAGTAGCACATCGCGGCCGCGTCGGCCTCGGGGACGTCCGGCCATGCGTAGCTGTCGGGTTGGGCGGCGAGCAGGTCGGCGTAGGAGTGCACCTGCACCGCACCGCCCCCGAGGACCGACGTGTCGCCTGGGCCGTTGACGACGACGTGCTCGACCGTCTTCATCTCCGGCAGCAGCTTGGCGAACACCGGCAGCAGGGTGTTGTCGACGATGACCACGCGGTCCTCGGCGTGGTTGGCCACCCAGACCACTTGCTCGGGGAAGAGCCGGATGTTGAGCGGGTGCAGCACGGCGCCCATGGACGGTACGCCGAAGTAGGCCTCGAGGTGCTCCTGGTTGTTCCACATGAACGTCGCGACCCGGTCGTCGCCGGACACCCCCAGCCCGGCCAGCGCGTTCGCGAGCCGCGCCGCGTTGCGGCCGACGTCGGCGTACGTCGCGCGCCGCAGCCCGTCCGCGGTCGCCGTGACCACTTCGCTGCGGCCGTGCACGACCGAGCCGTGCTCCAGCAGCGTCCGGATCTGCAGCGGGGTGTCCATCATCGTGCTGCGCACGGAGTCCTCCTCGACGCGGGGCTGTCTCGCGGTCACCCTGCCCCACGCAGGGCGGGACCGCCAGGGCCGCGGGTCGCCGGAGGGCCCCGGAGCCCTCTCCCACCGTGGCGGGGGTCCCCAGCCCCGATAGGTGGGGACGGGGGCAGCGCACGCCCACCGCGTACCCTCCGTCCCGTGAGCCGGCCGGCCGACGCACTCGAGGTCGAGCGCGTCCGCGGACCCGGTCGGGTCACCCGGCTCGTCGTCCCGGTCGTCGCGCTGGGGGCCCTGCTGGCCGGCACGCTCGTCGACCGCGACGACTGGTTCCCGTTCGGGCCGCTGGCGCAGTACGCCACCGCGACCAAGCTGGACGGCCAGGTGCGCTCGACCTACGTCCTCGCCGACACCACCGACGGGACGCGGGTGCGGGTGCCGCTCGACCCCACCGGCACAGGCATCGGCCGGGCCGAGGTCGAGGGTCAGCTCGGCCGCATCACCGAAGACCCCGCCCTCCTGCAGAGCCTGTCCGACGCCTGGTCCCAGTTGCACCCGGACCGCCCGCAGTACGTCCGGCTCCTGCTCATGCGCGACGACTACCAGCTCCGCGACGGCCGGCGCGTCGGCGCGCCGACGACCCGCACCCTGGCGGTCTGGACGGTGCGCCGGTGAGCGCGCTCGCCCGCTGGTGGCTCGCTCCGGCACCGAAGGCGCGGGTCGCCCTGTTCCGTACGGCGATCTACCTCTTCGTGGTCTTCGACGTCCTCATGCTCGTCAACGACGTCGTCCCGCACGGCTACGCGCCGGCGCTCTACCAGCCGCTGCTCGTCGGCCGCCTGCTCCACCTGCCGACGCCCACCCCGGCGATCACCCACACGTTGCAGGTCGTCCTGCTGGCTTCCACCCTCGTGGGCGCTTCCGGGCGGCTGCCCCGGCTGGCCGGTTGGACGGTGGCCGCCGGCTACCTGTGGTGGGTGATCATCGGGATGTCCTACGGCAAGGTCGACCACGACCACCTGGCGCTCGTCGTCGCGCTGTGGGTGCTGCCGACGGTCGGCCCGGCCGGATTCGGCGACCGCACCCCCAGCGAGGCCGCCGGGTGGGCGCTGCGGGCGGTCCAGGTCGCCACCATCGCGACGTACTTCGGCTCGTTCCTCAGCAAGTGGGTGCGCTCCGGCTCGCCGCTCACCTGGGCCAACAGCGCGATCTTCACCTGGGCGATCACCCGCCGTGGCTCCGCCCTCGGACGCCAGCTGCTCGACCACCCGACGCTGCTCGTGCTGGGCCAGTGGGGCCTCATCACGATGGAGATGCTCTCCCCCGTCGTCCTGTTCCTGCGCGGGCGGGCACTGCTGCTGGCCGGGGTGCTCTGGATGGGCTTCCACCTCGTCACCTGGCTGATGATCGGCATCCACTTCCTGCCGACCGTGGTGTGCTGGCTGGCCTTCGTGCCGCTCGAGCGGCTGCTGCCGGAGCGCGGCTTCAGGGGCCTCGCCGCGCGCCGGCCGGATCCCGCGCGGGCGACGGCGATCGAGTAGGTGCGGTGGCCGGCGCTGCGACCGCGGACGCGGTCAAGCGGATCGACCGGGCCGTGTCGTCGCTGGCCCGCCCGCTCGGCCCGTGGCCGTACGCCGAGCCGGCCGGCATTCCCTGCGTCGCCTACCCGATCCAGGCCGAGTGGGCCGCTCAGGGTGTGCTCACCGAGCGGGCCGCACCGCAGCCTGAGGAGGCAGTCGCCGAGGTCGCCGAATGGCTCGACGCGCACGCGGTGGCCGGGTGGCACCTCGTGCTCCCGGAGCACACGCCCGTCCCCGCGGGCTACCGCGAGGTGCTGGCCCTGCACGCCGACATGGCCGAGCGGGACTGCGGGCCACCCGAGCTGGCCTCCGGCTTGGAGCTGGTGCCCGCGGCGGAGCCGGAGGAGTTCCTCGTGCCGTACGGCGCCGAGCTGGCGCCGGTGCTGACCGGGTCACCCGGACCGCCCGACGACCACCTCGTGCTGCTGCGCGCGCACGGCCAGCCGGTGGCCTGTGCGCGGGTGCGGCAGGCTGCCGGGACGGCGTACGTCAGCGCGGTGACCGTCGCCGCGGGGCACCGCGGCCACGGGCTGGGGCTGGCTGTGTCACGGGCGGCCGCTCACCTGGCGTGGGGGCTGTCCGACCTCGCCTGGCTGCACCGCGAGGGCGGTCTGGCCCGCCTCTACGCGCCGCTGGGCTTCGCACCGGTGACGGTGCACCGGCACGTGGTCCGCGGCTGAGACATCCGGATCGTCGGCCCGATCGCGGTCGGATCACGGGTTCCACTGGGCGTCGCCCATCCAGGCCCCCTGACCGCCGATGCGGTCGACGGCGACGTGGGTGACGAAACCCGGCGGCGGGTCGGGCATCGGCGGGAAGGCCGTGCCCGGCCCGACGTAGGCCTGCGCCAGCTCGTGCAGCAGCTCGGGGGCGCCGCCTTCGGTGATGCGGGCGGTGCCGTGCACGACGAGGTAGTCGCGCATGCCGACGGGGTTGGCCGTCGAGGCCTCGAACGAGACGACGACCCGCGGGTCGCGGCGGATGTTGGCCAGCTTGCGCTGCCGACCGTCGAGGTGGGCGGCGACGAGCTCGTCGCCGTCGACGCCGACCCACACGACGGACACCTGCGGCGAGCCGTCGGCGTTCGTCGTCACGAGGTGGGCGAGCGCGCCGGACTCGACGAGCCGGCGGGCGGCTTCGGGAAGGGCTGCCATGCGCTCACCGTGGCACGTGTCGGCCCCGCCGCGCCATGGTGCAGGCTGCCGGTGTGACCGACCTGACCCGCACGCCGTTCGGGACGCTGCCGGACGGGCGTGTCGTCGACCGCTTCGTGCTCGCCGGGGGCGGAGCCGAGGTGGCCGTGCTGACGTACGGCGCCGTGCTGCACTCGGTCGTCGTACCCGACCGGTTCGGTACGCCGGGCGACGTGACCCTCGGCTACGACGACCTCGCCGGCTACCTCGCCGACACGGCGTCCTTCGGCGCCGTCGTCGGGCGGTTCGGCAACCGCATCGCCGGCGGACGCTTCGAGCTCGACGCGACGACGTACGACTTGCCGCGCAACAACGGGCCGCACTGCCTGCACGGCGGCCCGGACGGTTTCTCCCACCGACTCTGGTCGGCCGAGGAGGTCCAGGGCGGCGTCGCGCTCACGCTCGTCAGCCCCGACGGCGACCAGGGCTTCCCGGGGACACTGACTGCCACGGTGACCTACACGCTGTCCGCGGACGGACTGCGGCTGGACTATGCCGCGCACACCGACGCGCCGACCGTGCTCAACCTGACCAACCATGCCTACTGGAACCTCGACGGCGCGGGTACGGCGGAGCACCACGAGGTGGAGGTCCGCGCCAGCTCGTACGTCCCGGTCGACGAGACGGCGATCCCGCTGGGCGACACGGCGGCGGTCGCCGGCACGCCGCTGGACTTCCGGCTCGGCAAGCCCCTCGGTGCCGGCCTGCGGGCAGGGACCGAGCAGTTGGTGCGGAGCAGGGGCTACGACCACACCCTGGTGCTCGACCGCGAGCCGGGCGCGGCCCCGAGCTTGGCCGCCCAGGCACGTGCCCCACGCAGCGGACGGGTGCTGGAGGTGCTCACCGACCAGCCGGGGGTGCAGCTGTACTCCGCCAACTTCCTCGACGGCACCGTGGTCGGCAAGGGAAGCGTGGCGTACCGGCAGGGCGACGCGCTGTGCCTGGAGACCCAGCACTTCCCGGACTCTCCGAACCAGCCCGCCTTCCCGAGCACGGTCCTGCGTCCCGGCGAGCAGTTCCGCTCCTCCACGATCCTCCGCTTCGGGACCGAGTGAGCGCGGCGCCAATTCGTGAAGGGCACCCTCCACCACTGCCGCAGGCACCCCTCGCCCCATCAGTCAGGCTCTGCCGTGGCCACCACCCCGGCAGAGCCTGACAGATTCCCCCAGCTGGGGTGCCGGGCCGGGCGCGCGACTCAGCGTCTGACGACCGCGAGGCGGCGGTTGGCCAGGGACGGGTTGCGGAGGCGTACCTCGGCGACCCGGCCCGCGTGTACCGACCCCACGACGACGCCGTCGTCCTCGGCCAGGCCCGCCACGATCACACCCTGCGGGTCGACGAGCATCGAACGACCGCAGTAGGTTCGACCGGACTGGGCCGCGGCGGCCACGTAGCAGGTGTTCTCCAACGCTCGCGCCCGCACCAGCGTCGCCCAGTGGTCCTCCTTGAGCGGCCCGCGGACCCACGCCGCCGGCGCGACGAGCAGGTCGGCGCCGGCGTCGACGAGCAGCCGCCCCATCTCGGGGAAGCGCAGGTCGTAGCAGGTGTGCAGGCCGACGCGCACTCCGGCCACGTCGAGCACCACCGGCTCCGGCTCGCCGCCGAGCAGCCGGTCGGACTCGCGGTATCCGAAGGCGTCATAGAGGTGCGCCTTGCGGTAGGAGGCCGCGATGCCGTCGGCGGTCACGACGACCAGCGTGTTGTACGGCCGGTCGGGGTCGGCGCTGCACTCGAACATGCCGGCCACCAAGGTGGTCGCGTGATCGCGGGCAAGGTCGACGAGTGTGCGAACGAACGGGCCGTCGAGCGGCTCGGCAACCGGACCGAGCGGGGTGTCCGGCTCGCCGAAGTCGTGCATCACCGCCTCCGGCAGCACGACGAGGTCCGGCCGCTCCTCGGCCGCGGTGGTGACCCACCGGCGTACGGCGTCGAGGTTGGCGGCCTTGTCCAGCCCGGCGGAGACCTGGGCGAGCGCTACCCTCATGGGCCGATCCTGGCAGCCGGCGGGCGGCCGGCGCAGCGCTGCGCGGTATGACTGGTACCGTGGACTACGACGCGGTGGTGCTCGCGGGGGGTCGCGCCCGGCGACTCGGTGGCGTCGACAAGGCCGGACTCGTCGTCGGGGGCCGATCGCTGCTGGACAGGTCCCTCGCGGCGGTGGCCGACGCCCGCGCGGTGGTGGCCGTCGGGCCGCTGCGGGAGACCGCCGCAGCGGACGTGACCTGGGTACGGGAGGAGCCGCCGGGTGCTGGTCCGCTCGCCGCCCTCGGGGCGGGGCTCGCGGCGCTGCCCTCACCGGTCGCCCCCGTCGTCGTCGTGCTCGCGGCAGACCTGCCGTACGTGACGCCGGCGGTCGTGCAGCGCCTGCTCGACGAGCTGGCGCGCACCGGGGCCGACGCGGCTTGCCTCGTCGACGGCGGCGGTCAGCGGCAGCTGCTCACCGCGGCGTACCGCTCCCGGCCCCTGGCCGGCGCGCTCGCCCGGACCGGGCTGCTCGCCGACCAGCCGCTGCGGCCGGTGCTCGGCAGCCTGGCGACGACGCAGGTGCGGGACCCCACGGCTGCCCGCGACGTCGACACCCCGGACGACCTGGCCGCCGCCCGAGCCGAACTCGAGCCGTGAGCCGAACTGGAGGCCCTGCCATGGACGACTTCCTCGATCGGCTGTGCGACCTGCTCGACGTCGGGCGCGACCGTGTACCGGTGCAGGAGGTGCTCGACCTCGCCCGCGACGCCGCCCACGGGGTGGAGCGACCGGCAGCCCCCGTGACGACGTTCGTTGCCGGGCTGGCGGCCGGGCTGCGCGGCGGGTCGGCCGAGGAGGTGGGGCGCGCGCTGCGAACGGCGTCCGACCTGGCCGTGGGATGGTCGCCGGGGGGGTCGGCCGGGGCTTCCTGACGGAGGTCCGGACAAAGGCAGATTCTTCCTCGTCAGGTACTCTTCTGCCATGCCGCTGAACATCAAGGATCCGGAGGCCGACCGGCTCGCGCGCGAGCTGTCCAGCGTGACCGGCGAGACCCTCACCACAGCCGTGGCAACCGCCCTGCGCGAGCGCCTGGACCGCGTTCGCGGTCGTCCCCGCGGCCAGGATCTCGCCGCCGAGCTGGACGCGATCGCCCTGCGGTGCGCCGCACTGCCCGTGCTCGACGAGCGGTCCGAGGAGGAGATCCTCGGCTACGACGAGCGGGGACTGCCGGCCTGATGGTCCTGGACACGTCGGCGCTGGTCGCCGTGCTGTTCGACGAGCCCGAGCGGCCGGAGTTCGTCCGCACGATCGCGGCCACTTCGCGCCGGCTGATCTCCACGGTCACGGTGGTCGAGTCCTCGATCGTCGTGGAGGCGAGGCGTGGCGAAGTGGCGGGTCGCGAGCTCGACCTGTTCCTCCACCGCGCGAGCGTCCACTCAGTCGCCGTCGACGAGGAACAGGTGCAGCTGGCGCGCGCGGCGTGGCGACGGTACGGCAGGGGACGCCATCCCGCTGGTCTGAACTTCGGTGACCTCTTCGCCTACGCACTCTCCCGCGCCAGCGGCGAGGAGCTGCTCTTCAAGGGCGACGACTTCGCCAAGACCGACGTCGTGCCGGCCCGTGCATGAGCGATGGCATCCCCTTGGCGATCGTGTGCTCAGCGGGCAGGTGGGCGGGCGCCGGTCGGTACGCCAGCGAGGTGGCGCGCGAGCACCCTGGCTAGGGTCGGCGCCGTGCGTGCCGTCGTCGTCGAGACCCCGGGCGGTCCAGGCGCCCTCACCTGGCAGGAGGTGCCCGACCCCGTCGCCGGACCCGGAAGGGTGGTCGTGGAGGTCGCGGCGTTCGGGGTCAACCGGGCCGACCTGCTGCAGCGGCAGGGGCACTACCCGCCGCCGCCCGGCGCCCCGCCGTACCCGGGCCTGGAGTGCTCGGGCACGGTCGCCGCGGTCGGCGAGGGGGTGGACGGTTGGCTGGTCGGCGACGAGGTGTGCGCGCTGCTGGCCGGCGGAGGGTACGCCGAACTGGTTGCGGTGCCCGCCGGGCAGCTGATGCCGCCGCCGCCGGGGGTGGACCTCGTCACCGCCGCGGCGCTGCCGGAGGTGGCGTGCACGGTGCAGTCCAACGTCTTCATGCTCGCCGAGCTGCGCGGCGGTGAGGTGCTGCTGGTCCACGGCGGTGCCGGCGGCATCGGCACCATGGCGATCCAGCTCGGGCGAGCGGCGGGCGCGACGGTGGCGGTCACGGCCGGGTCGGCGGCGCGGCTGGAGCGCTGCCGGGAGCTCGGCGCCACCGTGCTCGTGGACCACACCACCCAAGACTTCGTCGCGGAGCTGAAGGCCGCGACCGGCGAGCGTGGCGCGGACGTGGTGCTCGACGTCGTTGGCGCGGCGTATCTCGCCCGCAACCTCGACGTGCTCGCCGTCGGGGGCCGCCTGGTCGTCATCGGGCTGCAGGGGGGCCGCCGCGGCGAGCTCGACCTCGGGCTGCTGATGTCCAAGCGCGGATCGGTGCTGGCGACGACGCTGCGGTCACGCCCGCCGGCCGAGAAAGCAGAGATCTGCCGCTCGGTGGTGGAGCATGTGTGGCCGCTGGTGGGCTCCGGGGAGATGCAGCCGATCGTCGACCGGGTGCTGCCGTTCGCTCAGGTGGCCGAAGCGCACCGGCTGCTCGAGGCCGGCGGTGTCGTCGGCAAGGTCGTCCTCGCCCGCTGACGTCCCCGCTCGCCCATTGGGGCTGGGGACCCCCACCAGCACTATTCGCGGCGTGGGCAAGCGCAGGGCGGGGTGGCAGGCTGGGCGAGCATGGGGAGCGCACCGCTCGCGGAGCTCGCCGCAGCGCTGCCGGCCGGCGCGGTGGAGACCGACCCCGACGTCGTCGACGCCTACCGGCGCGACCGGGCCGAGACCGCTCTGCCGGGCACCCCGTTGGCGCTCGTGCGCGCAGCCTCCGCTACGGACGTCGTCGCCGTCCTGCGCTTCGCGACCCGGTACGCCGTCCCGGTTGTCCCGCGTGGCGCGGGGTCGGGCCTGGCCGGCGGAGCCACCGCCACCGACGGCTGCCTCCTGCTGTCCCTGGAGCGCATGCGACACCTCGACGTCGACCCGGGCGGGCTCTGCGCGGTCGTCGGTCCGGGAGTGCTCAACGCGGAGCTCAAGTCCGCGGCGCGCGTGCACGGGCTGACCTACCCGCCCGACCCCTCCTCGTACGAGTTCTGCTCCCTCGGCGGCAACCTCGCCACGAACGCCGGCGGGCTGTGCTGCGTGAAGTACGGCGTCACGACCGACTATGTGCTCGGCCTCGAGGTCGTGCTGGCCGACGGCACGCTGCTCCGGCTGGGCGGGCGCACCGTGAAGGACGTCGCCGGCTACGACCTCAAACGGCTGTTCGTCGGCTCCGAGGGGACGCTCGGGGTCATCACCGAGGCGGTGCTGCGCCTCGTACCCATGCCTCCTCCGGCGACCACGCTCGTCGCCACGTTCGCCGACGTCGCCGACGCCGGACGAGCCGTGTCGGCGGTGATGGCCGTGCTGCGTCCCTCGACGCTCGAGCTCATGGACCGGGCGACGGTGTGCGCCGTCGAAGCGTGGAAACCGCGTGGCCTCGACACCTCTGCTGGCGCCACGCTGATCGCCCAGTGCGACGGAGGCGGCGGCCAGGCCGCCGCCGACATCACGCGCATCGAGGCCCTCGCGACCGAGCACGGCGCGACGTACGTCGCCTGGACCGACGACCCGGACGAAGGCGAGCAGTTCCTCGACGCGCGCCGCCAGGCGTTCCCGGCGCTGTTCGACCTCGGCACGCCGCTCGTCGAGGACGTCGGGGTGCCCATCCCGCGCATCGCCGAACTGGTGGGTGGGGTCGAGGAGGTCGCCGCCCGCCACCGCACGGCCATCGCCACGGTGGGACACGCCGGGGACGGCAATTTCCATCCGCTCATCACCTTCGACGCCGCCGACCCCGACGCGGTGGCCCGCGCCGACGCGGCCTTCGCCGACGTCATGGCGCTCGCGCTCGCCCTCGGCGGCACCATCACCGGCGAGCACGGTGTGGGCACCATCAAGGCGCCCTACCTGCACGGGCAGCTCGGGCCCGACGTCGTCCAGGTTTCGCGGCGCATCAAGGCAGCGCTCGACCCGGCCGGGATCCTCAACCCCGGCAAGGTCCTCTGACGCTCAGCGCCGACCCCCCGGCGGCCGCGCTCTCCCGCGCTCGCCCGCCCCTGCCACACATTTGGGGAGCGAGTGACTGCTGAGACCCCCGTGACGCCACTGAAGCCCCGCGCCCCTCAGGCACCCCAAATGTGTAGGCAGGGAGCGGAGAACGGGGAGCGGCGGGCGCCGAGGGCCGGCTCGGCGGCGACCGCGCGGGCCGGGTTGGCGGCGCGCTCAGGCCGGCGGTCCGAGCGACACCCGCCGGTGCAGCTCGCGCAGTCCCTCGGCGCCGCGAGGCAGGTCCCACCAGCTCTCGATCCACCACGTCGCTCCAGCCTCGGCGTACCGCGCCCTGGTCTCCGCGTCGCCGCGGACAGCACCGAAACCGCCGAGGCTGTCGCCCTCGACGACCACGTCGTAGCCCTCCCGTGGCAACCCGGCCGCCGCCCGCAGATCACGAACCCGGGCCACGACGTCGGCGAGGGCGTCCGGCGGCAGGCCGCCCTCGGGACCTCCGGCGAGCGCGGGCAGCAACCCCTGCCAGCGGGCCGCCCGTTCGAGCGAACGCTGCCGCTCGTGCCCCGGCACGGACGCCCCCACCACCCACACCGGCGGGTGCGGCCGCTGGACGGGCGGGTCCGGCAGCATGAAGTCGGTCGGGCGCGCCGAGTAGTGCTCGCCCTCGTACGCGAAGGGCTGGCCGGCCAGCAGGCCGGCGTAGACCGCCAACGACTCGTCGAGCTTGCGCGCGCGCACCGCGCGCCCCTCGTCGGGCTCGAACGCGGTCCAACCCTCGTGCAGCGCACCCAGGCCGACGCTCATCACGACGCGGCCGCCGCTGAGTCGGTCGACGGTGCCGACCCGCGAGGCGAGGTCCCACGGCCGGACCCTCGAGGCCGGCGTCAGCAGGGTGCCGAGGCGGACCCGCTCGGTCACCATCGCGGCCGCGCCGAGCGTCACCCAGGCGTCAACGCCATAGACCGCCTCCCAGGTGAGCACCATGTCCCAGCCGTGGTCCTCACCGAGCCGCGCCGCCCCGGCGAACTCGCGGGTGTCGGCGTACGGGACGACGAAGCCGTGGCGCATCCGGGAAGGCTAGGCGCATGCCGGGCCCAGTGACGACCGAACGCAGGCGCGCGAGCATGGGTGCTGTGACCGAGCTTCCCAGCGATGCCGCAGACCGATCCCTCGTCGGCGATGCCGTGGCCGCGGCGGACGCGGCGGCCCAGGCAGCCGGGGTCCGCATCGGTCCGCTCGACTCGTTGGCCGACCTACAGGCAGTGCAGCAGCTGTACGAGCGGATCTGGCGTCCCGGAGGCGAGAACCCCCCCGTGACGGCCGACCTGCTCAGAGCACTAACCAAGGCCGGCAACCACGTCAGTGGAGCGTTCGACGGCGACGAGCTCGTCGGCGCCTCCGTCGGCTTCTTCGGGCCGCCGGTCAGCGCGGAGCTGCACAGCCACATCGCCGGGGTGTCGGCCCGGATGCGTGGGCGCAACGTGGGCTTCGCGCTCAAGGTGCACCAGCGTGCGTGGGCTCTGCAGCGTGGCGTCCGCGAAATCTCCTGGACCTTCGACCCGCTGTCGCGTCGCAACGCGTACTTCAACATCGGCAAGCTCGCGGCCGATCCCGCGGAGTACCTATCGAACTTCTACGGCCAGATGCACGACGCCATCAACGGCAGCGACGACTCCGACCGGCTGCTGGTGACGTGGCGGCTGGCGTCCCCCGAGGTCGCGGCCGCCTGCAGTGGAGGCCATCGGATCGTCGACGCGGCCGCGGAACGCGCCGCGGGAGCGGTGCCGGCCCTCGACGTCGCGCCGTCCCGGGGCCCATCAGCCGGGCACACCGACGCGGCCACCGTGCTCGTCGCCGTGCCGGCTGACATTGAGGCGATCCGCAGCGAGGACGAGGCCCGTGCGGCGGCCTGGCGGGTTGCGGTGCGCGAGGCACTCGGCGGCCTGATCGCCGCCGGGGCGCGGGTGCGCGGGTTCGACCGCGCCGGCTGGTACGTCGTGGACCGGAAGGAGACGCCGTGAAGCTGACCGGGATCGAGCTCCGCACGATCCGGATGCCCCTGGTCGCGCCCTTCCGGACCTCCTTCGGCACGGAGACCGTCCGGGAGGCGCTGCTGGTGCGCGCGGTGACCACCGACGCCGAGGGCTGGGGTGAGTGCGTCGCCAGCAGCGACCCGCTCTACTCCGCCGAGTACGTCGGTGGCTGTGCCGACGTGCTGCGCCGCTTCCTGGTCCCGGCGGTGGCCCGTCGCCGGCAGCTCGACGCGTACGCGGTCGGGGCGACCCTGGCGCCGTACAAGGGACACCGGATGGCCAAAGCCGCCCTGGAGACTGCCGTCCTGGACGCCGAGCTGCGCGCCCACGGCGTGCCGCTGTCGCGTGAGCTGGGAGCCGTCCGCGACCGCGTGCCCTGCGGGGTCTCGGTCGGCATCATGGACTCGATCGACGAGCTGCTCGACGCGGTACGCGGCTACCTCGACGCCGGCTACGTCCGGGTGAAGCTGAAGATCGAGCCCGGTTGGGACGTCGAGCCGGTGCGGGCGGTGCGGGAGCGCTTCGGTGACGACCTGCTGCTGCAGGTGGACGCTAACACCGCCTACACCCTCACCGACGCCCGCCAGCTCGCCAAGCTCGACCCGTTCGACCTGCTGCTGATCGAGCAGCCGCTCGACGAGGAGGACCTGCTCGGCCACGCCGAGCTGGCGACGCTGATCACCACGCCGGTGTGCCTGGACGAGTCGATCACCTCGGCCCGCGCGGCCGCCGACGCCATCACCCTGCGCGCCTGCGCGATCGTCAACATCAAGCCTGGCCGGGTGGGTGGCTACCTCGAGGCGCGCCGGATCCACGACGTCTGCGCCGCGCACGGCGTACCGGTGTGGTGTGGCGGGATGCTCGAGACCGGGCTCGGCCGCGCCGCGAACGTCGCGCTGGCGGCCCTGCCTGGCTTCACCCTGCCGGGTGACACGTCCGCGTCGGACCGCTACTACCGCACCGACGTGACCGAGCCGTTCGTGCTGTCCGACGGCCATCTCGACGTCCCCACCGGGCCCGGCATCGGCGTCGACCCCCTCCCCGACGCCCTGGACGCGGTCACCGTGTCGAGGGAGTGGATCTCGTTGTAGCCGGCCGCCCACCGTCTCTCGGGGATGGCGAAGGATGACCCCATGCAGACGCTGCTGCGGGGCGGGCGGGTCGTCGACCCAGCTTCCGGGCTCGACCGGACCGCCGACGTGCTGGTGCGCGACGGGGTGGTCGCGGAGGTCGGCGCCGACCTGACGGCCCCGGACGGGGCCAACGTCTTGGACGTGACGGAACTGATCGTCGGGCCGGGGTTCGTCGACCTGCACAGCCACGTGCACTCCATCGCCGGGCAGCGGCTGCAGGCGATGGACGGCGTGAGCACCGCGCTGGACCTCGAGGCCGGGCTGATGCCGATCGGGCGCGCCTACGCCGAGGCCGCGCGCGATGGCCGTCCGCTGAACTACGGGTTCTCCGCGTCCTGGGGGGCGGCCCGGGCGCAGGCACTGCTCGGCATCGAGCCGGACGCCCGGTTGGAGACCGGGCTGGCCCTGCTCGGCAACCCCGAGTGGCAGCGCTCCTCCTCGCCGGCCGAGCTCGCCGGCTGGCTGCGTCTGCTCGAACGCGACCTCGCCGAGGGCGCTCTGGGGATCGGCGTCCTGGTGGGGTACGCGCCGCGCACCGACCCGGCCGAGTTCCTCGCCGTCGCCCGGCTGGCCGCGGCGGCGAACGCTCCGACGTACACGCACGTGCGCGAGCTCATCGAAGCCGACCCGTCCACGCCGATCGACGGCTCGACCGAGATCGCGATCGCCGCGGCCGAGACCGGCGCCGCGATGCACCACTGCCACGTCAACAGCACCTCGCGCCGGCACGTCGACCGAGTGCTCGCGACGCTCGAGCGCGCCCGAGCCGACGGCGCGCGGATCACCGTCGAGGCCTACCCGTACGGCGCCGGCGCTACCGCCATCGGTGCCTTCTTCCTCGATCCGGAGCGGCTGGCCGCCTGGGGCATCACAGCGTCGGACATCGTGCTGGTCGAATCGGGCGAGCGGCTCGCCGACGCAACGCGGCTGCGGGAGATCCGCGCCGACGACCCCGGCGCCGCGTGCATCGTCGAGTTCTTCGACGAGCGCGACCCGGCCGACCGGGCACTGCTGCAGCGGGCGCTGGCGTTCCCGGACTCGATCGTGGCCAGCGACGCGATGCCGGTGCTGTGGGGCGGTGGGGTGTCCGACACCCGGACGTGGCCGCTGCCGGCGGGCGGCGCCACCCATCCGCGTACGGCAGGCACCTTCGCCAAGTCGCTGCGGCTGATGGTGCGCGAGTCCGGCGCGTGGACGTGGCTGGAGGCGTTTCGCCGCTGCTCCTACCTGCCGGCGCGGGTGCTCGACCAGGTTGCGCCGGCCGCACGGGCGAAGGGCCACCTCGGCGTCGGGGCGGATGCCGACATCGTCGTCTTCGACTCGCAGCGGATCACCGACGCCGCGATGTACGCCGACCCCACCCGCCCGTCGGTCGGCGTGCGGCACCTGCTCGTCGCCGGCACGCCCGTGGTGCGTGACGGTGACGTGGTGCCCGAGGCGTACCCCGGCCGTCCGCTGCGCGGCGAGCACTGACGCGCACCGCCACCAAGCTGAGGAGGGACCAGCGGTGATGCCTCGTCCCATGACTGGTGGCTGACGCGTTGGCAGCGTCTCGCTTCGTTCGGTTTCGTTTGGGGTGAAGGTGATCGAGTTCGGTCGTTGGCTGCTACGCCGGAGATGGTGCAGGACGGAGTGGGACGCGGGCGTCGAGTTCTGGGCCGCCATCCGGGCCACTCGCTCAGCGTCGCCTTCACCTGAATCGCCAGCGAGGTCCGCGACCAGGTCCGTGCCGGACCCGCCCCGCGGCGCAGCGGCGGTGGCCGCCCCGAGGCAGCTGCGTTCCAGGACCGGGCCGGTCGAACGGGGCCTGCAGCACTGATTCCGAGTCACGAAACGCGCCGACGGGGACGGTTTCGGGGGGGAGCGTCATGGAACTCCGACGCCAGCTAGTGGTCTGACGCGTGTCTAACTCTAGTCTTGCGTGTCACTGCGCGACAATGGCGTATGCCGAATCGGGTGCGCGTGCTGGCGGTGCGGGATGGGGACCGGGGCGAGCTGGAGCGCCGGGCGCGGAGTAAGGCGGAGCC
>JBBRVP010000037.1:0-34974 GCA_038246785.1 Jiangellales bacterium
GCCAACCCGGCCCGGTTCCGTCACCGCCGGCCCGAGCCGCCGCGACTGCCCACCGCAGCGTGGATCAACCAGCCCAGCATGGAGGCCCTCATCCAGAACAACTAGCGCGATCTTGTCTCAGCCGGCTTGACATCTTCCGGTCCTCCCCCCGCCGAAGTTCGAGTTGCGGCCGGGCTCAAGCAGATCTCCCACCTCCAGATCGGCTTTCGTGCCGTGGAACAAGGCCCTCGACTCATGGACCTCGAACGGCGTTGGTTCGTTCGTCATACACGCTCCGATCACACCCGGCTCTGACGCCTGGATGAAAGCGTCGGACGTCGGGCCCTGTGTTCGCAAGAGGATCGGCCGCGGGACGAGCCACTGCCGTTCCTGGTATCCGCGAAGTGGCCAAGGCTGCTTGGGCCGCGGTTCCTCACCGGTGGCTGCGCATCGCGATCTGCCCGCGGTGATGTCCCCAGCCGCGGTGGAGAACATCTCGCCACCGTACGTCGTGTCCGGACCGGCTCGCCCTTGGTGGCGGACGTTGTAGACGGCGAGGATATGGCCGTTGGCGTAGCCGGCGTGCTCGACGAGGTCGAGCCGACTCGGGCCGGTGTCTGGACCGTCCGTGAACAGGCGCTTGCCGGCGCCGAGCACCACCGGGAAGACGAGGAGGTGGTAGCGATCGACGAGGCCGGCGGCGGCGAGGTTTTGGGCGAGGGTGGCGCTGCCGTTGACGATGATCGGGGCGCCGCCCTGCTCCTTGAGCCTGGCGACGTCGTCGATCGAGCGGAGGATGGTGGTGGGCTGCCACCCCGGGTCGGTCTCGGTGATCGTGGTGGACACGACGCACTTCGGCATGGCGCGGCGCGGGGGTGCTCCCCGCCCCCGGGCGAGTCGATGACGCCGTCGAGGCTGATGAACTCCGTGACGATCAGGGTGCGCACGGTTCCTCCTGGCTGCTCTGGTCTGGCCGTCGCCGCGACGGCCACGACCGCGGCCGACCGGCCTCGTCACGAAGGTTCGCCATGGTGGCGCTGCTGATCGGCGACGCACGCTGCTCCACCGACCGCCAAGACCTCACCACCCAAGCCGACGCGGTTCTCGCCCGCGCCGGACGCCCAGGCGGCGCACCTCGGCCCAGGCTCAGGCGTCGTCGAGCCGGAAGCCGACCTTCATCGTCACCTGCAGGTGGGCGACGGCGCCTTCGGCGATGACGCCGCGGATCTCGGTGACCTCGAACCAGTCGAGATTGCGCAGCGTCTGCGACGCCCGGGCGATGCCGTTGCCGATCGCCTCGTCGAGGCTGCTGGGCGATGTCCCGACGATCTCGCTGAGCCGGTAGGTGTGGTTGGCCATGACGCTCTCCTCTGGTCGACGTCCTCGGCGGCGCGAGGTCCGCCCATGCTGGCACCGCCCGGTGGCGGCGACCGCGGCGGGTACGTACCGTGGGGGGCGCCACCCCTCTCCGCTCGTTGGCACCGACGAAGGGCTCATCATGCCGGGTCGCACCGGCGACGCCGTGACGATCACCTCGGCACGCCGCAGCCTGTCCGAGGACATCAGCAGCCGCACCCGCCGCTACCTCATCCTCATGGGCATCCGCACCACGTGCTTCGTGGCAGCCGTGGCCTTCGCCAGCGGATGGGTGCGCTGGGCGTGCATCCTCGGGGCGGTGGTCCTGCCCTACGTCGCGGTGGTCCTCGCCAACGGCGGCCGGGAGAACGACGTCGCCACGCCCACTCCGTACGCACCGCAGATCCGGCCCATCCTGGGGCCGGGGCCTGCCGGCCGGGCTGCTGATCTCGATCGGCCACGCTGAACGCACATCCAGGCGGCGCGGCGGCCGCTGCACGTGCCATACT
This sequence comes from Jiangellales bacterium, assembly GCA_038246785.1. Lineage (GTDB taxonomy): Bacteria > Actinomycetota > Actinomycetes > Jiangellales > Jiangellaceae > JBBRVP01. The sequence continues at coordinate 1,845 of JBBRVP010000037.1, forward strand.
TCCCGACGCGACGCCGGGCGGCTCCCCCCGTGGCTGCCCGGCGTCGCCTTGCCCGGGCCGGGCAGGACCAGCCGGCTAGCCCTCGGCTAGCCCTCGACTAGCCCCCGATGGCCGACATCGGCCGCACCGGCTGCAGGAAGCCCGGCTCGTCGATGCCGTGCCCGGCCCGCTTGCCGCGCACCGCAGCACGCCAGCGCTCGGCGATCGTCTCGTCGTCGGCGCCCGAACGCAGGGCCGAGCGCAGGTCGGACTCCTCCTGGGCGAACAGGCAGTTGCGGACCTGCCCGTCGGCGGTGAGCCGCACCCGGTCGCAGGCGCCGCAGAACGGGCGGGTCACCGAGGCGATGACGCCCACCGTGGCCGGCCCGCCGTCGACCAGCCACTCCTCGGCCGGCGCGCTGCCCCGCGGGGCCCGGGCAGGGGTGAGCTCGAACGCCGCGGACAGGGCGTCCAGCACCTCGCCGGCGGTGACCATCGCCTGGCGCTGCCAGGAGTGTTGGGCGTCGAGCGGCATCTGCTCGATGAAGCGCAGCGCGTAGCCCTCGCGGATCGCCCACCGCAGCAGGTCCGCCGCCTCGTCGTCGTTTCGACCGCGTACGAGCACGGCGTTGACCTTGACCGGCGAAAGGCCCGCCGCCCGAGCGGCGGCCAGGCCGGCGAGCACATCGTCGATCCGGTCACGCCGGGCGACCTGCACGAACATGTCGCGGCGCAGGGTGTCCAGGGAGACGTTGATCCGGTCCAGGCCGGCCTCCGCAAGCGGGGCGGCAAGGCGGTCGAGGCCGATGCCGTTGGTGGTCAGCGACAGCCGCGGACGCGGCGAGAGCGCGGCCAGCCGGCCCACGATGCCGGGCAACCCACGGCGCAGCAGCGGCTCGCCACCGGTGAGGCGGACGTCGGTGATGCCCAGCTGCTCGACACCGATGCGCACCAAGCGCACCACCTCGTCGTCGGAGAGCAGCTCGGGCTTGGGCAGCCACTCCAGGCCCTCGGCCGGCATGCAGTAGGTGCAGCGCAGGTTGCAGCGGTCGGTCAGCGACACCCGCAGGTCGGTGGCCACGCGGCCGTACCGGTCGACGAGCGCCGCATCGACGAGCACCGCAACCTCCGCACCATCGCCTCACAGCAGGTCTGCCCACCTTACGTGTCGTACCGTCGCGGCGTGAGCCCGCTGCTGACCCGACGCTGGGCCGGGATGCTGCTCGCCACGCTCGGCATCGTCGCCGTCTGCCTGGTCGCTGCCCGCTGGCAGTGGAACCGGTACGAGTCGCGGGTGGCGGTCAACGAGGCGCTCGACGTCGCCGCGGCGCAGGGCCCGGTGCCGGTGGCGGACCTGGTCCCGGTCGACCGCCCCGCTCCGGCCGCCGTGGAGTACCGCCGGGTCGAGGCCGTCGGCAGCTACGACGCGGCCCGCACCATCGTGCTCCGGCTGCGTCCGCAGGACGGCCTCCCCGGGTCGCACGTCCTCGTGCCACTGCGCACCGATACCGGTGCTGCCCTGCTGGTCGACCGCGGCTTCTTCCCCGACTCCGGGCAGGGCGCCGAGCCTCCCGCAGCGCCCGGCGGCCGGGTCACCGTCACCGCCCGGCTTCGGCTGTCGGAGGGTGCCGGCAACGGCGCCGTGCCGCATGACGGCGAAGTGCGTCGGGTCGACCTGCCGGCCGTGGCCGACGCGTTCCCGTACCCGCTCTACGGCGCCTGGGCCCAGCTGCTCAGCGAGGACCCGCGGCCGGCCGACGCGCCGGCGCTCCCGGCCGCGCCGGAGCGGGGGACCGGCCCACACCTGCCGTACGCACTGCAGTGGCTGGCGTTCGCGGTCATGGCGGTCGGTGGCTTCGGCTACCTGGCGGTAGCCGAGGTCCGCGGCCGGCGCCGCCCCCGCAGCGCCGCGCGCGCCGACTCCGCGCCCGCCGGCCGGGGATCGGGGACGCGGCCGTGACGCTGCCCCTCGAGGACTACGCGATGCTCAGCGACCTACACACGGCCGCGTTGGTGGGCCGCAACGGTTCGATCGACTGGTTGTGCCTGCCCCGCTTCGACTCCGGCGCCTGCTTCGCGGCACTGCTCGGCGACGAGCGCAACGACTGCTGGCAGATCGCGCCGGAGGGCGGTGGCCTGGCGACCCGGCGGCGCTACCGGACGGACACCCTGGTGCTCGAGCAGGAGTGGGACACCGCCGAGGGCACCGTGCGCGTGGTCGACCTCATGCCGCCGAGTCGCGGCCGGCACGACGTGGTGCGCATCGTCGAGGGGGTCAGCGGGCGGGTGCGCATGCACAGCGAGCTGCGGCTGCGCTTCGACTACGGCCGCAGCGCGCCGTGGGTCCAACGCGTCGACCGGCAGACGATCGGGGTCGCCGGCCCCGACTCCGTGGCGCTCAGCACCCCGGCGGAGACGTACGGACGCGACATGGCCACCCACGCCGACCTCGAGATGGGCCCGGGCGATCGGGTGCCGTTCGTCCTGACCTGGTTTCCCTCGCACCAGCAGCCCCCCCGCCCGGCCGAGGCCGACCGGGTCCTCGAGCTCACCGAGCGCTACTGGCGTATGTGGGCGGCACGGTGCAGCTACCACGGCCGCTACCGCGACGCGGTGATCCGCTCCCTGCTCACCCTCAAGGGGCTGACCTACCTGCCGACCGGGGGAATCGTCGCGGCACCCACCACGTCGCTGCCGGAGGACCTCGGCGGCGAGCGCAACTGGGACTACCGCTTCTGCTGGCTGCGCGACGCAGCGATCACCCTCGACGCCCTGGTGCGCTGCGGGTACGTGGCCGAGGCCGCCGCCTGGCGCGAGTGGTTGCTGCGCGCCGTCGGAGGCACGCCCGACGAGCTACAGGTGCTCTACGGGGTCGCCGGAGAGCGTCGGTTGCCGGAGTCCGAGCTGCCGTGGCTGCCCGGCTACGCCAACTCGGCTCCGGTGCGGATCGGCAACGCGGCGGCCACCCAGCGCCAGCTCGACGTCTACGGCGAGGTGCTGGGCGCGCTGGCGTTGGCGCGGGAGCACGGCATCCGGGTCCGCGACGAGGCGTGGCGGAAGCAGAAGCTCATGCTCGAGGCCCTGGAGGGCAGTTGGCAGCAGCCCGACGAAGGAATCTGGGAGGTGCGGGGGGATCCCCGCCACTTCACCCACTCCAAGGTGCTGGCCTGGGTGGCCGTCGACCGCATGATCCGCACGGTGGAGCAGCGCGGCGACGACGAGGCCCCGCTCGAGCGCTGGCGGCGGCTGCGCGGGGACATCCATGCCCAGGTCTGCGCGAAGGCCTGGGACGCCGACGTCGGCGCATTCACCCAGTCCTACGGCGACCCACGGCTGGACGCGGCGGTGCTGCAGATCCCGATCGTCGACTTCCTCCCACCCGACGACCCGCGGGTGGTCGCGACCGTCGAGGCGATCCGTGACGGACTCGACGGAGGCCGGCTGATCCACCGCTACGCGACCGAGGAGACCGACCGCGCCCACGGAGTCGACGGTGTTCGCGGCGACGAGGGCGCCTTCCTCGCCTGCAGCTTCTGGCTGGTGCAGGCGCTCGCGCGCATCGGTCAGCGTGCGGAGGCGGGGGAGCGCTTCGAGCACCTCCTGTCGCTGCGCAACGACGTGGGGTTGCTGGCCGAGGAGTACGACGTGCGCGCCGGGCGGCAGGTCGGCAACTTCCCGCAGGCGTTCAGCCACGTGCCGCTGGTCACCGCCGCGCTGGAGCTGGATGGGGGTTGAGCCGGCTCGCCCGGTTGCTCACCCCGCTGGTGGCACGACGAGCGCGCCGGCCGCGGGGTCGAGCACGGCGGACGCGCCCAGCGGCAGACTCAGCTGCACCGGACCGTGCCCGAACGGCAGCCCGAGCAGCAACGGGACGCCGAGCGTACCGAGCCGGTCGGCGAGGACGGCCTGCACGTCGGCCGGGCGACCGCACTCGCTCCAGTCGCCGCAGGCGATGCCGAGCACCCCGTCGAGAACCCCGGCCCGGCGCATGTGGGTGAGGGCGCGGTCGAGCCGGTACGGCGCCTCGCCGACGTCCTCGAGGACGAGGATCGCCCCTTCGGCGCTGGGCTCGTCCGCGGTCCCGATCGCAGCGCCGAGCAGGCTCAGCGTGCCGCCGACCAGCGGCGCCTCGACGGCCCGGACCGGCCCGAGCGTCACCGGCTCGCCGGCGGTGAGCACGAGCTCGCGCTCGGGCCGACTCATGGCCTGCAGGAGATGGCTGGCCGTGCGCGACTCCGGCTCGTCGCCGCCGGCCAGCAACTCCCCCGCCGCCACCGGTCCGAAGAGCGAGCACACGCCGAGCCGACGGCCGACGGCCAGGTGCAGCGCGGTGACGTCGGAGGAGCCGACGAGCAGCCGGGGCCCGGCCGCCGTCATCGCGTCCCAGTCGAGCAGGTCGAGCAGCCGAGAGGCCCCGGTGCCGCCCCGGGCGATGAGGACGGCGCTCGTGCCCGGGTCGCACCACGCGTCCTGCAGGTCGCCCGCACGGTCGGCGTCGTCGCCGGCCAGGAACGCCAGCCCGTGCCCGGCCCGGTCGAGGGCGTGCCGACCCACGACGACGTCGAAGCCGAGCGAGCTCAGCCAGCAGACACCGCGGTGCAGCCGCCCGGGGTCCAGCACGCCGCTGGTCGCCACGACTGCGATCCGGCCACCTGGGCGGACCGCCGGCGGGCGGCGCAGCGGAAGACGCGGCGGCGTGGGCACCGGCTCACGGTAGGGGCTGCCCGAACCGGCAGGATGTGCGCCATGGACCTCGGCCTGCGCGACCACGTCTTCCTCGTCACCGGCGGTAGCCGCGGGCTCGGCCGGGCCACCGCCGAGGTGCTCGTCGCCGAGGGGGGGCTGGTGGTGCTGTCCGCCCGCGACGAGTCGGGCGTCCAGCGGGCCGCCGCGGCGCTCGGTACCGCTCGGGCAGTCGGCATCGCCGCCGACAACGCCGACCCGGGAGCGGCCGAGCGTCTCGTCGCCGCCACGGTGGCGAAGTTCGGGCGGATCGACGGCGCCCTGGTCAGCGTCGGCGGTCCCGCGCCGGGCGCGACGCTCGACGTCTCCGACGACGGCTGGCGGACCGGCTTCGAGTCGGTGTTCCTGGGTGCACTGCGCGTGGTCCGTGCCGTGGCCTCCGCCGCGGAGGGGCCGGCGTCGATCGCGCTCGTGCTGTCCACCTCGGTGCGCCAGCCCATCGACGGGCTGGCCGTGAGCAACGGGCTGCGCCCTGGCCTCGCCGGCGTCGCCAAGGCCCTGGCCGGCGAGCTGGGCCCGCGCGGCATCCGGGTCAACGGGCTGCTGCCCGGCCGCATCGCCACCGACCGCAGCCTCGAGCTGGACGCAGCAACCGGTGACGCCGCGGCGGCGCGCGCGGCGCTCGAGGCCACGATCCCGCTCCGGCGCTACGGCACGCCGGAGGAGCTCGGTCGCGTCGCGGCGTTCCTGCTCTCCCCGGCCGCGTCCTACCTCACCGGCGCGATGCTGCCCGTCGACGGCGGTCAGATCCGCGGCATCTGAGACCTACCACGGTCAGCGGACGGCCGTGCTGGCCTGGTCCGCGAACTGCGTGCGGTAGAGCTCGGCGTACTCCCCGCCGAGTGCGAGCAGCTCGGTGTGCGTGCCGCGCTCGACGATGCGGCCCTCGACCACCACGAGGATCTGGTCGGCACCGCGCACGGTCGAGAGCCGGTGGGCCACGACGAGCGATGTGCGTCCGGACAGCGCCGTGTCGAGCGCCCGCTGCACCGCGAGCTCGGACTCGGAGTCCAGGTGCGCGGTCGCCTCGTCGAGGACCACGACGCGCGGCGCCTTGAGCAGCAGACGCGCGATGGCGATCCGTTGCTTCTCGCCGCCGGAGAGCCGGTATCCACGGTCGCCGACGACGGTGTCGAGCCCGTCGGGCAGCGAGGCCACCAGATCGCCGATCTGGGCGTCACGCAGCGCGGCCCGGATCGCCTCGTCGGTGGCGTCCGGCCGGCCGTAGCGCAGGTTGACCCGGATCGTGTCGTGGAACAGGTGCGCCTCCTGCGTCACGACACCCACGGCCTCGCGCAGCGACTCGAGAGTGGCGTCGCGCACGTCGAGGCCGCCGACCCGGATGGAGCCCTCGGTGACGTCGTAGAGCCGCGAGACGAGGTGGGTCATCGTCGACTTGCCGGCACCGGAGGGTCCGACCAGGGCGACCAGCGCACCTGGGTCGGCCCGGAAGGACACGTCGCGCAGCACCTCTTGGCCGCCGGTGCGGTCGAGCACCGCGACCGACTCGAGCGAGGCCAGCGACACCTGGTCGGCCGTCGGGTAGCTGAAGCGCACATGCTCGAACTCCACCGCCGCCGGTCCCGCCGGCAGCGGCCGGGCACCCTCACGGTCCTTGACGATCGGTTCGAGGTCGAGCACCTCGAAGACCCGCTCGAAGCTGACGAGGGCGGTCATGACGTCGACCTGCACGTTGGACAGCGCCGTCAGTGGGCCGTAGAGCCGGGTGAGCAGCGCCGCGAGCGCCACGAGCGTGCCGATTTGCAGCGAGCCGTCGATGGCGAGCACGCCACCGAGTCCGTAGACCAAGGCGGTTGCCAGCGAGGCGAGCAGCGTCAGCCCGGTGAAGAAGTAACGGGCGTAGAGCGCCTGGGTGATCCCGATGTCGCGCACGCGCGCGGCGTTGCCGGCGAATGCGCTCGACTCGTCCTCGTACCGCCCGAAGATCTTTACCAGGAGCGCGCCGGCGACGTTGAAACGCTCGGTCATCGTCTGCCCCATGGTCGCGTTCAGCTGCATCGACTCGCGTGCGATCTCGGCCAGCCGACGCCCCACGAGCCGGGCCGGGAGCAGGAACAACGGCACCAGCACGAGGACCGCGAGCGTGATCTGCCATGACAGCACGAGCATCGCTGCCACCGAGAGCACCAACGTGATGACGTTGCTGACGACCGAGGACAGCGTGGACGTGAAGGCCTGCTGTGCCCCGATGACGTCGTTGTTGAGCCGGCTCACCAGCGACCCGGTCTGGGTGCGGGTGAAGAACGCCACCGGCTGGCGCTGGACGTGGCTGAAGACCTCGGTGCGCAGGTCGAAGATCAGTCCCTCGCCGATTCGCGCCGAGGACCAGCGCCCCACCAGCCCCAGTCCGGCGTCGAGCAGCGCCAGCAGCGCCACCAGACCGGCGCCGACGAGGACGACTCTGGTGACACCGGGTGTGACACCACTGTCGATGATCCACTTCAGGACCAGCGGCACCGCCGTCGCGCTCGCCGCCGCGTAGACCGTGGTCGTGAGGAAGACCGCGATCTCTCGCTTGTAGGGCCGGGCGTAGCCGAGGATGCGCCGGGTCGTGCCCGGGGCCAGCCGCCGCTTGGCCACGCTGCCGTCGCGCGTGTAGGAGCGCAGAGTGCCCCAGCCGCCATGGCTCATCGACACCGGCCCCACCTGTCCTCTCACAGCGCCGCGACGGCGCCCGGCACCGCAGCCAGCAACGCCGCGCTGGCGACGCTACTTCCTGGCGCCGACGGCTACCCGCTGCGCCGACGGCGAACGCCGACACCTCGCGGGCTACCCGGGGAGGCGTTCGAGCCGTCAGGGATCCTCGCCCAGCAGCGCCCGCAGCAGACCGGCCTGGGCGGCCCGCTCGGCCGCCCGCTGGTCCACCTCCGACCGCTCCGCGGCACCGCGGAGCAGCTGCAGCGTCGCGGCGAGGGAGGCGGGCGGCGCGGCGAGCAGGGCGGCGACGAGGTCGGCGGTGGCCGCAGTGAGCGAGGCGAGGGGTACGCAGACGTTCGCGAGCCCCCACCCGACGGCCTCCTGGGCGGACACCCAGCGCCCGCTCGCGCAGGCCTCGAGAGCCCGGGCGGGACCGACCGCCCGCACCAGCGGCCAGGTCCCGCCCAGATCGGGGACGAGCCCCAGCGAGGTCTCGCGCATCGCGAACTGCGCGTCCTCGGCGACCAGCCGCAGGTCGCAGGCCAGCGCCAGCTGGAAGCCGGCGCCGACCGCGTGCCCCTGCACCACGGCCACGCTGACAGCGGGCACGGACCGCCACCAGGTGAAGGCGTCCTGGAAACCCGCGATCGACGCGTCGAGCTCCGCGTCGTCGAGCGCGGCCAGCGCGGCAAGGGAGAAGCCCTGCGCGCTCGCCGCGCCGGCGAGGATCCGGCGGTCGAGGCCGGCCGAGAAGGACGGGCCTTCGGCGCGCAAGACCACGACGCGCACGGGGTCCGGCGCGGCGGTCGCCACCCAGGCACCGACGGCGGCGAGGGCGCGCCACATGGCCGGGTCCTGCGCGTTGCGCCGGTCGGGACGGTCGAGGACGACCGTCGCGAGGGCACCGTCGTGCACGAGCCGTACGCCGCCCGCAGCCAGCACGCCGGCGTCGGGGAGGACCGCACGGTCCTCGTGCGCTGCGGGCATCCGGCTCCGCGCTACTTCTTCTTCTTGGTCCGGGTGGCGCCGCCGCGCCCGCGCAGCTTGACGCCGCTCTCGGTGAGGATGCGGTGCACGAAGCCGTACGAGCGGCCAGTGGAACCGGCGATCTCGCGGATGCTCTTGCCACCCTCGTACCGGTTCTTGATGTCGGTCGCCATCTTGTCGCGCTGCGCGCCGGTGACCCGCGCGCCCCGCGCCACCTTGTCGGCCACGTCGTCCTCCTCGGCTCGTCGCCCTTGAGTGCGGCCTACCCATGATCACCCTGCTCATACCGGATGACCAGGGCGGGTTGGCCCCCAAATTCGGAGTCAGGCGAGGGCGACCAGATCGCCGTACGAGGGATTCCACAGGTCCTCGACGCCGTCGGGCAGCAGCAGGACCCGCTCCGGAGTCAGCGCCTGCACCGCACCTTCGTCGTGGGTGACGAGCACGACGGCGCCGGCGAATCCCCGCAGCGCCCGCAGCACCTCCTCGCGCGAGGCCGGGTCGAGGTTGTTGGTCGGCTCGTCGAGCAGCAGGACGTTGGCGCTGGAGACGACGAGCGTCGCCAACGCCAGCCGGGTCTTCTCGCCTCCGGACAGGACGCGCGCCGGCTTGTCGACGTCGTCTCCGCTGAACAGGAACGACCCGAGCACCCGGCGCGCCTCCAGGGCAGGCAGGTCCGGGGCCGCCGCGCGCATGTTGTCCAGAACACTGCGGTCGGGGTCGAGCGTCTCGTGCTCCTGGGCGTAGTAGCCGAGCCGCAGTCCGTGCCCCGGCTCCACTCTTCCGGTGTCGGGAGAGTCGAGACCGCCGAGGATGCGCAGCAACGTCGTCTTCCCCGCGCCGTTGAGGCCGAGGATGACGACCCGCGACCCCCGGTCGACGGCGAGGTCGACGTCGGTGAAGACCTCCAGCGACCCGTAGGACTTCGACAGCTCGCTGGCCGCCAGCGGTGTACGCCCGCACGGCGCCGGGTCGGGGAAGCGGATGCGCGCCACCCGGTCGGCGCGCCGGCCGCCCTCCACGCCGGCCAGCAGCCGCTCCGCGCGGCGGGCCATGTTCTGCGCAGCGGTCGCCTTGGTCGCCTTGTAGCGCATCCGGTCCGCCTGCGCCTGCAGCGCCGAGGCCTTCTTCTCCGCGTTGGCCCGCTCGCGGCGGCGGCGGCGCTCGTCGGTCTCGCGCTGAGTGACGTACGCGCCCCAACCGACGTTGTAGATGTCGAGCTCGCAGCGGGTGGCGTCGAGGTGGAAGACCCGGTTGACGCTCGCCTCGAGCAGCCCGGTGTCGTGGCTGATGACGACGATCCCACCGCGATAGGACCGCAGGAAATCGCGCAGCCAGGCGATGGAGTCGGCGTCGAGGTGGTTGGTCGGCTCGTCGAGCAGCAGCGTCGCGTCACCACGTGCCGACTCACTGCCGGCGAAGAGGATGCGAGCCAACTCGACTCGGCGGCGCTGGCCGCCGGAGAGCGTACGCAGCGGCTGGGCCAGCACCCGCTCCGGCAACCCCAGTGAGGCAGCCACCGACGCCGCCTCGCTCTCCGCCGCGTAGCCGCCCCGCGCCAGGAACTCCGCCTCCAGCCGGCCGTACGCCCGCATGCCGCGCTCGTGCCGGTCTGGATCGGGACTGGCGATCGCCAGCTGGGCGGCGCGCAGATCGCGCACGACCGTGTCGAGACCGCGCGCGGACAGGATCCGGTCACGCGCTGCGGCGTCGAGGTCGAGGCCCCCGCGCGGGTCCTGGGGCAGGTAGCCGACCGGCCCGGTGCGGGTCACCGTGCCGCCCGCGGGCGTGGCCTCGCCGGCGAGGATCCGGGTCAGCGTCGTCTTGCCGGCGCCGTTGCGTCCGACCAGCCCGATCCGGTCCCCCGGCTGCACACGAAAGCTGGCTGCGGAGAGGAGCAGGAGCGCACCCGCGCGCACCTCGAGCGCGGTCGCTGTGATCATGGAATCCCCGGGAAAGGCGTGCTCGGACGACGGCTGGACTACTGTTCAGGGCGCCACGGGGACCATGCACCTCAGCCTACCGGTGCCGTGGCAGCCGCCCGGCGGACGCACTCCGAGGAGCTCCGGCGATGAAGTTCAACCCGCGCGCTCGGCTGGACACGTCCGGCACGACCGACACCCGCGGCACCCGCGCCCGGCCCGGCGGCGGGGCGATCGCAGTCGGGGGCGGTGGCATCGGGATCGTCGTGCTGCTGCTGGCGCTGCTGTTCGGGGTCAACCCCGGTGACCTGATGGGCACGGACAGCGGCGGGGACACCACGAGCAACCAGGGCAGCGCCGCCGGCTCCAGCCTGACCCAGTGCCGGACCGGCGCCGACGTCGAGGCGCACCCGGAGTGCCGCTTCGTCGCGTACGCCACCTCGGTCGACGACTTCTGGGCCGGTGTGATCCGCAACTACACCCGCGCTCCGGACCGGTACTTCACCGGGCAGGTCAGCACCGGTTGCGGGGTCGCCAGCAGCCAGGTCGGCCCGTTCTACTGCCCCGCTGACGACACCGTCTACCTCGACCTCGGCTTCTTCGACACGCTGCAGCAGCAGTTCGGCGCCAAGGGCGGCGACTTCGCCGAGGCCTACGTGGTCGCGCACGAGTACGGCCACCACGTGCAGGACCTGCTCGGCACGATGGACAAGGTGCGGCCCGGCCAGGGGGCGACGTCGGGGGCGGTCCGCCTGGAGCTGCAGGCCGACTGCTACGCCGGTGTCTGGGCACACCACGCGACGCAGACGAAGGACGCCAACGGTGAGGTGCTGATCACCGAGATCACCCAGCAGGACCTCGCGGAGGGGCTCGACGCCGCGGCGAAGGTCGGCGACGACTACATCCAGGCCAACCTCGGCGGCGGCCGGGTCAACCCGGACGCCTGGACGCACGGGTCGAGCGAGCAGCGGCAGCGCTGGTTCACCACCGGCTACCGGTCCGGCGACCCGCGCAGCTGCGACACGTTCACGGCCGCGCGGCTGTGAGCTCTCCCGATGCCCGGTTGCCGGCGCGCGACCTGGCCCGCATCGCGGCGTTCGCGGCGCTGATCGCCGCACTGGGGCTGCCGGGTGCCCTGACCTTCGGCGGGTCCGTGCCGATCACGGCGCAGACGCTCGGGGTCATGCTCGCCGGGGCGGTCCTCGGGGCCCGGCGGGGAGCGCTGGCGGTGCTGCTGTTCCTCGTCCTCGTCGCCGTGGGGCTGCCGTTGCTGGCCGGTGGACGCGGCGGGCTGGGGGTCTTCGCCGGCCCGTCGGCCGGCTACCTCGTCGGCTGGGTCGCCGGGGCGTACGTCACCGGGTGGCTCGTCGAGCGCGGGCTGCCCGGACTGTCGACGGCGCGGGCCCTGCTGGCGACCCTCGTCGGAGGCGTGGCGGTCGTCTACCTGATCGGAGTACCGGTGCAGGCCTGGCGCACCGACGTCCCGCTCCCCACCACCGCGGTGGCCGCAGCGGCCTTCTTGCCCGGCGACCTCGTCAAGGCGTTCATCGCGGCGTTCGTGGCCAAGGCAGTGCACGCGGCGTACCCGGTCCTCGGCGAGGAGCGGGCCGCCAAGGCGCGCGCCGCGTAGGCGCCGGCCCGTGCTGGTCGAGGTCGACGGTGCCGACGCGCCGGCGGCGCTCGCTGCCGTTCTGCGCGCCCGCCGGCGCGGACGCGCGCCGGTCGTGCTCGACCCGTCCTGGCCCCCGGCCGTGCGCGCCGCGGCCGAGCGCTCGCTGCACGCCGTCAGGCCGGCGGAGGGCTCGCTCGGCGCGTTCAGCTCGGGCAGCTCGCGCAGGCCCCGGCTCGTGCTGCGCTCGTGGGCGTCGTGGGAGGCGAGCCACCCGCCGTTCTGTGCGCTGACCGGGATCGGCCCGGGGTCGACCGTCCTGGTCACCGGGCCGCTGTCGGCGAGCCTGCACCTGTACGGCGCGGTGCACGCGGTCGACGTCGGCGCCACGCTCGTCCTGGCGCAGCTCGACGACCGGCGGCCCTGGGACGTGGTACATGTCGTCCCGGCCGGGCTCGACCGGCTGCTCGCGGGGCCGCTCGACCTCGCCGGTCGCACCGCAGTCTGCGCCGGCGACGCGCTCCCGCCGTCGCTCGCCGCGCGCGCCGCCGATCGTGGGTTGCGGGTGGTGGCCTACTACGGCGCCACCGAGCTGTCCTTCGTCGCTGCCGCGGAGGGAACCGGCTCCCTGCGACCCTTCCGCGGCGTCGAGGTCGAGGTGCGCGACGGCACAGTCTGGGCCCGCAGCCCGTACCTGTGCACGGAGGTCCTCGGCGATCCGCCGCTGCGCCGCGACAGCGAGGGCTTCGCCACCGTGGAGGACCTCGGCGAGCTGGCCGCCGACGGCAGCCTTCGGGTGCTGGGCCGGGCCGACGAGGCGGTCACGACCGGTGGTGCGACGGTGCACGTCGAGGCGGTCGAGGTCGCCCTGCGCGGCGCGCCGGGCGTGACCGACGTCGCCGTCGTCGGCACGCCCCATGCCGCGCTGGGACAGCTGCTCGCGGCCGTCGTGGAGGCGGCTGGGTCGCTGCCCCCGCCGGCCCGCCGACTCCTCCGCGACCGGGCCGCGGCGGCGGTGGCGCCGGCTGCGGTGCCACGCCGGTGGTACGTGGTGCCGGCGCTGCCGCGCACGCCCGCCGGCAAGGTGGCCCGCGGCGACGTCCGACGTGGCCTCGCGGAGGGGACGCTCGGCGCGCAGCCCTTAGCCTGAGGCCGCCATGGACCCGCGGACTCCCGTCGTCGTCGCCGCCCGCCGGACGCCGATCGCCACGGCCGGGCGCGCGCTGCGCGACGTACCCGTCGAGCGGCTCGCCGCGCCCGTGCTGCGCGCGGTGCTCGACGACGCCGGTGCCGCGCCGGACGAGGTCTGCGACGTCGTGCTCGGCAACTGCTTCGGCCCCGGCGGCAATCCCGCCCGGGTGTCGGCGCTCGCCGCCGGGCTCGGGGTTGGCGTACCCGGGCTCACCGTGGACCGCCAGTGCGGCAGCGGTCTGGAGGCCGTCGCGCTCGTCGCTGCCCTCGCCCGCGCCGGCCACGGCGAGGTCTACCTCGCCGGTGGCGTGGAGAGCGCGTCGACGGCGCCGTGGCGGACTGCGCGCTCGCCCGGTGCCGCGGAGCCGGCCATGGCGTATGAGCGGGCGCCGTTCAGCCCCGCGGAGTACGGCGACCCCGAGATGGGCGAGTCCGCCGAGGTGGTCGCCCGCGAGGCCGGGGTCACCCGGGAACGCCAGGACGCCTGGGCCGTGCGCAGCCATGAGCGCGCGGTGGCGGCCCAGCGGGCGGGCCGGTACGCCGCCGAGCTGGTCGAGGTCGCCGGAGTGATCGCGGACGAGCGGCCGCGACCCGGCTTGACGACGCAGCGGTTGGCCCGTTTCCCCGCCGCGTTCGTGGAGGGCGGCACCGTCACCGCCGGCAACGCGTGCGGGGTCAGCGACGGTGCAGCGGCCGTCGCGGTGGTTGCCGACTCGTGGCGCGCCGTCCACCCCCAGCCGGGGCTGGCCCTGCTCGGCTCGGCCGTCGCCGGCGTCGAGCCGCTGCGGCTCGGCCTGGGCCCCGTACCCGCGGTCCAGCGGCTGCTGCACCGGCACGGACTGAGTGTCGACGAGGTCGGGGCGTGGGAGGTGACCGAGGCCTTTGCCGGTCAGGTGCTCGGCTGCCTCGACGCGCTCGGCATCGACGAGGAGCGCGTGTGCAGCGACGGCGGCGCGATCGCGCTGGGACACCCGTGGGGCGCGTCGGGTGCCGTGCTCGTCGTCCGGCTGTTCAGCAGGATGGTCCGCGCGAGCGGCCCGCGCTACGGAGTCGCCACCTGTGGCGTCGGCGGGGGCATGGGCGTCGCGTTGCTCGTGGAGCGCGTGCCGTGATCCAGCTGCGCGGGGTCAGCCACCGCTTCGGGGAACGGCAGGTGCTCGCCGGGCTGGACCTCACCCTGACCGAGGCCAAGGTCGGCGTCGTCGGCGCCAACGGCTCCGGCAAGTCGACGTTCGCGCGGATGCTCAACGGGCTCGTGCTCCCGACGGAGGGTCGGGTGCTCGTCGACGGCCTCGACACTGCGCGGGAGGGACGGGCGGTGCGGCGGCGGGTCGGCTTCGTGTTCACCGACCCGGACGCCCAGATCGTCATGCCGACCGTGGCCGAGGACGTCGCGTTGGGCCTGCGCGGCCGCGGGCTGTCCGCCGCCGAGGTCGCCCGGCGGGTCGGCGAGGTGCTGGAGCGGTACGGCCTCGCGGACCGCGCCGACTCCCCCGCCCACCTGCTGTCAGGGGGGCAGAAGCAGCTGCTCGCCCTGTGCTCGGTGCTCGTTACCGAGCCTGCCGTGCTGGTCGCCGACGAGCCGACCACGCTGCTCGACCTGCGCAACGCCCGGCACGTCGTCGACCTGCTCCGCTCACTGCCCCAGCAGGTGGTGCTCGTCAGCCACGCGCTCGAGGCGCTCGAGGACTTCGAGCGGGTGCTCGTCCTCGACGCGGGCCGGCTGGTCGCCGACGGGCCGCCGGACAGCGCCCTCACCGCCTACCGTGACCTGGTCTCGTCGTGAGCGTGTCGTCGTGAGCGTGTCGTCGTGAACGGGCTGGGCAGCTACCGGCCCGGCGCCTCGCCGCTGCACCGCGCGCACGCCGGGGCCAAGCTGGTCGCGCTGGCGGCCGGCATGGTGGCGCTGTTGCGGGTCTCGACGCTGCCCGGCCTGGCCGTCGCGCGCGGCGTCGCGGTGGCGGCGTACGCCGCGGGGCGGGTGCCGCCTCGGGCGGCCCTCGCGCAGGTGTGGCCGCTGCGGTGGTTCGTCCTGCTCGTCGGAGCCTTCCAGGTCGTCGTGGCCGGCTGGGAGCGGGCCGTGCTGGTCGTCGGGACGCTCGTCCTGGCGGTCGCCGCTGCCGCGCTGGTGACGCTCACGACCCGAGTCGCCGAGCTGCTCGACGTCCTCGAACGTGTGCTCTCCCGGCTACCACGGGTCAACGGTGCCCGGGTCGCGCTGCTGGCGGCCCTGGGCATCCGGGCGGTCCCGGTGATCGCCGGCCTCGCCGTGCAGGTGCGCGAGGCCCAGCAGGCGAGGGGGCTGCGGGCGAGCCCGCGGCTGTGGGCCGCACCACTCGTCGTGCGGGTGCTGCGGCACGCGGACTCAACCGGCGAGGCGCTCGCGGCACGAGGCATCGACGACTGAAACGGGACACGGGGCCATCGGGCCTTGCCTTGGCCGGTCCCGCGCTGGACGATCGGGCCCACCCGTGACATCCCCTGACCGCGCGGCTCGAGGAGAACGATGAACGCCACTCCGTACCCTTCCACGACTCGGCTGCGACGCGGGGCCCTGGTAGCCCTGGCGGCTGCCGCGCTGCTCGCCGCCGCCGGATGCGGCAGCGACAGCGGATCCAGCGGCTCGACCCCGGCGGCGAGCACGAGCGAGGACACGTCGCTGTCGGCCAAGGTGCCGGCCGACGTCAAGTCCGACGGCACGATCATCGTCGGCACCGACCCGACGTACCCACCGAACGAGTTCCTCGACACCGACGGCAAGACGGTCATCGGCTTCGACGTCGACGTGTTCGACGCCGTGGCCGGCAAGCTCGGCCTCAAGACCCAGTGGGTGCCGGCCCCGTTCGGCGCGATCATCACCGGCGTCAAGTCGGGCAAGTACGAGATCGGCGTCTCGTCGTTCACCATCAACGCCGAGCGCATGCAGGCGGCCACGATGGTGAGCTACTTCTCCGCCGGCACCCAGTGGTCGACGAAGAAGGGCAATCCGGCCTCGGTCGACCCCGACAACGCGTGCGGCAAGAACGTCGCCGTGCAGAAGGACACCGTTCAGGTGCCGGACGTCCAGGCCCGCTCGAAGAAGTGCACCGCCGCCGGCAAGCCGGCCATCACCATCGACCAGTACGACAAGCAGGACGTCGCGACGGCCTCCATCGTCTCGGGCAAGGACGACGCCGGCCTGGCCGACTCGCCCGTGATGGCGTACGCCGTCAAGCAGACCAACGGCGAGCTGGAGCTGCTCGGCGACATCTACGACTCCGCGCCCTACGGCTACGTCCTCCCCAAGGACCAGACCGACTTCGGGCAGGCCATCGCCGACACGCTCAAGACGCTCATCGCCGACGGCACGTACGAGAAGATCCTCACCAAGTGGGGTGTCGAGGCGGGCGCCATCGACGACCCGACCGTGAACCCGCCGGCCTCCTGAGCGATGGCCACCACGACGCGCCCCGCAGCGCCGCCGGAGTCCATCGAAGCCGTCCCCGTGAGGCACCCCGGCCGGTGGATCGCGGTCGTCGTCATCGCCATCGCCGCGGCGATGTTCGTCAACATGCTGCTGACCAACCCGGCCTTCAACTGGTCGTTCATGGTCGACAACATGTTCCTTCCGAACGTCCTCGCGGGCGTCCGGACGACGCTCGTCATGACGGTGCTCTCCATGGTCATCGGGGTGATCATCGGCATCGTGCTCGCCGTCATGCGGCTCTCGCCGAACCCGATCGTGAGCACGACCGCCTGGGTTTACGTGTGGTTCTTCCGCGCGATCCCTCGCATCGTGCTGCTGTTCCTCTTCGGCAACCTGGGCATCCTCTACCAGCGCTACGAGCTGGGCGTCCCGTTCGACACCCAGATCGGCAACCTCATCGGCATCGACCTCAACACCCGCTTCCTCGGCCTGGACGCGCGCACCATCGTCACCGGCTTCATGGCCGGCCTGCTCGGGCTGGCCCTGTCCGAGGGCGCCTACATGGCCGAGATCGTGCGGGCAGGCATCCAGTCCGTCGACCCCGGCCAGGGCGAGGCGGCCAGCGCACTGGGGATGAGCCGCGCACTGACCATGCGCCGGATCGTGCTGCCGCAGGCGATGCGAGTCATCGTGCCGCCGACCGGCAACGAGACGATCGCGATGCTCAAGGACACCTCGCTGCTGCTCGCGGTCCCGGTCACCAACGAGCTGTTCTTCCAGTTGCAGGGCATCGGGTCGCGGACGTTCCAGGTGTTCCCCATGCTGGTGGCGGCCTGCCTGTGGTACCTGGCGATGACCAGCGTGCTCATGGTCGGGCAGTACTTCCTCGAGCGCCGCTACTCCCGCGGCTTCGGGGCGCGGCTGAGCAAGGAGCAGCGGGCCTTGCAGGAGGCACAGGCAGCTGGAGGTGCGCATTGAGCGAGAACCCGATGGTGAAGTCCGAAGGCGTCCGCAAGTCGTTCGGCCACACCGAGGTGCTCAAGGGCATCAACCTGGTCGTCATGCCGCGCGAGGTGATGTGCATCATCGGCCCGTCCGGCTCGGGCAAGTCGACGTTCCTGCGCTGCATCAACCACCTCGAGAAGATCAACGGCGGACGGCTGTGGGTCGACGGGGAGCTCGTCGGCTACCGGCAGAAGGGCGACAAGCTCTACGAGCTGAAGGACAAGGAGGTGGCCGCCCACCGCCGCGACATCGGCATGGTTTTCCAGCGCTTCAATCTCTTCCCGCACCTGACGGCGATGGAGAACGTCATGGAGGCCCCGGTCAAGGTCAAGGGCGAGTCGAAGGCCAACGCCCGCCGGGCGGCCGAGGAGACGCTGGAGCAGGTCGGGCTCTCCGACAAGTCGCACGCGTTCCCCAACGCGCTGTCCGGCGGCCAGCAGCAGCGGGTCGCCATCGCGCGGGCCCTGGCGATGCGTCCCAAGCTGATGCTCTTCGACGAGCCGACCTCGGCGCTGGACCCCGAGCTGGTCGGTGAGGTGCTCGACGTCATGCGCCGGTTGGCCCTCGAGATCGGCATGACGATGGTCGTCGTCACGCACGAGATGGGCTTCGCCCGGGAGGTCGGCGACACCCTGGTCTTCATGGACGGCGGCGTCATCGTCGAGGCCGGCGACCCGAAGCAGGTGCTCACCTCGCCGCAGCACGAGCGTACGCAGGCGTTCTTGTCCAAGGTCCTCTGACCGCCGGTCCGGCCTGACCATCAGGTCAGCCGGGCGGATCGACGACGGTCACCCGCACGCGCCGCACGGAGCCGGCGGCCTCGACGAGCACGTCGTGGCGCGGATCGCGGACCACCGGGACCGACAGCTGGGCCGGCCGCCATAGCGGAGCGAGCCGGGCGTCGTCGCGCAGCGTTCGCAGCAGCAGTCGGTCACCGCCGAGCGCCATCGCGTCAAGGCGGTCCGCGTACGGCACCATCACCCGCCGCGCGGCCTCGGCGACCACACCGACCAGTTCGTTCGCCTGCTGCTCGCGGCGGCGGGCGAAGCGCTGCTGCGACCAGCCGCCGGCGGCGGTGCGGCCCTGCACGCGGCGGCGCTCGACCTTGGCGGCGACGAGCCGGCCACCTGCAGCCACCCCGACGGCGGCGCTTCCGCGGCGGAGCAGCAGCAGCCCGACGGTGCGAGACGTCAGCGCGTGCGCGACCAGGCCGCCGTACCGGTCGTCCCTGTCGACGTCGAGCGGCGGGTACGGGACATCCAGCTCGACGCACGTGCCGTCCGGACAGCGCAGCGCGACCGTCTCGGCGGAGGCGTCGACCAAGGCGGGCCCGTGCCGCTCGTCGACACCCGCGAGCCAGTCGGCGAGCCGCTCGGGCGCGACGGTCAGGTCGCGGCGGCTCACCGGACGAGCAGCGCTTCGGCACCCACCGGCACGAATCCGCCGGAGAGCACGGCGCGCAAACTCGGTGCGTTGGCCGGCGCCACCTGCGCCCAGACCGAGGCGTCGGCGAGGTGCCGGGCGGACCTTGCCAGCGTGCGGCCGAGCCCTCCGCGGCGGGCCTGCGGCACGACCTCGAAGGCCGTCTCAAGGCGTCCGGCAAGGCCCCGCCCGAGGAGCAGCAGGCCGCGCTCGTCCTCGGTGACCCACGCCCGGACGTCGTCACGGTAGCGCCGCGCCCGGACGACCCGGGGGTGGTCCGCGCCGGTGACCTCCCGCAGCGTCAGCGGCGGCGGCCCGTCGAGCGGTGAGGCGACCAGCACCGCGTCGACGGCGCTGACCCGCCGGCCACCGAGCCGCGCGCACAGCGCGCAGAGGAAGGGCGGGTTGAAGCGGCCGGACAGGTCGTCGGCGTCTGGCAGCGCGCGGACCTCGGCCAGCTCGATGCCCCCGGCGACGACGACGTGGGTGGCGAAGAAGCCGAGGACGGCCGCCTCACCGTCTCGCACCGGCGGCAGCAGGTGGATCAGCCCGTCAGGCGCCGGGGGCCGACCGTCTGCGACGGCGTCGAGAAGGGCGACGAGCGGGGCGGCGTTCAGATATTGAAGCCGAGTGCACGCAGCTGCTCCCGGCCCTCGTCGGTGATCTTGTCCGGGCCCCACGGCGGCATCCAGACCCAGTTGATGTGCACCGTGCTGACCAGCCCGTCGAGGGCCTGGTCGGTCTGGTCCTCGATGACGTCGGTGAGCGGGCAGGCCGCGCTGGTGAGCGTCATGTCGATGGTGGCGACGTTGTCGTCGTCGACGTGCACGCCGTAGACCAGGCCGAGGTCGACGACGTTGATGCCCAGCTCGGGGTCGACGACGTCGCGCATGGCCTCCTCGATGTCGTCGACCTTGGCGACGCTTGTCTGTGTCACGGGGACATCCTCCCAGTCTGGTTCGATTCTGACGATCGCCGGCTCACAGCTCGTGCCGTCGCGTCCTTCCAGGCCATCCACCCCAGCAGCGCGCACTTGACCCGCATCGGATAGCGCGCGACGCCGGCGAAGGCGATCCCGTCGCCGAGCTCGGCCTCGGCGGTGTCGTCGGGTTCGATGCTGCCCTGGACCAGGTCCTGGAACCGCTGGTGCAAAACCAGGCCCTCCGCCACCGTGCGGCCGGCGAGCAGGTCGGTCATGACCGACGCGGAGGCCTGGCTGATCGAGCAGCCGAGCCCGGCGTGGGAGACGTCGGCGAGGCGGTCCTCGTCCAGGCGCACGCGCACCGTCAACTCGTCGCCGCACGTCGGGTTGACGTGGTGCGCCTCGCCGTCGAACGACTCGGCGAGCCCGCGTCCGTGCGGGTGCCTGGAGTGGTCGAGGATGATCTCCTGGTACATCGACGACAGAGCGCTCACGGCCGCACTCCGAAGAAGCGCTTCGCCGACTCGATGCCGGCCACGAGGGCGTCGATGTCGTCGAGCCCGTTGTAGACGTAGAGGGACGCCCGGGTGGAGGCGGGCACGCCGAGCCGGCGGTGCAGCGGCCACGCGCAGTGGTGGCCGACCCGCACTGCGATGCCCTGGTCGTCGAGCACCTGGCCGAGGTCGTGCGGGTGGATGCCCTCGACCGCGAACGCCAGCGCGCCGCCGCGGGCCTCGGCGGTGGTCGGCCCGAGCACACGCAGCCCCGGCACCGACGTGAGGGCGGCGAGGGCGTAGACGGTGAGCTCGTGCTCGTGCTCGCGCACAGCCAGCATGCCGCGTCCACCGTCGAGACCCTCGAGGTAGTCGACGGCGGCGGCCAGCCCGACCGCCTGAGCCGTCATCGGCACGCCGGCCTCGAAACGCCGCGGTGGCGGCGCGAAGGTCGAACCCTCCATCGAGACGGTCTCGATCATCGAGCCACCAGTGAGGAACGGCGGCAACTCCTCGAGCAGGTGTCGGCGGCCCCAGAGGACCCCGATGCCGGACGGACCGAGCATCTTGTGGCCGCTGAACACCATGAAGTCGACATCGAGAACGCCGACGTCGACGGGCAGCTGCGGCACGGACTGGCAGGCGTCCAGCAGGACGAGGGCGCCGGCGGCATGCGCGCGGGCCACCACCGGCTCCACGTCGTTGACCGTGCCGACCACGTTGGACTGCAGCGTCAGGGCGACGACCTTGGTGTGCTCGCCGACCAGGTCGTCGATCCCGTCGAGGTCGAGCCGGCCGTCGTCGGTGATCGGGAACCAGCGCAGCGTGGCACCGGCGCGCCGGCACAGCTCCTGCCACGGCACGAGGTTGGCGTGGTGCTCCATCTCGGTGACGACCACCTCGTCGCCGGGCCCGAGCCGGAAACGCTCGGCGGGCCCGCCGACGAAGGACGCGTTCCCCATCGCGTACGCGACGAGGTTGATCGCCTCCGTCGCGTTCTTGGTGAAGACGACCTCGCCCTCGTCCGCGCCCACGAAGCGGGCGACCCCGCGGCGGGCACCCTCGTAGGCGTCGGTCGCCTCCTCGGCCAGCTGGTGCGCCCCGCGGTGCACGGCGGCGTTGGACGTCTCGTAGAACGCGCGCTCCGCATCGAGGACCGGCCTCGGCTTCTGAGACGTGGCCGCCGAGTCGAGGTAGACGAGCCGCTTGCCGTCCCGGACCGTGCGGCCCAGGATCGGGAAGTCGGCGCGCAGCCGTTCGACGTCGAGCACCGGTCAGGCTCCGGCCAGTCCGGTGGAGGCGGCGTACGCCAGGTAGCCCTCGGCCTCCAGCCGGTCAGCCAGCTGCCGGCCGCCCTCCTCGGCAATCCGGCCGTCGACGAAGACGTGCACGAAGTCCGGGTCGATGTAGCGCAGGATCCGCGTGTAGTGGGTGATGAGCAGGACTCCCTTGTCACCGCCCGCCTTGAAGCGGTTGACGCCCTCGCTCACGATGCGCAGCGCGTCGATGTCGAGCCCGGAGTCGGTCTCGTCGAGCACCGCGACCGTGGGGTCGAGCAGCTCGAGCTGGAGGATCTCGTGGCGTTTCTTCTCCCCGCCGGAGAAGCCGGCGTTGAGGTCCCGCTCGGCGAAGGCCGGGTCCATCGCCAGCTGGTCCATGGCGGTGCGCACGTCCTTGATCCAGTGCCGCAGCTTGGGGGCCTCGCCGGCCACCGCAGTCTTGGCCGTGCGTAGGAAGTTGGAGACCGACACCCCGGGCACCTCGATGGGGTACTGCATCGCGAGGAACAGCCCGGCGCGGGCGCGCTGGTCGACGCTCATGGCGAGCACGTTCTCGCCGTCAAGGGTGACCGAGCCGCTGGTCACGGAGTACTTGGGGTGTCCGGCGATCGAGTAGGCCAGCGTCGACTTGCCCGAGCCGTTGGGACCCATGATCGCGTGGGTCTCGCCCGCGCGGACCACGAGGTCGACGCCGCGCAGGATCTCCTTGGGTCCGGCCTCGGTGTCGACGCTGACATGCAGGTCGCGGATCTCCAAGGTGCTCATCGGTAACGGCCCTCCAGGGCATCGGCGTTCATAGGGTGCTCGACGTCGACGAGGACGTCGTCACCGTCGATCTTTACGGGGTAGACGGCGACCGGCTGGGTCGCCGGCAGGCTGGTAGGGCGCCCGGAGACGAGGTCGAAGCGCGACCCGTGCATGTAGCACTCGATCTCGCCGTCGTCGACGTCGCCCTCGGACAGCGACACCTCGGCGTGCGTGCAGGTGTCGTCGATAGCGTGGACGACGCCGTCGCTGCCCCGGACTACGGCGACGTCGACGCCGTCCACGTCCACCCGGACCGCCCCGACGTCGGGCAGGTCGGCGAGCGCGCAGGCGCGGACGTAGTCGGTTGTCACGGGCTCGGTTGTCACGCCAGCGTCTCCGCGAGCTCGCTCTCCACCTGCGCCATGAGCCGCTCGCGCAGCTCGGGGACGGGGATCCGGGCGATCAGATCGGCGAAGAACCCGCGGACGACGAGTCGGCGCGCCTCGTCGACGGGGATTCCGCGGGCCTGCAGGTAGAACAGCTGCTCGTCGTCGAAGCGCCCCGTGGCACTGGCGTGGCCGGCGCCTACGATCTCACCGGTCTCGATCTCGAGGTTGGGTACGGAGTCGGCGCGCGCGCCGTCGGTGAGCAGCAGGTTGCGGTTGAGCTCGAAGGTGTCGATGCCGACGGCTTCGGGGCGGATGAGGACGTCGCCGACCCAGACGCTGCGTGCGCCGTGGCCCTGCAGAGCACCCTTGTAGAGCACGTTGCTGCGGCAGTGCGGCTGGGAGTGGTCGACGAACAGCCGGTGCTCGAGGTGCTGGCCGGCGTCGGAGAAGTAGAGACCGAGCAGCTCGGCGTCGCCGCCGGGACCGTCGTAGGTCACGGTGTCGACCATCCGGACGAGGTCGCCGCCCAGGCTCACCTGGACCGAGCGCACGGTGGCGTCGTGCCCGACGCGCACGGCGGTGTGGCCGCTGTGCACGGCGCCGTCGTCCCAGAGCTGGAGCGAGACGAGGTCGAGGTGGGCGCCGTCGCCGACGAGCACGGACACCTCCGCGCCGTAGACGGCGGCGCCGCTGTGCTCGAGCACCACGGTGGCCCGCGCGTGCCGACCGATGTCGAGGACGAGGTGACCGCGCACGACGGCGTCGGGGTCCTTGCCGGTCAGCGTGATGCGGACGGGCGTGTCGAGCTCGCGGCCGTCCGGCACCCTTAGGTGCATGGCGCCGCCTGAGTGGGCCATGGCGAGCGCCGCCGGGCGGTCGACCGGTGCCGGGACGCCGAGCGCCAACGCCTCGGCCGTGCCGATCTCACGCAGCTCCACGCCGGCGGGCAGGTCGGTGTCCCACTGCAGGTGCGCGTCTCCCGGCGCGTCCGGCGTCGGCTCGTCGAGCAGCCGGCGCAGGCGCTTGAGCGGCGTGAACCGCCAGTCCTCCTCCCGCCCGGTCGGCACCGGGTGGTCGGCCGGGTCGAACGAGGCGACGCGGTGCAGCGCGCTGCCGCCGTGCCGGCCCGCCGGCCCGGCCTCCAGGGTGATCGTCATCTCAGCCGACCGCGCCTTCCATCTGCAGCTCGATCAGCCGGTTGAGCTCGAGGGCGTACTCCATGGGCAGCTCGCGGGCGATCGGCTCGACGAAGCCGCGCACGATCATCGCCATGGCCTCGTCCTCGGTGAGCCCGCGGCTCATGAGGTAGAACAGCTGGTCCTCGCTGACCTTCGAGACCGTCGCCTCGTGACCCATGGCGACGTCGTCCTCGCGCACGTCGACATAGGGGTAGGTGTCGGAGCGGCTCACGGTGTCGACGAGCAGGGCGTCGCACTTGACGGTGCTCTTGCTGTGGTGGGACCCCGGCTCGACCTGGACCAGGCCGCGGTAGGAGGTGCGACCGCCGGCTCGGGCCACCGACTTGCTGATGATGGTCGAGGACGTGTACGGAGCCAGGTGGACCATCTTCGAGCCGGCGTCCTGGTGCTGGCCCTCACCGGCGAAGGCGATGGAAAGCGTTTCTCCCTTTGCGTGTTCACCCAACAGATAGACCGCCGGGTATTTCATTGTCACCTTGGATCCGATATTGCCGTCGATCCATTCCATTGTTGCGCCTTGCGCCGCGGTGGCCCTTTTCGTGACGAGGTTGTAGACATTGTTCGACCAATTCTGGATGGTCGTGTAGCGGCAGCGGGCGTCCTTCTTGACGATGATCTCGACGACCGCTGAGTGCAGGCTGTCCGAGGAATAGATCGGGGCAGTGCAGTTGTGGACGGCGAAGCCGCTCGCGAGGTAGCTGTCCGGGTGCGGGACATCGAAGTTGTAAACCGGTTGCGCCCCCTCGCGCGTCGTGTGCCGGCGGATCGGCACCAGGAAGTACGACCCCGCGTCCCGCACGAGCCGTGGTCCCCGGCCCCATGTCGTCCACTGCACCTGGAACAGGTCCTGGCGGGTGACCTGCCGGCCGAGGATCTCGCCCGGACCGCCGGGTCGGCGCAGCTCCACCGTCGCGAAGATGTCCAGCCGGGCCAACACCGCCTGAAGCTGCAGGGCGAGCACCCGAGACGTGGTGTGGACGCGCGTCCAGGTCGCGTTGTGGCGCGGGACGACGTTGCCGTCGCCGCGCACGTACGTCTCGAGCAGGTTGGTGAGGAACTCGCGGTCCTGCGCGACCACGTCACCCCGCAACCGCTTCGTCGCCGAGCCGGTGCCAGCGAGCGAGCGCATGGCCTCGTAGCCCG
This sequence comes from Jiangellales bacterium, assembly GCA_038246785.1. Classification (GTDB taxonomy): domain Bacteria; phylum Actinomycetota; class Actinomycetes; order Jiangellales; family Jiangellaceae; genus JBBRVP01. Next base: position 26,941 of record JBBRVP010000037.1, read on the forward strand.
TCTTCGTATAGACGAGCACGCGAGCCGAATGCTTGCTCTCCTCGACGAGCACGGAGCCGGCGGCGTCGTAGAGCGACTTGCAGAGCTGCCTCACCTCGTCGACGTAGGCGAACTCGTCGGAGTGGAACGAGAACTCCAGCGCCTTGCACCCGTTGACCAGGCATGCGCGACCCTCGGCGAGGTAGTAGCCGAGGAGACGTGCAAGCTCCAGCGGGAAGACGACGGGCGGCGGCGCGGGTCGCGGCTTCGGGAAGACGAGGAAGTCGCCTTCCTCGACGTCCTTGGCCGGGACCCACTCAGGGTCCGCGGCCAGCAGTCGCCTGCTGTCCACCTCGGGCAGCCAGCCGTTGCGCGGCGCGCGCCGCACGCGCACGTCGTCGCGACGGACGACGTGCAGCGGATGCTCGTCGGTGACGGTGAAGGCGTTCGCCGGCGAGACCGGCGTGAACGTGTGCAGGTCTCCGCGGTAGTCACGCCGTTGGACGGCGGAGACCCGGACCGGCCGGCCGGCACCACTGAGCACGACGTCCCCGACCTTGACCTGCTCGATCGGGCGCCACTCGCCGTCAGCCGTCGCGACGAGCTCGCCGGCTGGCAGGCACCCTTCGACATAGTGCACGTAGGAGCCCTCGTCGGCGATGATCAGCGTCCGCTCGAACTGGCCCATGTTCTCGGTATTGATGCGGAAGTAGGCCTGCAGCGGGATCTCGACCTGGACGCCCTTGGGCACGTAGATGAACGAACCGCCTGACCACACCGCGGTGTTGAGCGAGGCGAACTTGTTGTCGCCCGGCGGGATCACCGAACCGAAGTACTCCTGGAAGAGCTCGGGGTGCTCGCGCAGGCCGGTGTCGGTGTCGAGGAAGATGACGCCCTGCTCCTCGAGGTCCTCGCGGATCTTGTGATAGACGACCTCGCTGTTGTGCACCACGATGCCCTCGGCGACGAAGTTGTGCGGACCGTCGACCTCGATGTCGTACACAGGCTCGACGGCGTAGGGCTCGATCGAGGAGACACGCGCGAAGCCGACGTGCTCGGTCACGTGCGTCCGGAAGGTCGTGCCGCGCGCTGTCGTGCTGCTGTGGAAGTAGCGGCGCCGTCCGAAGCGGCCGGTGCGCTTGGGGTTGCGGCAGTCGAGCCGGTCGAAGTCACCGGTGATGTGCAGCCGGTGATCCGGGACGAGCCGCTCCGGCTCGAACGGGTGCCGGCTGGCGAAGCCGTAAGGCCCCGCGGCCCGCAGGCCGCAGAGCTGGGCCAGGGCGGCACCGGCTTCCAGCATGGGCAGGTTGACGCTCGTGAGCATGACCGAGCCTGACCGCGCCGGACCGACATAGCCGTCGGCGTCGACCCAGCCACCGAGGAACGCCAACCGCTCCTCGAGCGTCAGCCCGAAGACCCATGCCGGAAGCTGCTTCGTGTGTGCCTGCCCAGCGAACCCGTAGTCGTACATCCAGTCGACGAGCCCGCGCGAGTTGACCACGAGACGATCGTCGTCGGCAGCGATGGCGGTGAGGCCGAACTGCTCCCGGACGACCCGGGTGAGCTCCGCCCGCAACTCGGCATCGGTCGCCGGCACGGCGAACTGCACGCGATGGGTGCGTCCGGCGCTCTGTAGCGATCCGTCGCCGAGGTAGTAGCCGAGCAGCCAGAGCAGGTCGGGCGTGGTCCACAGTGGACCGAAGGGCTCGCCGCGACGGTGCAGAGCGGCGTCGAGCCGCATCGGCTCGCCAAAGTCCGGGAGGCCCCGCGGCACGGCCACCAGGTCACCGGGGCGCAGTTCGGCGACGGTCTTCCAGCGCCGGGCGTAGCGCGCCCGCTGCCGGCCCGGCTTGCGCTCGTCGGCGAGCGTGAGGAACGGGTGGTTGTCGGTGGCCCGGATCCTCCGAGTGCCGACCTTGACCTCGTAGGTCTGCCGGACGTCGGTCTGAGCGGCCGCCTTGACCGGTGCCACGACGAAACGGCCGGTCGTCTCGTCGAGGGCGAAGACCTCGTCTCCGGGCTCGATCTCCTTGACGACGACGTGCCCACGATTGGCCGTCCACACCACGGTGTCCTGCGCGACGCATTCGTACTGAGCCGCCACTCCGGCGACCAGTCGTTGCTTCTCCGCCTCGGGGATCCCGAGCTTGTCGTAGGTGTTCTTGATGTCCGCCGGCAGGTCGTCCCAGCTGGCCGCCTGCTTCTCCGTCGACCGGACAAAGTACTTGATGTTGTCGAAGTCGATGCCGGACAGATCGGCGCCCCAGGTGGGCATCGGCTTGCGACCGAACAGCTTGAGTCCCTTGAGCCGGGTCGCCAGCATCCAGTCCGGCTCCCCCTTGAGCGCCGAGATCTCGCGGACGACGTCCTCGGACAGGCCGCGCCTGGCGATCGCTCCGGCGGTGTCGGAGTCGGCCCAGCCGAACTGGTAGCGGCCTAGACCCTCGAGCTCGGGGTGGCTGACGTCGGTCGTCATCGGGCGGCCCTCCTGCGGGGGGACGTGGTGGGTGTCGGGATCGGTGCGGGGGTCGCGTCGGGGACGTGCGTGGTGCAGACGTGCTCGCCGTGGGCCAAGGTGGCCAGGCGCTGGACGGGGACGTCGAGCAGACGGGAGAACACCTCGGTCTCGGCCTCGCACAGCTGCGGGAACTCGGCGGCCACGTGCTGCACGGGACAGTGTCCCTGGCAGAGCTGGACGCCGTGAGCGGTGGGGCCGAGCGGGCGTGTGCTGGCGGCGTAGCCGTCGCCGGACAGGGCTTCGGCGAGGGCGGCGGCCCGGTCGCGCGACGCTGGGCCGGCGGCCGCGACGACGTCGCGGTAGCGGAGCTCCAGATCGGACACCCGGGCCGCGGCGAACCGCCCTACGGCGGCCGGTCCGGCCTCGGCGGCAAGGAAGCGCAGCGCCGAGGCGGCGAGGTCGTCGTAGGCGGTCGCCATGGCGGCGTGTCCCTGCTCGGTGACGCGGTAGGCGCGGGCGGGACGGCCGGGTCCCCGGCGCGGGGCGCGGACGTCGTGCTCGCCCACCCGACCCTCGGCGACCAGGACGTCGAGGTGGCGGCGAACGGCCTGCGGGGTGAGCCCGAGGCGCTGGGCGACGGCAGAGACGGTGACCGGGCCCTGCTCGAGGACGACCCGGGCGACGCGCTCGCGCGTGCCGGTGTCAGGGGCGGTCGATATCACAACGCCGATGTTACCTAATGGAGCGGACACTCGTCGCCCCGGGTCCTGCGCGAGGATGTGCACCGTGGGCGCTGCGGTCGAGGTGGAGCGGCTGGTCGTCCGCTACGGCCCGACCACGGCCGTCGAGGGCCTCGACCTCGCGGCACCCACGGCCGAGGTCACCGCGCTGCTCGGGCCCAACGGCGCCGGCAAGACGAGCACGATCCGGGTCTGCGAGGGGCTGCTCCCGCCGGCCGCCGGGCGGGTACGGGTGCTGGGCGAGGACCCTCGTACGGGCGGCGCGGCGCACCGTGCCCGGGTCGGGGTGGTCCTCCAGGGCGGGGGCGGCGTCTACCCCGGCGCGAGCGCGCTGGAGATGCTGCGCCATGTCGGCGCGCTGCACGCGGACCCGCTCGACGTCCACGGGCTGGCCGACCGGCTCGGCCTGCACCGCAGCGGTCGCACGCCCTGGCGCCGGCTCTCCGGCGGAGAGAAGCAGCGGCTGGCTCTTGCGATGGCCGTCGTCGGACGCCCAGAGCTGGCCTTCCTCGACGAGCCCACCACCGGACTGGACCCCCAGTCGCGGCACGAGACGTGGTCGCTGGTCGACGACCTGCGCCGCGACGGCGTCACGGTGGTGCTCACCACGCACCTCATGGAGGAGGCGGAGCGTCTCGCCGACCACGTGGTCGTGGTCGACCGGGGGCGCGTGGTCGCCGCCGGCACCCCGGCTGAGCTCACCGGCGGGGAGTCCGAGGCCGACGTCCGCTTCTCCGCACCTCCGCGGCTCGACCTCGCCGCGCTGGCGACCGCGCTGCCCGACGGTGCCGCCGCGACGGAAGTGCGCCCCGGCCGCTACCGGGTGCACGGCCGCGTGGACCCGGCGACGCTGGCGACGGTGACCGCCTGGTGCGCGGCGCGCGGGGTCATGCCACAGGACCTCGTCGTCGCCCGGCGCACGCTCGAGGACGTCTTCCTCGAGCTGACCGGCCGGGAGCTGCGCCCGTGACCGCGACGACGCCAGGTTCCTACGCGCCCGCCGGCGCGCCCGCGCCGCTCGGCCGGATGGTCGGCCGGCAGGGGCTGCTCGAGACGCGGCTGCTGCTGCGCAACGGGGAGCAGCTGCTGCTCACGATCGTCATCCCGGTGACGCTGCTCGTCCTGCTCGTCGCAGTACCGGTCGTCGACACCGGCACGCCCCGTCGCGTGAACTTCCTCGCGCCCGGCGTGCTCGCCCTGGCCGTGCTGTCGACCTCGTTCACCGGGCAGGCGATCGCCACCGGCTTCGAGCGCCGGTACGGCGTCCTGGTGCGTCTCGCAGTCTCGCCGCTGCCTCGTGCCGCGCTCTTGACGGGCAAGGCGCTGGCCGTGCTGCTCGTCGAGATCGTCCAGCTGCTCGTGCTCAGCGCTGTGGCGCTCGCGCTGGGCTGGCGTCCGGACCCCGCCGGGCTGCCTGCGGCCCTCCTGCTCGTGGTGCTCGCCACCGCCGCTTTCAGCGGGCTCGCCCTGCTCATGGCCGGCACGCTGCGCGCAGAGGCCACGCTGGCCGCGGCCAACCTGGTGTACGTCCTGCTGCTCGTCGGCGGCGGCATCGTCGTCCCGCTCGACCGCTTCCCCGCCGGTCTGCAGGGGCTGCTGGGCGCCACGCCCGTCGGGCTGCTCTCCGAGGGGCTGCGCCAGGCGTTCGGCGGGGGCACAGCGCCGTGGGCCGCCGCCGCCGGGCTGACGGCCTGGGCCGTGCTCCTGTGCGCCGCGGCTGCCCGCTGGTTCCGCTGGGAGTAGGGCGCCGGGTGCACAGGTCCCGGACATAGGGTGCGCGCCGTGTCCGCCGACCGTCGCTCCGTGCTGCGCGGTGCGGCCGCCGCCGCGGCCGCGGCAGTGCTCGGCGGCTGCTCGGAGGCCGTGCCCGGCGCTTCCTCGACGGGCACAGCCACCCGGATCGCGGGCGGCACCGGGCGCAGCGCAGCCGCGGGCCACCCGTCGACCTCGTCCAGACCGCCTGCGGAGCCGCCCGGCCCGGCCGTCGAGGTCGCGCACGGCGTCCGCACGCGATCGGCGGTCGCGCTCACCTTCCACGGCAGCGGCGACCCCGTGCTCGCCGAGCGGCTGCTTCGCCTCGTCGAGGGGGCAGGGGTGCAGGTCAGTGTGCTGGCCGTGGGCAGCTGGCTCGCGCGACACCCCGAGATGGCCGGTCGCGTCCTGCAGGGCGGCCACGACCTCGGCAACCACACGATGCACCACCTGCCGATGCGCCCGATGAGCGAGCCACAGGCCCGCCAGGAGATCGCCGGGTGTGCCGCCGAGCTCGCCCGTGTCGCCGGATCGCGCGGGCGGTGGTTCCGGCCCTCCGCGATCCGGAGAACGACCGCGGCGATCCGGACCGCCGCGGGAGCCGAGGGGTACCGGACCTGCGTGTCCTACGACGTCGACGGGCTCGACTGGCAGGAACCGCCGGCCACGACGGTGGTGTCCGCGGTCCTGGACGAGATCCGCCCAGGTTCGGTGGTGAGCCTGCACCTCGGTCATGAGGTGACTGTGCGTGCCCTGCCCGCCGTCCTGGCCGGCCTGCGCTCCCGCGGCCTGCGGCCGGTCACGCTCACGGAGCTGCTGGGATGAGGTCGGGACCACGCCAGGCGAGGACGGCGGTGCTGCTGGGCATCCTGACGACCGTGGTCGGGCTCGCCGGCTGCTCTGCGGGCGACACCGGGCCGGCCGCCAGCGGCCCGACGCCGTCGTCGAGCCGCAGCGACCGGAGCGGCCCGACGACTGCGACTGCTCGACCCGGGGCCAGCGGCACCGCCGGCGGGACTGCCGACCGCGCGACGCGGCTGCTGCCCGGGATGCCGCCGCCGTTGAGCCCCACCGACGTGTGGGCGGCCGACCGGCCGGGGCAGCTCTCGTCCCGGGTGCGCGGAGTGCCGTACCGGATCTACGTCCCGAACAGCCGCAGCGACACGGTCACCGTGATCGACCCGGCCACCTTCCGCGTCCTCCGCACCTTCCCGGTGGGGCGAGAGCCACAGCACGTCGTCCCCTCCTGGGACCTGCGAACGCTGTGGGTCAACAACGACCTCGGCAACAGCCTCACGCCGATCAACCCACGCACCGGGCAGGTCGGCCGGCCGCAGCGGGTGCACGACCCCTACAACCTCTACTTCACCCCCGACGGACGGCGCGCGGTCGTCATGGCCTCGGCCGACCACCAGCTCGTCTTCCGCGACCCGCACACGATGGCGGTGCGCCGGCGGGTGCACGTGCCGTGCAACGGCATCAACCACGCGGACTTCTCCTTCGACGGACGCACGTTCGTCGTCTCCTGCGAGTTCTCCGGCCAGCTGTTGCGCGTCGACACGGCGCGCGAGCGCGTCACCGACGTCCTGCGGCTTCAGCCGCGGCCGGGCAAGCGTCCACCCAAGCCGCAGGACGTCAAGCTGTCGCCGGACGGACGGGTCGTCTATGTCGCCGACATGAACAGCGACGGGGTGTGGCTGCTGGACAGCCGCCGGTTCGCCGTCGTCGGCTTCGTCGCGACCGGCAAGGGCGCGCACGGCCTGTACGTCACCCGCGACTCGCGCCGGCTCATCGTCACCAACCGCGACGCCGGCTCGTTCTCGCTGCTCGACTTCGCGACTCGCGCAGTGGTGCACACGTGGCGGATCCCCGGCTCGGCAAGTCCCGACATGGGCGGTGTCTCCCCGGATGGTCGGGTTCTCTGGGTGTCGGGTCGCTACGACAGCGAGGTGTACGCCCTGTCGCTGCGCGACGGGCACGTGCTCGCGCGGATCCCGGTCGGCAACGGCCCGCACGGCTTGTGCGTCTTCCCGCAGCCGGGCCGGTACTCCCTCGGGCACACCGGGGTGTTCCGCTGACCCGACGTGCATCCGAAGTGGGCGTCGTGGGCGAAGTAGGGACGACAGCATCCCCCACGCGAGGAGCACGACATGCGCTTTCGAGCACTACTAGCCGCGGCGGGGCTGGCCTCGGCCGCCGCCCTGACCGCTGCGGTGCCCGCCCAGGCGGCCGACACCGCCACCGTCTCCGTCCTGCACGGCGTCCCCGGCCTGACCGTCGACGTCTATGCCAACGGCAAGGAGCTGATCCCCGGCTTCAAGCCCGGCACCCTGGCCGGACCACTGCAGCTGCCCGCCGACACCTACGACCTCAAGGTCTTCCCGGCCGGCAAGGGCCCGGGAGGCACCCCGGCCATCGAGAAGTCGGTGCAGGTCCCGGCAGGCGCCAACGCCACCGTCGTCGCCCACCTGTCCGCCAGCGGCAAGCCCGTCCTCACCGCCTACGTCAACGACACCAGCGCGGTGGGCGCCGGCAAGGCCCGCCTCACGGTCCGGCACGACGCGGCCGCTCCAGCCGTCGACGTCCGTGCCGGCGGTACACCGGTCGTCGAGGGCCTGACGAACCCGCAGAGCAAGTCGCTGGTGGTCGCCGCGGGCGGCGCCAAGGCCGACGTCGTCCTGGCCGGAACCGACACCGTGGCGATCGGCCCGGCGACCCTCGACCTCAAGGAGGGCACCAACACCATCGTCTACGCGTGGGGGAGCGCCAAGGACAGCAGCCTGAAGCTGGCCGTCCAGACCATCGGCGGCCTGCACTCGGCCCCCGGTGGCGTGCCGGCCGGCGAGGCCGGCCTGGTCGCCGACAGCAGCGGTACGCCGGCGTGGGGCCTGGCCGCCCTGGGCGGCGTGGCCTTCGCCGGTGCGGCTGCCGCGTTCGCCGGACGTCGCCGGCTGGCCGCGGGCGCCCGGCGCTGAGCTCCACCCGAGCAGCAGCGTGAGCAGGCGAGGACCGGCCACCCGCATCCGGGTGGCCGGTTCCTCGCTTGCCCTGGCCGCCGTCCTCGCCGGGTGCGCGGCGCCCGCCGGTGCGCCGCACGCGGCGACC
>JBBRVP010000038.1:0-34641 GCA_038246785.1 Jiangellales bacterium
CGGGCCGCCGGGCGGAGGGGGGCCCCCCCGGCGCCGGGGTTGATCAGGGTGACGCCCACCTTTTCCGCGCCTCTGAAGGGGGTCTTCTCCTTGATCAACCCGCTGGACGCGGCGCGGGCGCGGCGACGAGCTGCTCCGCGAGGTGGCGCCCTGTGGGCCGGCGCCGCGCCCGCCGCCCACAGCATCAGTGGCGGGACGATCGGCCCTGTCCGCGACGCGCCGGACGGCTCCACCCTGCCGGCGGAGGTGGTCGCCGTGGCGACGACGTACGGCGCGCGCCGCAGCGCCCAGCCGGACGCGCCGCGGTCGGCGGCGGAGCGCTGGGTGCGCTGGCCGGTCGCCGCGCTCGAGGCGTTCGTGGCCCTGGGCGGCTTGGTCGGCGGCATCAGCATGCTCCGGCACCCGCGGGACGCGATGGGCATGACGACGGGCGTGCTCGAGGGCAGCCCGTTCTCGACGTTCACCTGGCCGGGCGTGCTGCTGCTGGTGCTCAACGGGGCCGTACCCGGGCTGATCGCGGTGGGCGTGCTGCGGCGCACCCGCCACGCGCTGGTGCTCTCGGCGGCCTGGGGCGTCGGGCTCATGGCCTGGATCGCAGTGCAGTGGGCGATGGTCGACGAGCGGCTGTGGCTGCAGCCGGTGCTGTTCGCGATCGGCGGCGTCGTGGCGGCGACGTCCGGCCTGGCAGTGCGCGCCCACCTGCGCTGAGCGCTCAGCGGCCGCGCGCGGCAGCGCGGGCAGCTGACGGAGCAGGCCGCTGCCGTCCGCGGCCAGCAGCCAGGGCGGTCCAGCCGCCCGCCGGGTGCCTCGTCCAGCGGCACCTGCAGGCCGTGCGTGAGCGCCTGCCCGGTCGGGGTCATCTGGCGTACGGCGACGAGGCGCAACGCATCCGGGGCCGGCTCGACCAGTTCCGCGAACAGCGCCGGGTCGCGCTGGCCGTCGTCGCCGACGAGCGCCCAGTGCAGGTGCGGCAGATCGCGGACGAGCCGGCGCAGCTCCGCCCGCTTGTGCTCGACGCGGGCACGCACCTCGACGTCTGGGACCGCGACGGTCAGGAACCGTCGCCAGCCCGGGCCACCTTCCTCGTCACCGGCGCGCGGCCGCGGCCGCGGCATGAGCACGCGACCCAGTCAGCCGGACCCACCCCCCGGGGGCCGCCCCGGCTCCCGGCGCGGCACCGTAGCCGGCGTACCCGATCATCCGCGGCGCCCAGCCGAGACGACGGGGGAGCAAGCCGGACAGCGCCCGTTCCACCACCGACTCGAGGCGCGCGGACCGGTGGGCCGGCGGGGCGGAGCAGCCATTGGGCCGACCCTAGAGAGCCACGCAGTGCTGTCAGGCCGCCGTGCTGTCAGGCCGCCGTGCTGCCAGCACGCACTGCTGCCGGGACGCCGTCCCGCGGACGGCGCCCCGGCAGCAAAGCCCTTCAGATCCGGATCGTCACCAGAGCCGGATCTTCACCACCGATCCATCGCCGAACACGTCGGTCGTGGCGTACAGGCCGCGCCACGTCCACTCGATAGCGCCCGGTTGGGTGACCTCCGCGACGGTCTGCGCGCCGTGACGGGTGACCCTGGAGATCTTGTTGCCGAACAGCTCGGCGACGTAGACCTGCCCCCATGGGCTGACCGCGAGGTCGACGGCGCCCAGGAATCCGGTGGCGAGCCGACGAGCGTGCCCGTTCCAAGGGTTGATGAGGTAGACCGACCCGCGCGCTCCGAGGCTCGGGTCCTCCGGGCCGCCCGGCAGGGTCGACACGTAGAGCAGGCCGAACGGACCCACCTCGACGTCGGTCGGCACCGGCTCGAAGTTGTAGACGTGTCCGACCGTGCACTTGGGCAGCCCCTGCCCCTGCGCCAGCTCGGCCGTCACCTCGAGCGGCTGCGGCGGCAGCACCGCGACCGTGCGGATCCGGCCGTTGGGCCAGACCCGGAGGATGTCGTTGGCGGCGGCGTCGGCGACGAGGTAGGAGCCGTCCCGCAGGGCGGCGAGGGCGTAGGGGTGCGAGTCGAGCAGGCCGGTGTAGGGCTCGCCTCCGCCGACTTCCTCCGGCACCTGGGCCGCGCACTGCGGCGTGAGGTCCTGGAAGCCGTAGCTGTTGACCTGGTCGGGGTTGCGCCGCTGCTCGTAGGCCCAGGTGTCACCGACGATGTGCGCCTTACCGTTGCGGCCGATGCGCTTGACGTATGCGGAGACGACGCTCCCCTCCGGTGGCTCGCCACTGAACGTCGTGACCGTGTACGCGACGCGTCCGTGTCGGCCGACGGCGACGCCGCTGATGTCCGAACCGGGCTCGCTGGCGATGTCGCGCCGGTGCCCGTGCCGGATCTTGGTCAGGGTCCCCGAGAAGGACTGGGCGACGTAGACCGTGCCGTGGTGCCCGACGGCGAGGCCGAGCGGGCCGGCGAGGCCGGTCGCGATGGGGGCGCTGGGCGATGGTGCCGGCGCCGCGGACGCCGGCAGGGTGGCCGGTACCACGAGCGCGGCTCCGGCCAACGTGGCGGTGAGGACGCGCACGGACGTGCGCGTCAGCAGTCGAGGCATGCTGCTCCTTCGCCGTTTGGCCCGTCGGGAGCGGGCTACGCCCGGATGGTGCTCCGCGGCCGGCCGCCCGGACATGGCCAGTTCGTGCTATTGCGCGTCCCCGGGCTCTGTGCTCGGCTCGCGGTGCGCGACCGAGCCGCCACGTCGAGTGGCTCGCCGTGGTTCCGGCTGCCGCCTACAGTCGGCGCGTGGCCGCCACCGGCACCGATGCGGGGGCGCCGCCGGAGGCGAGCCTGTGGCCGTACGTCCCGCGCCTGCTGCCTGGCTGGCTGGCCACCGCCCAAGGCCGGGAGCACCGCAGCGTCGACGGCAGCCTCGTCCTGCTCGACATCTCCGGCTTCACCGAGTTGACCGAGCGGCTCGCCCGCCGCGGCCGCGAGGGTGCGGAGGAGATGAGCGACCTGCTCGGCGCCACGTTCGAGGAGCTGCTCGCCAGCGCCGACGCCGAGGGCGCCGAGCTGCTCAAGTGGGGCGGCGATGCCCTCCTGCTGCTCGTCGACGGGCCACCCTCGGCCATCCGTGCCTGTCGAGCGGCCGTGGCGATGCGGCGCGCCCTGCGTCGGGTCGGCCGGCTGTCGACCTCGGCTGGACCGGTCGTGCTCCGTGCCTCGGTGGGAGTGCACACCGGCGGCGTCGACCTGTTCCTGGTGGGGGAGCCCGAGATCCACCGCGAGCTCGCCGTTGCCGGCCCCGGCGCCTCCGAGGTCGTCCGCCTGCAGGCGAGCGCCGGCGCAGGACAGGTCGTCGTGAGTCGTACCATCGCCGACCGACTCCCGTTGGCGCTGACGGGGACTGCCCGCGGCCCCGGCCGGCTGCTGGTACGCGCGCCGAGGTCCTCACCCGGGTCGCCCCCTCGGCCACGACGCCCGGCCGGCGATGCGCGCCTGGCGGGCCGCGCCCTGCCTCCGCAGCAGCGCGCCCATCTGCTCGACCCGGCTCGCGAGCCGGAGCACCGGCCGGCGGCGGTCGGCTTCGTACGGTGCTCCGGCACCGACGACGTGCTGGCATCCGAGGGATCGGACGCCGTGCTGAGCGCGCTGGACGAGGTGGTGCGCAACGTGCAGGACGCCTGCGTTGTGCACGGCGTGGGCTTTCACGAGAGCGACGTCGCCGTCAACGGCTGCACGATCATGCTCGTCGCCGGCGCCCCGCGCAGCTCCGGTGACGACGCCGACCGGCTGCTGCAGGCCACCCGGCTCGCCGTCGACCGGGCCGGCCGGCTGCCCCTGCGGGCCGGCGTCAGCGCCGGCCCGGTCTTTGCGGGCGATGTCGGCCCCTCGTACCGGCGGACGTACTCGGTCAAGGGTGGCGTCGTCAACCTGGCCGCCCGGCTGGCTGGCCGGGCCGCGCCGGGTCAGCTGCTCGCCTCACGCGAGCTGCTGGCCTCCACGAGACACCGCTTCGCTGCCGCCGACCTGCCGGCGTTCACCGTCAAGGGGAGGACCGGGCCGGTCCGTGCGGTGGCGGTCGGCCGGGCGATCGGACGCCGCCACGATGCGGGAACCGATCGGCTCCTCGGGCGCGAATCGGAGTTGAGCCTGCTCCGCGCGGCGCTCGACGGTGCCCGGGCCGGGGTCGGCCATGTCATCGACGTGGTGGGTGAGCCGGGAATCGGCAAGACGCGCCTCGTGGGGGAGCTGCTCGCGGCAGCCGGCGACGTCGTAGTCCTGCGGGCGGACTGCGAGCCGTACGGCATGCGCACCCCATTCCTCGCCGTGCGCGCCATATTGCGTGCCGCGCTAGGACCGCCGGAGGACGGCGGTCCCGAAGCCGTCGTGGAGCACCTCGCGGACAGCGTGGAGCGCGCCGACCGGGACCTCGTGCCGTGGCTGCCCCTGCTCGGGGGCCTGCTCGGCGTGCAGGTGCCCGACACGGCGCAGACCACCGAGCTGGACCCGGCGTTCCAAGCCGCCCGGGTCGAGGAGGTCGCCGGCCGGTTCCTCGATGCGCTCCTTCCGGCGCCGACCCTCATCGTCATCGAGGACGCACACCTCATGGACGAGTCATCGGCCAGCCTGCTGCGCCGGCTGACGGCGGGCATCTTCACGCGACCCTGGCTGCTCGTCGCGACTCGTCGGGCCGGATCGGCCGGCTTCGCACCCGCTGCCGGCGACGACGTGACGACCCTGGAGCTCTCGCCGTTGACCACCCGAGCGGCACGCGCGCTCGTCGAGGCCGACTCCGACGCCGGGCCCCTGCCGCCGGCGGCGGTCGCGGCGCTGGTCGCCCGGGCTGCCGGACACCCGCTCTTCCTCCGCGAGCTCGTGGCGGCGGCCGGCCGCGGCCAGGACCTCGCCCAGCTTCCTGCTTCGATCGAGGAGCTCATCACCGCCCAGATCGACGGGCTCCCGGCGCGAGAACGATCCGCATTGCGACGCGCGGCGGTCCTCGGGGAGTCCTTCGCCGCCCGGCACCTCAGCGCGCTGCTCCGTGACGACGCCGGGTACGACCGCGGGCACGACCGCGGGCACGACAGCGGCGACGTCGTGGGCCGGCTGGACGCCTTCCTCGAACCGGAGGGGCCGGGACGGCTTCGCTTTCGGCATGCGCTGATCCGTGACGTGGCCTACGGCGGGCTCGCCTACCGCAGCCGACGCCATTTGCACGAGCAGGCCGGGGCGCTGCTCGAACGGGATGCCGCTGACGAGCCGGCGCGTCCGGAGCTGCTGTCGATGCACTTCTTCGCGGCCGGCCGTTACGACAAGGCCTGGCGCTACGGACGGCTGGCCGGTGACCAGGCCCGGGCCGGCTTCGCCCACGAGGAGGCGGCGCAGGCCTACGCGCGGGCCGCGGACGCCGCCCGCCGCGCGCACGGGCTGGTCGGCCCTGGTGAGCTGTCGGCGGTCGTCGAGGCGCTCGGCGACGCGCGCTTCCTCGCCGGGCACTCCGCGGCGGCCGCCGTGGCCTTCGGTGAGGCGCTGCGCTGCGTGCCCGGCGACGCACATCGTGCGGCGGCGCTCGCCCTCAAGCTCGCCCAGGTCGATCAGCGGCTCGGGCGCCACTCGGCGGCGCTGCGCCGGCTGCGGAGCGGCCTCAACGCCTTGGGCAAGACGACTGACCCCGTGGCGCTCGGCCTGCGGGCACGGCTCGCCACGCGCTACGCCGAGTCGAGGACGACTCAAGGCCGCTACGACGAGGCTCGCTGCTGGGGACGGCAGGCCGTGGCCGATGCCGAGGCGGCCGGGCAGCGCGACGCCCTGGCCGAGGCCCACCTGGCGCTGCACTCCGCCGACCTGTGGTCGGGCGAGCCTGCGCCAGCCCCGCACGGCGAGGTGGCGCTGTGGCTCTTCGAGGACCTCGCCGACCTGGGCGGCCAGGGACGCTGCGAGCAGAGCCTCGCGATGAGGGCGGTGTTCGAGGGCCGTTGGGTCGAGGCTGTCGACATGTTCGGGCGCGCAGCCCGCACGTTCCACCGCATCGGGGACGCCGGCGGCGAGGCCCGTGCCGTCTACGACGGCGCCGAGGTCTTGGTCCGGCAGGGCCGGCACCGGGCGGCGCTGCCCCTGCTCGAGGAGGCGCTGCGGGTGGCCCGCGCGATCGGCGACGAGGAGCTGGTTGCCCTGGCCCTGCGCGAGAGTGGTCGCACGCTGGCCCGCACAGGAGACCAGACGGCCGCGACCGAGGCGGCGCTGGCCCGGCTCGCCGACGCCCGGGATCGCTTCGCCGCGCTCCGTGAGCCGCCCGAGGTCCTCCGTACCGACGCCGCGGTCGCCGAGTGCCTCTTGCTCGTCGGGCGGCCCGCGGCGGCCCTGGCGCTGATCGAGCAGGCGCGAGCCGCCCTCGGCTCCGGCGCCGCGATGCTGCTGCCGACCCTGCACCGGCTGCGCGGCTCTGCGCTGCTGACCACCGGTGAGCTGGCGGCGGCTCGCCACGAGCTCGAGGAGGGTCTGCGGCTGGCGTCGGCCCCGGAGATCCAGCACGAGCGCGGCTTCCTGCTGGCGACGCTGGCCCGGGCAGCCGCGCTGGACGGGGCGGCGGACGCCGCGGACCTGGCCGGCCAGGCGGCCGCCGTCCTGGAGTCGCTCGCCGTGGTACGCCTGCCGCTGCCTGACGACTGCTAGCGACGCCGTACGTCGAGCACGTCACCTTCCCGCGCCACGTCCAGCGGCAGCGGAGATCCGGGGACCTCGTCCAGGATCGCGTCGAGGTCGTCGTCGGTGCGCATCGGGGAGTGGTGGACGAGCACGAGCCGGCCCGCCTCGGCCTCGACCGCGACGTCCACGGCGTCGCGCACCGTGGAGTGCCCGTAGTGGTCGGCGACCGCGCGCTCCCGCTCGCGGAACTGCGCGTCGTGCAACACGACGTCGACGCCGTGGAGCAGGGCGCGGGTGTCGGCGCTGACGCCGGCCGCAGGTGCGTGGTCGGGCAGGTACGCCATCGTCCCGGAAGCGTCCTCGAGCCGGTAACCGAACGTGCGCCCCCCCTTGTGGCTGATCTCGGCAGCGGCGACCCGGATGCCCTCCATGTCGTGGGTGCCGGGCTCGAGCGCGTGGAAGCCCCACCGCCCGCGCAGTCCCTCCGGCGCGATCGGGAAGCCCGGGGGCGACATCAGCCCGGCCAGCAGGTCGCGCGCCGAGGCGCCGTCCTGGGCCGGCAGATGCAGGGCCACCTCGGCGTCGTCGCGGTCGCCGGCGTGGAAGAACGGCAACCCCATCACGTGGTCCCAGTGCAGGTGGGTGAGCAGGATGCCGCCGCGGAACGGCGCGCCGTCCAGCCGGTCGGTCAACGAGCGCAGACCGGTGCCGGCGTCGAGCACGAGAGAGGGTCCATCCGCACCGTCGGGAACGACCGCGACGCAGGAGGTGTGGCCGCCGTAACGCACGTAGTCGGCCCCCGGCGCCGCGGTGGAACCGCGCACCCCCAGGAGCAGCAGGCGCACCCCGGCCGGTCAGGAGGTGGAGGGACCGGGCAACGTCGCCTCGATGGCACGCAGGCGGGCGCACAGGGCGTTGAGTAGCACCCGGGACATGTCGGGGTGGCGGTCCAGCAGCGGCTCGAAGGAAAGTGCGGAGATCGCGAACGTCTTCATGCCGGCGTCACCCGCTCGCACGGTGGCCGAGCGCGGCGAGCGGTCGATCAGCGAGATCTCGCCGAAGTAGTCGCCGGGCCCCAGCCGTGCGCGCTCGACGCCGTTGACCTCTACGACCGCGTCACCCTCGAGGATCAGCCGAAAGCCGATGTCGCTGGCTCCTTGCTCCACCACCGCACGGCCGGGCGCGTGCGTCATCGTCGACCCGGCGGCAGCGATGGACTCGCGGGCGGCGCCGGACAGGCCCGCGAACAGGTCGACCTTGCCGAGTCTCGCGGGCATGCTCTCGAAGGCCATGGCGCTCCCGTCGGTCCAGCCTCGCGCGGATCGGTCGGGTCGAACCGTAGCCGTCGAGTGGCCCCCGCGACCAGCGGTTCGCGATCAGCGGCCGCCTCTGAGCGAGCCGCGCAAGGCGCGGGCGAGGCGCTGCGGGTCGACGTCGGTGCCGGCGGTGTCGGCGAGCGCGGTGAGCAGCACCCGCGGTCCTGCGCTGCCGACGGCCTCGACCCAGACCACTCCCCCGGAGTCCGCCGGGTCGCGGCGGCGTACGACGGCGCCGTCGGCGTCCCGGGCGAGCACGCTGACCGCCGTGCCGGACGGCACCCGCGCGCGGCCCGACGAGCAGTCGGCCTGAGCCTGGGTGTAGCGGCGGAGGAAGGTCGCGGCCTGCGCTGCACTCGCCAGGTCCAGGGCCAGCCCGACGCCTGGCGCCCCGTCCGGTCGGTGGACGTAGGTGACCTCCAGCGCATGGCGGGGCACCGGCAGCTGGGGGGGCGAGGTCAGGTCGGGGCAGGCGTACGGCGCGAGCCCGGCGACCACCTCGCGCGGTGCCCGGGCGGTGGCCGGCTCGCCGCTGGTGAGGTACCCCTCCTCCGCGCTCCCGGGGTCGACCCGGTACGCCCACCCGGGCCCCAGCGCGGCCGGCGCGGGCAGGCTCCGCCGCCGCAGCGTCCCGCTGGTGGGCGCGGGCCGGGTCGTCGGGTCCAACTCGGGTCGCGCGGAGGCGATGTCGGGCGGGACGCTCGCCCGCTGCGTCGGGCGCGGCGAGGGCGATCGGTGCGCCGACGGCGAGGTGACGGCCGGCGCCGGGGATCTCGACGTACTCACGGCCGAGGGCAACCCGGCACGCGGTGCGGGTCCGGTCGCGCCGGCGCTGCAGCCCGGCAGCGCCGCCGCCGCGGCCGCGAGCAGCGGCACCAGCCCGCGGCGGAGGTCAGCCACCCGTGGCGGAGAAGTGCTGGTAGTCGGGATAGGACCAGCGGGCGCCCCACAGCCAGCCGCGCGCGGCGAACGACCGATGCACGGAGCTGCTCGAGAGGATCATGCCCTTGCGATAGGGACTGCGGACCAGGTAGCGGCTCGCGCCGGCGGGATAGACGCGGGAGGCGGTGACGTAGGGGTTCTCGTAGGTGTTGACGTCCACAGCGTCGCCCCACGAGTGCCGCGACCAGCGGTAGGGGTTGCCGGTCACCTTGCGGCAGTTGAACGCCGAGGTGTTGTCATCGGCCATGGAACGTACGTCACTGCCGCCGTACGCGTCGACCCGCCAGATGTGCCGGATCGGGAAGCCTTGGCGGGCCATCGCGTCGAAGACGCCGACGAGGTCGCTCACCGCCCAGGACGCCGCGACCATCCGCCCGCGGTGCCAGGAGCCGTCCCAGCCCAGGTGGTTGAGCTCGATCACCCGCAGCCGGAACGGCGCGACGGGGCAGCCCGAGCGGTAGCTGCGCGGCACGTCGGCGGCCGTGGCGGAGCGGACGGTGGCATCCGCCCGGGGCAGCACGGAGGTCTTCCAGTACCTCGACGTCGCGGCCCGGCCGTCGGGCCAGGTAGCCCTCACCCGCCACAGCGACGCGAACGGCGCCCGGCGCGGCTGGTGCGTGATCCGCCACGCACCGGTCGACGCGGCGCGCACAGCGGCCTGCCACACCCAGCGCCCGCCGGCGTAGCGCCACAGGCTGATGCTCGGCGACGGGGCGCCGGCTCGCCGGGCGGTCCCCCAGAACGGGTAGCGACGCAACACGACCGCTGTGGCAGTCCCGTAGCCGGTGACCGTCGGCGTGGGCTGTGGCGTCGGGCTGGGCGTGGGGGTCGGTGTCGGTGTGGCCGCCCGGGCGGGCGCCTTTTGCGTGGCCGAGTCGGCGGACGTCGGGAAGACCGTCGGCGGCGGGTTCGGTGTCGGCGTCGATGTCGGGCCGGGAGTGACCGGCTGACTCGGTGTCGGTGCCGAACTGCGTGTCGTCGTCTGTGTCGGTGCCGGCGTCGGTGCCGGCGTCGGTGCCGGCGTCGGTGCCGGGCTGGGAGTGAATGCCGGACTCCCGGTCGCCGTCGAATCGGCACCGCCACGGTCCTGCGCGACCGCCGCCGGGGTCAGCACGGACACCGACGCGAGGGCGCTCGCGATGACCGCGACCAGGGCGTCGCGGGCCGGACCGCGTCCAGGACCGTGGTGGGCCATTGGCATCGCGCTGCTCCTCCACAACCTGGTTCGACCACTTTCGATGACACAACGTACGCACTCGCTGACGGATGGCAAGGGTCGTGCCGTAGGGTCGTCATCGTGGGCCCAGGTCGTGCGGAGGGCCGCGGCCGAACCCGGCCGTACCGCGCCCGTATCACCGGGTGCTTCCTCGCCCTGCTCATGGTCCTCGCGCTGGGCTCGACCGCCGGCCCGGCCGCTGGCGGCTACCCGGCCTACCACCCCAGCCCCTTGACCCACCTCGGCGACGCCCGGCAGGTCGTCGTCGTGACGGCGTCCGGCTGGGGGACCTCCTGGGCGACGCTGCGCGGCTACACCCGCCGCGCCGACGGAACCTGGGCGTTGACGACGGCGGCGACAACGGCTCGGGTCGGGTGGGCGGGCTTCGCCTGGGCGGGCAACCGGCGGCAGGGCAGCGGCACGACGCCGGCAGGCACCTTCCGGGTGGAGAGCGGTTTCGGGTCGGCGGCCAACCCCGGCACGGCCTTGCTCTACCGGCGCATCGACCGCGCGGACTGGTGGTCACTGGACCCGCGCGACCCCCACACGTACAACCTGTTCCAGACCTCGCGTGCCAGCGCGGCGCGGTGGCGCACGAGCGAGGCGGAGCACCTGTGGGACTACGCCGCGCAGCAGTATCGCTACGCCGCCGTGCTCGGCTTCAACCGGCCGCGGACGTGGGGGTGGTCGAGCGTGGAGCGCCAGTACGTCACGCGCACGCCGTCAGACACCCGTCGCGGCGGCGCGATCTTCCTCCACGTCCGTGGGTCGGGCGCAACTGCCGGCTGCGTGGCGGTGTCCGAGCCGGCGATGCGCGCCCTGCTGCGCTGGCTCGACCCGGGCAGACACCCGCGCATCGTGATGGGACCGGTCGGCGTCATCGGGCGGGTGTGATGGTTCCGGACCCGCGCTGGGGACCTTGGGCTCTGCCCCGTTGTGGGAGACGACGCCACGATGGGAGGGCGCCCGGCGGCCGGTGACTGGCGCGTGGCCAAGGGTGCCGAGGAGGAGCGATGAGCACCAACGGACTCGTGGTCTGCGGCTACGACAGCTCGGACCATGCCCGCCGGGCGGTGGGGTGGGCGGCCGAGGAAGCGGTACGGCGAAGGGGCCAGCTCAAGATCGTCACGTGTCTGAACTGGCCGGTGGGCGCCGACGCGCCGTTGGCGCCGCGCGCATTCCTTCCAGGCGACGCAGCAGCGCCGGAGCTGGCGAGAGTCGCTCTCGACGATGCCGCCGACCATGCGAGGGCGGTCGCCGCGGAGGTCGCCGTGCACACGCAGGTCCTGCAAGAGGCGGCGGTGCCGGCGCTGCTCGACGAGGCGGAGGACGCTGACCTCGTGGTGATGGGGGCCCGGGGGCGCGGCGGCTTTGCCCGCCTGGTGCTCGGCTCGACGAGCACCACGGTGGCCGAGCACGCCCGGTGCCCGGTCGTTGTTGTGCGGCATGCGGCCGCGAAGCACGAGGAACCAGGGCCCTTTGCCGGCCAGGTGGTCGTCGGCGTCGACGGCTCGCCGGCCTCGGACGCGGCCCTGGGCTTCGCCATGGAGGCAGCCGCCGGTCACGGCGTCGCGCTAGCGGCGGTGTACGCGCTCAACCTGGACGCGTTCGCCCAGTCGCTGGGCATGGTGCCCGTCGAGAGCATGCACCCCGAGCAGATCCACGCGGCGGCCGACAAGATCCTCGACGAGGCACTGGCGCCGTGGCGGGCGAAGTTCCCCGACGTCCCGGTCACCCGCGATCTCTACCAGGGCCACCCGGTGGCGTCGCTGACCGAGCCCACGCACGGGGCGTTGTTGATCGTGGTCGGCACCCGCGGTCGCAGCGACCTGCGAGCCGCGCTGCTCGGCTCGGTCAGCCGCGGCGTGCTGCACCACGCCAGCTGCCCGGTGGCGGTCGTGCCCGCTCCCCGCTGAGCTGGCGGTTGCCCGTGGCGGAAAGGCTGGCGCTCAGCGCACCGCACGGCCAGCGGCGCGCAGCACCCGCAGATCCACTGCGGCATCCTGCAGGCTGCGAGCCGTTGGGTGGAAGGGCTCACCGCGGGCCAGCGACCCGACTGGCGCCGATAGGTTGACCGACCATGGCGAAAACCGTGCTGCGCGCTCGGCTGATCAGTGGCGACCGCTTCGACGTGACCTACGAGGACCCGGAGATCGGCGAGGTCGGCGAGGTCGTCGAGCGTGCGATCTCGACCCTCGGCGACGGATCCGGCGTGCTGCGCTGTCAGCACGGAGATCGGCTCTTCGTCCTGTACGGACGCGGCGTCGCCGCCCTGGAGATCGCGCCGCGCGGCGCGGTCCTGTGAGGTCACGGCGCCGGCGGCGCCTCCGCTCGATCCCTCGTCAGGGCAGCTGTGTCAAGGACAGCTGTCAAGGGCACCAGTCGGGTGTTGACGTCGGCGATCTTGTGAGCGCCCCCGGCGTGAGCGACCGGCGCCGGCTGGCGCCCCCGGCAGGATTCGAACCTGCGACACACGGTTTAGGAAACCGTTGCTCTATCCCCTGAGCTACGAGGGCTACCTGCGGTGCCTCGTCGGGCGTTTGTCAGGCTCTCACGCACCTACGGCGACGTCGGAGCCTGACACATGCGCACCGGATGGCGTCTGTCAGGCTCTCACGCGCCTCCGGCGACGTCGGAGCCTGACACATGCGCACCGGATGGCGTCTGTCAGGCTCTCACGCGCCTCCGGCGACGTCCGAGCCTGACACATGCGCATCGGGTGGGCGGGTGGGTGGCGACGGCCGGCCGGTCGATCAGCGCTTCCGGACGCGTGGGGTGGTCTGCCTGGGCGGTCCGGCACGACCGGGTCGCGCGGCGAGGCAGTGCCGCTCCAGGACGTCGCCGACCCACCGCTCGAATTCGTCCGGCGTCCAGCCGGACTCCTGGACCAGTTCGCGGTACACCCCGGAAGCGCCCAGCGCGCGGTAGACGGCCTGTGCCTCGGCCAGGGGCACCTGCAGGTGGTCCTCGACTGAAGCAATCATGAGGTTCATCGGCTGGTCGCGGCCGGCCAGCTTGGTCCGAAGCAGCGCGCGGGTCTCGGCGTCCTCGTCGGTGGCCGCGTCGAGCATCATGACGACGTCGAAGCCGGCCGAATAGAGTCCCTGCAGCCAGCCGGCGGCTGCCCGCAGGCGGCGTACGGGGTCCCGTTCGGCGAGCACCTCCTGCACCCGCTCGCGGGCCCGCGCCCGCTCGAGCCACCGCTCGCAGATCGCCGAGAGGATCTCCCGCTTGGCGCCGAAGGTGGAGTAGACGGTGCGGACGGCCACCCCAGCTTCTGCGGCGATGGCCTCCATGCTCGTCGAGCTGTAGCCGACGGTGGCGAACAGCCTCCGCGCCGCCTCGGCGATGCGCTCACGCGTCGCGGCAGCCTGCTCCTGCCGATAGCCCGATGAGGTCTTGACAGGTGGCGGCACTCCGGAACAGTATCACTGCGTCGAATGCAGTATTACTGCAGTCAACACACCATCACTGCAGCCAGGCTGGAAGGAGCAGGGCTCATGAGTACCAACACGGGATCGGTTGCGCCTCACTCTGACGGGTTGACCGTCGTGCAGCGCATGTTCGACGAGGGCTTCGCCACCGGAGACACGGCAGTCGTCGACGAGCTGTGCTCGCCGGACCTCGTGGAGCACCAGTTCGGGATGGCGGGCACCGGGGCGGAGGCGATTGCGCACGTCAAGGCCGCCGTCCGCGACGTGCACGCCACCGTCCCCGACATGTCCTTCACCATCGAGGACGCCGTCCAGAGCGGCGACACGGTGTGGGTCCGAGTCCGTGCGCGTGGCACCGCGACCGGCCCCTTCTTCGGCCCGCCGAGCGGCCGGACGGTCGAGACCACGGTGATCGACATCGTGCGGATCGTCGACGGTCGCATCGTCGAGCACTGGGGGGTGCCTGACCGCTTCGCCCTGCTGGCCCAGACCGGCGTGCTGGACCGCCTCACCGCACCGGCCGGCGGCGCCCGATGAGCACCGCTACACCGACCCGGGGCGCCGCCGTCCGGTTCCCAGTGCCCCCGCTGCTGTTCGTCGCTCCCTTGGTGGTGACCCTCGCGTTGCACGTCTGGGTGCTCCCGCTGGGCATCCCCGGCCAGCCGGCCACCACCGTCGCCGGCGTCGTCCTCGTCGCGGCCGGGGTGGCGTTCAGCCTCAGCGGACTGGCGAGCGTGGTCCGCCACCACACGACGATGGTCCCGCATCACCCGGTCGACAGGCTGGTCACCAGCGGCGCGTACCGCATCAGCCGCAACCCGATGTACGCCGGGCACCTCGTCGCCTACCTCGGCGCCGGGCTGTGGGCCGCGACGTGGTGGCCGCTGATCGCACTCCCGCTGTGCATCCTGGCGACCAACCGGCTGGTGATCGAGGCCGAGGAGGCCGACCTCACGAGCCGGCTCGGCGGCGAGTACCGGGCCTACCGGCAGCGCGTGCGGCGCTGGTTCTGACGCGACCTCGGTCGGAACCAAGGGGATGCGCTCGCTCATCGGGCTGCTGCGCGAGGGCGAGCCGGCGGAGCGGGGCGCCCGCGCAGGGGGTCGCCGACCTCAAGCGGCTCACCCGCTGCGGCGGACGGCCTACCGCCTCGTCATCGTGGGCGCCACTGCGCCGGCCGGCCCCGCCGTCGCTACGTGTGTCAGGCCCTCACGATGCCTTGGCAGCGTGAGAGCCTGACACGTCCTCGTCGGCCGCGAAGTAGACGCCGTGCCGGTCGCCCAGGCGCCCCCAGCTTCTTGCTCCTGGTCAACTCGCCGTCGGCGCACTGCTTGCGCACCGACGTCGACGACGCCGGCCAGTCCGGCACCTGGTCCAGCGCGCACGCCTGGGCGGCCGATCTTGCGCGGAGGTGCCCTCGACCCTGCCCCGCGCGGGTGGCGCCCCGGCGAACGCCTGCCGACCGGAGGTCAACGAGCCGCCGACGAGCCGGCGGTGCTACGCGTGGGAGGGTGCGCCCGCCTCACCGAGCAGCCGGTCGAGCTGGTCGGCGGGAAGGAACACACCGCCGCAGGCGTCGCAGCGCTCGCCGCGCAGATCGCCCCGTTGGTAGCCGTGCATGGCGGCACCGCAGACCGGACACACCCGCGCGCCGTCCGCACCCGGCAGCCAGACTCCCGGCGTCAGTGCAGCGGCGCCTCGACGAGGCAGCCGCGCTGCGTGGTCGGCCCAGGCGGTCAGCACGGCGGTGAGGTCGAGGCAGGTGGTCTCCGGCTCGTCGTCGGCGACGTCAGCCCGCAGCACCTGGACGACGACCCGGTCGTCGATGAGCCCGACGACGTAGCCGAAGCCGCCGAGGGTGATCTCGCCCTCGCGGACGAGGCAGCGCGCCCCGGACGGTGCGTCCTCGCAGTGCTCGACCGGGTCGCCGGTCGGGTGCTCGGGCTGCCAGTCGCGGGCGTGGGAGGCGACGTGACGCGCCCAGCACAGGCGTCCGTCCTTGGTCAGCAGCAACGGCACCTCGGCCCCGTCGGACCAGATGGCCAGCCCGCGCGGGGCAGGCCAGCTGCGCACCGAGCGGCGGTAGAGGTTGATGCCGTCGGGCTTCGTACGAGCCGGACGCAGCGCGGCCCGGAAGCTGCCACGCGGCGGCACCCACTCGTCGTCGTGGTACCAGAACTCCCACGTCTCCACGGGCAGCTGGCGTTCCCGGAGCACCTGCACCGTGTCCGACACGAGCATGGCGAGCTGGGCCGGCCAGTTGGCCTTGCCGTTGGCGACCACCTGGTGAGCCCGCAGCCGTGACTCGCGTCGCGCCGCGACCTGCGCGGCCGCGTGCTGGTCGAACCAGTCGGGCACCGCACCTCCCCGGTGTGCCTCTGCCGAGGAGGCTAGACCGGGAGCGGCTCTGGTGTGACCTGAACGCCGGCGGACGAAGCGACGAGGCAGCTGCGCGACGACGACGAGCGCCCGCTGCCAGTCGGGGAACGCTTCACCCTGGCCGGCCCCGGCGAGCAGGGTGGGACTTGACGGTTTTCCTCCCGGCGCCGGCGGGCAGGGCTTGCGTCGTGCGGCAGCGCGCCTACGCCGACCGGGCCGAGGCCGGCCGCCGTCTGGCCCCCCTGGCGGCAGAAGCCCTCACCGCGGAGTCCAAGGTGCTCGTCTTGGCACTGCCCCGCGGCGGCGTGCCCGTCGCTGTCCCCGTCGCGCGAGCGCTCGGCGCCCCGCTAGACGTGCTCGCCGTCCGCAAGGTCGGGTTCCCCGGTCATGCCGAGCTGGCGATGGGAGCCGTGGCGGCAGGCACCAGGATCCGCAATGACGAGATCATCCAGCACGCTCAGCTGTCCCCGGACCGCCTGGAGCGCGCGTACACCGATGCCGAGGCGGCTCTGGCCGCCCAGCAGCGGCGCTGGCGAGGTGACCGCCCGGCACCCGACCTGCACGACCGGGCCGTGGTGCTCGTCGACGACGGGCTGGCCACCGGGGCGACGATGCGGGCCGCTGTCGCGGCGGCCCGCATCGCCGGTGCCCGGCGGGTTGTTGTCGCGGTACCGGTCGGGTCGGCGGAGGCGGTCGCCGACGTCGGCCGGGACGCCGAGGTCGTGTGCGCGCTGGTCCCACCCGACTTCGCCGCGGTGGGGGCCCACTACCGGACGTTCGCCCAGACGAGCGACGACGAGGTGCGCGCGGCGCTCGGGATCAGATGATCCGGCCGTACTGGACCCGGGAGGTCCAAGCCCGGTTCTTCGCGACCGGGTGGCCCGGACGGCTCGCCTCCCACCAGCGGCCGCTGCCGGCGTAGATCGCGACGTGCGAGGAGCGCCCGCCCCGGCCGCGGACGAAGACGAGGTCGCCGGGACGCAGCGACGAGCGCGAGATCAGGTGCGAGGCGTGCCGGATGGCGGTGGCCGTGCGGGGCAGCTTCTTGCCGATGGCGTGGCGGTAGACGTACCCCACGTAGCCCGAGCAGTCGAATGCCCGCGGACCGGCGGCGCCGTAGCGGTAGGGCTTGCCCTTCTGTGCCGCCGCGACGACGAGGACCTTGTGCCGGAGCTGGTCCTTCGTCGGCCTGGTCACGTGCTTGACGTGCAGCGCCCGCCACCATCCGGTGCCGACGCGGCCGTCGGCCGGCCAGCCGTGCCGGCGCTCGAACAGCTTCACCGCTTGGGTCGTGGACATCCCGAAGACGCCCGACTGGTAGAGCCCCAGCCGTCCCTGCAGGTAGCGGACCGCCGGGCCGCGGGAGCCGAAGGCGAGGATGGGGTAGCGCTGCGCGGCGGCGAGCGGGCTGAGTCCCGACGCGCGGGCGGTCGAGGTGCTCAGCGTGCTGGACGTGGTCATCAGCAGGGCGGCGAGCAGGACGGCGAGGAGCAGGACGCGCGCAGGCGTGCGCAGGCGTCCCATGACGGGGGCAACCATGGGGTTCCTTCTCCCACGCCTGCGAGGTGAGCTGTCGGGCTCGGGCGGAGAGTGCCCGGCCCCGTCGTCAAGACGACGAGGGCCTCGCCCCTAGCGCTGCCGGTGGCACGCGCAGAAGGTGGGTCCCCCGCTCCCGCCCATCGGGGTGGATCGCTGGTGTCCCGGGTCGCCAGGGCGGGACTCGGCGAGGGCGACCGGGTGCCGTCGCAGGGCCGGACGGCTCGTCGAGTGTGCGGACCGTTCGCTACGGCGTCAACCCCCGCCTCCCGTGTCCTGCGCCACGGCCGGCGTCAGCGCCGCACCGACAGCCGGCGCCCCGAGGTCCGCACCGGGGGCTGGGGCTGCGGGCCGTCTCAGCCTTGCTCGGCGCCCTCGGCGAAGTCGTCGAACGCGGCCAGGGCCCGCGGGCCGTAGACGGTGGCCGGCCCGCCGACCATGAGCAGCGCGACCCCGATCGCCTCCGCCACCTGCTCGCGGCTGGCGCCGGCGTGCGCGGCGCCGCGGGCGTGTGAGGCGATGCACCCGTCGCACTGGGTGGCCACGGAGATGCCGAACGCGATGAGCTCCTTGGTGCGGGTGTCCAGGGCTCCGGGAGAGAGCGCCGCGCGGTGCAGCTGGGAGAATCCGGCGTACGCGTCGGGGATCAGCCGGCGCAGCTCACGGGTCTCCGGCCGCAGCCCCTCCAGGACGTCCTTGCCGTGCGACATGCCGCACCCTCCCTCGCGTGAAGCGGTCGAGTCCGACGCTAGGGAGCCTTTGCGATCCGCGGCAGAGCCGTCCGGCCCCCGCGCGTCGGCAACGCGCCCGCTGGCTGGGCGGCGGCTGTCGGCGGAGGGCGTGGGATTCGAACCCACGAGAGCGGAGTGGGCCCCGCCCTGGCAGTTTTCAAGACTGCCTCCATCGGCCACTCGGACAGCCCTCCTGGTGACCGGCTCATGATGCCGCACCCGGGCCGTCAACCGGCCGCCACCACCGGGAGGCCGGCCTGCACCGCGTTGGCGTAGTCGTCGTCGACGTGGACGACCTCGCGGCCAGCCCGCTCCAGCAGCGACGCCGCGACCGCGGCGCGGAAGCCGGCACCGCAGTGGACGTGCAGCCGTCCGGCGGGAAGTTCATCCATGCGCTGCTCCAGCTCGGGCAGCGGCACGTGCACCGCGCCGTCGACGTGGGACTGCGCCCACTCCGACCGGTTCCGCACATCGAGCACGACCACCGCCGGGTCACGCACGAGCGCGCCCGCCAGACCGCCGAAGTCGATGCGCTCGTACGACGCCAGCGGCACGTCCCCGGCCCATTCGTTCGGCCCCCCGATCGCCTGGCCGGCCGGTCGGTCGATGCCGATCCGGACGAGTTCACGCTGCACGTGCGTCACCTGCTCGGGCGTCGCCCCCAGCAGCGTCACCGGCGTGCCCCAGGGGATGGTCCAGCCCAGATAGGTCACGACGTTGTCGCTTGCGTCGAACGACAGCGTGCGTGGCACATGGCCACGGGCGAAGGCCGCCCTGGCGCGCAGGTCGACCACCCACTCACCGCCGTCGAGCCGGCGTTGCAGCTCGACCGCGTCGACGGTCGGCGCGGGGCTGAGGTCGACCGGACCCGGGCCGGCGGCGTTTCCCGGGCCCATGTGCGCGTAGTACGCCGGGAAGGAGTCGAGCCCGGCGACCATCTCGCGGACGAAAGCGTCCTCGTCCTGCAGCAGCGCGCCGTTGATGCGGGCCTGCTCGCCGACCGTCGAGGAGCCCCCGGACGTGGGAGACGCCGAGCAGAACGACCCGAAGCCGTGGGTGGGGAACAGCGCCGTGCCGGCGGGCAGGTCGGCGGCCAGCCGGCGCGCGCTGCGCCACTGAGCGTGCGCCAGCTCGTCGGTGAGCTCCGGTGTGACGAGGTCGGTGCGCCCCACGCTGCCGAACAGCAGGCTGCCGCCGCTGAAGACGGCGCGCGCGTCCCCGTCGAGCAGCACGGCGTACGCCAGGTGGTGCGGGGTGTGTCCCGGCGTTGCCAGCACGCGCACCGTCATGTCGCCGGCCGTGAGCTCGTCGCCGTCGAAGACCGGTGTCCGCGGGTAGGCCACGACCGCGTCGCCGGGCACGACGTACGCGGCGCCGGTGCGGTCGGTGAGCTCGAGCCCGCCCGTCAAGTAGTCGTTGTGCAGGTGGGTCTCGAGGACATGGGTCGCCCGCAGCCCCCGCCGGTCGAGCACCTCCAGCACCCGGTCGATGTCGCGCTGCGGGTCGACGACGAGGGCCGCACCCTCTGCGGAGACGACGTAGGAGCGGTCGCCGAGGTCGGGTGTCTCGATGACCTCGACCGACACACCATCGAGGTCGCCGTTTCGCTGGATCAAGCGGCTCACCCGGACCGCACGAAGACGTGTGCCGCGAGCTCGCGGGACAGCTCCACCGACTCCCCGCCGCTGCCCACGAGCACCCCGCCCTCGGCGCCGGGCGTCACGCGTACCACCTGGCCGGGCAGGGCGCCGGCCCGGCGGATCTGGCCCATCAGGCCCTCGTCGGTCTGCAGCGGCTCGCTCAGTCGCCGCACGACGACGCTGCCGCGCCCCGAGCCGTCGTAGCCGTCGTATGACGCGAGCGGCACCACACCGTGCTGGAAGTCCTCCACGCCCAGGTCGACGCCCAGCTCGTCGAGGCCGGGGATGGGGTTGCCGTACGGCGACTCGCGCGGGTCCTCCAGGATCTCCAGCAGCCGCTTCTCGACGGCCTCCGAGATCACGTGCTCCCAGCGGCACGCCTCGGCGTGCACGAGCTCCCAGTCCAGGCCGATCACGTCGACCAGCAGCCGCTCGGCGAGCCGGTGCTTGCGCATGACCCGGGTGGCGAGCGAGCGGCCTTCATCGGTGAGCTGCAGGTGGCGGTCACCCTCGACGGTGAGCAGGCCGTCGCGTTCCATGCGCGCCACGGTCTGGCTCACCGTCGGCCCCGACTGGTGCAGCCGCTCGGCGATGCGGGCGCGCAGCGGGACGATGCCCTCCTCCTCGAGCTCGAAGATCGTGCGGAGGTACATCTGCGTGGTGTCGATGAGATCGTGGCTCACGCGCGGCTGCGCTCCTTGTCCGGCCGGGGATCAGCCTAGCCGGGGGCGCGCCCGCTCCTCCGGACCAGCGGGCCGCAGGCCCTTACCCGCAAGATCTACTTCGACGAGCTGCCGCGCATCCGGCGCAGTCACCGTGAGTTCGTCGAGACGCTGCGTCGTGGAGGGGGTCAGGCTCACAGCGTGTAGCCGGTGAACCCCATCTGGAAGCCGCTGAACGGCGGCCGGTTGCCGTTGATCCCTATCCAGTCGCCGTGGGGCCGCAGCTGCCCCAGCCCGGTACCGACGTTCTCGACCGTGATCCCCCCGTGCAGCAGCGCCCGGGTCGTGGCCTCGAGGCGGGCGTCCGCTGTTGCGTCTGGTCCGAGGGTGTCCGACCCGACGGCGAGGATGTGACGCCGCTCGAACAGCCAGTCCACCGCTGCGCCGCTGAGGCCTGGGGCCGGCGTCGTCACGTACGGCGATTCCTCGCCCACCCCCTCGTCGAACAGCCTCGCGTAGCCGGTGAGCAGGAGCAGGCAGCCCCGGGGCGGGATGCGGCCGTGTCGGCGTTCCCACCGGCGCAGCTGGTCAGGGTCGACGAGGAAGTCAGGCCCGGACCGCGCGATGCGCAGGCGCAGGTCGACGACGGCCAGCGGCATCAGCGTGAAGTCCTCCCCCAGCTCGTCCAGCCGCTTGCCGCCGAGGATGAAGTGGACCGGTGCGGAGATGTGGCTGGCGGTGTGCGTGCCGAGGTCGGTGACGCGCTCCAGGAGGTAGCCGCCGTCGTCGTGCGCGGCCGTCCGGGTGTCGACGAACGCGGGGTCGAAGCGGAACGGCGGGTCGCCCGGGTAGGTCGGCACGCCGCTGCGCAGCGACGCGGTGAGTGGCACCCGCCGCGCCGTCCGCGGGTCGACGTCGGCGTAGCCGTGCGGGATGTCGCGACCATGCCCTTGGGGGCCACCAGCTGCCACCGCCGCGCTCGCGGTGCCCGCAGCAGCTCCGGTTGTCACCATGCCGGCAGCGGCCACGCCGCCCGCTCGCAAGAGGTTTCGCCGACTGAGTCCGCCCACGAGGTCCAGCATGGTCACTGCGCCGGCTCCGGGCAACGCGCCCAGGCAGCCCACCGGCCCTACCGACAACGCTCGCCGGCACCTCGGGACGCCCGGGTGACGTGCGGCGCCAGCCCGCCGAGCCGGCGGCTGCGCCGCGGTCGCTGACAGGTCGGCGTGCGGTCGGCAGCGGGCCGCTTTAGCGTGCCCGGGTGCCGACTGCGGTCATGTGGTTCCGCCGCGACCTGCGCGTGCGGGACAACCCGGCGCTCTACGCCGCCGCCGCGGCGGGCGACGTGCTGCCGCTGTTCGTTCTCGACCCGGCCCTGTGGGCGCCGTCCGGGGACGTCCGGCGCGGCTACCTCGTGCGCGCCCTGCGCGCGCTCGACGGCTCCCTCGACGGGCATCTGCACGTGCGGCGTGGCGACCCGACGACCGAGGTGCAGCGGGCCGCGCGCTCGGCGGGGGCCGAGCAGGTGCAGGTGGCCGCCGACTTCGGCCCGTACGGCAGCCGGCGCGACGAACAGGTCGAGCGCGCCCTAGCCGATGCGGGGATCGAGCTGGTCCGCACCGGCTCGCCGTACGCCGTCGCACCCGGCCGGGTGCGCAAGGCCGACGGGACGCCGTACGCAGTCTTCACCCCGTTCTCACGAGCCTGGTCCGAGCACGGCTGGCCGGCCCCGGCGACGGCGTCGAGCAAGCCGCACTGGGCTACCGCCGACGGCGCCACCGACCTGCCCACCGAGCCCGACCTCGGTGACCTGCGGCTGCCGGAGGTCGGCGAGGAGGCGGCCCGCCGCTGCTGGTCGGCGTTCCTCGACGGGCCTCTCGGCGACTACGCCGACGCACGCAACCGCCCGGACCTCGACGGCACCAGCCGCGTCTCGCACCACCTCAAGTGGGGCGAGCTGCACCCGCGCACCCTGCTCGCCGACCTCGCCCGCAGGCGTGGCAAGGGGGCCGCGACGTTTCGCACCGAGCTGGCCTGGCGTGAGTTCTACGCCGACGTGCTGTGGCACGCGCCGGCAAGCGCCCGCGACTACCTGCGGCCGCAGCTGGCACGGATGCCGTATGAGCCGCCCGGCACGCTGTTCCAGGCGTGGACGCAGGGCCGAACCGGCTACCCCTTCGTCGACGCCGGCATGCGCCAGCTGCTGGGCGAGGGCTGGCTGCACAACCGGCTGCGCATGGTTGTCGCGAGCTTCCTGGTCAAGGACCTGCATGTGGAGTGGCACCACGGCGCCCACCACTTCATGCGCTGGCTGCGCGACGGCGACCTGGCCTCCAACCAGCACGGCTGGCAGTGGACGGCCGGGTCGGGCACCGATGCGGCGCCGTACTTCCGCGTCTTCAACCCGGTGTCGCAGGGGCAACGGTTCGACCCCGACGGCGACTACGTCCGTCGCTACGTGCCGGAGCTGCGCCACCTCCCCGGCGCCAGTGCGCACGAGCCGTGGGAGCACGCCGACGGCTACGCGCAGGGCTATCCGCAGCGCATCGTCGACCACGCCGCGGAGCGGCGGGAGGCGCTCGCGCGGTACGAGCAGGTCCGGCGCGGCTGAGTCGATAGGGTCGCCTGCGTGCTGGTCGTCAGCGTGCTGAGCCTCAAGGGCGGGGTCGGCAAGACGACCGTGGTGCTCGGACTCGCTGGCGCGGCCATGGCGCGCGGACTGCGCACCCTGGTGATCGACCTCGATCCGCAGGCCAACGCCAGCGTCGTGCTCGACCCGCAGGGCCCTGCTTTCAGCAGCAGCGACGTGCTCGCCGACGCGCGCCCCGGCGTCCTGCACGACGCCATCTCCCCGACGGCTTGGGGCGAGCTCGTCGACGTGGTCGCCAGCGAGCCGGCGCTCGAGTACCGCAACGCCCCGGCGGACGGGCGCGGCGGCGAGCACCGGCTGCGCTCGGCGATGAGCGGCCTGACCGGCTACGAGGTCGTGCTCGTCGACTGCCCGCCCAGCCTTGGCGACCTCACCAAGAACGCGATGGCCGCCAGCCACCTCGCGCTCGTGGTCACCGAGCCGACGCTGTTCAGCCTGCAGGGCGCTCGTCGGGCGCTGGATGCGATCGAGGTGGTCCGGGGCGGCTTCAACCTCCGGCTGCGGCCGGCGGGGATCGTGGTCAACCGCTTCCGCGCCCAGTCCGCGGAGCACCGCTACCGCCTCGACGAGCTCATCTCCGCGTACGGGGCCTTGGTGCTCGACCCGGTGCTGCCCGACCGCAGCGCGCTCACCCAGGCGCAGGGCGCCTACCTCCCGGTTCAGCGCTGGCCCTCGCCTGGCGCCCGCGAGGCGGCGCATGTGTTCGCCGGCTACCTCGACACGCTCCTGCAGCTGGGCACCACCGAGCCCGGCTCGCTCACGAAGGGACGCCGCCGGTGAGCCCCGAGCGACCCACCTCCCGGCCGGCTCCTCGGCCTGCGCTGCGCAAGGCGCCCGACGGCAGCGTCCACCCGGCCTCGACGCGGCTGTCCTCGCTGGCCGTCGACGCCGAGGCCATCCGCGCCGCGGCCAAGGGCAAGCCCGGGAAGGGCAAGGTCGCCGAACGTGGCAAGGGCGGAGGCAAGGGTGGGGCCAAGACCACCGGCGGCGGCAGCGGCAAGGCCGCGGATGTGGACCAGCGCGTGGACCTCACCGTCAGCGTGCCCCGCTCGGTGCGCAAGCGGCTGCGCCGCAAGGCCGAGGCCCACGGCTGGACCGCCGAGGAGGCCGCCGCACACGTGCTGCGGGCCTGGGTGGACGACTGACCTGCGTTTCCCAGTAGCGGCGGGCGGCGCGACGTCCTATCGTGCGCCGTACATGGGGAAGGAGGTGGTCCGCAGTTGAATACTGACCGGACGCATGAGGTGGCCACCAGCTAGCCGCCCGTACCTGGACGGACTCCCGTGTCCCCCGGCCCGAGCGGCCGGCTGAGACCACGGTGGTCACCGCAGCCCGCGGGGTCGCGCGTCGTCCGGCGCGGCTGGTCCTCCTCCGGGAGGGCCGACCCGCGGGCTGTTCCATGCCACCGTCCGCGCACGTGGCACGCTCGCCCACATGCCTGCCCCCGTGCGTCCACCCGTTCTCGTGCCAGCCCGCTTCAACGGGCCCGACGGCGCCGGGAATGGCGGCTACGTCTGCGGCCTCGTCGCCGCCCTCGTCGACCGGCCCGTCGGCGGCGTTGGGGCAGTCGTGACGCTGCGGGTGCCGCCGCCCCTGGACACGCCGCTGACGGTGCTGTCCGACGCCGCCGACGCGGTCCGCCTGCTGGCCGGCAGCACGCTGGTCGCGGAGGGAGTGCGGGCGCCGATCGGGGTCGATGCGGTGGCGCGGGTGCCGTTCGAGCGGGCACGCGCCGCTGAGGCGGCGTACCCCGGTCTCGTCGACCATCCCTTCCCCCACTGCTTCACCTGCGGCCTCGCGCGGCCGGGGGACGATGGGCTCGGGCTGCGCCCCGGGCCGATCGGTCCCGGCCTTACCGCGTGCACGTGGGTCCCCGACTCCTCGCCCGCCGGCGAGGACGGCCGCGTGCTTCCGGCGGTGGTGTGGGCGGCGCTTGACTGCCCCGGCGGATGGACCTCGGACATCGCCGGGCGCCCCATGGTGCTCGGCCGGATGGCTGCCCGCATCGACACCCTGCCCGAGCCCGGTGAGCGCTGCGTCGTCGTGGGAGCCCGGTTCGGGACCGAGGGACGCAAGACGTGGACGGCGACGACGGCCTTCGGCGAGGACGGCCGAGAGCTCGGCCGCGCGGGGGCCACCTGGCTCACGCTCACGCCCTGACAGCGGGGCCTCGACGACCTGGTCACCGACGACGGCGTTGCTGACCACGAACACCGCTTCGAACTCGTGCGCGCGCGATGCGACAGGGCGGCGACGTCGGGCCGTCCGGCGACGGTGCCGACGAGGGTCGTGCACCCGCCGGAGAGGACCTTGGACACGACTGCAGCACCGGCCCGATACCGGCCCCGGTGGCGATCACGAGCACCCGGCGGTAGGCCTGGGCGTGTCCCATGAACCCGTTCCCACGCAGTCGGCTCACCAGCAGCGACGCGGGCGGTCGGCCGCCGGCGGCAGCCTGGCCGAGCCGCTCGGTCCAGTCGCCCGCTCGACGGATCACCAGGCAGTAGCGTCCAGGACCCTCGCTGCCCACCGTCGATACGGCGAAGGAGTGCCACTCACGACCGTCGCGGCTGACCCGGACGAACTCGCCCAGCGATCGCCGCCCCGGCAAGGCGGTGATCACGATCTCCGGCGAACGTCGAGGACCTGTACGGGGACCCGGCGCACTCCGACCCATGGATGGGCGACGATCCCGATGAGGATCATCAGCGACAGGGCGGGCCACCCGCTGCCCGGCTCGAGGGATCCGTGGGCACGGACGCCGAGGAGGAGGCGCCAGCCGACGAGCACAGTGAGCACGATCAACACCGACCAGCCTCCGTACCGGTGTACCGCCTCGAAGGCGTCGTGCCGCCGCTCGCGGAAACGCTGCCGAGCCGACCAGGCCATCGTGACCAACGTGACCAGGACGCCGGACTCGACGCGTCGGACGGCGGGGTCCGCCGCGACGGCCACGATCTCCAGGGCCACGGGCATGCTCATCCTGGCCTCCTCGCGCTGGTGGTCGACTCCCGCGCCGGCGCTCGATCCCGGCTCGGGCGGTGATCTCAGGCTAGGAATCCCTGCCTTCGCTGTGATCCACCGAAGCGTCCAACTCGCGCCGATCCGGCGCAGGCCGTGAGTAGACGAAGGGTCCAGTCCGACGGGGTGCCTTGCAGCGGGGGCTGCCGCGCAGGGTCTGCCGCGTCATTGGGCTTGGCTGTCGGCCGATGAAAAGGTGCACGTTCCGATGCTGCTTGGGCGGACCGCCCGTGTTCCCGTGGCAGTCAGGTGTGCGAAACGGATCGGCGAGCGGGACGCTCAGCGAGAGCAATCGACGGCCACGCTCAAGGCCGTGCACACCTCGTGCATCCGGGAGTCGGCCAGGCGACCCAGTCGGCTGACGAGGATGGCGACTGAGACGCTCTCGACGGAGTCCAGGTTCACCGCGCAGAGTCGAGGCACCGGATCATCGGCGGGGTCCAGAACGACCTCGCTGGCAAGTCCACGAATCGTGGTCGTGCAGGGCGCCACGAGCGAACGCCGAAGCCGCGGGATCGCGGCGTCTCGGGACAGCACGACGACGGGACGGCGACCGATCTCGGGCATCTCGCACCACCACACCTCCCCGCGGGTGGGAAGCTCGTTCACGAAGCAGCCGCCGCGCGTCGAAATGACGCCAAATCACCCCATTCGTCTGGTTCGTCCATGGAGTGCTCGTCGTAGGCGGCATAGCTGGCGTCCACCTCGGCCGCCCGGTGACGAACGAGCAGCGCGGCGAGGGCCTCGTCCACGAGCGCGGCGTCGGTGATCCCCGTGCGCAGGTTGCGGGCGGTGTCCAGGAGATCCGCGTCAACAGTCGTGCTCAAGCGTATGCGACTCATGCCACAAGTATGCCACAGTGGTCCGGAGACGAGTCCCGAACAATGCTCGAAACCCGTGGACGTGCCCCTCGGCCTGGTGACGTGAGCGGGCGCAGCTTCCCCAGGATGAACTGAGCCCAAGTCGATCAAGAGCCATCGTTCGCGCGCTGGTTTCGGGAGGGTACGCCCGATGCCGATGGTCACCGGCTGGTGGTCGGCAACGGCCACCACCAGCCGCCACAGGTGGCCACCGCGGGCGGGGCGGTGCCGGTGAGCGGATGCGGTTCTCCTCGGCGATCCTGCCAGTGTCGTCAAGCAAGTCCCCGCAGTGGCCGAGGTCTTGCCGCTGCTGTCCCCTCCGAGAGTTGACCTAGGAGAAATCCACGTTTACCGCGACGCTGAACGTGGATATTTCCTAGATCAACTCCCACGAGTGGTGGAGCGAGGGCGATGGGGACGCCGCGTGCGGAGTTCGCGCGGCCGCCCGCACTCGACGACGAGGCGGCTGACAGTCGACTACGAGGTGTCAAGGTGTGCCTGCTGAACGACGTTGCGGCCGCCTAGGGTCCCCCTCAGGCCGCGACGTCCGGTGCGAGGCCGTTTCGGAATGGGTAGGCGGTGGCCTGGGCCGGCTGTGCACAGCCGAGCTTCTGGTAGATGTTGATCAGGTGCTGGTGGACCGTGGCCGGGCTGAGCACCAGCGCCTGGGCGATCTTACGGTTGGACCAGCCGGCGGCGACCAGCCCCACGACGTCTCGTTCTCGGGCGGACAGCCCCGACGGCGACGCCCCGCGGCCGGCGGGAGGCCCGCGCCCGCGTCGTCCGGTCCCGGTTCGGAGTCGGCCAGGAGTGCGGCCGAGTCGATGTCCGTCGTTCGCCGGTCGCGGACGGCCGACTGGAACGGCGGTTTGCCGAGGGCCGTTGTCACCCTGGTCACCGCGATGTCGTACGCCGCCTGCTCGCCCGGCAGTCGATGCACCCCGCTCGTCTCGCCGAGCTGGTCGGTGGCACCCCAGAGCCGGGCGGCCCGCCGGAGCAGTCCTCGGTCCACGGCCAGCACGGCGATGGCGTCAAGCGTCTCGGTGATCCACTTCTTGACGCTCGCGTCGCGCCGTACCCGCAGGGCCTGCCGAAGGTGTTCCTCAGCCGTCTCGGGCTCGGCGAGCCGGTGAGCGACGACCCCGGGGCTCGACAGCGCCGAACCGATCGAGTGCGGGTCGTCCAACGCCCAGCCAAGGGACAGGCTCTGCTCGATCAGGGTCCGAGCCGCCACCAGGTCGCCCTGCTCGATGGCCAGCGCCCCCTGCTGGCAGCGCCATGCACACGCCGAACCGGTCGCCAACCGCACGGAACAGCGGAAGGCACTCGGCCAGGAACCGCTCGGACGCGACGTAGTCGCCGCGCTCCTTGGCGATCACACGGAGCCTGACCAAGCCCCATCGCCGTACCGAGCTGGTCGCCTCTGGACCGCTCGGTTCGCCAGGACGGCGACGACGGCCTACGGCGAGGACGGTCGCGAGCTCGGCCGCGCGGGGGCCACCTGGTTGGTCGTCACACCCTGACGGCGCGGTCCTGGCGTGACCGCCAACCCAAGCCGGCCACTGCTCACGAGTGAAACGCCGGGCCGCACCAAGGCACCGCGAGTCGCTGGCAGTCCTCGGCGACGGGTGACCCGCTCAGGGGTTTTTCACCGGACCATCCCAGGACCAACGCGGCAGGCTCAGCCCGTTTGGCACGTCGTCGGCCGATCTCGGATAGGCGGCCATTCCGGTTGTCGCCCAACGGAACCAGTCCACAAGCGTGGAGCGAAGTGACTCGTCGGGCGCTATCCCGGCGTCGTCGAGAGCGAGGGCGAAGCACCGTTGGGCTCGCGCGTCCAAGTCCTCATGCTGACCGTTGCCGGCGTGCAGTCGCAGCACCTCGCTGTGGTCG
Source organism: Jiangellales bacterium (assembly GCA_038246785.1). Classification (GTDB taxonomy): domain Bacteria; phylum Actinomycetota; class Actinomycetes; order Jiangellales; family Jiangellaceae; genus JBBRVP01. The sequence continues at coordinate 28,859 of JBBRVP010000038.1, forward strand.
CCCATGGTGTCGGTGTAGACACGCGGACCGCCGAGCGCCTCGGCCCAATAAGCCGCCAACCTCTGCACATGCTGCGGATGCTGACCCGAATGCGAGAACGGATGACTGACGACCGGGTCCTCCAGGCAGCGTCGGTGCCAGGCCCGGGCCAGGGCGAGAATCGCGGTCATGCCACCGGCGGCCTCGAAGACGCTGCTCTCCATGAGCGCAATCCTGGGCGACCGACACCGGGCCTGGCTACGGGGCCGATGCTGCGGCACGTCACGGCCAGCATTCGGGCCTCACAACGATCAGTCCGCCGTCCCCTGCGCGGCGATCTGGATCAGGTTGCCGCAGGTGTCGTCCAACACGGCGGTCGTGACCGGACCCATGACAGTCGGCTCCTGGGTGAATCGGACCCCCAGGGCGCGCAGCCGCTCGTACTCGCCCTGGACGTCCTTCACTCCGAAGGAGGTGAAGGGAATGCCGTCCTCGACGAGCGCGGCCTTGAACGGCTTGGCGGCCGGGTGCTCGTCTGGCTCGAGCAGCAGCTCGACCCCGTCGGGCGCCTCAGGCGAGACCACGTCAGCCAGCGGTGCTCGCCGAGCGGGATGTCGGTCTTCGGTCGGAAGCCGAGGACGTCCGTGTAGAAGGCCAGCGCCTTCGCCTGGTCGTCGACCAGGACGCTGGCCAGGGTGATCTTCATGGACCCTCCTTTCGCCGCTGAAGCCAGCGGTCCGCGATCCGCTCCAGCGGTCGCGGGTCGACATGACGGAACTTGTAGCGACCGTCGCGCCGCGTCTTGACCAACCCGGCGTCGACAAGGACATCGATGTGCTGGGACACCGCCTGCCGTGACGAGGCGACGCGATGCCTGGCCGCCAGCCGCGAACACAGCTCGAAAAGGGTCTGGTCGTCCCGGTCGGTCTGCTCGTCGAGGATCGCACGCCGCGTGGGATCTGCCAGGGCCCTGAAGACGTCCCCCACCCGCCGCACAACAGGCAAGCATTGACTTGCCTGTCAAGCAGCTTCGGGGACTCGCTCGACGGCCGCGCCGCCGCCTGCGCGGACTCAGGGGCTCAGTCGCTCGAGCAGCCACCGACCCTGGTCGGCCCGGCGGTAGCGGAGCCGGTCGTGGAGCCGGCCAGGAGCGCCCTGCCACAGCTCGACGGTCTCGGGGACGACCCGGTAGCCACCCCAGTCCTCCGGTAGCGGCACCGCGTTCGGGTGGGCCTCCTGCACCGCGGCGGCCCGGGCCTCGAGCTCGTCGCGCGTGGCGATGACGCTCGACTGGGCGCTCGCGGCCGAGCCGACCTGCGACTCGTACGGCCGGCTCCGCCAGTAGTCCAGCGCCACCTCGCGCGGCACCCGCTCCACGGCGCCATCCACGAGCACCTGCCGCGCCATCGCGAACCAGGGAAAGACCAGGGCCGCCCACGGGTTGGCGGCCAGCTCGCGCCCCTTGCGGGAGTCCGCGTGCGTGTAGAAGACGAACCCCCGGTCGTCGAGTTCCTTGACCAGGACGTGGCGTACGCTCGGTCGGCCGTCCGGCGAGGACGTCGCCAGCGCCGCGGCGTTGGGCTCCACCAGGCCGGCCTGGACGGCGTCGTGGAGCCAGCCGCGGACGGCGAGCAGCGGGTCGTCGGGGACATCGGCCTCGAGGAGTCGCCCGACGTCGTAGCGGCGGCGCAGCGCGGCGAGGTCGGTCGGCCGGCGCTCCACGGCAGGATCCTCCCGCACGAGTGGTGCTCCGCACAGGCGGACGAGGACCCGGAGTTGGCGAGCGCGACCGGGCACGACACGATGCGCTACGGCGGAGAGGAGATCTCGATGGTCGAGGTCCAGGAAGGGCTCGAGGGTGTCGTCGCCTTCGAGACGCAGATCGCCGAACCCAACCGGGCGGGCGGTCACCTGCGCTACCGCGGCGTCGACATCGACGACCTCGTGGGCCGCGTGCCGTTCGAGAACGTGTGGGGGCTGCTCGTCGACGGCGATTTCATGCCGGGGCTGCCGCCCGCGGAGCCGTTCCCGATCCCGGTCCACTCCGGCGACGTCCGGGTCGACGTGCAGAGCGCCATCACGATGCTCGCGCCGGCGTGGGGCTTCCGCCCGCTGCTCGACATCGCCGACGAGGAGGCGCGCGACGACCTCGCCCGCGCCGCCGTGATGGCCATGTCGTTCGTCGCCCAGTCCGCCCGCGGAATCGGCCTGCCGATGGTGCCGCAGCGCGAGGTCGACCGGGCCCGCACGATCGTCGAGCGCTTCATGATCCGCTGGCGCGGCGAACCGGATCCACGCCACGTCCGGGCCGTCGACGCCTACTTCACCTCGGCCGCCGAACACGGCATGAACGCCTCCACCTTCACCGCCCGCGTCGTCGCGTCGACCGGCACCGATGTCGCCGCCTGCCTGTCCGCAGCAGTCGGGGCGATGAGCGGCCCGCTGCACGGCGGAGCGCCGTCGCGGGTGCTGGCGATGATCGAGGAGATCGAACGCAGCGGCGACGCCCTCGGCTACGTGCGCAGCGTCCTCGACCGTGGCGACCGGCTGATGGGCTTCGGCCACCGGGTCTACCGGGCGGAGGACCCGAGGGCGAGCACGCTGCGCCGGGTCGCCCGCGAACTCGACGCGCCGCGCTACGAGGTGGCCGAGGCCTTCGAGCGGGCCGCCCTCGCCGAGCTCGCCGAGCGGCGTCCCGACCGGGTGCTGGCCACCAACGTCGAGTTCTGGGCCGCCATCACCCTGGACTTCGCCGAGGTGCCGGCACACATGTTCACTGCGATGTTCACCTGCGCACGGACGGCCGGCTGGAGCGCGCACATCCTCGAGCAGAAACGCACCGGGCGCCTCATCCGCCCGTCCGCCTCGTACGTCGGTCCGGCCAAGCGCCTCCCCGAGGAGGTCGGCGGCTGGGACCGCTCCTGGGCCGAGCCACGCTGATGTTTCGGGTGGAGTGAGGGTTGTCAGGCGGTAGCGGTCCCAGGTCACGCCGAGTGGAGCAGGGCGCCCGACCGCGGTCGGGTCGCGGCACAGTCGTCTGGGAGGATGGGTGGCTGACAGCGCCGTCGGCACCCGATCGCCGCAGCCGCGAAGGAACCCCGTGAGCGACCCCACCGGCACCACCACGGCCACCAGCCAGATCACCATCCCGGACCACCTCCTGCCCGCGGACGGGCGCTTCGGGTCCGGCCCGAGCAAGGTCCGACCCGAGCAGGTCGCCGCCCTGGCCGCGGTCGGCACGACGCTGCTCGGCACCAGCCACCGGCAACCCCCGGTCAAGGGTCTCGTCGGCCGCGTGCGCCGCGGACTGGCCGACCTGTTCACGCTGCCCGACGGCTACGAGGTGGTGCTCGGCAACGGGGGCTCGACGGCGTTCTGGGACATCGCCGCCTGCGGGCTCGTCCGCGACCGCGCGCAGCACCTGTCCTTCGGCGAGTTCTCGGCCAAGTTCGCGTCCGTCACCCGCAAGGCGCCGTTCCTCGGCGAGCCGACGATCGTCTCGGCCGACCCCGGCACGTTGCCGGCCCCGCACGCCGAGCCGGGCGTCGATGTCTATGCCTGGCCGCACAACGAGACCTCGACCGGGGTCATGGCAGCGGTGCGCCGGGTCGAAGGCGCCGACGACGACGCGCTGCTACTCGTCGACGCGACATCCGGCGCCGGCGGCCTCCCCGTCGACCTCGCCGAGGCCGACGTCTACTACTTCGCACCGCAGAAGTGCTTCGCCTCCGACGGCGGGCTGTGGGTCGCGCTGATGAGCCCCCGGGCGTTGGCGCGCGTCGAGCAGATCGCGGCGTCCGGCCGCTGGGTGCCCGACTTCTTCAGCCTGCCCACGGCGATCGACAACTCACGCAAGAACCAGACCTACAACACCCCCGCCCTGGCGACGCTGGTCATGCTGGCCGAGCAGGTCGACTGGCTCCACGACAACGGCGGCCTGGCCTGGGCTACGAAACGTACCGCCGACTCCGCGAGCCGGCTCTACTCGTGGGCGGAGCGTACGGCGTACACCACGCCGTACGTCGCGGACCCAACCGCACGCTCCCAGGTCGTCGGCACTGTCGACTTCACCGCCGGCGTCGACGCCCTCGCCGTGGCCGCGGTGCTGCGCGCGCACGGCGTCGTCGACGTCGAGCCCTACCGCAAACTCGGCCGCAACCAGCTGCGGGTGGGGATGTTCCCGGCGGTGGAGCCCGACGACGTGGAAGCGCTGACCCGCTGCATCGACGCCGTGGTCGATCAGCTGGCCTGAGCGGCCCGGTCCCCCTCGGCCGAAGACGGGTCCGTGCCGCCGACCAGCGTGCGCGCCGTCTCCGTCTGCGAGTACCACACGTGGCGCCCGTGCCGCTCGCCCAGGGCGAGACCGCCGCGACTGAGCGCCTGCAGGTGGCGCGAGACGTTGCCGGCATCCTCGTTGAGGGCCGCCGCCACCCCCGTCGTGGTGGCCGGCGCGCTGATCGCCTGCAGCACGCTGGCGCGGGTACGGCCGAGCAGCTCGGCCAGGTCGGCGCGCTGGCGTGCGACGTAGGCGGGTGCAGCCCGGAAGTACAGCGTCGGCGTCCAGCCGTCGCCCAAGACGGCAGCAGCCTCGCCGTAGTCGGCCACGGTGGGGGCCAGGACGAGGCCCTGACCCCCCAGGTCGAAGGTTTCCGAGACGAAACGCTTCGGGACCGCCAGCGCGCCGCTGTCCCACTCCACGTCGGAGGCGATCCGGGTGAGCTGCCCGACCAGCCCGGTGCGGCTGGCCCGTCGACTACGCGTCGCGATGTCGTGCTCGAGCCTGCCCTGCACGACCGGCCAGGCCGTGGCCGCGAATGAAAGCCAGGCCGTGTCGAGGACCCGGCAGAGGTCGGCGAGCCCCTCGCGCGGGGCGCGTCGCAGCCGCTGGAGCTCGCCGGGGAGGTCGCCGGCGAAGGCCATGTCGACCTCGCTTCGCACCACACCGGGATCCACGGCCGCAAGGTTGGACAGCTCCAGTCGGATGTCAGGGTGGTTGCGGGGCAGCGGCGGCGGAGTGATGAAATCCGGCACGTAGCCCTTGGCCTCGCCCAGCGCGAGGACGATCTCGCCGCCGACGCCGCGCAGGGCCCGCACGCACTCGAAGGTCGGGTCGGCCGGGCGGCGCAGCCGGATCCGCGAGAACAGCTCGTGCAGGGGGGAGTAGGAGAAGCGCGTCCGCGCGACATCGTCGGCCGTGAAGTGGATGACCAGCACCTGGTGACCCCCGATCGGCATTTGCGCTGCAGCGCAACCGTAGGGATCCGAGACGCCGGCCGTCCGCTCCGGACGCAGGATCGAAAGACAACCGTTGCGCGACCGTCACCTTCGCTGACGCAGCGCAGCTCCATCGTCACTGGAGGAGATCGATGAGCACGTCGAGGCTCGGCCTGCACGCACTCGCGCTCGCGAGCGCAGCTGCACTGGCGCTGTCCGCCTGTGGGGGCGGCGGCGCCAGCAATGGCGCCGGCAGCAGCGGGGGAGGGACTCCGCAGAAAGGGGGGACGCTGAGGTTCCTCACCTCCTCGGAGAAGCTGCAGCACCTCGACCCGCAGGTGGTCTACACCGGCGAGGACCTCGCGTTCGCGAGTGCGTTCTGGAGCCGGTCGCTGACCGCCTACAAGAACGACCCCGACGACGCGAAGGGCCAGGAGCTGGTGCCGGATCTGGCTACCGACACCGGGCAGGTCAGCGAGGACGGCAAGACCTGGAAGTTCACCGTCCGCGACGGGGTGAAGTGGGAGGACGGCAACCCGGTCACCTGCGAGGACGTGAAGTACGGCATCAGCCGCACGTTTGCCACCGAC
>JBBRVP010000039.1:0-33905 GCA_038246785.1 Jiangellales bacterium
ATCAACGGCCTCATCGAGCTGCACCGGCGAATCGCCCGCGGCTTCCGCAACCGCGACAACTACCGGCTGCGCATGCTGCTCATCGGCGGCGGGCTCAGCCACCCGAACCTGTCATGACCCCCACCGCAGGTACGAAGAGCCCGGTAACTGCCGTCACCGGGTCAGAAAGCCGCCCCGGAGTCGGGCCACGGAGCATTGCCTTCGTGGAAGTCGGTGAGGCGGGTCAGCCCATCAAGGCCGCTCGCCGTGCTCGCGCGTTGGGATCCCTCGGGTGCGCGGCGAGGTAGTCCAGCGAAGCGCTGACGTGGCCACCGAGGACCTCCACCATGTCGCCCAGGAGCGGCGTTCTGCCGAGCGATCCGGCGCAGCCGGTCGTCCATCTCGGCGTTGGCGGCATCGGTCGCGGCGAACCGGTTCTCGACATCGGGCTCCACTCGGTCCTCCTCGGTGGCGGTGATCGCCCACCCGCGACAGTACCCCCGCCGAGCAGGGACGGGAGTCGCCGTGTGGACAGCGCTCCGGCCCGTGTCCGGGGTCGCAGCTAGGGTCGAAACGACCTGCCAGGCGACTCAGGAGGGAGTGCCGGACCGTGCTCATCGTCCACCGGGCCGAGCGCTCCGACGCCCTCGTGGCCGGGCTGGCTGAGGTCCTCCGTACGCCGCTCGACGACCCCTTCGCGGCCGAGGTCGTCGCCGTCCCGGCCAAGGGCATCGAACGCTGGCTCACCCAGCGGCTCTCACACTCCCTCGGCGCCACCGAGGCCAGCGGCGACGGGGTTTGCGCCCGGGTCGACCTGCCATCGCCCGCCACGCTGGTGGCCGACGTCCTCGCCGCCACGACGGGGATCGCACCGGACACGGACCCGTGGCGTCCCGATCGGCTGGCCTGGAGCGTGCTCGACGTCGTCGACGAGTGCGTCCACGAGCCGTGGTGCGCGACGCTCGCCGGCCATCTCGGGGCCACCACCGGCGACCGCGAGCGCGCGGGCCGCCGGCTGACGACGGCCCAGCACCTGGCCCGGCTCTTCGACGCCTACGCCGCGCAACGCCCGGCAATGCTGCTCGACTGGCTGCGCGGCGCCAGCGGTGACGGTGCCGGAGGGCAGGTCGACCCCGACCTGCGGTGGCAGGCCGAGGTGTGGAGGCGGGTACGCGAGCAGGTGGGCGTCCCCGGCCTCGCCGAGCGACTGGCTGGTGCGGCGGCCATGCTGCGCGCGCGCCCCGAGGTGGTGGATCTCCCCCCGCGTGTGTCGGTGTTCGGCCCGACGCGGCTGAGCACCGTGCAGCTCGCGGCGTTCCGCGCGCTGGCCGAGCACCGCGACGTCCACCTGTGGCTTCCGCACCCGTCGCCCGAGCTGTGGGGAGCACTGCGACACCAGGGCGAGGACCGGCGCCGGCGTAGCGACTCCTCAGGACTCATCGCCCACAACTCGCTGCTGGCGGGGCTCGGCCGTGACGCTCGCGAGCTGCAGCTGCGGATCGCCGCGACCGCGACCGCCGACGAGGACCTGCACCACGCGCCGGTCGCCGACTGGCCGCCCACCCTGCTCGGGCGGCTGCAGCGGGCGATCGCAGAGAACGTCGAGCCGGAGCTGCAGGCGCTGGAGGAAACCGACCGCAGCGTCCAGGTCCACGCCTGCCACGGCCCGGCGCGGCAGGTGGAGGTGCTGCGCGAGGTCCTCGTCGGGCTGCTCGCCGACGACCCGACGCTGGAGCCGCGCGACGTGCTCGTCATGTGCCCCGACATCGAGGACTACGCCCCGCTGGTCTCCGCGACGTTCGGCCTCGCCGGGACCGAGCACGACGACGCGGCGCATCCCGGCACGCGGCTGCGCGTGCGGCTCGCCGACCGTTCGCTGCGCCAGACCAATCCGCTGCTGGGCGTGCTGTCGAACCTGCTCGACCTGGCCGACGCGCGGGTCACCTCGGGCCAGCTGCTGGACCTGGCGGCGGCGGCTCCGGTACGCCGGCGGTTCCGCATCGACGACGACGACCTCGCCCGGCTGCAGGAGTGGGTCGCCGCCTCCGGCGTCCGCTGGGGTCTCGATGCGGCCCACCGCGCCCGTTTCGCGATGGACAGGGTTGCCCAGGGCACCTGGCAGGCCGGGCTCGACCGCGTCCTGGTCGGCGTCGCGATGGCCGAGGAGGGCGACCGCTGGCTCGGGCTCGCGCTGCCGCTCGACGACGTCGACTCCAGCGACGTCGACCTCGCCGGGAGGCTGGCCGAGCTCGTCGACCGGGTCGCCCGGGTCCTCGACCGGCTCGTCGGCGAGCAACCCCTCACCGGTTGGCTCGACGCGCTGGCCGACGCCCTGGACCTCCTCACCGACGTCCGCGAGAGCGACGTCTGGCAGGCCACGCAGGCCCGCCGCGAGCTCGCCCGGGTCCGGCTCGACGCGGGAGCGCGCGCCGACCGCGTACCCCTCGTCCTCGCCGACGTCCGCGCTCTGCTGGCCGACCGGCTCGCCGGCCGGCCGACCCGCGCCAACTTCCGCACCGGCACGCTGACGATGTGCTCGATGGTGCCGATGCGTTCGGTGCCGCACCGCGCCATCGCCCTGCTCGGCCTCGACGACGGCCGGTTCCCGCGGACCACGAGCGTCGATGGCGACGACGTGCTCGCCCGCGCTCCCTGCGTCGGCGAGCGCGACCCGCGCAGCGAGGACCGGCAGCTGTTCCTCGACGCGGTCATGGCCGCGCAGAAGCACCTGGTCGTCATCTACACCGGTGCCGATCCCCGTACCGGTCAGCCGCGGCCACCCGCTGTCCCGGTCGGCGAGCTGCTCGACGCCGTGGACGCCGCGGTGGCCGCGCCCCAAGGGACGTGCGGCCGCGACTGCGTACTCGTCGAGCACCCCCTGCAGCCCTATGACGCCCGCTGCTTCGAGACCGGGGCACTCGGTCGCGCCGGGCCTTTCAGCTTCGACGCGACGGCGCTGACCGGTGCCCGGCGAGCAGCGCAGCCACGGACCGCACCGGGGCCGTTCCTGCCCACTCGCCTGCCCGACCCGCCGGACGCCGTGCGCGAGGTGGCGCTCGACGACCTGGTGCGCTTCTTCGACGCACCGGTGGCCGGATTCCTGCGCCAGCGCCTCGGACTGACGCTGCTGCGCGAGCAGGACGAGCTCGCCGACGCGCTCGACGTCGAGCTCGACGCGCTGGCGCAGTGGCAGGTCGGCCAGCGGCTGCTCGCGGCTCGCCTCGCCGGGCGCGATGCCGCGACTGCGACCCAGGCCGAATGGCGACGTGGCTCCGTGCCTCCGGGCGCCCTGGGCAGCCGGTTGCTCGCCGATCTCCTCGCCAACGTCGAGCCGCTCGTCGCCGCCGCCGCACCGCTGCGCGCCATGGAGGCTGATGCCGTCGACGTCGCGGTTCGGCTGGCTGACGGCACCCGGGTCACCGGGAGCGTCGAGCCGCTGCACGGCGACGTCCTCGTCCGCGTCGGCTACTCGCGGCTGTCGGCCAAGGCCCGGCTGCGTTCGTGGGTCGAGCTGCTCGCGCTTGCCGCGGCTGCACCGGAGCGCGAGCTCGCCGCGGTGACGATAGGACGCGGTACGGGCGGAGTCGCCCGCTCGCGCTTGGGGCCGGTCGATCCGGAGCGGGCGCAGACCGTGCTCGGCGACCTCGTCGCGCTTCGCGGCGATGGACTGCGCGGTCCGCTGCCGCTGACGGCCAAGGCGTCGGCCACGTACGCTCAGCGCCGGCCGGGCATGTCGGTCGGCAACGCGCTCGCCCTCGCCGAGAAGGACTGGTGCGACAGAGGCTTCGGCGATCAGACCATCCCAGGCGAGCAGCGCGACCCGGCCCACGCCCTGGTCTGGGGCGACGGGGCGCCCTTCTCCGCGCTGCTCGCCGAGCCGAGCGGGGACCCCGACGAACCCACCCGATTCGCGGCGCTCGCTCGCCGCGTGTGGGCCCCGCTGCTGGCCGCGGAGGAGCTGGGCTGATGCGGCCTGACCCCGCCCCGTACGACGTCTGCGGTCCCTTGCCGTCCGGCACTACCGTGCTCGAGGCCAGCGCCGGCACCGGCAAGACGTTCACGATTGCGGCACTGGCGGCCCGCTACGTCGCCGAGGGGCGGGCCGAGCTGTCGCAGCTCATGCTCGTGACGTTCAGCCGGGCCGCGACGCAGGAGCTGCGCGAGCGGGTGCGCGAACGCCTGGTCGGCGCCGAGCGTGGGCTGGCGGACCCGGCTGCCGCCCGCGACGCTGACGACGAGGTGCTCCGGCTGCTCGCCGGTGCGCCTGACGACGAGGTCGCCCGCCGCCACCGCCGGCTGGCCGCTGCGCTGTCCGGCTTCGACGCGGCGACGATCGCGACCACGCACGGCTTCTGCCAGCAGATGCTCGCCGGTCTCGGCACCGCGGGCGACCGCGACCCCGCCGCGACGTTCCTCGAGAGCGCCGACGACCTCGTGCAGGAGGTCGTCGACGACCTCTACCTGCGCAAGTACTCACCCTCCGGCGCGGCGCCGCCGGCCATGAAACCGGCGACCGCCCGCAAGGTCGCCCGGTCGGCACTGCAGGACGCGCAGGCACGGCTGCTGCCCGCCGACGCGACACCGGGCAGCGAGGCCCAGGAGCGCTACGGACTCGCCTGCGCCGTCCGCGCCGAGGTCGACCGGCGCAAGCGGGAGCGGCGGTTGATCGACTACGACGACCTGCTCACCCGGTTGCGCGACGCGCTCGTCGACCCGGTACGCGGCGCCGCGGCCTGCGAACGGCTGCAGTCGCGCTACCGCGTCGTGCTCGTCGACGAGTTCCAGGACACCGACCCGGTGCAGTGGCAGATCCTGCGCACGGCGTTCCACGGGCACACGACGCTCGTGCTCATCGGCGACCCGAAGCAGGCGGTGTACGCATTCCGCGGGGCCGACCTCGTCACCTACCTGGCCGCCGCCCGCGACGCCGGCACTCAGCGCACCCTCGCTCGCAACTGGCGCAGCGACGCCGGGCTCGTCGCTGCCGTCGACGCGGTGATGGGGCGGGCGGCCCTCGGGGCACCCGAGGTCGTCGTGCGTCCGGTGCAGGCGGCCCACGCCGGCCCACGCCTGCGTGCAGCGCCCTCATCCGCGGCGCTGCGGGTACGCGTGATGCGCCGCCCGGAGGGAAAGGGCCGCTACGACAACGTCGGCGAGATCCGCCGCGCGGTTGCCCACGACCTCGCCGCCGACGTCGTCGAGCTGCTCCGCAGCGGAGCCCGGATCGACGGCCGTGACACGCCGCTCGGGCCCGGCGACGTCGCCGTGCTCGTCCGTACGAACGACCAGGCCGTTCTCGTCCGCGATGCGCTCGACGCGGCCCGGGTACCAGCCGTGCTCACCGGCAGCCGCAGCGTCTTCCTCACCGAGCCCGCCCGCGAGTGGCTGGTCCTGCTGCGTGCGGTGGAGCAGCCGCACCGGACGGGGCTGGTGCGGGCGGCGGCATTGACCCGCTTCGTCGGGTGGACGGCCGCGCAGCTCGACGCGGCCGGCGACGCGGGCGTCGACGAGCTGGCCGCCCGGATGCGGACCTGGCGCGACGTGCTCAGCGGGCGCGGTGTGGCGGCCCTGCTCCACGTGATCGGCGCCACCGAGCGCCTCGCCGAGCGGTTGCTCGCCCGCCCGAGCGGGGAGCGCGACCTCACCGACGTACGCCACGTCGCCGAGACGCTGCACGCCGCCGCCGTGGGAGCTCAGCTCGGGCCGTCGTCGCTGGTGGAGTGGCTCGACCGGCGCATCGCCGAGGCCGAGGTCGACACCCTCGACGAGCGAAGCCGGCGGCTGGAGTCCGACGCGGCGGCCGTGCAGGTCGTGACGATCCACAGTGCCAAGGGGCTGGAGTTCCCGATCGTCTACGTGCCGTACGCGTGGAACCGGCGCAAGGGCAGGGCCCCCGACCCGTTGCGGCTGCACGGGCCGCACGGCGAGCGGCTGCTCGACGTGGGCGGCCCGGGCGGTTCCGGATGGGGGGAGCGGGCGCGGCTGCACTGGGCGGAGGAGGACGGCGAGGAGCTGCGGCTGCTCTACGTCGCGCTCACCCGTGCCCAGTGCCAGGCAGTGGTGTGGTGGGCGCCGTCGGCCAACACCGACACCTCTCCGCTGCACCGCCTGGTCTTCGGCGAACTCGACTCCGACAACCAGCCGCCGGCGGCGGTGCCGGTGCCCTCGAGCGCCCGGGTACGCAGCCGGCTCGGCGAGCTCGCCGAGCGCTGCCCGTCGCTTCGCGTCGAGGTGGTGCAGGACCGCGAAATTCGGGCATGGACCCCACCGCGGGTCCGGTCGGCGTCGCTCGAGGTAGCCCGGTTCGACCGCGCGCTGGACCGGGCGTGGAGGCGCACCTCGTACACCGCGCTGACCGCAGCGCTGCACGTGGGTGTTCCGCTGCCCGACGGGGTCGGCAGCGAGCCGGAGGAGCCCGAACGCCGGGACGAGCCGGACGTCGCGCCGCTCCGCGCCGTCGCCTCCGACACCGCCCGTGCTCAGGCAGCTGAGACGGCGCTGCGGGAGTTGGCGCTGCCGATGGCGAGGCTGCCGGCGGGGACGGCGTTCGGCACGCTCGTCCACACGGTGCTGGAGTCGGTCGACACGTCGGTCCCGGACGTGGCGGCGGAGGTGCGCCGCGCCGTCGACGCCGCCCTGGCCCGCCGGCCGCTGGCGGTCGACCCGGTCGAGCTCACCGCGTCGCTGTCCGCCGTCCTCGCCACCCCTCTCGGACCGCTGGCCGGCGGGCGGACGCTGGGCGAGGTCGCCCCACGCGACCGGCTGACCGAGCTGGAGTTCGAGCTGCCGCTCGCCGGCGGCGAGGCGCCGGTGGAGACCGCTGCGGACCTGCGGGGGATTGCTGCGCTCGTCCGCCGGCACCTGCCGCCCGGCGACCCGCTCGCCGCCGTCGCCGACCGGCTCGACGCGCTTCCGGCGGAGCGGCTGCGCGCGTATCTCACCGGCAGCATCGACGCCGTGCTCCGGCTCCCCGCCGCCGGTGGGGATCCGCGGCACGTCGTCGTCGACTACAAGACCAACCTGCTCGGGCCGGCCGACGAGCTGACGGCGTGGCACTACCGTCCGTCCGCGCTGGCCGAGTCGATGGTGAGCTCCGGCTATCCCCTGCAGGCGCTGCTGTACTCCGTGGCGCTGCACCGGTTCCTGCGCTGGCGGCTGCCCGGCTACGACGAGGGGCGGCACCTCGGTGGGGTGCTCTACCTCTACGTGCGGGGCATGGTCGGCAGCGGCACGCCGCTCGTCGACGGCGTGCCATGCGGGATCGTGTCGTGGCGCCCTCCGACCGCACTGATCACCGAGCTGTCCGACCTGCTCGCCGGGGAAGCACAATGACCGGCCCGGTCGGTGCACCGCCCGACATCGCGCTCGGCGCGGCCGGCCTGCTCGCCGACTTCAACGCCGCCGGAGTGCTCGCGGCGGCCGACGTCCATGTCGCGCGCACGCTCGGTCGCCTCGGCGCGGAGGACGACGAGCGGGTGCTGCTCGCCGCGGCGCTGGCGGTGCGCGCCGTGCGCGGGGGTTCGGTCTGCATCGACCTCGGCACGGTGCAGAACGAGGCCTTCGGCGAGGACGTCGACGTCTCGGGGCTCGCCTGGCCGGACGCGGCGGGCTGGTGGACCGCCTGCGAGGGCAGCCCGCTCGTCGGCGACTCGAACGGGGAGGGTGCTCACCCGTTGCGGCTCGCCGGCGGGCTGCTCTACCTCGACCGCTACTGGCGGCAGGAGCAGGTGGTGCGCACGCGGCTGCGCCGGCAGGCCGCCGCGGAGGCGTTGCCGTACGACGAGGCAGCGCTGGTGGCCGCGCTGGTACGGGCCTTTCCGGGCACCGGCGCACCGGACCAGCAGCGGCTGGCTGCGGCGGCGGTGGTCGCCGGGCGGCTCACCGTCGTCGCCGGCGGGCCGGGGACCGGGAAGACGACGACGGTGGATCGCGTCCTCGACGTACTCGCCGCGGCGTGCGGGGAGCAGCGCGTTGCGCTGGCGGCGCCGACGGGTCGGGCGGCGGCACGGCTGCAGGAGGCGGTCGGGCGCCCGGCGTCGACGATCCACCGGCTGCTGGGCTGGCGGCCGGGCTCGCGCAGCCGGTTCCGGCACGACGCGGAGCACCGGCTGCCGTACGACGTGGTCGTGGTCGACGAGACCTCGATGGTGTCGCTGACACTGATGTCGAGGCTGCTCGACGCGGTGCGTCCGGACGCCCGGCTGGTGCTGGTCGGAGACCCCGACCAGCTCGCGTCCGTCGAGGCGGGTGCCGTCCTCGGCGACCTGGTCGAGCGGCCGGCACGAGCGGCGGCGGACGGGCGGGAGGAGGCGCTGCTGCGGCTCCTGCCCGCCGACGTGGCGCCGCAGCCGGAGGTGCTGCGTGAGCTGCGTGCCGACGTGGTGCGGCTGCGCCGCCCGCACCGATTCGGGGGCGCCATCGCCGAGCTGGCCGAGGCGGTGCGCAGCGGTGATGCCGAGGCCGCGGTGGCGGTGCTGCGGAGCGGGAACTCCGCCGTCGAGCTCGTCGAGGACCCGGCGGACCACGAGGGGCTGCGCCTCGACGCGGTCGACGCCGGGCGGGCGGTGCACGCGGCAGCGGTGCGGGGCGCACCGGCGCCGGCGCTCGGTGCGCTGGCCCGGCACCGGCTGCTGTGCGGGCACCGACGCGGCCCGGTCGGTGTCCTGCGCTGGGGGGACCGGGTGCAGCGCTGGCTGGCTGCCGAGATTGCGGGCTACGGCAGCGATGGCGAGTGGTATCGCGGGCGGCCGCTGCTCGTCACCGCCAACGACCCCACCCTCGACCTCGCCAACGGCGACGCCGGCGTCGTGATCGACGACGGTGCTGGGGGAGTGGTCGCGCTGTTCCTCGGCGCGCGCGGGCCGGCCGCGTGGGCGCCAGCTCGGCTCGGCGCGGTGGAGACGGTCCACGCGATGACCGTGCACAAGAGCCAGGGGTCGCAGTTCGAGCGGGTGAGCGTGGTCCTGCCGCCGGTCGAATCGCCACTGCTGACCCGCGAGCTGCTCTACACCGCGGTCACCCGGGCCAGCGAGCACGTTCGCGTGATCGGGTCAGCTGCCGCCGTCCGGGCGGCCGTCGAGCGTCCGGTACGGCGGGCCAGCGGCCTGCGCCGCGGCTGACTCCGCCCAAGAGTCCTCATCAACGTCCGCGCGCCTGCCTGCGCCCCCGCTTGCCCGCTGCCCGCCCGCCGCCCCGCCCCGTCCCGGCCGCTCTGTCAGGCTCGGACGGGGCTGGGGCCCCGTCACGACCTGACACATCGACCCCGACACCGACCGCAAGGGGACTGCGCGGCTGACGGCCAGCCGGGTTGCGGACCGGCGACCACGCGACCTGTCAGGCTCTCAAGGCGCTACACCGACGTGTGCGCCTGACACATCGCAGGGGGCCGACCACGACGCCCCGCCGGCCGGCTCCTGACGGCCGGCCTGCCGCCGGGCGGACCAGCAGTCACGACGGCAGCCGGTCCTCCGGGGCAGCCTGCTGGCGCCTGGCCGCGCTCAGCGGATCCGCTTCGTTCAGCGTCGCCAGGAGCGCGGCCGTCGCAAGGGTGACCACGGACAGTGCGTAGAACAGCAGCAGGACTGCGACCGGTACCCCGAGCCCGAGGTAGCGGGGGTTGACCAAGGTGACGGCGACCAGGTAGGCGGAGCCGAGCTTGACCGCCTCGAGAGCCACCGCACCGGCCGCCGAAGCGCGGGCTGACCAACGGACCGGCCGTACGCCACCGAGCCGGCTGAGCACGATGTAGAGCACCAGCCCGTCGAGCAGAAGTGCCAGGGCGAGTCCGGAGGCCGCCAGCAGAGCATGGCTCAGCGGTCCGTCGAGACCGACCGAGTCGAGCAGCGGCGCGAACAGCCCGACGGTGAGCGAAGACGCGACGTAGGACAGGGCGACCAGCGGCGTAAGCACGAGCAGGTAGCCCGCGTGACGCAGCACCTTCACTGCCAGCGCGCGGGTCTCGTACTGGACGCCGTAGATCAGCCGCACCCCGTCCTCCACGGCCCTGACCAGGCCGACCGCGGTGTAGAGCAGCACGATGCCCCCGACCACGCTGAGCGTGTTGCTCAGCCGGGACAGCTGCTCGGGGTCGATGCCTCCGGGACCGACCAGGCCCGGCAGCGCCTCGTCCACCACGCCATCGAGGAGCTCCTCGTAGCGCGGCAGGCCCGACGCCACCCCGTACGCCAGCACAAGGCCGGCCAGGACGGCGAACAGCGCGTAGTACGCAATGCCCTTGGCGGCCAGGGTTCCTCGCCCGTCGCGGAACCTCTCCCAGCAACGCCAGCCGAGCGCCGCCGAGTCGTGACGGTTGACCGCCCACGTCACCAGAGCGCCGTCGCGATCGGGCGGGTCGAGAGCGGTCCCCTCGATCGGCGTCAGCTGCCGCGCGGTGGGTCCGGCGGGAAGGACGAGCGGCCGGCTTGGCGGCAGGCGTTCCGACACCCGGCTCAGTGTGGCCGGTCGACGACGCGGGACGCAGGCAGTCAGCGCGCCGCCCGCGTCAGAAGTGCCCCGCGTCGACGTCGCGGACAAAGCCGACCAGCCCGCCGACGTACCTGTCCTGGTCGTCCCACATCGCCAGGTGGCTGCCGTCGGGGCAGTGCAGGTAGCGCCCGCGCTGCACCGCCCCGGCCATCCACTCCATGTGCGCCGGGTCCATCGTGTCGTGCGCGGCGCCGACGACGAGGGTCGGCACCGTGATGCGCCCGAGGTCGGCGGTGCGGTCCCAGTTCTCCAGGTTGCCGCGCATGCCCAGCTCGCTCGGGCCTTGCATCGGCACGTAGATGTCCTTGTTGATGTCGGCGAAGGAACGCTGCACCGGCTCCGGCCACTGCGCCGAGGGCATCCGCAGCACGTGCTGTTCGTAGTGCGGCTGCAGCAGCTCCCCGTACCGCGGGTCGTCCCAGCGGTCGTCGGCCTCCAACCTCTTGATCTCCGCCAGCGCGTCCTGGTCCATGGCGGGCATGAGGACCTCGCGGGCGTAGCCGTTGTACGCCGGGCAGCTGGCCATCATGTTCGAGATCAGCAGACCCTTGAGCCGGTCCTGGTGGGCGAGGGCGTACTCGATGGCCAGGATCCCGCCCCACGAGTGCCCGAGCAGGAAGAAGTCGTCCGCGCCGAGGCCCAGCGCCTCGCGCACCTGCTCGACCTCGTCGACGAAACGGTCGATCTCCCACAGCCCGGGATCGGAGGGCCGGTCGCTGCGACCGGATCCGAGCTGGTCGTAGGCGTGGTACTCGATGCCCGCCGCCGGGAGCGGCTGCTCCAGGCACGCGAAGTACTCGTGGGTCGCGCCTGGCCCGCCGTGCAACATCAGCAGCTTCGTCGTCGGGGAGTCGCCGAAGCGCTTGGTCCAGACCTGGTACGTGCCTGCCGGGGTGGCCACCGGGATGCATTGCTCTACGCCATCCGCCATGCATCCGTTCTACCCTGCGACGGCATCGACGAGGGTTCCCGGGGTCGGTCACGGGGTAGGTGCTGGGCTCCCGGACACGACCAGGAGGAGCGCACCATGAAGATCTTTCGACTCGCCGTGCTCGGCGCGGCCGCCTACGGCGTCAAGAAGTGGCTCGACCAGAACCCGCAGGCGAAGGAGCAGGTCCAGCAGGCCGCCGACAAGGCCAAGGAGCAGGCCACCAAGGCCGCCGAGCAAGTGAAGCACCAGGTCGAGGAGCGGCGGCAGGCAGGCTCGGGCGACGTCTGGCAGAGCGCCACGTCCGGCGGGTCGGCGGGGGCCGGCGCTTCGGCGGCCGGGTCTTCGATGGGTGCCTCGGCCTCGAGCGGCTTCACCAGCGACCCACCCCCGAGCTCGCTGCACACCGACGACGTCACGCCGAGCGACGTTCCCACCGACGGCTCCTCGGTGGACAGCACGTCCTCATCGACACCGAGCTCGCCCTCCTGACCTGAGCTGACCCGGAGCCGTGGACGTCGCACCATGGCCCGGGGGGTGAGCCTCTAGCGTTGTGGCGTGGCCTCGGTGGTGCGCGGCCGGGGCGCAGCAGGCGACGGGGCTGGGTGATAGCGGCGACGGCTCCCGGTCGGGCGAGGCAGCCGACGCGGCCGCCGAGGCTGCCGGGCGGGTGGACGAGGCGGCGACGCTGGTGCGCGACGTGGCGGTGCGGGCCGGTGGGTTGCTCTCGGCGTTCGACGCGGACGTGGCCGAGCTCGCTCCCGGGAGCGGACGCTGGAACCCGACGCGGAGGATGTGCGGGCGGCGGACGCGCGGTGGGTGGCCGCCGGGTCGGCCGGTCCGGATCCGTCGCTGGACCGGATGACCCGTATCGGCGACCGCATCGACCGGCCCGAGCTGTGGCCGGAGCCGGACAGTCGCTAGCTCAAGCCTGCCGCAACCTTCAGGCAATCAGCTGGTCGGGCCGGAACCGGATCGGGAAGGGGCGCTCGAGCCGGAGCTCCTCGCCGGCGCGGGCGCGCCCCACCTCCACGTACGCGTCGTCCGCGAGCTCCCACGCCACGACGTTCGGCTCGTCGGGGTCGACGACCCAGTAGGCGGGGCAGCCGGCGGCGCGGTAGCGGTCGTGCGTGAGCAGCAGGTCGACCCGGCGCGTGCTGAGGGAGAGCACCTCGATGGCAAGCAAGGGGGCAGTTGGCAGGTCCCGCTCGTTGAACGCGCATCGCTGCGCGACGAGGACGTCCCGTTGCAGGACGGTGTCGTCTGTCAAGGCCACGTCGAGCGGGGCGGTGAGCACGTCGACTCCCGCTGGGGCGCGAGGAGGGTCAGGTGCACGACGGCGCGCCGTCGTCGTCGTCGAGCATCGGGACCGCGCTCGTGGGCCCAACTCCTCTGCCCTCACGCACACGTGGGCGGCGAGGATCGAGCCAGAACGTCACACCCATGGAGGTCTCGATGGAGCGGCTGGAAGGCAGGGTGGCGCTGGTCACCGGCGCAGCGAGCGGTATCGGTCACGCGACCGCGGTCCGGCTGGCGCACGAGGGCGCGGCCGTCGTCCTCACCGACATCCGGGACGAGGCGGGCGAGGCGGCGGCGAAGGGCATCGTGGAGAGCGGCGCTCGGGCGGTCTTCGTCCACCACGACGTGACGAGCGAACATGACTGGGAGAACGCGGTCGGGCGGGCGGCGCAGGAGTACGGCGGGCTGGACATCCTCGTCAACAACGCCGGCATGGGGGACCTGGCCGGCATCGAGGACACCACGCTGGAGGACTACGAGCACACCATCGCCATCGACCAGACCGGGGTATTCCTCGGCATGAAGACCGCCGCCGGGCTGCTCAAGGAGTCTCCGCACGGGTCGGTGATCAACATCAGCTCGATCTTCGGTACGAGCGGTGGTTTCGGCACCTCGCCGGCCTATCACGCCGCGAAGGGCGCGGTGCGGACGCTGACGAAGAACATTGCGCTGCACTGGGCCGAGCAGGGTGTCCGCGTCAACTCGGTACACCCCGGCTTCATCGACACCCCGATCCTTGAGTCGGCCAAGGGGACCGAGTTCGAGCAGGGCATGCTCGCCCTCACCCCGATGGGCCGGCTCGGCCAGCCGCAGGAGATCGCCGCCGGCGTCGCGTACCTCGCCAGCGACGACGCCTCGTTCGTCACCGGCAGCGAGCTCTACATCGATGGCGGCTACATCGCGCGGTGAGGCCGCGCCCGGGCTCAAGGGGTGGGGCGCGCAACCCCATTCCGCCATCGGGGCCGGGGACCCCCACCACGGTCCTATTGGGGTGGGGGTCCCCAGCCCCAACTTGGTTGGCGCCCCCTCAGCGCTCAGCCGCCCGCGTTCGCCGGGGGTGCCACCGTCGCACCGAGCTCCCCGCCCCAGCGGGCGGCGCGCTCGACCTCGCCCTCGGCGAGCGGACCGGGGGTGCCGTGCACGGCGAAGTGCTCGGGCTTCGCGACCAGGTGCAGCCCGAGCCCGTTCAGGCGTTTCTCGATCGCCCGGCCGGCCGTACCCGGCAGCTTCGGTCGGTCGACCCGGGTGTCGAAAGCGGCTGCGGGTACGGTGCGCGGCACGCTCAGAGCGTCGAGCCACTCCCGCAGGCCGATCCGCCCTTCCACCGGGCCCGGTGCGCCCTGCTCGACCGCGCTCTCGCGTGTCGACTCGCGGGTGAGCCCGAACACGTGCGTCGGGCCGCCCACCACGAGCAGGTCGACGTCCTCGCCGACGTGGTCCGGCGCCTCGCCGACCTCGACCACCTCCACCGGGATGTGCTGCTCGAGGCCCTTGGCCACGGCTCGGGCAATCGCTTCGGTGTTGCCGAACAGCGACTCGTAGACCAGCAACGCGCGCACGGCGTCCGCCTCCTCGACGCTCGGAGTGCTTGTCCTTCCAGCCTCGCGCCGCCGGCGCAGGGCCGCCAGGGCCGGGCGGCATGATCTGTGGGTGAGCACAGCGCGGCCCCCCGCCGCCGTCGACGCGGCGCTATCCACCTGGTGCGCCCAGCATCTGGGCGTTCCCGCCGTCCAGCGGTTTTTCGGCGCCGACCACCTCACCGAGGTGCATGGGCTGCAGCTGGCCGACGGACGCCGCGTGGTGCTCAAGCTGCGCGGGGTGGTGCCCCGCGTCCGCGGGTGCGTCGCCGTCCAGGCGGCATTGTGGGCAGCGGGGGTTCCCTGCCCGCGGCCGCTGGCCGGACCGTCGCCGATGCCGGGCCGTGACGACCGTTGGGTGACCGCCGAGGAGTGGGTGGGTTCGGGCGAGACTCGGGTCCGACCTGATGACCCGGAGGTGTACGCCAGACTGCTGGCGCTCATCGTGTCGCGCGCGCCGGCGCCGGCTGACCTACCCAGTCTCGAACCCCCCGTGCCGTGGCTCCGCTACGACCACGGCGATGCCACCCGGACCTGGCCGCCGCCGGAGACCGAGTGGTGGGACCCGCACCGGATCGCGCTGCCCGGGCATGTCGTGGGGACTGCTCGTCGGGTACGGGGGCGGCTGCTGGCGCCGGACATGCGCGCGCTGGCGGCGGTGGTCGGGCACGGCGACCTGTCGGGCATCAACGTCCGGTGGTTCCCGCCGTCCACGCCGGACGGGCGGTGGCGGCCGGTCGTGCACGACTGGGACAGCGTCGTCGCGCTGCCCGAGGCGGTGCTGGCCGGCCAGACGTCGGGTGATTTCGCTTCGCACGACGTATGCCGGTTGGCCAGCGTTGCGCACAGTGAACGGTTCCTGGCGGCGTACGCGGTCGAGCGCTCGCTTCGGTGGACCCCGACGGAGCTGGAGGTGGCGCACGCCGCGGCGCTGTGGGTGGCGGCGTACAACGCGGCCTTCGAGCACCTCAAGGGCGGCGCCGGGCCGGTGTCGCAGCGGCTCGCGGTCGACGCCGAGCGGCGGCTTCGGCTGGCGGGGCTCTGACCTACCACCTGGGCGGAGCCGCCGTCCCGTGGCCGGCGCCTGGGCTGCCGGCAGTTCGGCCACGACCCGAGTCGCCGCCAACCCCGACGACGTGCACGCGGGCGGACCGAGGTGCCGGTCGACACCTGCAGGGGGGTTGAGTACCTCGTAACGCAGTCTTTACGGTAACCTGACGGCTACCGAAGCGGAGGGAGCGGCAGATGGTTCCGGCCGATCTCGAGGGCGACCCCTTCGAGGCTTTGGGCGACCCGCAGCGCCGACACATCCTGCGCGTGCTCGCTGCCGGAGATCGGTCGGTGCAGGAGATCGCCAAGACACTGCCGATCAGCCGGCCAGCGGTGTCGCGCCACCTGCGGTTGCTCCGGCAGGCAGGACTCGTCGCCGACCGGCCGCAGGGCACCCGGCGCATCTACCACCTGCAGGACCAGGGAGTGCAGGCGGTGCAGGCGTACCTGCTGCAGGTCTGGGGCGAGGCCGCTGCTCGCTATCGGCTCGTCGCGGACAACACGACGCCGCGATCGACCGGCGGTCGCAGTGAGTGACTCGCTGCGGCTGTCCTTCGACGTCGCGTGCTCCGCCGACCACGCGTTCACCGTGTGGACCGGGTCCATCGGCACCTGGTGGCCAGCCGACCACACCGTCAGCGGGTCACCCGAATCCGTCGTCATGGAGCCGCGGCCAGGAGGGCGGATCTACGAGCGGACGGCGGACGGGACCGACCACGACTGGGGCGAGATCACCGTGTGGGAGCCGCCGCGGCGGCTGGGGTACCTGTGGCACCTGCGGGCCGATCGCAGGGCCGCCACCGACGTGGAGATCCGTTTCGTGCGGGTCGGCGCCAACTCCACGCGCGTCGAGATCGAGCACCGCGGCTGGGAGCGGCTGGGCGCTGGCGGCGAGCAGTGGCGCCGGCGCAACCGGGCCGGCTGGCAGACATTGCTGCCGCATTTCCTCGAGGCAGCCGAAGGGAGACTGTGATGGCACGAGAAGCGGACGAGGCGGTCCAGGTCGGGAGCGGCACCGCTGGGGACCCTTGGGTGTTGACGACGGCGCCCGGCAGCTCGACGTACACCATGCACCGCGACGAGCAGGCGGACCCGCCCGCACTGGTCTGTCAGGTCGGCACGACCACGCTGCGCTACCACCTGCGTGCCGTGGACGACCTGCACGCCTGGCTCCTGGAGCAGGACGACTGGGTGCCGCTCGGCGCGGCGGACGAGAAGAAGGCGGCCGCCGACGGCACGGTCGAGGCCTGGGGGCGCTCGGCGGACAACCCCGTGGGCGGGTGGTACGGGCTGCGCAAGGGCTACCGGGGTCGCTTCGGGATGTACCTGCCGCCGCTTCTCGAGGCGCTGGGCCATGTCGAGCTCACCCACGAGCCGCGCAACAACCGGGTCCGCGCCGTACGCCGCGATCGGTGACCTGGCAGCGGTAGCGCCACATCTGGATGTAGCCGGCGTTGCCGGCGGCGGTGTCGTTCTGCGGGCAGGCGTCGATCGCGCCCATGCACAAGGCGCTGACTGACCCCACCGTCCGGGCCGTTCAGCGTGTCAAGTCGGAGCCGGGTAGTACTTGAACCAGGGAGCGGTGCCGACGCCCGGCCCGACGGCTCGCAGCAGCCAGCGACGAACCGCTCAGGCCGCCTGTGGACGAGCCGGTCAGCGGCGCCCGCCGCCGAGCAGGCCGCCGAGCAGGTCACCGAGCCCGCCCGAGCCCCCGGCCCCGCCGAGGATGCCGCCGAGCACGCTGCCGAGCGGGTCCGAACCGCCGCCGGCCGCAGCGCCCGAGGCGGAAGCTCGCCCGCCGAGCTGCTTGGCGAGGTAGGACATCACGATCGGGGCGAGCATCGGCAGCAGCTTCTGCACCAGCCCGCTGCCACCACCGCCGCCCAGGCCGCCGAGCTGCTGCATGACCTGGTCCTGCTGGGCGCCGAAGACGTGACCGACGATCTTCTCGCCGTCGGCCGGGTCGACCTGCGTCACGTCGACGCCACCCTCGATGAGCGACGGGTCGTGCTGTTCCGCGGCGCTGGCGAGGGAAGCTGCCCCCTGCGGGTCCTGGGCGTTGGCCTCCAGGCCGCCGAGCAGGGCCGGCAATGCCTGGCGCGTGGCCTGCTCGGCAGTGCTCGGGTCGACGCCCAGCCGCGCGGCGAGCTGGTCCATCGGGATCTGAGAAAAGATGTCGTCGTACGCGCTCATGCCTCGCCTCCTCGCAGCCCGCTGTCCGGTGCAGCGGTCGAGCCCGAGACTAGCCGTACCTCCGAGACACCATGGTCGACCGGCGTGGGCCGGTCCACAATTCAGGTGTCGCGGCTGTCGATGCGGCGCTGACCCGTTCGTCGTCAAGGCGACGGGGCACGCAGGGGCGGTCCCACGAAGCCAAGGAGGCCCGCATGGCCGAGTACCTCATCCTCATCTACGAGAGCGAGGCGGACTACGGCACGCCCGACCCGGCCGTCTGGGAGCAGGTGATGCAGGCGCACGGACGCTTCGCCCAGCAGGTCACCGAGGCCGGCGGCAAGATCCTCGAGGGCAGGGCGTTGCAGCCGACGACGACGGCCACGACGATCCGCGGCGACGTCGTCACCGATGGGCCGTTCGTCGAGACCAAGGAGGCGCTCGGCGGCTTCTACCTCGTCGAGGCCGCCGACCTGGACCAGGCGTTGCAGTTCGGCAGGCTCTGCCCAGCGCCGTACGGCGGCGTCGAGGTCCGTCCGATCATGGACACCTCCGGCGGGTGAGCGAGCCACCCGAGGGTGAGGGTGCCGCGACCGACGTACGCGGCGCCCTCGCCGAGGCCTACCGCCGGGAGTGGGCGCTCGTGCTGTCCGCCACGGCGCGGGTCACCAGGGATCTCGACCTCGCCGAGGACTGCACGGCGGATGCGTATGCGGCGGCGTTCGACGCCTGGCTGCGCGACGGCATCCCGACCCGGCCGGGCGCCTGGCTGACCACCACGGCGCGGAGGCGCGCCCTCGACGCGCTCCGCCGCGAGCAGGTTCTGCGCCGCAAGCTGCCGCTGCTCGTCGTGCCTGACGACGCGGACGGATCCTCTGGGGACGACGGCGCGGACGGCGCGGCGGATCCCAGTGCCATCCCCGACGACCGGCTCCGCCTCGTCTTCACCTGCTGCCACCCCGCGCTCGCCCGGGAGGCGCAGGTCGCGCTCACCCTGCGGCTGCTGTGCGGGCTGGCCACCGCCGAGATCGCCGAGGCGTTCCTCGTGAGCGAGCCCACCATGGCCGCCCGGGTCACCCGAGCCAAGAAGAAGATCGCGGCAGCCCGCATCCCGTACCGCGTCCCCGCGACCGCCGAGCTGCCGGACCGGCTCGACGCGGTACTCACCGTCGTGCACCTGCTCTTCACGACCGGGCACGCGGCGCCGACGGGGCGGGAGCTCGTCCGGACCGATCTCGTCGAGCGCGCGATCGGGCTCGCCCGCGTCCTGCGGCAGCTCATGCCCGACGAGCGCGAGGTACGCGGGCTGCTCGCCCTCATGCTGCTCACCGATGCCCGCCGGGACACGCGCACCGACGCGGCCGGGCGGCTCGTCCTGCTCGCGGACCAGGACCGCTCCCGGTGGGACGGCACCGCGATCGACGAGGGACGGGCGCTCGTCCTGGATGCACTTCGCGGCGGGCGTCCCGGCCGCTTCATGCTGCAGGCCGCCATCGCGGCGCTGCACGCGGAGGCGGCGACGTACGAGGCCACGGACTGGCGCCAGATCCGCGACCTCTACGACCTGCTGCTCGCCGCGTGGCCCTCCCCGGTGGTCGCCCTCAACCGCGCCGTCGCCGTCGCGATGGTCGACGGTGCGGACGCCGGGCTCGCGGAGGTGACGGCGCTGGAGGCCGACCCCCGGCTCGTCGGGTACCGCTACCTGGCCGCCACCAAGGCCGACCTGCTGCGCCGGTTGGGGCGCGACGACGAGGCTGCCCGCGCCTACCGGCGGGCGCTGGACACGGCCGACAACGCCGCCGAGCGCGACTTCCTGTCCCGTCGGCTCGTCGAGGTCGGCGGCTGACGGCGTACGCGCCGAGCCCGCGCCACCTTCCACGGGCGGCTGCCCGGCGAGGCTCGAGGACCCGTCGATCGGGGACAACGGGTCCTCGAGCCAGGAGGAGGCTAAGCCCGTGGGCCAAGCGGCGCGGATCCCAACCCGGTGACAGTGACCGAACGGATGACCCTGCCTCCTCCGTTCGCCGCGTCGGCGATCCCGCTCGCCGCGGACCGGCCGTTCCTGCCAGGCTGGGACCGGCACGGACCCGGGATGACCACAACACGACCCCTCGACCCAGCACTGGCGCCCGCCCAGGAGGCCCGCATGGCACGCCCGCAGAAGAACTCTGGCGACGACGACGTCCGGACCCGCATGAAGGAAGCGTTGGAACGCAAGAACCAGGCGCCGCAAGACACCCACGGCTCCGGCCCGGGCGGCGAGAGCGCCGCGCACGGGGCGCACGGCCCGGTGAAGATGCAGCGGCAGTTCCGCCGCAAGAGCGGCGGTTGAGCCGGGCGAGTCGCCTGGTCGTCGGTAGGCTCAGCGGACCGTGGGGGAGCTCCGGCGGTCGCGCCTGCGTGACGGCGTGGCGCTGCTGCACGCTGACCTGCACAACCACACCCAGCTCTCCGACGGAGACGGCGACCCGGAGCGGGCGTTCGAGCTGATCCGCGCCGCCGGCCTCGACGTGGCCGCGATCACCGACCACGCCTCCATCCCCGAGCACCACGTGCCCCACCTCGATCCTGGCGACTACCCGCACGCCGAGGCCTTCCGGATCGCTCACCTCCCGCCGCGGAGCATCGAAGCCACTGCGTGGGAGACCACCGCGCGGATCGCCGACGCGGCCGACCGGCCGGGTGAGTTCACCGCGCTGCGCGGTTTCGAGTGGACCGAGCCGTACGTCGGCCACGCCAACGTCTGGTTCAGCGACGGCTTCCGTGACGTGCACACACCTGGCCGGATGAGCGGCCTGCACGACTGGCTGCTCGACACCGAGCCGACGGCGCTGTTCGGCTACAACCACCCCGGACGAGAGGGCGGCCGCTTCGGCGACTTCGTGCACGACGAGCGGCTCGGACCGCGGATGGTCGCGTTCGAGATCTTCAACCGCTACGACGACTATGTCCTCCTCGGCGACGGCTCGCCGCTCGTCGACTGCCTCGCGACCGGGTGGCGGCCCGGGCTCGTCGGGGTCAGCGACGAGCACGGCCGCTCCTTCGGGCTGGCCGGCAAGGGGCGCACGGGGATCTGGGCGGCCGAGCACTCGCGGGCCGGGGTGCGCGCTGCGCTCGCGGCGCGTGCGACATACGCGACCCGCGAGGTCGGCCTTGTCCTGGACGCCCTGCTCGGCGGTCGACCGGCCGGAGGCGAGGCCCCCGCGGAGGACACGGCCGAGCTGGCGGTCGACCTGCGCGCCGAGGGGCACCTGTCCGGGCGCGAGGTCCGGCTGGAGGTGCTGGCGCCCGACCCGTACGCCTTGCCCGTCGTCGTCGCCGAGTTGCCGGCGACCGTCGGCAAGGTCACGACCGGGCCGGTCCGGCTGTCCGCGGCGCCGTGGCACCTGCTGCGGGTAGCCGACCCGGCTCGCGTGGAGCGTCGAGGATCACATCGGGCCTTGGCGTACGCGAGCCCGTGGTGGACGCCGAGCCCCCGGCGCGCATGATGCGTCGAGGTCGGGGAGGCTGAGCGCATGCGATACCTCGATGTGGACACCCGCAAGCGCATCTCTGCCATCGGACTGGGCACGTGGCAGTTCGGCTCGCGCGAGTGGGGGTACGGCGACGCGTACGCCGGTGGCGTCGCTGACCGCATCGTGGCCCGGGCGCTGGAGCTCGGCATCACGCTCTTCGACTCCGCGGAGGCCTACGGTTGGGGGCGCAGCGAGCGCATCCTCGGCGCCGCGCTGCGGGCGGCCGACGCTGACCTCGACGAATCGGTCGTGGTGGCGACCAAGATCCTACCGGCCCTGCCGATATCGGCCGTGGTGCAGCAGCGTGGGCTTGCCTCCGCGCGGCGATTGGGGGTGCGCACGATCGACCTGTATCAGGTGCACGGGCCGAACCCCGTCGTGCGCGACGGGACGACGATGCGCGGCATGGCCGCCTTGCAGGAGGTCGGCCTCGTCGAGGAGGTCGGGGTCAGCAACTACCCGCTGGCGCGCTGGCAGCAGGCCCAGGCGGCGCTCGGCGCTCGCGTGCTGAGCAACCAGGTGCAGTACAACGTCGTCCATCGCGACCCGGACGACGACCTGGTGCCGTGGGCGCGTGAGCACCGGCGTGCGGTCATCGCGTGGAGCCCGCTGGCGCAGGGCCTCCTGTCCGGCCGCTACACCCGCGAGCACCGGCCGCGCAACCGCGTCCGCGCCGCGAACCCGCTGTTCCTGGCCGACAGCCTGGACGCGGCCCAGCCGCTGCTCGACACGCTGCGCGAGGTCGCCGACGCGCACGACGCGACGTCGGCGCAGGTGGCGCTGGCCTGGGTGCTCCGCCACCCGCACGTCGCGGCGATCCCCGGCGCGTCGAGCGTCGAACAGGTCGAGCACAACGCGGCCGCGGCCGACCTCGCCCTCGCTGACGACGAGGTGGCGGCACTCACCGCCTCGGCGAAGGCCTTCCACCCCGTGTCGGGCGTCCGCGCGGTCGCCGGCATGCTCCGCGCGCGCCTCCCGGGCTGAACCCAAGCGCGTCTCATTACACATTTGGGGCTCCTGCTACGGCGGTGGCTCATGTGGCAGCACCACAGCCACTGCAGACCCAGTGACCCCAAATGTGTAGGGGAACGTGGGAAGGAGCGGCCATGGGACGGCACGGGCGGCCAGGGGCGGCTAGGGGCGGCGCCTTCTGGGCGCGTCTAGGGCGCGGGGGCGGTCGCCCGCTGCTGGAGCACGGCGAGCAGCGCCTCGCCGTACGCCTGCTCGGCGGAGGCCGCCTCGTACGCCGTCCCGTCAGCCAGCCCCACCTGCCAGCCGGCAGCCTCCTTGAGCAGCGCGACGAGGCGCTCGCCGAGCTCCTCGCGCAGCGCGGTCTCTGAGGGCAGCCACAGCGCCTGCTGCTGCTCGACGCTGTCCAGCGCCCACTCGACGGTCCCGTTGAAGCCGAGGACCCTTCCGTGCGGGAAATCGTGGACGTCGATGGTCATGTCGGCGAGGACGAAGACCTCGTCGTCCATGTCGCGGTCGACGATGACGAACGCATCGCCCCGGCGGGGCTGCCAGCGCAGCCCGGCGTCGCGCAGGCGACGCGCGAGGTCGACGGGGATCACCGACCCATTGTGCGGGCAGGGTGCGGGCCGTGCGCGAGTCAGCGCACGAGCAGGTCCAGCAGCCGGGAGACCTCGGCTGCGGCGTCGTCGGTCATGCCGGTGTGGACGGCGGAGGCGCGCACGACCGTGCTGCGAGGGGCGACGAGCCAGCGGAAGCGCGCCCCCTTGGCCGTTGCGGCGGCCGGCCCCGCCGCCGGGTCGCCGGCGCACACCGCACACACCGCGTCGACGGCGGCGCGGACGGTGTCGATGTCGAGCCCGGCATCCAGCGCGCGCAGCCGGTTGTCGTCGATGTGGGCTCCGGCCGCCAGAACGTCCTGGTCCTGACACCACACGACGACGCCGACGTTGACGCATTCGCCACGGTCCGCGCGGGGTACTGCGCGAAGCAGCGCGTACTCGAACGGCACCCTGCTCACGCCGCCGCCTCGGCCAGCCAGGCCCGCGCAGCCAGGCGCGCGAGCAGGTAGTCCCGGTAGGCCGGGCGAGGCGGCCCACCACCCGAAGGTTGTGCCAGCCAGCTGTCGGGCACCAGCTCGAGGACCTCGCCGAGCATGGACCCATCGACGAGGGCTCCCAGCTCGGCGTCTGCGGCCGGCAGCCCCGCCGCGAAGCCGGCGAGGGCGTGCTCGCTGTGGTCGTAGACCCGCGCGGCCCATGCTGACCGCTCCGGCCACCCGTGCTGGAAGAGCAGGGTGGCACCGTGATCGATGAGCCACATCCGGCGGTGCCACACGAGCAGATTGGGGTTGCGCCAGGAGCGGTCGACGTTCCCGACGAACCCGTCGAGCCAGAGCACCCGCGCTGCCTCCTCCGCCGCCGGGCGCCAGGCCATGCCGTCGTAGCCGAGCGAGCCGGGCAGGAAGTCGACGCCGAGGTTGAGCCCGGCACTCGCGGTCAGCAGGTCCTGCACCTCCTCGTCGGGCTCGCGGCGCCCGATCTCGGGGTCCAGCTCGACGAGGACGAGGTCAGGCACCCGTAGCCCGAGCCGGCGGGCGAGCTCGCCGGTCACGATCTCCGCCGCGAGTGCCGCCGGTCCCTGGCCGGCACCGCGGAACTTCACGACGTACGTGCCGTCGTCGTCGGCCTCGACCAGGCCGGGCAGCGAGCCGCCCTCGCGCAGCGGCGTCACGTACCGCGTCGCCTCGACGGTGGGGAGCACGGTGGGCACGGTAGCGACCACCCGCGACTCGGTCGCCCCCAATCCGCGCCGTCGCCGGCTCCGAATACAGGGGGAGAGGCGGGAGAGACCCGCCGGTGACGGAAGGACCGACTCCGTGCGTACCACGACCCTGACCCGATTGATGGCGGTGCCGGCGCTGTGTTTGCTCGGTCTGGCCGCGCCGACCCTCGCCCATGCCGAGAACGCTCCCCGGGACTACTCGGTGGCGCTGGACTCGCTCAACAACAGCGGCGCCAAGGGCGTTGCGATGATCGAGTTCAACGCTGCCGGCGACATGACCGTGCGGATCAAGGCCACCGGTCTGGTCCCGGGGCAGCCGCACGCCCAGCACCTGCACGGCAGCTCCGACCTGACCAAGGACTTCCACTGCCCGACGATGGCCGCCGACGCCAACGGTGACGGCATCCTCAGCACCGCCGAGGGCGTGCCCGACTACGGCGACATCTTCATCTCCCTCACCACCAAGGGGGACAGCACGAAGAAGAGCGCGCTCGCGGTGACCCGATTCCCGGCGGCGGACAAGAGCGGTCGCGTCGACTACGAGCGCACCTTCCCCAAGGCCGAGCTTCCCGCGGGAACCGAGACGGCGATCAAGAACCTGCACATCGTCCAGCACGGCATCGACCCCAACGGCAACGGAAAGTACGACTTCCGCATCGGCAAGAGCGAGTTGGATCCCAAGCTTCCGCAGGAGGCAACCGCGCCGGCGTCGTGCGGCATGGTCGCCGGGTCGCACGTGAAGATGGTGCCCGCCGGGGGTGTGGAGACGGGGACTGGTGACACCAGCGGCGTCGAGTCCGTCCCGCTGTTCCTGCTCGGCGGCGGCCTGCTGACCGGGGCCGGCGTGCTGGCCGCGGGTGCGCGACGCCGGCGGACGACCGCGTCCTGACCGGACCTGACCTCCCCACCGGACGCGACACTCCCCAACCGATCCTGGCGAGAGGCTGACCAGCGACCATGAGCAGACACGCCGCGGCGGCGGGGCGGCGGACCGCGCTCACCGTCACCGTGGCAGTGCTGGTCGTCCTGGCCGTGGCGGCTGTCGCGCTCGGCCTGTCACGTCAGGTGCCTGATCCGCCGCAGGTCTCGGGGGCGCAGCGGACGGCGACGGCCGCGGATACGGGGGCGCGGCCGTCGCCGACCACCCCGTCGGCGACTCCGCCGGTCACGCCGGCCGCTCGGCCCACCTCCGGCCCGTCCGCGACCATGCCGTCCCCGGCGGCGACGCCTTCCCCGCTGGCCAGCATGCGGCGCAGCGTCCCGGTGCACATACGGGTCCCGGCCATCGGCGTCGACGCCGACATGGTCTCGCTGGGGATCGACCGGGCGGGACGCATGCAGGTGCCGGACGGGCCGGACCCGGTCGGCTGGTACGACCAGAGCCCCACCCCCGGGCAGACCGGCCCCTCCGTGCTCGCCGCCCACGTCACCTGGAACGGCGCGCGAGGGGCGTTCTTCGATCTCGCCACGTTGCGTCACGGAGGCCGCATCGTCGTGGACCGGGCCGACGGCTCGCGGGCGACCTTCACCGTCCGGTCGACCAGGCAGTACGCAAAGTCGCGCTTCCCCACCCTCGACGTGTACGGCAACACCCGCGGACCGGCCCTGCGGCTGATCACCTGCGCGGGCCGCTTCGACAGGGACGTCCGGCGCTACAGCGACAACGTCGTCGTCTACGCCGACCTCACGTCGAGCCGACCCTGACCCGCCCGGGCCGGCGGGATCAGCCGGGGTCAGCCGAGGTCGACCACCACGGGGGCGTGGTCCGAGGGGCCCTTGCCCTTGCGCGCCTCGCGGTCGACCCAGGCGTCGGTGACCTCGGGCGCCAGCGCCGCCGAGGCCAGCACGAGGTCGATGCGCATGCCCATGTCCTTGTGGAACGCTCCTGCCCGGTAGTCCCAGTAGGTGAACGGGTTCGGCCCCTTGCCGGGCCGGGGCACCACGTCGACGTACCCGCCCTCCACGATCGCGTCGACAGCCGCCCGTTCCGCGGGTGTCACATGGGTCGCGCCGACGAACAGCGCCGGGTCCCACACGTCGGCGTCGCTGCGGGCGACGTTGAAGTCACCGGTGACGACACTGCGCGGGTAGCGGACCAGCTCGGCCTCGAGCGTGCCCGCGAGTGCCGCCAGCCAGCGCAGCTTGTAGACGTAGTGCGGGTCCTCGGGAGTGCGTCCGTTGGGGACGTACACGCTGCGCACCCGCAGGTCGCCGCAGGTGGCGGCGAGCGCGCGTGCCTCGGGATCGGGAAAGCCGGGCTCGCCGTCGAGCCCCCGGCCTACGTCGGCCAGCCCGACCCGTGACAGCAGCGCCACGCCGTTCCAACGGCCGAGGCCGTACGTGGCCACCTCGTAGCCGAGCGCGGCGACCTCCTCCGACGGGAACGCGTCATCCGGGCACTTGGTCTCCTGCAGGCAGACGACATCCGGCGCACGCGTCTGCAGCCAGTCCAGCAGCCGCGGCAGCCGCGCCGCGACGGAGTTGACGTTCCAGGTCGCGAGCCGCACCCGGCGAGCCTAGGGCTGGTCCCCGGGGGCGCACCGGGGACGCCTCACTCGTCGGGCCGCCGGCGCATCCGCTTCGTCTCGGCGCGCCGGCGCTTCCCGGTGAGGCGGCGCTGGCGCGCGCTCGCCGAGGGCCGGGTCGGCCGCCGCGTACGTCGGGGCGGAGCGACGGCGTCGGCGAGCAGCTTCGCCAGCCGATCCCGGGCCGCGGCGCGGTTGCGCAGCTGCGAGCGGTGCTCAGAGGCGACCACGGTGAGCACGCCGTCGACGAGCCGGTGGGCCAGCCGTTCCATCGCACGGGCGCGCAGCAACGGCGGGAGCACCCGGCTGCGGGCGACGTCGTATGACAGTTCCACCCGCGAGTCGGTCGTGTTGACCCCCTGCCCGCCCGGCCCGCTCGACCGGGAGAACCGCCACGACAGCTCGTCCTCCGGCACGACCAGCGAGGCCCTGATCGGCAGCGGCTCGGACACAGCGACCAGCATGACGGCAGCGGTTCTGGGGCCTACCGCCCCGGCGGGCGCCCCGGGGCACCGGATGCCACCATGTCGGCCGTGACGTCGCGGGCGGAGGCGCTGGCCGGTCGACAGGCCGCCGGACCGGACCCGCGTCGTTGGCGCGCGCTGACCGTCTGCCTGGTCGCCGGCTTCATGACGCTGCTCGACGTCAGCATCGTCAACGTCGCGATCCCCTCGATCCGCCAGGGCCTGGGGGCCTCGGCGAGCGACATCCAGTGGGTGCTGTCCGGCTACTCCCTGGCGTACGGTCTCGTGCTGGTCCCAACCGGCCGGCTCGGCGACGCTCGTGGCCGACGCACGGTCTTCATGGCCGGGCTGGCGCTGTTCACCCTCGCCTCGGCCGCCTGCGGGCTGGCGCCAGGCCCCGTTTGGCTCGTCGTCGCCCGGCTCCTGCAGGGCATCGGCGGTGGCACCATTGCGCCGCAGGTTTCCGCGCTGATCCAGACGATGTTCCGCGGCGCCGAGCGGGGCCGCGCCTTCGGCCTGTTCGGATTGACGGTCGGCGTCTCGACCGCGGTCGGCCCGCTACTGGGCGGCACGATCCTCGCAACCGTGCCCGGCGAGCAGGCCTGGCGCTGGATCTTCCTGGTCAACCTGCCCATCGGCATCGGCGCGCTCGTCCTGGCGCGCGGCTTGCTGCCCGCCGACTCCGCACGCCGCGCGCGACAACCGCTCGACCTGCCCGGCGTCGCCCTGCTTGCGGTTGCGCTGCTGCTGGTGCTCCTCCCGATGCTCGAGACCGGCGCCGACGTGCCCGCGGCGCTCTGGCTGACGCTGCCGATCGGCCTCGTGCTCGCGTCGGCCTTTCTGCGTTGGGAGCGCCAGTACGCCCGCCGGGGCAACACCCCACTCGTCGACCTCGCCCTGCTGCGCCGCCGCTCGTACGCGGCGGGGATGAGCATCGCCGCGCTCTACTTCGCCGGCTTCACCTCGATCTTTTTCACGTTCACCCTCTTCCTGCAAGTCGGGCACGGCTACACACCGCTGGAGGCCGGGTTGGCGCAGACGCCGTTCGCGGTCGGCGGCGCGGTGTCGGCCCCGCTGGCCGGCCGGGTCATCACCCGGATCGGCCGCCCCCTCGTGGTGATCGGCCTCGGGCTGGTGCTCGCCGGGCTGGCCGGAGCGTGGCTGGCAGTGCGCCTGGTCGACGGCCCGAGCGTCGGGTGGTGGGCCGCGCTGCCGCTGCTGGTCGCGGGCGTCGGGAGCGGCGTCGTCATCTCTCCGAACATCACACTCACCCTGGCCGAGGTGCCGGTCGTGCAGGCCGGCAGCGCGGGCGGCGTGCTGCAGACCGCGCAGCGGGTCGGCGGTGCAGCCGGCATCGCCGGTGTCGGAGCCGCCTTCTTCCACGTGCTGCAGGGCGGTCAGTGGCGACCGGCGATCGAGACGAGCTTCGCGCTGTGCGGCGCGCTCGTGACCTGCTCGCTCGTGGTGGCCGTGCTCGACGTGCGCGGCGGCCGGCGGCCACGGCCTGCGCACGCGCGCACGTCGTGAACCGCCAGCCGGACCTCGACCACCGCCGGGCCTGCGCAGCGCTGCTCGGCCTGGCGGTCGGCGACGCCCTCGGGATGCCGACTCAGACCTGGTCGAGGGCGGAGGTCGCGCGCCGTTGGCCGCGCTTGGACGGCTTCGTTGCCGGTCCCGCCGACCAGCCGGTCGCCCCCGGAATGCCGGCCGGTCACGTCACCGACGACACCGAGCAGGCCCTGCTGCTGGGGCGACTCCTCGTCGCCGGCGACGGTCGGCTCGAGCCCCGCCGCTGGGGCGCTGCCCTGCTCGAGTGGGAGCGCGTCATGCGCGAGCGCGGATCGCGAGACCTGCTCGGCCCGTCGACCCGGCGGGCCGTCGCGGCCCTCGCCGCCGGTGCCGACCCCCGCACGACCGGTCGCGCCGGGCACACCAACGGCGCCGCGATGCGGATCGCGCCGGTCGGGATCTCCGTGCCAGCCGAGCCGCTGGGCCGCCTCGTGGAGGCGGTGGAGGAGGCCGACCGGCCGACGCACGACACGCCGCCCGCCCATGCCGGCGCGGCAGCGGTCGCCGCAGCGGTCAGTGCCGGCGTCGACGGCGGGTCGTTCACCGAGGCGCTCCCGGTGGCCGTCGCCGCGGCGCGGGAGGGCGGCCGCCGGGGTACCCCGCTCGGTCCTCCCGACGTCCACGACCGCATCGCCGCAGCCGTCGCGCTCGTCGGCTCGGCGCCGGACGTCGATGCGGCGCTCGACGCCGTCGAGCGGCAGGTCGGGACCTCGCTGGCCACCCGGGACTCCGTACCGGCCGCCTTCGCCGTGGCCGCGTTGCACCCGCGCGACGCCTGGGCCGCCGGCCTCGCCGCTGCCTCGCTCGGTGGCGACAGCGACACCATCGCCGCGATGGCCTGCGCCGTCGTCGGTGCCTGCGGCGGCCGGCTGCCCGACGAGGCGGTGCGCACGGTGCAGGTGGTCAACGACATCGACGTCGGCCCGCTCGTCGACGGCCTGCTGCGGCTGCGGCAGGCTGCGCGTCCGTGACCCCGAACCGGCTCGTCCTCGTCGGCAGCGTCCTCGTCGACCTCGTCTCGAGGCTCCCGGCGCTCCCGGTGCGCGGCGGAGACGTGGTCGCCGAGCCGGGCCCGTCGGGAGCCGGCGGCGGGTTCACCGTGCTCAGCGCCGCCGCCCGACTCGGGCTGCCGGCGGTGTACGCCGGAGCCCACGGCACCGGTCTGCTCGGCTCTGCGGTCCGTGCGGCGCTCGCCGCAGCCGGAGTCGAGCTGGCGTTGCCGATCGCGGCCGCTGGCGACACCGGCTACTGCGTCGTGCTCGTCGAGCCCGACGGGGAGCGCACGTTCGTGACCGTGCCGGGCGTCGAGGCGGCGCTCGACGACGCCGACCTGGCCGCCGTCGACCCCCGTCCCGGCGACGCGGTGTACGTGTCCGGGTACGACCTGGCGTACGAGGTCAACGGTCCGCTGCTGGGGCGGTGGTGCGCCCGGCTGCCGGACGGCCCCCAGCTCGTGCTCGACCCCGGGCCGCTGGTCGCGGACATCCCGGCCGGCCGACTTCGAGGCGTCCTCGACCGGGCGGACATGCTCACCCTCAACGCGCGCGAGGACGCGCTTGCCGGCAGCGTGCGGGCGACCCGTCCGGGCGCCGTGACCGTGCTCCGCGACGGGCCGCGCACCGCCCGCGTGCTGGACGAGTACGGCAGGGTCCTCGCCGAGGACGTCCCGCCCCTGGTCGATGTCGTCGACACCACCGGCGCCGGCGACGTGCACACCGGCGCGCTGCTGGCGGCCCGGCACGCCGGACTGGGCTGGCCAGAGGCGTTGCGGCAGGCCGATGCGGCCGGTGCTCTGTCGGTCACCCGGCTCGGACCGGGTCGCGGCCCGACCCGGGCGCGGCTGGCGGCGGCGACTCAGGCGTAGGTCTGCTGCGCGGCGTCCTCCTGCCGGCGTACCGGCGACCGACCCAGCAGGAGGTAGCCAACGAACCCGATCGCCAGTGCGACGAAGATGCCGAGGTTGGCGTAGCTCCAGGCGCCCGTGTCGACGACCGCGCCGGTGGCGTCGAGTCGGCCCTTGGGTCCCAGGCCGAACGGCTCGAGCAGATAGCCCTGCCAGGTCAGCGCGCCGGTCGTGAAGTTCGTGACCAGCCCCCAGCCGAGCAGCGTCGCGACCACCATCGTGCCGACGCCGGGCCAGCTCACAGCACCGTATCGGCCCGCCGGGTCGTAGAGGTCGACCTGGGCGTAGTCGCGCCGCCGCAGCGCCATGTCGGCGAGGAAGACGCCGGCCCACGCCGAGATCGGCACGCCCAGCGTGTACAGGAACCCTTGGAACGGCCCGATGAAGTTGTCCGCGATCCAGACGACGTAGATCGTGCCGATCACCATGATCACGCCGTCGATGCCGGCTGCCGTCCAGCGCGGGACTCGCAGGCCCAGCGTGAGCAGCGCCAGCCCCGAGGAGTAGATGTCGAGGACGGCGCCGCCGACCAGGCCGAGCAGGACGACCACGATGAACGGAATGAGGTACCACGTGGGCAGCAGCGTGGTGAGCGCGCCGATGGGGTCGACCGAGATGGCGTCGAGCAGCTTGGCGTCCGAGCCGGCGAGCAGGAGGCCGTATGCGACGAGCACCGCCGAGGGCAGCGCAGCACCGAACGTCGTCCAGGCCACGATCCCGGACGCTGACGCCCGGCGGGGCAGGTAGCGGGAGTAGTCGGCGCCGCTGTTGACCCAGCCCAGGCCGAAGCCGGTCATCGCGAAGATGACTGCACCGATGAAGGCCTGCCGGGAACCGGACGCCAGCCCCGACACCGCCGACCAGTCGACGTGGTTGATCGTCAGCGCGATGTAGCCGACGGTCAGGACGGCCGTCGCGAGGGTGATCCAGGTCTGCAGCGTCATGATCGCCTTGAAGCCGAGGACGCCTGCGCCGATGACCAGGGCGGCCACGACGAAGAACGCCGCGACCTTCGTGACATTGCCCGATCCCCAGCCGAGCCGCTCGAAGACCGTGGCCGTGGCCAGCACACCGAGCGATGCGAGCACCGTCTCCCAGCCGACGAGCAGCAGGTACGACGCTGCCGCCGGCAGCGCGTTGCCTCGCACGCCGAAGGCCGCCCGCGAGATGACCATCGTGGGTGCCGACGCGCGCTTGCCGGCCAGCGAGACGAAGCCGACGAGCAGGAACGAGAACGTCACGCCGACCACGGCGGCGACGACGGCCTGCCAGAAGGAGACTCCGAAGAACAGGATGAACGCTGCGTAGCTGATGCCCAGGACCGAGATGTTGGAGGCGCACCACGGCCAGAACAGCTCGCGCGGCTCGCCGTGCCGCTCGGACTCCGGGATGACGTTGATCCCGTTCTGCTCGACCGCCAGCGCGCTGGCGGCGACGGGCTGCTGCACGGTGGACACCGATTGCTCCTTGTGGACTCAGGCGCGTCCGACGACGGATGCGACAACGGGGCCGAGCCTGCCAGCAGCCGCCGCGGCCTGTGCAACCACCTCGGCAGGCTCGATCGACTCGCCGGTCGCCTCCACGGTGGTGACGACCGACAGCCCCATCAGCTCGAGGCCGGCCTCGCGGGCAGCGATGGCTTCGAGGACCGTCGACATGCCGAGCACGTCGGCCCCGAGCCTGCGCAGCAGGTGTGCCTCGGCGACCGTCTCGTAGTGCGGGCCGGGCAGCAGCACGTAGACGCCCTCGACGAGCCCGGGGTCGATCCTGCGGGCCAGCGCGCGCAGTCGCGGCGACCAGGCGTCGGTGAGGTCGACGAAGCGGGGGCCGACCAGCGGCGAGGCCGCGCTGAGGTTGATGTGGTCGCGGAGCAGCACGCCGGTGCCGGTGCCCCACTCCGGGCGCAGCGAGCCGTTGGCGTTGGTGAGCACGGCGAGACGTACGCCGGCGGCCGCCGCCGTACGCACCGGATGCACGACCGCGGCGGCGCCGTGGCCCTCGTAGAGGTGCGTGCGGCCCAGCAGCACGAGCACCGCGCGGCCGTCCACCCGGCACGACCGGGCCAGCCCGACGTGCCCCTCGGCGGCCGGGGCCAGGAATCCGGGCAGCGCCGCCAGTTCCAGCTCGGCCACCGGGGGGCCGAAGGCGTCTGCGGCCGCCGCCCAGCCCGAGCCCAGCACGACCAAAGCGTCGTGACGTGGCACACCGGTCGCTTCGGCCAGCGCGGTCGCGGCCCGGCGGGCCACGGCGTACGGGTCGGCCTCGTCGTGCGGTGAGGCCGCGACCGGGTCGCTCACTGCGGGGCCCGGCGGCGCGTCCTGCTCAGGAGGAGGACACCGAGCCCGATCAGCAGCAGGGCCAGCCCCGACCAGAGCAGCGGCCCGAGGTCCGAGCCGGTATGCGGAAGCTGCCCCGGCGGCGGCACGACCGGGGGCGGCGTGACAGGGGGCGGCGTCACCGGGGGCGGCGTCACCGGGGGCGGCGTCGCGGTGGGCGACGGTGTCACCGTCGGCGAGGGGCTGGGCGACGGCGAGGGGGTCGGGGATGGCGAGGGGGTCGGGGATGGCGAGGGGGTCGGGGACGGCGCCGGCGGCGTGCGGTGGGTCGTCGAGCAGGCCGGGTCCTCGGCGGCGTCCTCAACCAGGGTCAGCGGACGGGCGACACTGACGTCGGCCGGCGAGGCACCGTTCGACGCCGGTGCGCAGGTCTGGCTGCCCTGGCTCGTGATGAGGTTCGCGAGTTGCACGCCGTACGCGTCGTCGTCGACGCGCACCTGGTAGCTGACCGTCTCCTGCCCGCCCAGCTGCGGAATGGCCCAGCGGAGCCCGGTGCCCGTCGCAGTCGCCGTGCCGGTGCTGGCGGTGATGCTGCCGGGGACCAGCGTCGCGTGGTTGAGCACGTCGGACAGGTCGTCCAGCACGACGACGTCGCGCGGGTCCACACCGCCGGTCTTCTCCGCCGTCACCGTGTAGGTGATGACGTCGCCCGGCTCGACGGTGGAGCCCGACACCGGGTCGCTGGACTTGGTCACCGTGAAGGTGCCCGGCTGGTCGTCGTTGGTGATGGTGCAGGTGACGTTGCCGCCGTTGGCGACGGTGACGGTGGCGCCGGTGAGGGTGCCCCCGGTGCAGTTCCAGGCGCTCGCCGCGTAGCCGGCCGGGCCTGCCTCGCTCAGGTCGTATTTGCCGGCGGCCACGGTGGCGCCGGTGACGGCGGGTGAGCCGGTGGCGCCGGTGATCGGGGTGGGCCCGGCGGCGGTCAGTGTCCAGTCGGTGGGGTTGGCGCTGCCGCCGTTGTCGTTGGTGACCGCCTTGACCAGGGTGAGGGTGGCCGGCTGGTCGTCGTTGGTGATGGTGCAGGTGACGTTGCCGCCGTTGGCGACGGTGACGGTGGCGCCGGTGAGGGTGCCCCCGGTGCAGGTCCAGTCACCCGGTGTGTAGCCAGCGGGACCGCCGGCTTCGGACAGGGGGTAGGCGCCGGCGTCGACGGTGGCGTCGGTGACGGCGGGTGAGCCGGTGGTGCCGGTGATCGGGGTGGGCCCGGCGGCGGTCAGTGTCCAGTCGGTGGGGTTGGCGGTGCCGCCGTTGTCGTTGGTGACCGCCTTGACCAGGGTGAGGGTGGCCGGCTGGTCGTCGTTGGTGATGGTGCAGGTGACGTTGCCGCCGTTGGCGACGGTGACGGTGCC
>JBBRVP010000040.1:0-33583 GCA_038246785.1 Jiangellales bacterium
CTCGACACGGACTGCAAGGCGCACGAGGTGGACAACCTCTACGTCGTCGACACGAGCTTCTTCCCGAGCATCGGAGCGGTGAACCCGGCACTCACTGCAATGGCCAACGCGCTGCGGGTCGGCGACCACCTGCTGGCGCGGTTGGGCTGAACGGCGCCTTCAGCTCGGCTGCATCCACGGCGGTTGCCACCCACCGTGCCCCGCGGTCAGCGAGTCGGCGGCCTCCGGACCCAACGAGCCGGGAGCGTACGCGTGGACCGGGGGCGGCGCGTCGAGCAACGGCTGCATGATCCGCCAGGTCTCCTCGACTCCGTCCTGCCGGGTGAACCGTGTGCTGTCGCCGACCATGGCGGCGTGCAGCAGCACCTCGTACGGCGTCGGTCCCTCCCCGCCCTCGGCCGCGAACTCCATGTCGAGCTCGATCGGCGCGGCACCGGCCACGTCGGCACGGTGCGCGTCGACGACCAACCGGACACCGGTCGTGGGGTCCAGCTTGATCACGAGCTGGTTGGGCCGTGGGCGGTTCTCTTCGGGGAAGAAGCCCAGCTGCGGCGAGCGCTTGAAAACGAGCCGCAGCTCGGTCTGGGTACCGGACAGGCACTTCCCCGTGCGGATGTAGAACGGGACGCCCGACCACCGCCAGTTCTCGATGTCCAGGCGCAGAGCCGCGTATGTCTCGGTCGTCGAGCCCGCCGCGACCCCGTCCACGTCGAGGTATCCGTCGTACTGGCCCCGCACGTAGTGCGCAGGGTCGGCCGCGTCGACGGCCCGGAAGAGAGCCACCTGCGCCTCTTTGATCGTC
The DNA here is from genome assembly GCA_038246785.1 of Jiangellales bacterium. Classification (GTDB taxonomy): domain Bacteria; phylum Actinomycetota; class Actinomycetes; order Jiangellales; family Jiangellaceae; genus JBBRVP01. The sequence goes on from JBBRVP010000040.1 coordinate 803, forward strand.
CGCGGATCACCCCGCGACGGTGCCTCCATGGCGGCCGCCGCGACGACCTGCATGAGATGGTTGACCACGACGTCGCGCAGTGCGCCCACCGGGTCGTAGAAGTGGCCGCGATCGGCGACCCCGAAGTCCTCGGCCATCGTGATCTGCACACACTCCACGAAGTTCCGGTTCCAGATCGGTTCCAGCATCGTGTTGGCGAACCGCAGATAGAGGATCTCCTCGATGCCCATCTTCCCGAGGTAGTGGTCGATCCGGTACAGCTGGGACTCGTCGATGTACTGGTGCAGGTCGTTGGCCAGCGCACGGGCGGAGTCCAGGTCGTGGCCGAACGGCTTCTCCACCACCACCCGGGCCGATGCCGTCAGGCCGGCCTCGGCCAGGTTCTTGACGACCGGTCCGAACAGGAACGGCGGGATCTCGAGGTAGAAGACCGGGCAGTCCGCGCCCTTGATCGCCTCGCCGACGCGCGCATAGGTGGCCGGGTCGGTGAAGTTGCCGCTGACGTACGCCAGGCGCGCCGTGAAGCGGTCGAAGACGGCTTCGTCGAGGCGCTCGCCGGTGCCCTCGATCGACTCGCGCGCGCGTTGAACGAGCTGCTCCATGGTCCAGTCGTCGCCGGCGACGCCGACCACCGGGCACTGCAGGAGTCCGCGGGCCTCCAGCCGGTAGAGCGAGTGGAACGTCATCACCTTCGCCAGGTCACCGGTGATGCCGAACACCACGAAGGCGTCGGCTGGCTGTCCGGTGGCCCTTTCGGCTGTCGATGTCATCGCTACCTCCATGCGGTCGATGGTCCACGATGTCGCGGCCGGCCCGGTGTTCGCGTCGTCCGCACCGGATGAGGGCTCGCGGGCTCGCGGGACCGCCATCGCCATCCGCGACGGGTGGTCACGAACGGGGGGTCAGGTGCTCGGATGGCCGCGCGGGGCCGGCCGCGGACCTGCGCGTGCCGGCTGGAGGAGGCACCGATGACCCAGCCGCAGCGTCGCTGCACGCCGACGTGATGGCCGGCTCGACGGTCCCGGACATGCCGCCCCGGTGGACTCCGGTCGCCCACCGCTCGATCGGTCCGTTCACGACCCACGTCACCTACCAGCAGCCGGACGGGACGACCGTCGAGTGGTCGTCGCGCCGACACCGCAAGCATGCGCCGCCGCTGTCATGGGTCAGGCGACGCGGCGAGCACGCCGGGCAACGGCAGGCTGCCGGGCACGCGTCCTGGTGGATGGCGGTCCTGTTCGCCACGGGCGCGGCGTGCTTCCTGGTCGCTCCGCTGCCCCCGTTCGCGGATCTCGTCGGTGCGACGGCAGATGCCGCGGTGTTCTTCGTCGGGTCGCTGCTGTTCACGTCCGCGGCAACGCTGCAGTGGCTGGAGGCGATCAATGCCGACGGGGGCCGGCCTGCTGAGCGAACCGGACGGGCGAAGGTGTTGACGTTCGAGCCCCGGCGGATCGACTGGTGGAGCAGCGGCGTCCAGCTCGTCGGCACCGTGTACTTCAACCTCACGACGTTTCGGGCCCTGCAGGTCGGCATCGAGTCGAGCACCTACGACCAAAGCGTGTGGCGACCGGACGCCTTGGGCTCCGTCTGCTTCCTCGTGTCCGGCTACCTCGCGTACGTCGAGGTCTCCGGGCGGCCGTTCGCAGGCCCGACGCGGACGCTCGAGTCGGGGATCGTGACGATCAACCTGCTCGGCTGTGTCGCGTTCGGCGTCGCCGCGGTGACCTCGTACGTCGTCCCGTCCGCAGGCGCGGCGATCAGTGTCGGATGGACCAACCTGTCCACGTCACTCGGCGGCTTGTGCTTCCTGATCGGCGCCGTGCTGCTGCTGCCCGAAGCAGCCCAGGCTCCCGACGTCCGCCCGCCGCGCCCCGGGTAGCCGAGCCACCACCCACCGCCGGGACGGCGAGGGTGCCGCCGTGTTGATCACGTTAACGTGATCAACACCCCCTTCCCGCGCGCTGCAGGAGGCGGGATGGGGGAGTACGGCTCGGGAAGGGCCAATCCGCGCGTGCGGAGGGGGCCGCCGTCAGGCCTCGTCGCCGGCGAGTACGTCGTCGGCGTCGACGATGCGGTAGGCATAGCCCTGCTCGGCGAGGAAGCGCTGCCGGTGCTGGGCGTAGTCGGTGTCAAGGGTGTCGCGCGAGACGACGGTGTAGAAGCGCGCGGTGCGGCCGTCGCCCTTCGGGCGCAGCAGCCGTCCCAGCCGCTGCGCCTCCTCCTGCCGCGAGCCGAACGTCCCCGACACCTGGATCGCCACCGACGCCTCGGGCAGGTCGACCGAGAAGTTGGCCACCTTGCTGACGACGAGTACGGGCAGCTCGCCGGCGCGGAACGCCGCGAAGAGCCGCTCCCGCTCCCGTACCGTCGTCTCGCCCTTGAGCACCGGCGCATCCAGGCGCTCGCCGAGGTCGTCGAGCTGGTCGAGGTACTGCCCGATGACCAGCACCGGCTCGCCCCGGTGCCGCTCGACGAGCCGCTGCACGACGCGAGTCTTGGTGTCGGTGCTGGAGGCCAGCCGGTAGCGCTCGTCGGGCTCCGCCGTCGCGTACACCATCCGCTCGTGGTCGGACAGCGTCACCCGCACCTCGACGCAGTCCGCCGGCGCGATCCAGCCCTGCGCCTCGACCTCCTTCCACGGTGCGTCGTAGCGCTTGGGCCCGATCAGCGTGAACACCTCGTCCTCGCGGCCGTCCTCGCGGACCAGCGTCGCGGTGAGTCCGAGCCGGCGCCGGGCCTGCAGGTCGGCGGTCATCCGAAAGATCGGCGCCGGCAGCAGGTGCACCTCGTCGTAGACGACGAGCCCCCAGTCGCGGGCGTCGAAGAGCTCGAGGTGCGTGTAGACGCCCTTCCGCCGGGTGGTCATGACCTGGTACGTCGCGATGGTGACCGGCCTGACCTCCTTGCGCGCACCGGAGTACTCCCCGATCTCGTCCTCGGTCAGGCTCGTGCGCGCGAGCAGCTCGGACTTCCACTGCCGGGCGCTGACGGTGTTGGTGACCAGCACGAGCGTCGTGGACTGTGCGCGGGCCATCGCCGCCGCGCCGACGAGCGTCTTGCCCGCGCCGCAGGGCAGCACGACCACCCCCGACCCGCCGTGCCAGAAGCCGTCGGCGGCCTCGCGCTGGTAGGCCCGCAGCGTCCAGCCGTCCTCGCGCAGCTCGATCGGGTGGGCCTCGCCGTCGACGTATCCGGCGAGGTCCTCGGCGGGCCAGCCGAGCTTGACCAGCGCCTGCTTGAGCGTGCCACGCTCGGCGGCATGCACGGCGACGGTGTCCTCGTCGATCCGGCTACCGGTGAGCGGCGACACCTTCTTGCTGCGCAGCACCTCCTCGAGCACGGCGCGGTCGGTGGACTCCAGCACCAACCCGTGCGTGGGGTGCTTCATCAGCCGCAGCCGGCCGTAGCGAGCCATGGTCTCGGCGACGTCGACGAGCAGGGCGTGTGGCACGGGGTAGCGGCTGTAGCGCAGGAGGACGTCGACGACCTGCTCGGCGTCGTGGCCGGCGGCGCGGGCGTTCCACAGCGCGAGCGGGGTGACGCGGTATGTGTGCACGTGCTCGGGCGAGCGCTCGAGCTCTGCGAACGGCGCGATCGCCCGCCGGCACTCCTGCGCGAGCTCGTGGTCGACCTCGAGCAACAGGGTCCGGTCGGACTGGACGATGAGCGGTCCGTCGGTCACGTACGGCCTTCCGGTCGGCGGGAGCGTCCAGTCTGCACCAGGGCGGGAGCGGAGGAGCCTCCCACTCTGGGAGCGTGACGGCGGGCACGCAGCGCGGCGACGTTGGTCCGGCTGGCGCAGCGCGCCGAGCAGAAGCGCCGGGTCCCGCCCGGCGAGGTGTCGAGGAAGACGTCGGCGCAGCCGTCCCCGGCGCAGGTGCCGAGCCGCTGCGGACCGTGCTCGGCCACGGTCGTGGCGAGGCCGACGAGCAGCTCGCCCGCGATGTGGTGGGCTGGGGCGCTGCCGTGCGCGGTGAGGTGCAGGCGCCACCCTTCGCCGTTGCGGCGGACCACGGGGACGACCGGACTGCGCGCCAACAGCGCGTTGAGCCGCTCGACCGCGCCGTCCGTGTCGCCGGCCGCGGCGGCGGCGAACACCTCCCGCAACCGGGCCTGCAGCCCCCGCAGCGTGCGCAGGTCGCGGTCGGTGACGCGCGCGGCGTCGGACGGACGGTCCGCGAGGTGCTCGCGGAGCCCGTCGAGGTCGGGCAGCTCGGCGTTGGTCAGCCGGACCGCCACGGCGGCGTCCACGGCGGCGTCCACGGCGGCGTCCACGGCGGCGTAGCGTACGGGCACCAGCAGGCGTGCCGGCCGCCTCCGTACACATTTGAGGTCCCAGCGTCAGGCGAGGCTCGAGGTGCGCACCTCGAGCCCCGCGAGCGTCGGGAATCCCAAATGTGTACGGGGAGATCGCGGCACCAGCGTCGTAGGCGGTCAGTGGTCGACGGGCGCGACGCCGGAGATGCGGTGGACGGCGAAGGTGCGCACCTGCTCGCTGCGGTGGTCGTACGCCGTCAGCCACCCTCCGGCGACGGCGACCGGGTCGACCACCCGCTCGCTGAGCCCGCCGTCGCGGTCGACGTAGCCGATCCATACCGGCTGGCCGGACGTCGTCGCCGCCCGCAGCACGGCGAGCACCTCGGTCGATCCGGTGCGCCCGAGGCGGCCGACGACCTCGCCGGCGGGCCGCCGCTCCGCCGAGCGGTCGCCGGCCCGCAGCGCCCGGACCGCGGCAGCCAGCAGGGCCGGCCCGGGGACCGGACGGTCGACCGTGTACGGACGGGGCGCCGGACGAGCGGGCGCACGCCGGTCCGCCCGGCGGGCCAGGACGAGCGTGCCGTCCGCCGCCTCAGCGGCCGGCGCGTGCCCGAGATCGCGCAGCCGGGTCAGCAGCGAGTCCGGGCCGACCTCGGCGGCCAGGACGGTCGGGGCCAGCCGGCGCAGTCCGAGGCCGACGGCCCGCGGATCCGCCGCGAGCTCGGCGAGAGCAGCCGGGTCGTCGCTGCGGACGAACGACCCGGCGGCCCCGACCCGCAACCGGCCGTGGCGGCGGGCCACGTCCTCGACGAGGTAGCTCAGTGGCTGGGGCACCGGCGTCCGCGACGCGCGGGCGAGCAGGTCCAGCACCTCGCCCGCGGAGCGTCCGGCGTCGAGCGCGCGGCGCACCGACCCGGCGCTGAAGCGGTAGACGGTGGCGCCGCCGGTGGACTCCACGTCTGCGACCAGGCCGAGGTCGCGGGCCAGGCCGTCCTGCAGCGGGCCGGGAGCGACGGCGGTGAGGTCGGCCTGCAGGACGACGTGGTCCAGTGGCGGCGGCAGCAGCGGTGCGATCGCCGCGGCGACGTCGTCGACGGCGGCGACCCAAGCCGGCTCGCCCGGCGCCACACCGGCTGGAGCCGCACCGAGGGCCCGGCCTGGTGCGGACAGCGCTCCCATGCCCGTGACGCCCAGGTCGGCGGCCTCGCTCAGCGTCGCCCCCACCATGGCGTCCCGTGCCGACCCGGCCCGCCGTGGACGCCGCCAGGCCAGCACCTCGCGGACCCCGTCCGCCCCCAACGCCGCCCCCGGACCCGCGGTGTCGAGGGCGGCCAGCACCTGCCGGCGTACGTCGGAGAGCCCCGGACGCTCGAGGTCGGGCCCCAGCGCGGCGGCCGGCCGGTCGCGGTCGCCGCGGGCGCCGGTGACGAGGAAAGCCGCGCGCGTCGAGCCCAGCCAGGCCAGCGCCAGCACGGCCCAGCGGTGCGCGACGTCCTGGCGGCGCCAGGCGTCGTACGCCGGGCTGGGCAGCCAGCCATCGTCGATGCCGCCGCCGTGGCCGAGCAGACCGGCGGCCTGGGCGATCTCGGCGAGCAGCGCCGTGGCGGACTCGTCGAGCTCGACGGCGACCGCGGTGCGGCGCAGCTCACGGACGCCGAGCCCGCCGGCCCGCAGGGCCACCGCAGGCTGCTCTGCCCACGCCTCGAGGAGCCGCTCGACCCGGCGGACCAACTCGGCCGCCGCACCGGCGGCCGCCCGGTCGACCAGGGAGGGGTCGCGGACGGTGGTCGCCGGGGCCGGTGGCGAGGCGGCCAGCGCCTCGTGCAGCCGCCCGCCGCGGAGCACAAGCGCCACCTCTCGCGGCAGGACGACGGTGTCGTGGGCCACCGGCAGCAGCAGGCCCCGGGCCAGCAGCCGCTCGACCGGGGTGCGGGCCGTGTCCGGCGCGACCGCGCGCAGCGCTTCGGCGATCCGGCCGGTCGGCGGCCCCCACGCCATCCCGGCCAACGCCGCGCGCGCCTCGTCACCGGCGTCGGCGAGCAGCGCCGCGAGCCGCTCCGGGTGCGCGAGGGCGTCGACCACCTCGCCCGCGGTGACGCCGACGGCTGTCGCGAGGTCGTCGATGCGCTGCGGCGACAGCCCGCGCAGCACGACGGCGACCGGCGGTCCGAGGCCGGCGGGTGACGGGCCGAGCAGGTCGCCGGCCGTGCTCACCAGGTGCGGCGCGTCGAGATCTCCCCACACCAGCGCGAGCTCGCGCAGGCGCTGCAGCACCGGCCGCAGGACGGTGTCGTCGACGCCGAGGAGGGGGGCCAGCTCGGCGTACGCCGCTGGCGTCGGCAGCACCGCCAGCGCCTCGAGCACCTGCAACGACAGCCGGTCGAGCCGGTCGATCACCCAGGCGATCGACGATCGGGTCGTCGCCCGCTCGGCGAGCCGGGTGAGGTCGGTCGGCACCGGCGTGACGAGGTCCGGCCGCTCGTGCAGAAGGCGCGCCAGAGTGCCGTCGTCGCGGCGGCGCAGGTCCTCGGCGAGGCTGCGCACCGGCGGCGCGGACCCGCGCGCGGCCGGCGCTGGCTCGGTACCGGTGGACATCCGCTCCACGGTAGTCGGCCGCCGGCGCTGCTTCAGGCCGCGCCGACCGCCAGGAACGACCACGCGGTGGACGTCGCCAGCGGGACGCCGGTGGCCGCGGTGCGAGCGGCCAGCAGCGCGCCGGCGAGGTCTGCGCCCGCGGCGAGCTGCTCGTGCACGACGAGCGACAGGCCGACGGTCGCCGCGTCGTCTACGGGCTCGACGGCGGCGAGCACGCCGGCCGTACCCGCGGCCATGACAGCCGTGGTGAAGCCCAGCACGTCGTCGTGGCCGGCGAATCCCTCGGCCGCGGTCTCGCACGAGGTGAGCAGAAAGCGGTACGGCGAGCGGTGCAGCCGCTCCAGGTCGAACGCGGTGAGCGGCCCGTCGTCGAGCTCCAGCGTCGAGAACATCGGGTTGTCGTCGCGGAACGTGCCGTGCGCGGCGACGTGTCCGAGCCACGCGCCGTCGAGTGCTGCGAGCACGTCGGTTGCGGTCGCGGCGCCGTCGCGGAGTACTGTCGCGTCGGGATTCCGCGCGGCCAGCGCGGGGACCTCCCCGCCGCCGGATGCGAGGTGAGGTCCGCCGACGAGCACGGTGCGACGGGTGGTCGGCGGCCGCCGCCGGGCGGCGTGCAGCCACGCCGTGGCCGACGGCGACACGGCAGTCGAGCGGGCGCGCAGCGACGGCAAGGCGGCCCACGGCAGCCCACGCAACCGCGCCGGCGGCACCACGACCACCGGCCCGTCGCCCAGCGCGCGGAGCGCCGGCGCCAGGACCGCCGACTCGAGCTCGTGCAGCGCTTCGTCGAGGGCCGGCTGCAGCAGCGCCGCCGTGGCTGCCCCCGACCTTGCCCCGGCGCGCAGGAGGAAGCGCACCTGCTCGGTCAGGGCGGCGGCTTCGGCGAGCCGGCCGCCGTGAAAGCGACGCACGCCGCGCTGCCCGAGGACGAGCAGGTGCAGGTGACCGTCGATGCCGACCAGGGAGAGCAGCCGACGCGCACCGAGTGCCTCCTGCAGCCGCTGCAGGTCCTCCAGCGAGTGCGTCGTCCCGCTCCCGCTGGACTGCCGGGCGGATCGGGCCACGCGCTGCTCGAGCGCGCGCACACCGTGCAGGAGCTCGGTCGTCGGCGCACCCTCCGCCCGCGCCGCGGCGAGCGCGGTCGCCGCCGCGCGCAGGGCCGCGCGGTCCGCCGCACCCGGGCTGCGGGTGCCGACGGAGTCCGGTACGATGCGCAGCGCGACCGCCCGCGCGCGTTCGCTGACCAGCAGGAGGGATCGCGGGTCGTCCACGGTCGCCCTGACCGCCAGCTGGGCGAGCTCCTCGACGAGGCGCCCGGAGCGGGCCCGCAGCTCACTCGCACCCAGGGTGGCGAGGTGGGTGTCCAGGACGGTGAAGCCACGGCGCGCCGCCCTGCGCACGCTCGCGGGGTCGACGTCCAGGTCCGCCCTGGTGGCCGCGGCCACCGCGGCGCTGAGCCGCATGGGAGCGGCGCCACGCCGGCCCAGCCGCTCTGCCTCGCGCAAGTGCCGGCGAGCCGCGTCGGGCCGGCGCAGGTCGATGGCACACCTGCCGGCGGCGAGGTGTGCCGTCACCGCGTCGGGCATCCGGCGGCTGGTCATCTCCGTTGCCGTTGCCGTCAGGTGCTCGAGCATCGTGGGCGTGGCGCCACGTAGCTGCCGGCGAGCCTCCTCCCCTCGCAACGCCAGCAAGAGGGACGTGTCCGAGGCCGGGTCGACGAGCCGGGCCGCCTGTCTGGACCATCGCACGGCCAGCGGATAGTCGCCGACGGCGGTCGCTGCCTCCACTCCGCGCACGATCACTTTGACGGCCTCCAGCGGGCTCGCAGTGCGGTCGGTGGAGGCCAACGCCGCGGTCGCCGCCGCGACCGCTTCCTCCGGCAGTCCGGCGCGAAGCAGGACGGCGCACTCGTCGGCGACCAGATCAAGCGGCACCGCGTGCAGCGCGGCGTAGGCCTGACGTGCCTCGTCGAGCAGGCGCAGCGCCTCGGGGAAACGTCCCGCGATCGAGGCGACGACGGCCTTGTCGTGCGTCGTCATCGCCGCCGCCAGCGCCTGGCCCAGGTCGTCGTACAGCGTGGCCGCCGCATCGAGGTCATGCGTCGCCTGGTCCAGCCGACCCTGGGCGGCGTACGCCTCACCACGATTGGTGAGGGCATGGGCCTCCCAGAGCCGGTCTCCGTCCCGCCGGAACGCTCGCAGCGCGTGCGTGAGTGCGCCGAGCCCCTCGTCCATCCGGGCGAGTCGCACGAGCACCGCGCCCCGCCGGAACTCGATGCGCGCTGCGTCGAGGCCCGTGCTGGTGCTCTCGGCCTGCGCGAGGGCGTCCAAGCCTTCCCGCACGCGGCCCGCCACCACGAGCGTGGCCGCCAGCGAGGCGCGGCAGTCCGACGTGCGGCGGCGGTCGCCTGTGTGTTCGGCGAACCGCACGGCTTGGCGCAAGGCTCGCAGCGCTCCACGCGCGTCCCCGAGGTCACGTCGGGAGAGCCCGAGCGCCTGCGCGGCGAAGGATCGGATCAGCGGATCCCGGCTGCGGGTCAGAACGCGGCTCGCCTCTACCCGGACCGCGACCGGATCTCCGGTGGCGCGCCTGACCAGGTCGGCTGCAGCGAAGGCGCCGGGCCCTTCAATCTGGCCACGGACGGGCATGGGGTGGATGCTAAGCGCGATCAGCTGAACGCGGCGCGGAGGGACGGGAGGCTGCCATGGTGTCGGACGGAGATGACCAGCAGCGTCACCCGAGTGGCGACGACGAGCCTCCACCCGAGGTTCAGGCCGCGGTTCAGGCCGCGCAGATCGCGCTCATCAGGTCGACGAGGAGGGAGGTCGTGCTGGCCGGTCTCGAGGACGAGGCCGACGAGGTGGACGGCAGCGCTGGGTTCGCGTACATGTACCGCCCTGGCCACCTGCTGACTCGCGACCGGGACCTGTCGAGGGTGCGGGCGAGTCTGGAGTCCCGAGACGTGAGCCATCAGCTCCCGCCGCGAGCCGACCCGAGCACCGGGTCACCGGTCCACCACGCCGGTGTCAGTGTCGTCCGCGTCACCGATGACCGCAGCCAGATGCGGGTGCCGCCGCTGATGCGGGAGCTCGACGACGAGTTCGGCCCCGGCGTGGTGACGCCCCACCATGTGCTGTGGCTGGCCGGTCCCGTCACCCCGGCGGTCGAGCCGGCACCGGTGCCGCCTGGGTCCGCCTGCGTGCCCCCCCTCCGGGAGTCCGGCGGCGCCGACGTCCACGTCGTCGTCGTCGACACCGGCTTCGTCAAGGAGGGCTGGGAGCAGCGCTGGCTCAAGGACGTCGTCGCGTCAGCGCAGGACGTCGAGATGCCGCGGCAGGTGCGCGTCCAGCCCGACGGCAGCGTGATCCTCGACGCGGCCGATCCGCACATCGACCCGTACGTCGGTCACGGCACGTTCGCCTCGGGCGTCGTCCGCGCGATCGCGCCGCAATGCCGGCTCACGGTGCTGCGGATGACGCTCGACCTCACCGATCTCGGCCACGGCCCGGTTCCGCTCTACAGCGGGGGCGTCGTCGACGAGACGACCGTGGTGTCGCAGCTGACGCGCGCGTTCGGCCTCGCGCCGGATGTCATCAGCCTGCAGGCCGGCTGCTACACCCGCGGCAACATCCCACCACTGGCCTTCGAGCCCGTCGAAGGTCTGATGGCGAAGACCAAGGGGGTCGCGCTCGTCTGCTCGGCCGGCAACGACATGACGACGCACCCGCTGTGGCCGGGCGCCTTTCCGTGGGCGGTGTCGGTGGGCGCGCTCGACTCTGTGTTCCGGGGACGGGCCTGGTACAGCAACCGCGGTGGCTGGGTGGACGTCTACTGCCCAGGCACCGACCTGGTCAACGCCTTCGCCGGCACCGCGCACGAGCCGGTGACCTACATGTACGCCGAGCCGCGCCCGCCCGGCATCGGCGCGGTGCGCGAGTTCCGCGGGTTGGCACGCTGGAGCGGCACGTCGTTCTCGGCGCCGTACTTCGCCGGCCTCGTCGCGGAGCGCACCGCCAAGCGTGACGTCAACGCCCGCCTGGCGGCCGAAGAGCTGCTGCGCAAGGCGCGGGGGTCCGCCATCGACGGCGTCGGCCCTGCCCTGACCTGATCTCAGGCCGCGCCGAGGGCGAGGAACGCGTACGCCGTCCCGACGTCGACCGGCTCGACGGCGACGGCCGACGCGGCGCGCAGCGCCTCGGCCAGATCGTCGCCGTGCACCAGCCGCTCGTGCACCCGCACCGACAGCCGGGCGGTGGCGGCGTCGTTGACCGGCACCACGCTGGCCAGCACGCCCGCCGTACCCGTGGCCAGCAGCGCACTCGTCAGCCCGAGCAGTTCGTCGGCGCCGGTGGGGGAGCCGACAGCGGACTCGCAGGCCGACAGCACGAGCCGGTACGGCGCGCGGCGAAGGCGTTCGAGGTCGTAGACGGTTAGCGGCCCATCGGCGAGCTCGAGCGCGCTGAGCAGCGGGTTGTCGCCGCGGAACGTGCCGTGCGCCGCGATGTGGCCCAGCCAGGCGCCGTCGAGGCCGTGCAGCACAGCGTCGGCGCGGGCGTCCTCGCCGGTCAGCACCGTGGCGCTGCTGCCGTGCAGGCGGCCGAGCGCCGCGACCTCGGCGGTGGCGTGCTCGAGCCTGGGCGCCCCAACGAGGGTGACCCGGCGCCGGCGCGGAGGCGTGATCTCGTGCGCGCGCAGCCACGAGCTCACCGACGGCGCCACCGACACCGCGCGGTGGCGCAGCGCCGGCAGGGCGTCCCACGGCAGCGCGTGCAGCCGGGCCGGTGGGACGACGACGACGGGGTCGTCGCCGAGCATCCGTACGGCGCCGCCGAGCGTGAGGCGTTCGAGTGCCTCGAGGTCGGCGTGCAGGGCGTCGAGCATGTACGGGGCGGCCGCGCCTCCGGCGGCCACGGTGCGTAGCGCGAAGCGGGCGTGCTCGGTCGTCTCGCGGACGCCGGGGAGCGTTCCCGCGGAGACGCGCCGGACCCGCCCGCGCCGCGCTACGACGACCTCGAAGCGGTTGTGGACGCCGACGACGGAGACGAGCGTCCGCTCGCCGAGTGCGTCCAGCATGGCAGGGATGTCGAGGCGTACGGCAGGTCCGGTGCGCCGGCGCCCTGGCCGGGTCAGCGACCGCTGCCGGATGCGCTCCTCGAGCTCCCGGCGTTCGCGCTGCGGCGCACCTGTCCGCGTGGCGGCGACCGCTGCCTCGCGCTGTTCCGCAACCAGGCGGCGCAGCGCGGTGAGGTCGGCCGCGAGCTCGCGGTCCTCCTCCGCCTCGCTCCGCGCGGCCGGGAGGCTCAGCACGCTCGCCCGCCAGCGCTCGGTCCAGCGCAGCAGGTCGCGGGCAGGCCCGTGCGTCGCGGCGTGCTCGACGGCCAGCCCGGCCAGTTCGGCGCCGTGGCGGGTCGCGTGCGCCCTCAGCTCGGTGGCGCCGAGCGACGCGCGGTGCTCGTCGAGCAGGGTGAGCCCCCGCTCCGCGGCGCGGAACAGCTGGCCGTGCTCGCCACGCGACTCGGCCAGCAGCGCGCGGCCGAGCTCGGCGTGCGAACGCTGCAGCGGCGGGGCCGTCCGCGCCCGCCGGACGAGCTGCTCCATGTGTCGCTTCGCGGTGTCGGCGTCGCCGACGGCCAAGGCCGTCCGTAGGGCGAAGAGCCGGGCGTTGGACTCCTCGGGTGTACGCCACTGCGACATCTCCACCGCAAGCTCGTCGGCCTGGCGAGCGAGGACCCGGCCGCGTCGACCCGAAGCCCAGCGCGCCCGAAGCTCGACGAGGCGTGCGGCGCGTGACCAGTGGTCTGAGCCGGCGTGCGCGAATGATCGACGCGCCCGGCGCGCGTGTTGGCGGGCTGCCGTCGGATCGCCGTCCGCCAACGAGGCTTCTGCGGCCAGCAGGCTGACGTTGGCCAGGTGCAGGTCCGGCTGAGCACGCGCGCTCCTGAGATACCGCTCGACACCCGCGCGCGCCTCGGACACCATGCCCGCGTCGAGCAGCGCCTGCGCCCGGTCCGAGACCAGTTCCGAAGGCACTGCCCCCGTGGCCAGGTAGCGGGCTTCCACCTCGCCGTATGCGGCAAGAGCTTGGGGGAGGGCGCCCCGGCGCGCTGCGAGGTTGGCCATGTTGTGCCAGCGAAGCGCGGCTTCCTGCAACTGTCCTGCTGACTCCAGAATGGAAGCGGCCTGGCTCAAGCCCTTCTCAGCGCGTGTGACGTCCCCCGCCTGCAGGTGGGCGAAGGCGCGGTTGCCGACCGCTCGGGCCAGCCAGACGGCGTCGTCGGACCTGCGCAGCACTGGGATGCAGCGACGAGACACCGCTACCGCGTCCGCGAATGACCCGACCTCGATGAGCACCCCGCCGAGCCGGACGTCGATCCGTGCCCGGGTCTGTCCCCCGCGGGCCAGGGCGAGCGCTTCCTCGAGAACCTTGATCGCCTCCTGCGACCGGCCGCGAAGGTGCAAGGTTGTGGCCCACGATGCGCGAGCGTCGGCTGCGCGTTCGCGATCACCGCTGGCGTCCCCCTCGCGGACCGATCGGCGCAGAACTCGCGCAGCGCCTGGGTAGTCCCCCAGCTCTCTCAGCGCGATCCCCCAAGCCTGCAGAAGCACGGATCGCGTCGCAGCGCCTCGAGCCGTCGTCAGGCGCTGCGGAAGGACGAGCGCTGCGATTCGGGGTTGCGACATGGCCAAGAGCAGTGGGTCCTGACTCGTCGCATCGAGACTGTCCCCTGCCGCGATCACAGCCGCGATGGTAGACATCTCAGAGTTCACGACCCGCGACTCCTGGGGGCCTCATGTCGCACGCAGCGGAACTCGGTCGGCAGATCGACTGGATCAAGCAGGCACAAGCGGTGGGCGGGCGGCAGGTGGGAGTGTGGCCCGACGCTTGGCAGCGCTCGCGGCGGTTCGACTTCCTCTACCGTCCAGAACGGCTGCTGGTGCTGGAGCCGGACGTGGGGCGGGTCGCTCCACGCGTGCCGGGCTTCCGGACCATCGGTTCCGCCGGTCGGGGCGTCGTCGAGGCTGAGGCGGCTGACCACGCTGACCTACCGACGATCCTCGAGCAGCTGGTCGGCGAGTTCGGTCCCGTCGTCTCGCCCGTGCACTATGCCCACGTCAGCCCGGCTGGCTTCTGCCCCGCGGACGATCCGCAGGAGTACGACGGACAGCGCAAACCCTGGCCGCTGGCCATGGGTGGGGGCGACGGCCACGGCGTCCGCGTCGGCATCATCGACACCGGGCTGCTCCACCACCAGGAGGCCAACACCTGGATCGACGGCGTCAAGGGCGACTGGGACAACCCCGACGAGGTCCCCAACGACGGCTACATCGACTACTACGCCGGCCACGGAACGTTCTGCGCCGGCGTCGTGCGGGCGATGGCACCCAAGGCCAGAGTCCAGGTCGAGGACGTCCTGCATCTCGGGGGGGTCGCCGACGAGGCGGAGATCGGGCGGCAGGTCCACCAGGCCCTCGACCGCGAGCCGGCGATCATCAGCATGTCGGCGGGCATGACCACGCTGGGCGGCCGCGGCTCGCTGGTCTTCGAGAGAGTCCGCGAGCGTGTCGAGGAGCAGGACGTCCTCGTCGTCGCCGCCGCCGGCAACGACGACAGCGCCGACGAGTCGTTCTGGCCAGCGGCGTTCGACTGGGTACGCGGCGTGGGGGCGACCGACGAGGCGGGGACGACGCGGGCGCCGTTCTCCAACTACGGCGACTGGGTCGACGTCTACGCCCCCGGGGTCAACCACATCAACGCCTACGCCCACGGCCCCTACAAGCCGATGGCCCACCCTGACGAGCTCCGCCACTTCCACGGGATCGCGAAGTGGTCGGGCACGTCGTTCTCCACCCCGCTCGTCGCCGGCCTCGTGGCGCGGCGGATGTCGCACACCGGTGAGAGTGCCCACGAAGCCTACGAGGCGCTGGTGTCCGAGGCGCACCACCGAATCGAGGACAAGCCGGTCCTCATGCCCTGAGCAGGCCCACCCGAGCACGCCGACCGCGAGCAGCCGCCGACCTCACTCGATCAGGTGGGGTCGGCGACCGGGTCCCGGACCGGGCGCTGCCGCACAGGCGCCTGGACGCCGTTGGCCTGCGCGGGCAGCCAGCGCTCGAGGCGCAGTGAGAGCAGCGCGAAGACGCCGCACGCGAGCACCAGCCCGGTGATGAGCACCGTCCCGAGCCCGCGCCCGATGAGCTGCCCCGACAGCGCGGGTGCCGAAATGGCCGCCAGCTGGAAGGCGATCGAAGCCGCCGCGTTGTAGCGCCCGCGCAGCCTCGGCGGTGCCAGGTCGTTGGTGATCGCCGGCGCGATCGGGCTCAGCAGCGTCTCGCCGAAGCCGAAGACAAGCAGTGACGTCACCAGAAGCACCGACCCCAGAGCCGACGCCGGGACCAGCCCGGACAGGCCGGTGACCGCCCACGCGAGCGCCCAGATGCCGGCGAGCAGAGCCAGCATGCGGGTGCGCCGGTGGCCTTCCATCCGCGACAGCACGGTCAGTTGCAGCAGCACGATGACGGCCGTGTTGGCGGCGAACGCGAGTCCGATCGTCCGGGTGCCCGCCTCGCCGACGTCGCGGGCGTAGCCGACCCAGCCCGAGTCGAGCATCCCGTAGCCGACGAACGCCGAGATGAACACGACGCCGAGCGTGCGGCGGAACACCCGGTCGCTGAGCACGCCACGGTAGCCGCCGGGAGCCTCGACGCCGGCCGGCTCTTCGTGGGCGACGGTGTTGCCGACGTGGCGCAGCGGCCATGCCAAGAGCAGGAACGGCGCGAGGAAGCTCAGCGCGTCCGCGACGTAAACGATCTGGAACGTCACCGGCCGCGACACGTCGACGAAGACGGCGCCGAGCACGCCGCCGATGCCGATGCCGGCATTGAGCAGCGCGAAGGACAGCCCGAAGTAGCGGGATCGCGTCACGCTCGGCACGATCGCCGCGACCAGTGACTGGTTGGCCGGCCAGAACGCCGCCTGCCCCACCCCGATCAGGCCGTTGGCGAGGAACGCGTTTCCGGCGGTGTCGGCCTGGGACAGCACCAGCGCCCCCACGCAGCTGAACAGCAGGGCGGTCATCTGCACTCGGCGCGCCCCGAACCGGTCGATGAGCGCGCCCATCGGCGCCAGCAACACCAGCGCGACTGCCGCTGGGAGCGCGATGACCAAGCCCACCGTCTGGTAGCTCAGGCCGCGGATGTCGTGGAGGTAGACCACGAGGAACGGCAGCGCCAGCCCGGCTCCGAGCGCGTCGATCGCGACGCCGGCCAGCAGCAGGCGGGCGTCGCGCGGCAGCGTCGACCAGGGACGGTTCCTGGGCATAGCCCGAGAATCCCAGTGCTCACCCACGGCAGTCACCCCGGTTTCGGCTCGTACGCTGACCGGGTGCCGGTGGCCGCCGCCCCCAAGTTCCTCGACGTGGGTTCGCCCGTCGTTGCGTTCGACCTCGACCTCACCCTCGTCGACACCGCCCCCGGCATCGTGGCCACCCTGCAGCAGGTGGGGGAGGAGCTGGGCCACCCGCTCGACGCTGATGACATCCGGGCCGGCATCGGACTTCCGCTCAACGTCATGATCGCCGGGCGCATCCCTGCCGCGCTGTCCGACCGTGCGGTCGCCCGCTACCGCGAGCTCTACCCGACCATCGGCGTGCCGGCCTCCTCGGCGTTGCCCGGCGCCGCCGAGGCCCTCGCCGCCGTCGGTGTCCACGGCGGCCGGGCTTTCGTCGTCAGCGCCAAGATCGAGTCTGCGGTCAGCGCGGTGCTCGAGCAGGCTGGTCTGGTCACCCATGGCGTCACGGGGGGCCGCTACGGCGCCGGCAAGGCCTCCGCCATCCGTGCCTACGGCGCCGCGATCATGGTCGGCGACCACCCCGGAGACATGGCGGGCGCGCGGGCCGCCGGAGCGGTGGCGGTGGCCGTCACCACGGGTGCGCACGACGCGGCGGCGCTGCGGGCAGCCGGCGCCGAGGTGGTGCTCGACTCCCTCACCGCATTCCGCGACTGGCTGGACGGCTGGCTGCTGCCGCTGCGCCTCACCGCGCTCGACGAGCACCTGCGGCGGCTGGGCAGCGTCCTCGTCGCGTTCTCCGGCGGCGCCGACTCGGCGTTCCTGCTCGCCGCGGCCGTCCAGGCGCTGGGTCCGGACCGCGTGGTCGCGGCCACGGCCGTGTCGCCGTCGCTTCCGGCGGCCGAGCGCTCGTCGGCCGCCGCGGTCGCTGCCGAGGTCGGCGTACGCCACGTCGAGGTAACGACCCACGAGGGCGAACGACCGGGGTACCGCGCAAACGGCGGCGACCGCTGCGCGTTCTGCAAGGCCGAGCTGCTCGACGTCCTGGGCCCGACGGCCCGCTCGCTGGGCCTGGCCGCGGTCGTCACCGGCACCAACGCCGACGACTCGCGCGCCGGCTTCCGGCCCGGCATCCGCGCCGCCACCGACCGCGGAGCGCTCACCCCGCTGCGTGACGCCGGACTGACCAAGCCGCAGGTGCGCATGGCCTCCCTGGACTGGGGGCTCTCGACCTGGGACAAGCCGGCCGCTGCCTGCCTGGCGTCGCGGGTGGCGTACGGGGTGGAGGTCACACCGACGAGGCTGGCCCGGGTGGAGCGGGCCGAGGTGGCCCTGCGCAACGCGCTTGCCGGCTGGGGCGCGCGCGACCTGCGCGTGCGTGACCTGGGCGACGGCGTGGCCCGGGTCGAGGTCGACCACTCCCTCGTGCACCGCGTCAGCGGCTCCGCCGAGGTGACGACGGCGGTTCTGGAGGCCGGCTTCCGCGCCGTCGAGGTCGACCCGCGCGGGTTCCGGTCTGGTGCGCTCAACGAGTTGCTGGTGGCTCCCGAGCGTTGGCGCTGACGCCCCCTCCGTACCCGTTTTACCGACCGCGCTCGCGGGGAGGGTTCTGCGCAGCCCAGGAGGTCCGTCATGAGTGCCACGCAGGTAGTCCTGCTCGTCGTGCTGGTCGTGGTCGTCGTTGCCGTCGCCGCCTTCTTCGTGCAGCGGTCGCGGCGACAGAAGGAGTCGCGCCGCCGGCAGCTGCGCGAGCGGTTCGGCCCCGAGTACGAGCGTGCCGTGCAGGACAGCGGAGACCGCCGGCAGGCCGAACGCCACCTCGCCGACGTGGCCGAGCGCCACGACCGGCTCGAACTGCGCCCGCTGTCGGCGCAGTCACTAGCCGCCTACGCCGACCGCTGGTCCGGCGTGCAGCAGGCCTTCGTCGACGACCCGTATGGCGCGGTCGACACCGCCGACGCGCTGGTGCAGGACGCCATGCGCGAGCGCGGCTACCCGGTGGACGACTTCGAGCAGCGCGCCGACATCGTCTCGGTGGACCACCCCGACGTCGTCCAGCACTACCGGTCTGCGCACGCGGTCCACCACGGCGACCTGCGCTCGGTCAGCACCGAGGATCTGCGGGAGGCCCTCGTCCACTACCGGGCGCTGTTCACCGAGCTGATCGGCGCCGGACCGGCCGACGGCCCCGACCGGGAGGCGGAGCACCGCGAGCACTGATCGTTGACGCTCTGCTGTGGGTCGCGCTCAGCGGCGGCGGTGACGGCGCGCCCGCGCCCGCGCCGTACCGAGCAGACCCAGCAGCACCAGCCCGAAACCGAGCGGCAGCAGCATGGCAACCAGGTAGGCCCAGGTGCCCGGCAGCGATGCACCGGTGAAGTACCGGCCGAGGATGAGCCCGACGGCCAGCGCCCCGACGGCACCGAGCACCCCGCCGACGCGGGCGAGCACGTCGAGCCGTGCCTGACCCGGACCGCTCACCCGATCAGCGTACGGAGCGGGCTGGCGACCGGTCGGGCGGACCGAAGCGTGGTTGCCCAGCGGCCCGGTCGCCCGCATACGCTGTGCCCGCCGACCCGCGCCGGGCCGGCGGCTTCCCTGGCATCCACGAGCATCCACGAGCATTCACGAGCGAACGAGGTCCCCGTGCCCACCGGCCGCGTCAAGTTCTACGACACCGAGAAGGGCTTCGGCTTCCTGGCCAAGGACGGCGGAGGCGACGTGCACGTCAGCGCCTCCGCGGTCCCGGCCGGGGTCGTGCTGCGCAAGGGACAGCGGGTGGAGTTCGGGGTGGCCGAGGGGCGCCGCGGGGAGCAGGCGCTGTCGGTCCGGCCGCTCGAGCCGGTGCCCTCGGTGTCCAAGGCGCTGCGCAAGGACCCCGAGCAGATGGCGCTCATCGTCGAGGACCTCATCAAGATGCTCGACGGCATCGGCAACGACTACCGGCGCGGACGGCACCCCGAAGGCCGGCGCGCCGGCCAGGTGGCGGCGGTGTTGCGGGCAGTCGCGGACGACCTCGACCGCTGACCGCCCCTCGCCCCCGGCCGCCATCAGTCAGGCCGCTGCGGGGCCTGAGCCGCGGGTGAACCTGACTGACGCGGCGGGCAGCGCGTGTGTCAGGCGCTGCCGGGGCGGGGGCCGCGGCAGAGCCTGACTGATGGGGCTGGCCGAGGCGCGCGCAACGGATCCGAGGTGCCGGCCGGCCTCGACACGCCGCGGTCGGCCCGCCGCCTGCGACAATGCGCCGCGTGAGCACCCCCACCGCCCCCGTTCGCGTGCCGGTCGCCCGCGCCCGCCGCACGCCCAAGCCGGACGCCATCGCGCTCGGGGCGGTCGATGAGGCCCGCGCCTCGTTGGTCGACGCGGCGGGCGTCGACGCGGTGGGCGAACACCTGGCCGCCGAGATGGAGGGCGAGCGGGTCGCCACCCACCTGTTCGCGGCGACGCTGCCGGGCTACCGCGGCTGGCAATGGGCGGTCATCGTTGCCCGCGCCTCCCGCGCCAAGTCCGTGACGATCGACGAGTCGGTCCTGTTGCCCGGCCCGCAGGCCATCGTCGCCCCGCCGTGGGTGCCCTGGAGCGAGCGCGTGCAGCCCGGCGACCTCGGCGCCGGCGACCTGCTGCCAGTGCGCCACGACGACCCGCGCCTCGCGCCCGGCTGGACCGGAGCCGGCGAGGGCCGGCCGACGGCTGACGACGTGCGCGCCGTCGCCGAGGAGCTGGGTCTCGGCAGGGAGCGGGTGCTTTCGGTGGAGGGCCGCGACATGGCGGCGATGCGCTGGTACGACGGCGAGGGCGGGCCGGCGTCGGAGGTGGCGCAGCACGCGCCCGCCCACTGTGCGAGCTGCGGCTTCGCCGTGCGGCTGGGCGGCCCGCTCGGGCAGGCGTTCGCCGTGTGCGCCAACGAACACTCGCCGCGCGACGGCGCCGTCGTGGCGTTCGAGTTCGGCTGCGGCGCGCACTCCAGCGTCGAGGAGGCGGGGCCTGCGCTGATGGCGGCGCTGCAGCAGCCGGTGCTCGACACGATGCGGCCCGACCCGCTGGGGCGGTGACCGCGGCGGGGCCGGTGGCCGCGACCGGGCCGGCCGACGACCCGTACGGCACCGCAGCCCTCCGCAGCGCCGTCCTCGCTGCCTGGGCGGCGTCGCCCGCCCGGTTCCGCGAGGACGCGAACGCCGAGGAGGACCTCGCGCGCGGCGGCTACCGCGACCGCGTCCTCGTCGAGCTGGCGCAGAACGCCGCCGACGCGGCCGCGCGCTCCGGTGAGCGTGGGCGCCTGCTCCTGCGGCTGGCCGATGACGGCCTGGTGGCCGCCAACACCGGCGTGCCACTCGACCGCGCCGGAGTCGAGGCGCTGTCCGCGCTGCGCGCTTCGGCCAAGCGCGACCATGACCCGCTGAGCACGGCCGGTCGCTTCGGGGTGGGGTTCGCCGCGGTGAGGGCGGTCGCCGACGAGGTCCGGGTGGCGTCAGGCGCGGGGGCGGTGGGCTGGTCGCTGGCGGCGACGCGGGCGGCGGTGGCCGACGTGCCGGCGCTGGCCGGCGAGGTCGCCCGGCGGGGGGACGCGCTGCCCGTCCTTCGGCTGCCCGCACCGGCCGTCGCCACCGTGCCGGACGGCTACGCCACCGCCGTCTTCCTGCCGCTGCGCGATGGCGCCGCCGAGGCGCTGGTGCGCTCCCTGCTCGCGGCACTGGGCGATGCGCTGCTGCTGTCACTGCCCGCGCTGTCCGAGGTCGTCGTGGAGGCGGACGGGGTACGCCGGGTGCTGAGCGCCGAGCCCGACGGCGACGACGTCGTCATCCGCGACGACGATCGGGCGACGCGCTGGCGGCGGGTTTCGGCTCGGGGCCCTCTCGACGCCTCGTTGCTGTCCGACCGGCCGGTGGAGGAGCGTGCCCGGGCGGTGTGGGCGGTCACCGTGGCCGTGCCGGTGGACGAGGCCGACCGCCCCACGCCGTTGCCGGAGGACCTTCCCCGCATGCTGCACGCGCCGACGCCGACCGACGAGCCGCTGTCGCTGCCGGCACTGGTCATCGCCTCGGTACCGCTGGAGCCCACGCGACGCCGCAGCGCACCCGGGCCGCTGCGCGACTTCGTGCTGGACCGGGCGGGGGATGCCTACGCGGGCCTCGTCGCCGGGCTTCCGGCCGACCGTACGGTGCTCGACCTGGTCCCGCCGGCGCTGGCCGTGGAGCCGGTCGACGCCCGGATCGGCGCCGCAGCGCTGGAGCGGCTGTCGACCGCGCCGTGGCTGCTCGCCGCACGATCATCCGAGGGGCGGTCCGGTGAGCCGCCCGATGATCCACCCGGGGACCGGCTCCGACCGGACACCGCGGTCACCGTGCCGGCGGCCCGCGGCGCGAGCCGCCCGGCAGTGCTCGCCGAGGTAGTCGCCGACCTCGTCGACCCGGCCTGGTGGGGACACCCGGCGCTGCGCCGGCTCGGCGTCGCCGAGCTGGACCTGGCCGAGGTACTCGACGTCCTCGCCTCGCGCCAGGCGGCCCCGGCCTGGTGGCGAGGTCTGTATGCCGCGTTGGACGGTGCCGACCCGGAGGCTCTCGCCGGACTGCCGGTGCCCCTCGCCGACGGCCGGGTGGTGCGCGGGGCACGCGGCACGTTCCTCCCCTCCAACGGCCTGCCCCTGCCGCCGGAGGCCGCCCGGCTGCTGGGCCTGCGGCTGGTCGACCCGGCCGCCGCCCACGTGCTGCTGGCGCGGCTGGGCGCCGACGAAGCCGACCCTGGCAGGCTGCTCGGCGCGCCGTCCGTCGTGGCGGCGGTCGCCGCGGCCGGTCCCGACGACGACCTCGAGACGCTCGCGGCGTCGGTGCTCGGCCTGGTGGCCGCCGGCGCGGCGCGCGCGCAGGAGCACCCGTGGCTGGCCGAGCTGCCGCTGCGCGACGCCGACGGTGAGCCGGCCCCGGCGGGCGAGCTCGTGCTGCCCGGCTCGGCAGCGGCGCAGGTGTTCGACCCCGAGGCGGCTGTGCCGGTCGCCGCCGACCTCGTCTCGCGATGGGGGGTTGAGGTGCTGACCCGGGTGGGGGTGCTGGCGACGTTCGGGCTGCTCCGAGATGCCGACGTACCCCTCGACGGCACCGCCGAGCACGACCTCGACGACGAGGCCTCCTGGGTGGACGACGTACGCCGCGGGCTGCCGCTCGACACGGTGCCGCCGGTGCTGGCCGAGCTGGCAGCGGTGCGCGACCTCGACGTCGTCCGCGCGGACGCGTGGCCGCAGGCGCTGCGGATGCTCGAGGCCGACCCGGCCCTGCGGGCCGCCGTGGTGGGGCCGGCGTTCGCGCTCGTAGCAGGCCGACGGGTGGCGGTCCCGACGTACGCCGGGTGGTGGATCGCCCGACACGCTCGGCTCGACGCGCGCCCGCCGAACACGCTGCGCGCCGCCGACAGCGACCAGGCGCTCGCGGGGCTCTACGACGCCGTCGAGCTGCCCGGCGTGAGCGCCGCGCTGCTCGCGGCGGTCGGCGTACGCACGGCGCTCGGCCCCGAGCTGGCCGCGGACCTCGTCGCGCGGCTGGCCGACCCGGAACACGAGGTGAGCGCGGTGTCGCTGGTGCGGCTGCTGGTTGCCGTCGCCGGTGCCGACCCGGAGGCGGTGCCGCCACCGGAGGCCGTACGCGTGCCCGACGGGGACCGCACCCGCGTCGTACCCGCTTCCGACGCCGTCGTCGTCGACGCGCCGTACTGGCTGCAGCTCGACCTCCCGGCCCCGCTGCCGCTACCGGCTTCCGCAGCCCCTGCCGTCGCCGATCTGCTGGATCTGCCGATGGCGTCCGAGGTGGTCGATGCGGCGCCGCCACCAGGTGATCACGCTGCCGTGCCGACCTCCGTGTCCGGCCTCCTGCCCGCGGCACCGCGCGACTACGTCGAGCACGACGAGCTGCTGGTGGCCGGCCGCGAGGTCGACTGGTGGGTGCACGGCGGGGAGGTGCATGCCGCGACCCTCGAGGGACTGGCCCGCGGTCTGGCCTGGGTGGCCGGACGTTGGGACGCCCGCTTCGCTGTCGCCGAGGTGCTCCGCGACCCGGCCCGTGGCCCCGCCCTCGCCGCCGAGGAGCTCTGGTCGCCGAGTTGATCACGTTAACGTGATCAACTCCCCGTTGACGCCTCCTGCAGGACGCGGGAAGGCGGTGTTGATCACGTTAACGTGATCAACTCGGGCGGCGCAGGCGGTCGCGGCGGCGACGGCAGTACTGCAGGCCGAG
Organism: Jiangellales bacterium; assembly: GCA_038246785.1. Lineage (GTDB taxonomy): Bacteria > Actinomycetota > Actinomycetes > Jiangellales > Jiangellaceae > JBBRVP01. The sequence continues at coordinate 24,161 of JBBRVP010000040.1, forward strand.
CAGGCCTAGGCCGAAGCCGGCCAGGCAGGTCCACAGCCACCATCCTCGGCCGGCCTCGTCGAGCCGGGCGCGCTGGGTCAGCAGCACGAGGAAGGCGACTGCCCACAGCGCCGTGCCGACCGCGACCGCAGCCACGCCGTCCTGGTCCAACGGCTGCAGCTGGCCCGCCCGCGCTGGACGGTGCCGGTGGGACATGTGGTGCAGGGTACGGGGAGGCAGCGGCGGACACCGTCGGTGCGTAGGGGCACTCTGGAGGCCATGGCTGCCTTCACCCACGACAGGTACGTCGACGCCGTACGCCGCGAGGCCACGGCGTTGCGTTCCGCCGCAAGCCCGGACACCCTCGAGCTGGCGGTGCCCTCATGCCCCGGCTGGACGGTCCGCGAGGTCGTCGAGCACACGAGCGAGGTCTACCTGCACAAGGCGGCGTGCATGCAGCGCGGCCGCCCGCCCCAGCCCTGGCCCCCCGACAAGGGCGACGAGGCCCCCCTCGACCGCTTCGACGCCGCGCTCGCCGAGCTCCTGCACGAGCTGAGCAGCCGCGACCCGGCCGCCTTCGCCGCCGGCTGGTGGCCCTTCGACCGCAGCGTCGGCTTCTGGGGCCGGCGGATGGCGCAGGAGACGCTGGTCCACCGCGTTGACGTCGAGCAGGCTGTCGACGGCGTCACGCCACTCGACGACGCGCTGGCCGAGGACGGAGTCGATGAGGTGCTCATCCGCTTCCTCGCCGGCGACTGGTCCGACGAGCCGGTCGCCGAGGCGGCTGGCACGGTCGTCGGCGTACGCATTCCCGGGCGGCTGTGGCGGGTCGTCCTCGAGCCGGCCGCCGTGGTGACGGTGCCCGACCCGACCTACGACCTGCCGTACGCCGCAACGGTCAGCGGCTCACCCGGCGACGTCGAGCTGTGGGCGTGGGGACGCGGCTCGGCCGACCAGTTGACGGTCGAGGGCGATCCCGCGGCGGTGGTCGCGCTCCGTCGGCGGCTGGCAGCGGCGACCCAGTAGCGGGCGACCGAGTAGCGCTCCCGGCCCGCACGGCCCACTCCGCTTCGCACGGCGGACCCGCCACGCGAATCGGGCCCGAGCCCGCTGAACGTGATCGGCACCGGTGGCAGGGTGGCGGAATGGCCGGACCGGACCTATCGTTAGCCAGAGTAATGACTTTGGCTCACGACTCCACGCTGCTTCCGCGACCTCCGCGCGCGGCTGCGCTGGCCTCGGACCTCCGGGTCGGGGTGCTGCGGCTCGCGCGCCGGTTGCGGGCCGAGCGGCGCGACGCCTCGGTCACAGACTCCCAGCTGGCCGTCCTGTTCCTGCTCGATCGGGAGGGACCGCTGACTCCGGGCGAGCTCGCCGCCGCCGAGCGCGTCCAGCCGCCGTCGGTGACCCGCACCGCGGCGGCGCTCGAGGCAGCCACCCTCGTGCGCAGGACAGCGCACCCTACGGACGGCCGCCAGGTGTTGTTGACGCTGACCCCCGAGGGTCGCAGCGAGGTCCGCGAGACCCGCCGCCGCCGCGACGCCTGGCTCGCCCGGCGGCTGGCCGGGCTGACCGCCGAGGAGCGCCGCACGGTCGGCGACGCGGCGCGCATCCTCGCCCGGTTGGCAGCCTCGTGAGTCCCACGTTCAGCTCGCTTCGCGTCCGCAACTACCGGCTCTACAGCTCCGGCATGGTGGTGTCCAACGTCGGCACCTGGATGCAGCGGGTCGCCCAGGACTGGCTCGTCCTGCAGCTCAGCGGCGGCGACGGCGTCGCGCTCGGCATCACGACCGCGTTGCAGTTCCTGCCGATGGCCCTGGTCAGCCCGTGGGGCGGCGCGCTGGCCGACCGGCTGCCCAAACGCGGGCTGCTGATGGCCACCAACACCGCCATGGCCGCGCTGGCAGTGCTGCTCGGCGTTCTCGACCTCACCGGCGTCGTGGAGGTCTGGCAGGTCTACGTACTCGCGTTCGGTCTCGGCACGGCTGCCGCGCTCGACAACCCCGCCCGGCAGGCCTTCGTCTCCGAGCTGGTCGGCGCCGAGGACCTTCCCAACGCGGTCGGGCTCAACAGCGCGTCGTTCAACGCCGCCCGCATGGTCGGTCCGGGGCTGGCCGGGTTGCTCATCGTGCTGGTCGGCACCGGACCGGTGTTCCTGCTCAACGCGCTGACGTTCCTCGGCCCACTCGTGGCGCTGCGCATGATGCGCCCCGCCGAGCTGCGCCCGTCGCCCCCCAGCGGCGGGGGAGGTGGCCGGGTGAGGGAGGGCCTGCGCTACGTACGCGGGCGACCCGACGTCGTCCTCGTGCTCGCGCTGCTCTTCGTCGTCGGCACGTTCGGGCTCAACTTCCAGATGACGACCGCACTCGTCGCAACCCAGGTCTTCGGCAAGGGCGCCGGCGAATACGGCCTGCTCGGCTCCATCCTCGCGGTCGGCTCGCTGACCGGCTCGCTGCTCGCCGCTCGGCGCGGCCGGCCACGCCGGCGCCTCGTCATCGAGGCGGCCCTCGTCTTCGCGGTTCTCGAGGTCGCCGCCGGGCTGATGCCGACGTACCCATCGTTCGCACTCTCCCTCGTGCCGGTCGGCGTGGCGGCGCTGACGTTCGTCACCGCGGCCAACGCCTCGGTGCAGCTGGCCGTCGCGCCGGCGATGCGCGGCCGCGTCATGGCGCTCTACCTCATGGTGTTCATGGGCGGTACGCCGTTGGGGGCACCCGTCATCGGCTGGGTCGGGCAGACGTTCGGCGCCCGATGGACCCTCGTCGGCGGCGGCCTGCTCACCCTCGCCGGCACCCTGCTCGCCACTCTGGTGACGATGCGCCGGCAGGGCATCGTCGTCCGCCCGCACCTGCGGCCCCGGCCGCACTTCGAGGCACTCGGCCCGGACGAGCTCGAGCCCACGGCGGCGAGCGGGCCGCGCGTGGTCCCGACCGGCTGACCCGTGCGGCTCTTCGTCGCGGTCACCCCGCCGCCGGAGGCGCTCGCTCACCTTGTCGCCGCTGCCCAGACGCTCCGCCCGCTGGGCGGCGACGACGTGCGCTGGCCGCCTCCCGAGCGCTGGCACGTGACGCTCGCCTTTCTCGGCGAGGTACCCGAGCAGCGCGTCGCCACCCTGCACGCGGCACTCGGCGAAGCGCTCGGTCCGTGTACCCCGGTGGCGCTCGCCCTGCGCGGCGGCGGCTCCTTCGGCCGCGGGATCCTCTGGGTCGGGGTCGAAGGCGACCTGCCGGTGCTGGAACGCGCGGCTCGCGCGGCCGCCCGGGCGGCCCGCGCCGCACGTGTGCCGGTCGAGCGCCGGCCCTTCCGGCCGCACCTGACACTGGCCCGCAGCAAGGGGCGCGGCGATGTCCGCGACGTCGTCGCGGCCCTGCGGGAGTACGTCGGCCCGCCATGGACCGCCGTGCAGGCGGAGCTCGTACGCAGTCGGCTCGGCGCCCGCCCGCAGCACGACGTCGTGGCCGTACTGCCGTTCGGGGGCGGCGGTTAGCCTGCCGAGGTGGACCCCCGTACCCGTCGCTGGATCACTCTCGGCGTGCTGGGTGTCCTGCTCCTCGCCGTGGTCGTGTCCAGCCTGCTGAAGCGGTGAGGAGAAGCCGGCGTCGGTGAATGGACCGTCTGGTGTCGCTGCCGCTCCGCGACGTCTCCGAGCAGCCGGCTTCGCCTCCGGTCGCAGGCGCGGGGCACGGCTCGACGCGAGTGGTCGCTCCTCGCCGACCCCGTACCATTCGCACGCGAGTCAGTCTTCGGGGAAGGGCGGGGGACCCAAAAGCGTGTTGACGCCGGGCGGAGTCTCGTATGCGGGAGACCCGAGCAGATCCGTCGGCTCGTCGTCGCCATCCGCAGCGCCATCGGGATCGAGGCACTGGTCTGGTTGACCGACGTCGCCGGCCTCTCGCGCCAGGAGTCGGTCGACCCGATGCTTTAGTCCGCGCGGTCCCTGCTGTCGGCAGCCCTGCATGACCACCCGCCCAGCCCCGCCCCGCGGCGATCAAGGAGAAGACCACGTTTACAGCGGCGCTGAACGTGGTCTTCTCCTTGATCAACTGGCGTTTGCGGGGCAGCGGTGTCGGCAGGGGTGGCGTTGCGGGGCAGCGGGGTCGGCAGCGGCGTTGCGGGGCCACGGGGTCGGCAGGGGTTGGAGGGTGGACAGGGCCGGAGGGGTTGGAGGGCGGACGAGGTCGGGAAGCGGGCCGCAGGTCAGGACAGCCAGTCCGGCCGCAGGCCAAAGCCGGAGGACCCGTCGGCACCGAGCCGCACCGCCAGCACCTGGTGCAGCTGGACGACGTCGCGCTCGAAGCCGAGCCGGGATCCAGCCAGGTAGAGCCCCCACACCCGTGCCGTCGCCTCGCCGACCTCGGCCACGCAGGCGTCCCAGTGCTCGACGAGGTTGGCGCACCAGGCTCGCAGGGTCAGCGCGTAGTGCTCCCGGAGGTTCTCCTCGTGCCGCACCTCGAGACCGGCGTCCTGCGCCTCGGTGATGATGCGGCCGGACCCGGTGAGCTCCCCGTCGGGGAAGACGTATCGGTCGATGAACGCGCCGGTGGGCTGGCGGCCGTTGGTGGGCCTGGTGATGCAGTGGTTGAGCAGCCGGCCCTCCGGGCGCAGCCGGTCGCGCAGGAAGCGGAAGTACGCGGGGTAGTTGCGCACGCCGACGTGCTCGGTGAGTCCGATCGAGCTGATCGCGTCGTAGGGCTCGGGCGGCACCGCGCGGTAGTCGAGGTGGCGGACCTCTGCCCGGCCGCCGAGGCCGGCGTGTTCGATCGCCTCCTGCGCCCAGCGCGCCTGCTGGCGGGACAGCGTGACGCCGAGCGCCGTGACGCCGTACTCCCGTGCCGCGTGCATGACCATCCCGCCCCAGCCGCATCCGACGTCGAGCAGCCGCATACCGGGGCGCAGGGCGAGCTTGCGGGCGACGAGGTCGAACTTCTCCTCCTGCGCCTCCTCCAGGCTGGCGCCCACCTTGGGGAAGACGGCGCAGGTGTAGGCTATCGACGGGCCGAGCACGTGCTCGTAGAACCGGTTGGACACGTCGTAGTGGTGCGCGATGGCCTCCGCGTCGCGTCGCCGCGAGTGCCGGACTCCCTCGAGGACCCGGCGCCAGCGGGGCAGCGCCTCCTGCGCCGGCGTCGGCGGCGGCCGCAGCTGCGTCCAGCCGAGAGAGCGGCCGATCCGCACCGCCTCGGCCGCCGTCGGTCGGCGTACCCGGACCCCGTCCTGCAGCAGCCGCAGCGCCTCGTAGGGATCGCCGGGGTGCACCCCGTGCAGTTCCAGCCCGCCGGTGAGGTAGGCCCGGGCCAGCCCGAGGTCGCCGGGCGCGGTGGCGAGAAAGGCCACCGCCTCCGGCGAGGCGACGTGCAGGCGGATGCCCGACTCCACCGGCCCGGTGGCGCTGCCGTCGAAGGCGGTCAGCCGGACCGGGAGCGTCCCGGCGGTCAGCGTCTCCACGATCTCGGCGATCCGCCACGTGCCGTCACTCGTGCTCGTCATCGTCGTCCCACCACCTTGTCGTAGAGCCCGGCGAGCCGGTGCTCGGGGTCGTATCGCGCCTTCGCGGCGGCGTACGCCGCGCCGCCGTAGAGCCGGTCGAAGGTCTCCCGGTCGTAGTAGGAGTCGGAGTACAGCGACTTGTGCCCGCCGTGCCTGGTCACCGCGGCCTCGATGGTGCGGTTCACGTCACCGTCGGCGGCACCCGGGGCGATCGGCACCGTGCCCCAGAAGCCGAGATTGACGTAGGTCTGCCCGGGCCGCAGCGGGTAGAGCGGCCAGATGCGTGCCGTGCCCGGACCGTCGGGCTCGCGCAGCCGGAGCGGACACAGCCACACCGGGCGCATCCCCACCTCGGCGTCGAACCAGCGCAGGAAGTCAGGCGCGCGCTCGAGCGGCACCTCGACGTCCTGGACGACCCGCTCGCGCGGGGGCCGCCCGCGCCAGCCGTCGTACCGCGCCTTGACTCGATGGCGGTTCTCCAGCCCGACGATGCGGTGGTAGACGTCGCTGCGCCGCCAGCGAGCCGGCCACAACCGGCGTACCGCAGCGTGCTGCGCGCCGAACGCCGCGGAGCACCAGAACCAGTCGGTGTCCCAGCGCCACAGGTAGTCCTCAGCGGTCAGGGCGTCGGTGCGGCGCTCCCGGATGGAGCGGTAGTAGACGTCCTGGCCGGTGTAGTCGCTGGTGGCAGGCACCTCGTCGGCCCAGCTGGCCAGCGTCAGGTAGACCTCGCCGGGGGAGAAGGCAACCCCGTCGAGGAAGTCCACGGGCTGCCCGTTGTGCTCACGGGTCGCCACGACCTTGGAGACGATCTCGGGGAGCGCGTCGAGGCCGTCGAGCCGGACGTGCCGCAGCGCGACGTGCGGCCGCACCGGCTCGAGCCGGATGCGCAGGCGGGTCGCGTAGCCGAGGCTGCCGTAGGAGTTGGGGAACGCGCTGAACAGCGCTGCGTGCTCGTTGTCCGCGCGCACGGTCAGGTGCTCGCCGGCGCCAGTGATGACGTCGAGCTCGAGCACCGACTCGTGCGGCAACCCGTTACGGAACGACGGCGACTCGATGCCCAGCCCGGTGACCGCGCCGCCGAGCGTGATCGTGCGCAGCTGTGGCACGACGAGCGGGACCAGGCCGTAGGGCAGTGTCGCGTCGACGAGGTGCTCGTAGGTGCACATGCCCTGCACGTCGGCAGTGCGGCCAACCGGGTCGACCGAGACGACACCGGCCAGGCCGGAGACGTCGAGCCCCTGCCGCGACACCTGCCGGCGTGGCCGGAACAGGTTGGAGGTCGACTTCGCCAGCCGGACCGGCGCGCCGGGCGGGAGCGCGGCGTAGGAGCGCAGCAGCGCCGCGACCGCCTTGTCGTGACGGCGCGCTCCCACCAAGGGCCTCATCGGCAGGGTTGCTCTCATGGTTGCCCCGGCATGGTTGCACTGTAGGACCATCCCGGTCGCCCGCCGTTACGGGATGATGCCCACGTGCCCGAGCCGCCACAGCCTTGCACTGGAGGCGCTGTGGCCCGAGCAGGACGGGGTGCGTCGGCGGTGAGGACACCGTTCGGACCGCCCCCCTCGAACCGTTCGGACGATGGCACGCGACCGGATCCGGGCCCTAACGTCGGGGTGTCGGCAGGAGCGAGTGGGGGGGCCTCCGACAAGGGGGGGAGCAGGGAAGTCCTGGGCGGGGGGGAGCCGGACCCGGGGCGCGCGCCGAGATCGCGAGGGGGCGGCGCGGGTCCCGGGCCCGTCACGAGGGTGGGCACGGGTGCGGCCGGGGGGGGCCGCACCCTGCGCCTGCCTCGCCGCGTCGCACTGGCGCTGGCATGCCTGGGGATGGCCGCAGTGCCCGCGGGTGCAGCGGCCGCCGCACCCGGCCCGGATCCGCTCATGCATCTGCGCGACCAGCGTCTCGCGGAGTCCTCCGCACTCGTCGCCAGCGCCCGCTTTCCGGGCCTGCTCTGGACCGTCGCCGATTCAGGCAACCCAGCCGAGCTCTACGGCGTTCGCGCCGGACGGCTGGTCGCCGTCGCTCGCGTTGCCGGTGCGCACAACGTCGACTGGGAGGCGCTCGCGCCAGGCCCGCACGACACGCTGTGGATCGGTGACATCGGCGACAACGCCCGCCGCCGGGACATCGTCACGCTGTACGAGGTGGCCGAGCCGGCGCCCCGCGGGCAGAGCAGCGTCGCGGCGCGCGTCCACCGGCTGCGCTATCCGGACGGGCCGCACGACGCGGAGGCGCTGCTGGTCCACCCTCGCACGGGGCGCGTGCTGGTCGTCACCAAGGACCTGTTCGGGGCGGGTGTCTACGCAGCGCCGCCGCTGCGTGCCGGCCGCACCGCGACCCTGCGCCGAGTCGCCGACGCACCGCCACTGGTCACCGATGGCGCGTGGTCCCCCGACGGGCGACGCCTCGTGCTGCGCACCTACACCAGCGCCGGGCTCAGCGACGCACCCGGCACGGTGTCCACGCCCGTCGCCCTGCCGGCGCAGCCGCAGGGCGAGGCGGTGACCTGGGAGCCGGACGGCACGGCGTTGATTGTCGGGAGCGAGGGCCGTGACAGCACGGTGTGGTTGGTCCCACTGTCCGCTTCTCTCATGTCCGCTCCCGCCGCCGCAACGTCCGCGACGGCTCGGCCTTCACCGTCCCCATCCCCGGTGGGACGGACGCCCGCTGCATCGGCGTCGCCGGGTGGCGTGGCGCCCTACACCGGCGCCGCCAATGCCCGCTCGGCGGGCGTCATCGCCCTCGCAGCATTCGTCGTGGCCGCGCTGTGGGCGCGAGCCGTGCTGCTGCGGCGACAAGCTCGGGCCCGCTCCCGCCGGGAGGCGCGTGCCCGGCGGGACGGGTGAGCCTCACTGCTCGACCCAGAGGTCCTTGTACGGCCACGAGCCGTAGGCCGACCACATGTAGACCTGGCCGTTCTTGCCGGACGAGGCGTGGACCTTGGAGCCGGCCAGCCGCTGCTGCTTCGTGAACAGGGTCGGGATGACGTAGACGTTCTGCATGGCCTCCTTGTTGAGGTCCTTCCACATCTGGGCCTGCTTGGTACGGTCGAGCTCGACCTTCGCCCGGGCGAGCGCGGCGTCGTAGGCCTTGTCGCTGACGTGGGAGAGGTTCCAGCCACCGTTGGAGCCGAAGAGCTCCGGCAGGATGGTGACCGCGTTGGGCCAGTCCGGGCCCCAGCCGAGGGCGGCGACCTCGGCCTCCTTCTTGGGGTCGAAGATGATCGTGTAGAAGTCACCGCGCGGCAGTGGGGCCAGCTTGACCTTGAAGCCGGCCTTCTCCAGCGACTCCTTGAAGACCCCGGCGGCCTTGGCGGCGGCCGGGATGCCGACGCGGTACTGGTAGGTGATGCTCGGGGCCGGCTGGCCGGACTCCTGGATCAGCTGCTTGGCGTACGCCGGGTCTCCGCTGTCCGGGATGTCCTTGCCGAGCAGCCCGCTCCACATCCCCGACGGCGCGTAGTCCTTCGGCAGGTTGGGCTTGACGACGCCGTCGGCGAGGTCGCCGGCGAAGTCACCGCCGTACACGGTCTTGATCTGACCGCGATCCAGGGCGACGGCTATCGCCTGGCGGATCTTGAGGTTCTTGATCTTGTCGACGCGGATGCTCAGGTAGTTGCTGTAGGGGTCGAGCACGTTGACCCGGCGCTGCTCGGTGTCGGGGTTGCTGAACACCGACGCGAGCACTGAGGTGTCCAGGGCGTCCCGGGAGACCGCCTGCTGGTCGTCACCGGAGTCGGCGATCATCCGCTGGTCGATCTCCTGCGTCTGCACGGAGTACTTCACGACGACCTGGTCGGGGTAGGCCTTGCGGTATGGGTCGGTCTTGGGGTCCCACTGGTCGTTGCGGACCAGCACCAGCTGCCGGTTCGGCGAGGACTCCTTGATCTTGTACGGGCCGTTGGACAGCGGCTTGAGGTCGTACTTGGCGCCGGTGTCCTTCGCCTTCGGCACCGGA
>JBBRVP010000041.1:0-31985 GCA_038246785.1 Jiangellales bacterium
CTGGTAATGGTCGCGGGAGGCCTTGGTCTCCAGGTTCCCCGCCCCCGCCGCCGGCACCCCGTTTGCTCACCCGCAGCGGCGTGTCCAGCGACACCTCGAACACCTGCGGGGCCGGCACCACGAAGGCCTCGAAGGTGTAGGTGCCGTAGGCCTCGCTGCCGGAGAACCACTGCAGCGAGTAGTCCCCGGCGGGCAGGTCGAGCTGCGCGTCGCCCTGGTAACAGGCCCTCTCGACCAGCACCGTGCCGGTCGGGGCGACCAGCCGCCAGCGCATGTAGGTCGGGCAAGCCTGCGGGTCGATGTAGACCGCCTGCCCGCCGGCCGGCACGCTGAACTGGTAATGGTCGCGGGAGGCCTTGGTCTCCAGGTTCCCCGCCCCCGCCGCCGGCACCCCGTTTGCTCACCCGCAGCGGCGTGTCCAGCGACACCTCGAACACCTGCGGGGCCGGCACCTCGAAGGCCTCGAAACTGGCGCGTGGCGTACGCGTCGGTGCTCATCGCCGGGGTCACGATCGGCGTCTTCTTCTTCGCCCTCGCCCAGGACCGCAGCCAGTCCGAGGCGCAGACGTGGGCCGTCACGATGCTCGCGCTGGGGCAGTCGGCGTACCTGCTGAACTCGCGCTACCTGCGCGAGTCGAGCCTGCGGCGCGAGCTGCTCCACACCAACAAGGTCGTGTGGCTGTCGATCAGCGCGATGCTGCTGCTGCAGGTGATGTTCGTGTACGTGCCGTTCATGAACGCGGGATTTAATCCTCGCCCATCGGTGTGGCCGGCTGGCTGGTGCCGCTCGGCTCTCCGTGGTGATCTTCTTCCTCATCGAGGCCGGCAAGTCGGTGCTGCACCGCGGTCGTACGGAGGGGACGCGCGTCGGGGCGGCGGCCTAGTCGCTCAGGCCGCTCGACGCTGTCGCGCCGCCGCGGCGCTCGTGAGGTCGGCATCCGGGCCTGGCGGCGGAGCGCATCGGTCCTGCCCCTGGCGCTCGGGGCCGGCACGCGGGACGATCCCCGCGCCGCTCATCCGGAAGGACCTGCCATGCGCCTGCGCCGACTGCTCACCGTCCTGCTGACCCTCGCCCTGGCGCTGACCGCCGCGCCGGCAGTCGCCGCCGAGGCGGACGGGCACGGACGGGCCCGCGGCGCACCCGTCTACCTGGCCCTGGGCGACTCGGTGGCCGCCGGCGTGGGAGCCCCGATCCCGCCGCTCGGCTACGTCGGGCGGTTGAGCTGGCTGCTGCGCCGCGACCTCGACTGCTCCCCGCGGGCCAACTGGTGGGCGCAGCGCGGCTGCCGGCAGCTGCGCCTGACCAACCTCGCCGTCAGCGGCGCCACCACCACGACGCTGATCCGCGACCAGCTCCCGGCGGCGGAGGCGCTGCTCGTCGCCCGCAACTCCGACCGCAACCCGCGCAACGACGTCAAGGTGGTGACGCTGACGATCGGCGGCAACGACCTGTTCGGGCCGGTCGTGTCGGCCTGCATCCTCGAGCTGGCGCCCTGCGCGCCCACCGTGGCCGGGGTGTTCACCTCGTACGCCGCCAACCTCGCCCAGGTCCTCGCCCGCCTGCGGGCTGCCGGGGGTAGCGACGTCGTCATCGTCACGACGGCCTACTACAACCCGTTGCCCGCCTGCTTCCTCGCGCCGTACGCCGGGCTCGGCGACGCCGTCCTCGAGGGCGGTACCGCACCGCGCCTCGGCACGCTGCCGTACGGCTTCAACGACGTGACCCGGCAGGTGTCGGCGCAGTACGGCGCCCTCGTGGCCGACGCGTTCGGCCGGTTGGGTGTCGACGACCTCGTCGGCGGCCTCGACTGCCTGCACCCCGACCGGTCGGGGCACCGGGCGCTGGCCCGCATCTTCGACGCGACGATCACCGGGTGAGCGGCGGGCACACCGCCGCACCGGTCAGTCAACGACGCCGCTGCTCGATGTTGGCCTCGCTCGTCGTGACTGCGGGCTCGCGCCCGCCACGCTCCACGAGGCGTCGCATGCGCAGCAGCAGGGCGGCCGAGGGTGTCACGCGCCCGTTGCGGTAGGTCGACAGCCGGGTGCGGGACGTCCCGATCCGCGAGGCGAACTCGGACGGGCTCAGCCCCGACTGGTCGACGAGCCGGCGCACCTCGGCGGCCACCGCGGCTCGTTCCTCCGCCGCCGCGTGCTCTTGGGCCGACGCCAACGCCCGGGTGAGCAGGGGGCCGACGCCCCACGGCTGGGCGTAGGACAGGTAGAGCTCGACCTCGCGCGCCACCGGACCCCAGGGCTCGGCCCGCAGCTCACGGGTGACGCGAGCCCAGTCGCCGATCGTGCCCCGCTCGATCGCCGCGACGAGCGCCTCGTATGGCCACGCACGGACGTCCGCGCCGGGCGGCACCTCGACGTTGCGGAACGAGACGGCCACCTCAGCGCTCCTCCACGACGCGCAGCAGCCCGTCGGCCAGGGCCTGGCAGGCGGTGACCACGTCCGGCCACCGGTGCCACCGCGGGTCCAGCCCGCGGTAGGCGGGCAGCTGCCGCGTGACGATGCTGTCGCGCGGGTTGGGCTCGGACAGCCGTTGCACGAGCGCGGTCAGGACCGAGTCGCCCGGCCCGGAGCGGTCGACGTAGTAGCCGTCGATACCCGCCAGCGCGGACACGGCCTGCTCAGGCCCGCACCGGTCGGCCAGCGCCACCACGTCCAGGTAGTCGCGCACCTGGTTGCGCTGCACGACGAGGTACGCCTTGACCCGCAGCGTCTCGGCGAGGGTGGGGACGACCACCTCGTGCGCGTCGTCGACACGCACCCTCTCCACCTCGAGCGGGCGGGTACGGCGCAGCTGGCGCAGCCCAGCCTCGATGCCGCCCAGCCGGCCCAGGATCGTCAACGGCGGCGAGCTGGCCCGGACGCTGGTCACCCAGCCCTGCGTGGCCTCGACGGCCTCGAGCACCTCCAGGTACCGAGCGCTCAGGTCCGCCAGCACGTGGTCGTGATCGAAGGAGTCGCGGTGCCCGGCCCACAGCGCCGCCGCGGCGCCGCCGACGAGCACCGCGTCCGGGACCACGCGCTGCAGCTCGGCGGCGGATCGCAGGACCGCGGCCAGGCTGGGATCGGTCATCGGCCCAGTGTATCGATACCGATACAATTTCCTGGGAGCGCCGGCGAGCCGAGGTCAGGCGAGGACGGTCGTGACCGGCATGGCGGAGTCGGCCGGCAGGTCCAGCGCGGACGGCGAGGCGCCGCGGGCAACCAGCTCGGCGCCGAGCGCGGCCACCATCGCGCCGTTGTCGGTGCACAGGCCGGGCCGCGGCACGCGCAACCGTAGGCCGGCGGCGGCGCAGCGCTCCTGCGCCAGCGCGCGCAGGCGGGAGTTGGCGGCCACCCCACCGCCGACGAGCAGCGTGTCGACGCCCTGCTCGCGGCAGGCCAGCACCGCCTTGCGGGTGAGCACGTCGACCACCGCCTCCTGGAACGACGCGGCCACGTCGGCGACGGGGACCGGCTCCCCGGCCCGCTCGCAGGCCTCGACCCAGCGCGCCACGGCGGTCTTCAGGCCGGAGAACGAGAAGTCGTAGCGGTGCCGCTGCAGGTCGCGCGGCCCGGTCAGCCCGCGGGGGAAGTCGATCGCTGCCGAGTCGCCGTCGCCCGCCGCCCGGTCGATGTGCGGACCGCCCGGGAACGGCAGGCCGAGCAGCCGGGCCACCTTGTCGAAGGCCTCGCCGGCGGCGTCGTCGATGGTGTGGCCCAGCGGCCGTACGTCGCGCGTGACGTCGGCGACGAGGAGCAGGCTCGAGTGCCCGCCCGAGACGAGCAGGGCGATGCCCGGCTCCGGCAGCGGCCCGTGCTCGAGGGTGTCGACGGCCACGTGCGCCGCGAGGTGGTTCACGCCGTAGAGCGGCACGCCCAGCCCGACAGCCAGCGCCTTTGCCGCCGCGACGCCGACCAGCAACGCGCCAACGAGCCCGGGGCCGCTCGTCACGGCGACCGCGTCGACCTCGGCGAGGCGTACGCCGGCCTGCCGGCACGCGCGTTCCACGGTCGGCACCATGGCCTCGACGTGGGCCCGGCTGGCCACCTCCGGCACGACCCCGCCGAAGCGCGCGTGCTCGTCGACGCTGGAGGCCACCGCATCGACCAGGAGCTCGTGGCCGCGGACGAGGCCCACGCCCGTCTCGTCGCAAGAGGTCTCGATGCCGAGCACGAGGGGGGCCTGGCTCACCCTGGCATCCTCCCAGCCGCAACGCGGCGCGCGCGGCGGCGCATGACGAGCGCGTCAACGCGCCCGCCGCGGTAGTAGCCGCGGCGTACGCCGATCCGCTCGAAGCCCTCGGAGGCGTACAGCGACTGCGCTGCCGGGTCGTCGGCGCGGACCTCGAGGAGGACCTCGCGGTAGCCGCGCACCCCCGCCTCGTCGAGCAGCGCCCGCAGCAGACGCCGGCCCAGCCCCCGGCGCCGGGCCGGCGGCGCCACCGCCAGCGTCTGCACCTCGGCGGCGTCCGGGCCGGCGAGCAGCCCGGCGTAGCCGATCACCGTCTCCGCGTCGACGCCGACCAGGTAGTGCCGCGACACCGGTACGCCGGCCAGCTCGGACCACAGCTGCTCGGCGCTCCACGGGTCGTCCGGGAACACCTGTGCCTCCAGCGCGGCGACCTGGGCCACGTCCCACCAGCGCATCCGGCGCAACGGTGCCTCGCCGGTCACGGCAGCACCCGCTTGCGCGTCGCAGGCGCCGCGGTGTCCGGGCGGCGCAGGTAGAGCGGCCGCGGCACGAGCAGCGCGACCGAGCCGTCGACGACGGCCTGGGCCAGCACGGCGGCGGACGGGTGCTCCGGACCGGTGGCGTGCGGAAACGCCTCGGGGTACGTCAGCGCGCCGGCACCCACGGCGGGCCGGGTCGTGGCCACGGTCGCCGGGGGATCGACACCCGGCCCACCCACCCGGCGCTCCGGAGGGTCGTACGCCGCCCAGTACACCTCGCGCCGGCGCGCGTCCGTGGCGACGACGAAGGGCTCGTCCAGGCCGGCGGCCACGGCGAGCACGTCCAGCGAGCACACGCCACGCACCGGTACGCCGAGCGTGCTGGCCAGCACCGTCGCGGTAACCACCCCGACCCGCAGCCCGGTGAACGGTCCCGGCCCCACCCCCACGGCGACGGCGGTGAGGTCCCGGCGGTCGGCGCCGGCCTCGGCCAGCACCGACGCGACGTGCGGCGCGAGCAGCTCGCCGTGGCGGCGAGGGTCGACGGTGGTGGCCTCGGCCAGCACCCGCGACCCGTCGTGGAGCGCGACGGTGACCGCCGGCGTGGCGGTGTCGAGGGCCAGCAGCAGCACGCGCGCGAGCGTAGGCCGCCGGGCTCCGCCGCACCGCTCAACCAGTCAGGACGGCGTCGAGGTCCACGCCGCTCCAGCGCTCACCCACACCCGAGACCTCGACGGTGCGCCGGTCGTCGTCGTGCCGCTGGATCACCACCTCGAGCCGGTCCCGGGCCAGCCCCTCCGCGAGCCCCTCCCCCCACTCGACGAGGGTGACCGCCTCGTCGAGGGTGGCTTCGAGATCGAGGTCCTCCAGCTCGGCCCAACCGCCGAGCCGGTAGAGGTCGACGTGCACGACACCGGGCCCACCGCCGACGGACGGATGGGAGCGGGCGATGACGAACGTCGGCGAGGTCAGCGTCCCGCGCACCTCCAGGCCCTCCGCGACTCCCTGGGCGAACGTCGTCTTGCCCGCCCCGAGCGGGCCGCTGAGCAGCACGACGTCGCCGGCCCGCAGCACGCGGGCGAGGGCGGCTCCGAGGGCCCGCGTGTCGTCGGCGGTGGGCGCCTCCCGTGTCGTCACGCCGTGCCGCTGGCGTCGAGCAGGACGGCCACCGACCGCAGGTCGCTGCGCAGGGCGGCCAGCGGCGCCCCCCGCGGCCCGAAGCGGATCGCCGCCGAGGGGTGGTAGGTCGCGACGAGCGGCCGCCCGTGCCAGTCGTGGACCACGCCGCGGGAGGCCCCGATCCGGGCGTGCGCGCCGAGGAACCACTGCAGGGCCGTGCCGCCCAGGCTCACCAGCACGGCGGGGTCGGCGGCCGCGACCTGCGCCGTCAGCCAGCCGCGGCAGGCCTCGACCTCGGCGCGGCGCGGGGTCCGGTTGCGGGGCGGCCGGCACTTCACCACGTTGGCGACGGCCAGCTCGCCACGCTGGAGCCCCGCGTCGGCGAGCAGCTCGTCGAGCAGCCGTCCGGAGCGGCCGACGAACGGCACCCCCGCGACGTCCTCCTCGGCACCGGGTGCCTCGCCGACCAGCAGGACCCGCGCGCCGGGCGGCCGGACGCCGGGAACGACCTGGGTACGGGTCACAGCGAGCTCCGCGCAGCGGGTGCAGCCGCGCACCGCGGCGGCCAGCTCGTCCCAGCCCGGGCTCACCCGCGCGCCCGCGCCGGGTCGCCGAGGGCCGCCGCGCCGATCGGACCGGCCGCCTCGCCGATCGTGCCGGCCGCCCCCCCGGTCGTGCCCGCCGCCCGGTCGACGAGGCGGCGCAGGGCGTCGGAGACGACCTCGGGATACTCCAGCATCGACATGTGCCCGCACGGCTCGAGCTCGACGTAGTCGGCTGCGGGCAGCGCGGCGGCGATCTCGCGGGCGTGCTCGACCGGCGTGAGCCGGTCCTGCACGGCGCCCACCACCAGCGACTCGGCGCCGGAGAACACCGGCAGGGCCGCGCGCTCGTCGTACCGGTCGAAGATCGGCAGGAACTGGGCGATGACCTCGATCGGCGTCGCGGCGTTCATCTCGGCCACCAGGTCAACGACGCTCGGCGGGACCCCCGCAGAGGCGAAGGAGTACGCCGAGGTCAGCAGGTAGCCCAGATCGGACCCGGCCCGCCGGCCCCGCTCGACCAGCGCCGGCTGGCGGGCCAGGGCGGCGACCACGGCAGGGCCCACAAGGTGCAGCAGGCGGCCGACCGGTCCCGGCACTCCGAACGTGGACCGGTCGAGCCCGCCGGCGCTGGTGCAGACGAAACCGGCCCCGACGACCCGCTCGCGCACCAGCTCGGGCTGCTGGCCGGCCAGTGCCATCATCGTCATGCCACCCATGGAGTGCCCGACGAGCACGAGCGGGCCCTCGGGCGCCACGACCTCGATCACGCGGGCCAGGTCGCGGCCGAGCTGGGCGATGTTCACCCGGTCCGGCGCCGAGCGGCCGGAGCGGCCGTGGGACCGCTGGTCCCAGAGCACCAGCCGGCCGAGGCCGGCCAGGGCGCGTCGCTGGAACCACCAGGAGTCGAGGTTGAGGGAGTAGCCGTGACTGAGCACGATCGTCAGGCGCGGCGCCACGGGCCGGCGCTCGGGCTCGTCGACTTCGACGTGGAGCTGTACCCCGTCCGCGGCCTCGACGGCGAGGGCCGGCGACCCGGCGGAGCCGAAGTCTTCGCCGTGGTACGGGTCGTCGACGTGCGCCCGGCGCCCGACCGTCCTCCGCTCCGCCGCCAGCCCGGCCGCCGCGCCGACGGCGACTAGACCCAGCCCGCCGGCCAGCACGCGGGCGGCCGCGAGCGCACCGGAGAGCCGGCTCACGGCGCCTCGTTGCCGGACATGTCACCGAGGTCGCCGACGTACGTGCGCGGGAGCCGGGGGGCCATCCGGGAGACCACCTCGTAGGAGATCGTGCCGCTGGCCTGTGCCCAGTCCTCCGCGGTCGGCTCCCCGCGGGTCGCATCCCCGACCAGCACCACCTCGTCGCCGGGCGCGGCGGCGTCGTCGCCGAGGTCGACCACCACCTGGTCCATGCACACCCGGCCGGCGACCGGTCGGACCCGCCCGGCGGCGAGCACCGGACCACCGTTTCCGGCGTGGCGCGGGACGCCGTCGGCGTAGCCGAGCGGCACGAGGCCGAGGGTAGTCGGGTGCTCGGTGACGTAGGCGTGGCCGTAGGACACCCCGTGCCCGGCCGGCACCCGTTTGACCAGCGCCAGCCGCGCCGAGACACGCATGGCCGGACGCAGCCCCAGCTCGGCGGGAGTCGCCACCTGCGGCACCGGCGACAGCCCGTAGACGGCCAGCCCAGGGCGTACCACGTCGTAGTGGTCCCGCGGCGAGGTCAGGGTGGCCGCGGAGTTGGCGAGGTGGCGCAGCGTCGGGCGCACCCCCCGCCGGGCCGCCAGCGCCAGCGCCTCGTCGAACACCGCGCGCTGCCCGGCCACCGTCGGGTGGCCGGGCGCGTCGGCCCAGGCCAGGTGCGACCAGACGCCGACGACCTCGACCTCCCCGGCCGCCTGCGCCTTGGCTGCGGCGTCCACCAGGTCCGGCCAGTCGGCCGGGACTGCGCCGCCGCGGCCGAGCCCGGTGTCGACCTTGAGGTGCACCCGGGCCGGGCGGGCGACCGAGCGGGCCGCCGCGGCGATCTCGTCCATCGCCCACGGCGCGTACGCCGCCACGTCGACGCCGGCGACCACGGCGTCCGCCCAGCGCTCCCCCGGCGCGGCGAGCCAGGCGAGCAGCCGGCCGGTGTCCCCGCCCGTGCGCAACGCGAGGGCCTCCGCGAGGACCGCGGTCCCAAGCCAGGTCGCCCCACCCGCGCGCGCGGCACGGGCCACCGGGAGCAGGCCGTGGCCGTACGCGTCGGCCTTGACCACCGCCATGACCTCGGCGCTGCGGGCGTGCTCGCGCAGCACCCCCACGTTCGAGCGGATGGCTCCCAGGTCGATCCGCACCTCGGCGTGCGGCACCGGCGTCTCAGCCATCCGGCGTCCGCTCCACCTGGGCATCCTCCCAAGCCGACCCCGGACAGCGGGGGAGGGCCCGCCGTGACGTCGTAAGCCCGCCGAGGACTTCCGGGGCACACTGGGAGCGAACCGTCCTCACGGATGCGCGGCTGAAGGGCAGGTCGTGACGGCTGTGGCTGGCCGCGCACGCGCCGTGGTGCTGGCGCTGCTCGCCGCGCTCGCGGTCGTGACCGGCTGCCAGGGTGCGCCGCCGGCTGCGCCGGCATCATCGCCGCCGCCGCCGTGGCCGACCAGCGCCGACGTGGTCGTCGTCGGAGCCGGCACCGGCGGCGTTGGAGCGGCGATCCAGGCGGCCCGGCTCGGCTCGAGTGTCGTGCTGCTCGAGCAGACGCCCCAGCTGGGCGGCCAGGCGCTCAGCGTCGGGGCGATGGACGAGGGCAGCACCGCGATCCGCCGCGAGGGGCTCTATGCCGAGTACGCCGCGCGGGTGGAGGGCTACTACGCGGCGCGGCACGTCGCCTGGTCGACCTGCCACTACCGGTCCTGGAGCCTGTGCGTGCAGCCGTCGGTGACCGATCGGGTCCTGGCCGAGATGCTCGCCGAGGCCAAGGTCGACGTCCGCCGTGAGGTCACGGTGACCGCGGTGGACCGCCGCGGCGATGTCGTGACCGGTGTGCAGACCACGTCCGGGCCGATCCGCGCCCGGGTCGTGATCGACGCCACGGAGTACGGCGACCTGCTGCCGCTGGCGCGGGTGCCGTACCGGGTGGGCAACGGGACGGGGGCCGCCCCCTCCGGATGTGTCCAGAGCATCACCTGGACCGCGACGATGCGCCGCTACGCCAAGGGAACGATGCCGGCGGACCTCTCCATGATCGGCAAGCCACCCCCGCCGCACTACGACCGGTACGCGCCGGCGTTCCGCGCCCAGGTGCGGCGCTCGGGCAACCCCAACTACCCGCGCCCGCCCAGCCTGCCGATGGGCGTCGACGCGTTCCTCGCCTACCGCGGGCTGCCCGACCCGGGCGCGGACGTGCCGGCGTCCCAGACGCCGACCCGGCAGCAAATCTCGCGCACCCAGCTCAACCGCGGCAACGACCAGCGGGCCACGGCGCAGACCGTGGTCGACCCGGTCGCCCGGCGGATGACCGAGTGCCAGGCCAAGCTGCGCACGCTGGCCCTGCTCTACTACGTGCAGGTCGAGCTGGGCCGCAGCGACTGGGCGATCGCGACCGACGAGGGCGTCGACGAGCGGTGGAACGCCGCCCACGTCCACTGTCCTGCGGTGCCGCCGGTCTACGCGGCGATCGAGCGGGCCATGCCGAGCCGTCCCTACGTGCGGGAGTCCCGGCGGATGGTCGGGCGGTGGACGCTGACCGGGGCGCAGATACACCGCCAGGGCAGTCCCGCGCACGCACCGGTCACGTTCCCGACGTCGATCGCCACCGGCTACTACCCCGTCGACCTGCACGGATGTCGGCTGCCGCGGAGCCTGGAGCGGGGCGAGACGCCGACCGACCGGCCGCCCGGCCTGCGAGCCGGGCCGTTCGAGGTCCCGCTCGGAGTCCTCCTGCCGCGGAAGGTCAACGGCTTCCTCGCGGCGGAGAAGAACATCTCGCAGACGCGACTGGCCAACGGCGCCACCCGGCTGCAGCCGGAGACGATGCTGGTCGGCCAGGCGGCCGGGGCGCTGGCCGGGATCGCCGTGGCCCGCCGGGTCACCCCGCGCGCGGTCGTCCCGCTCGACGTGCAGGACGCGCTCGTCGGCGCCGGATCCTTCCTCACCGAGCAGCACTGGCTGGACGTCCCGCGCAACACCGGCTACGCCCGCTCCGTCGAGCTCGCCCAGGTCCACGGCCTGCTCACCAGCCCGAGTCAGACCCGGTACGCACCGGACGGTCCGGCCCCGCGCGCCGTGGCAGCGGCCGGCCTGGCCCGGGCGCTCGGGCTCGCCGCGGACGCCGGTCCCACCGGGTTCGTCGACGTCCCGCGCGGACGCAGCTACGCCGGAGCCGTCGCCGCCCTTCGCCGGCACGGCATCCCGCTGCGCTGCCAGGCCTCCCGCTTCTGCCCCGCCGCCCCGGTGACCCGGGGCGAGCTGGCGCGCTGGGTGGCCGCCGCGCTCGCGGACGGCGGCCGGGTCCCCGCGGCGCCGAGCCTGCCGACATTGACCGACGTCGTAACCGGCGGCCCGACGGCGGCAGCGGCGTACGTGGTGCGCGACGCCCACCTGATGCCGGCCTGCGCCCGGTCGCGCTGGTGCCCGCACGCAGTGGCTCCCCGTCGGGTCGTGGCGCAGGCCCTCGTCGGCGTGCTGCGAGACCGGCTGCTGGGGGTGCCGGTCTCGCGCTGGCCGGTCGAGCCGGTGCCGGTCCAGCTCCGCGAGGTGCCGACCGCCCGCTGAGGGCTTCCCCGACCGCCTCCTCAGCCGACCCCGCGCACCGCGCGCAGCGCCGCGGGGAGCGCGGCGAGCACGTCC
Organism: Jiangellales bacterium; assembly: GCA_038246785.1. Taxonomy (GTDB): domain Bacteria; phylum Actinomycetota; class Actinomycetes; order Jiangellales; family Jiangellaceae; genus JBBRVP01. Next base: position 11,157 of record JBBRVP010000041.1, read on the forward strand.
TGGGCGGTGGGCGACCCGCTGCGCCCGGCGGCTATCCAGCCGGCCCGCCCGTGCAGGTGGGCCGCGACGCTGCCGGCGTCGAGCGGCGTGAGCCCGCCCGCGAGCAGTGCGCCGGCCAGGCCCGAGAGCACGTCACCGGTGCCGGCCACGGCCAGCCACGGGCAGCCGGTGCGGTTGACCCTGGTCCGGCCGTCCGGTGCGGCCACGACGGTCGTCGAGCCCTTGAGGAGAACAGCGGCCTGCCACCGGCGGGCGGCCGCCCGCGCCGCGTGCAGCCGGCGGGCCTCCACGTCCTCCCGGCGTACCCCCAGCAGGCGGGCGAGCTCCCCCGCGTGGGGGGTGAGCAGCGCAGGGCGTTCGAAGCGCAGCGGCAGGTAGCGCAGGCCGTCGGCGTCCACCACGACCGGCTCGTCGGCGGCCAGCGCGCGGCCGACGTCCCCGCCTCGACGCTCGCCCACGCCGGGGCCGGCGACCCAGGCCTGCACGCGGCCCTCGCCCACCACCGCCTCGGGCCAGCGCGCCCGTACCAGCGACGTCGGCCCGGAAGGCCCCTGGTAGCGCACCATGCCGGCGCCGCCGTGCAACGCTCCGCCGACGGCGAGCACCGCCGCACCGGTGTAGCTGTCGGAGCCGGCGACGACGCCGACGACGCCGCGGGAGTACTTGTCGCTGGTCGCCGACGGCCGCGGCAGGAGCCGGCGTACGTCGCCGTCGTCAAACGCCTCGACGTCCGGCCGGGCCGGCAAGTGCGGGCCGAGCCCGATGTCGACCACCTGCAGCCGCCCGGCGGCGGCAGCCCCCGGGTCGATCAACAGCCCCGGCTTGGCCACGCCGAACGTCACCGTCAGGTCGGCCCGCAGCAGCGGTCCGGCGGTCTCACCGGTGTCCGGGTCGATTCCGCTAGGGAGGTCGACGGCGACCACCGGCGCGCCCTCGGCGGCGACCTGCGCGGCCACCGCCGCCGCGTCGTCCCGCAGCCCCGACGTCGCCCCGATCCCGACGATCCCGTCGACGACGACGTCGGCGCCCCGGAGCAGCCGGGTTGCCTCGGCAGGCGACCGGGCGGAGCCGCCGGCGCGGAGCAGCGCCTGGAGTCCCTCCGCGTGGGTGCGCTCGGGGGACAGGAGTACGGCGCTCACCCGCGCCCCCCGCCGGGCGAGCCGGGCCCCGGCCCACAGCGCGTCACCGCCGTTGCCGCCGCCGCCGACGAGCAGGAGCACGCGCCGCCCGTACACCGATCCCAGCTCGCGTCCCACGACCGACGCGAGGGCCGCGGCCGCCCGCTGCATGAGCGCGCCGGGCGAGACGAGCGCCATCGCCGCACGCTCGGCCACCCGGACGTCGGCGACGGCGTACGCCCTGATCATCCGGCGCCCGCCGGAGCCTCGAGCACGATCACCGCCGAGGCGATCCCGGCGTCGTGCGACATCGACAGGTGGATGTGCGACGCCCCGCTGCGCGAGCAGCGGGCGGCGACGGTCCCGCGGACCGCCATCCACGGGCGTCCGTCGTCGCCCGACACCACCTCGGCGTCCTGCCAGTGCATGCCGGCCGGCGCCCCGAGCGCCTTCGCCAGCGCCTCCTTGGCCGCGAAACGGGCAGCGAGCGAGGCGGTCGAGCGGTCGCGCTCGTCGGGCGTGAACAGCCGCTCGCGCAGGGACGGCGTACGCCGCAGCATGTCGCCGAAGCGCGCTACGTCCACCACGTCGATGCCGACTCCGACGATCACAGTTGTCGCTGCTGGGCTACTCGACGGTCACGGACTTGGCGAGGTTGCGCGGCTGGTCGACGTCGAAGCCCTTCGCCGCGGCCATCTCGCACGCGAACACCTGCAGTGGCACCGTGGCCACCAGCGGCTGCAGCAGCACCGGACAGGCGGGGAGCCGGACGAGGGAGTCGGCGTAGGGCACCACGGCCTCGTCGCCCTCCTCGGCCAGCACGATCACGCGCGCCCCGCGGGCCCTGACCTCCTGGATGTTGGACACGATCTTGTCGTGCAGGATCGAGCGCCCCTGCGGCGACGGCACGACGACGACCACCGGCAGGCCGTCCTCGATGAGCGCGATCGGGCCGTGCTTGAGCTCACCGGCGGCGAAGCCCTCCGCGTGCATGTAGGCGAGTTCCTTGAGCTTGAGCGCGCCCTCCAGGGCGACCGGGTGCCCGACGTGGCGACCGAGGAAGAGGACCGAGCGGCTCTCGCTCAGCTCGCGGGCCAGCGCGCGCACCGGCTCCATGGTGTCGAGCACCTGGTCGACCTTGGTCGGCATATCCGCGAGGTCGCGGATCACCGACAGGACCTCGTCGCCCCACTTCGTGCCGCGCACCTGCCCGAGGTAGAGCCCTACGAGGTAGCACGCGACGAGCTGGGTGAGGAACGCCTTGGTCGAGGCGACGGCGACCTCTGGCCCGGCGTGGGTGTAGAGCACGGCGTCGGACTCGCGCGGGATCGTCGAGCCGTTGGTGTTGGAGATGGCCAGCACCCGGGCCCCCTGCTCGCGGGCGTGCCGCAGCGCCATGAGGGTGTCCATCGTCTCGCCGGACTGCGAGATCGCGACGACGAGCGTGCCGCGACCGACGACCGGGTCGCGGTAGCGGAACTCGCTGGCCAGCTCGACCTCGCACGGGATCCGCGTCCAGTGCTCGATGGCGTACTTCGCCACCAGCCCGGCGTGGAACGCGGTCCCGCAGGCGACGACGACGACCTTGTCGACCTCGCGGAGGTCCTCCTCGGACAGCCGCACCTCGTCCAGCGTCAGCAGGCCTTGGTCGTCGATGCGGCCCAGCAGGGTGTCGGCGACGGCCTTGGGCTGCTCGGCGATCTCCTTGAGCATGAAGTAGTCGTAGCCGCCCTTCTCCGCGGCCGAGGCGTCCCAGTCGACGTGGAACTGCTTCGGCGCCACCGGCTCCCCGTCGAAGTCGGTCACGGTGACGCTGTCGCGGCGCAGGACGACCACCTGGCCCTCAGCGATCTCCAGCGCCTCCCGGGTGTGGGCGATGAAGGCAGCGACGTCGGAGGCGAGGAAGTTCTCCCGCTGCCCCACACCCACGACCAGCGGGCTGTTGCGGCGGGCGGCGACCACCACGTCGGGCTCGCCGGCGTGCACGGCGAGCAGGGTGAACGCGCCCTCCAGCCGGCGTACGGTCCGGTGCATCGCCTCGGGCAGCGTGGCCCCGGCCGCCATCGCCTCGCTGAGCAGGTGGGCGACGACCTCGGTGTCGGTGTCGGAGACGAACGCCGAGCCGAGGTCCTCGACCTCGGCCCGCAGCTGCGCGAAGTTCTCGATGATGCCGTTGTGGATGACCGCGAGCCGGCCGGACTCGTCGAGGTGGGGGTGGGCGTTGCGGTCGTTGGGTGCGCCGTGGGTGGCCCAGCGGGTGTGACCGATACCGGTGGTGGACGGCGGCGTCGGGTGCTCGCTGAGCATCTTCTCCAGGTTGGCCAGCTTGCCGGCCCGCTTGGCCGTGGTCAGCTCGCCGTCGGCGACGAGCGCCACCCCCGCCGAGTCGTAGCCGCGGTACTCCAGGCGCCGCAGCCCCTCGAGCACCACGTCGACGGCCTGCCGCTCCCCCACGTACCCCACGATCCCGCACATGGCGCCCCAGGGTAGCCGCGCGGAGGGCGCCCGGACGGTGGATGAGAGCATCGCGGCCGTGAGCGCGCCGCCCGAGCCGGCACCGGAGCCGACACCGGCGCCGACACCGTTCGTGGACCTCGACCGCTCGGCCTGGGCGCGGCTGGCTGCGAACACCCCGCAACCGCTCACCGCGGCCGAGGTCGACAGTGTCCGGGGCCTCGGGGACTGGGTGGACCTCGACGAGGTGCGCGACGTCTACCTGCCGCTGTCGCGACTGCTCAACCTGCACGTGCGGGCGACCCAGGCCCTGCACGGCGCGTGGGGAGCGTTCCTGGGCGGCCTGCCGGCGCGCACGCCGTACGTGCTGGCCGTCGCGGGTTCGGTCGCGGTCGGCAAGTCCACGACCTCCCGGCTGCTGCGGCTGCTGCTCGCCCGCTGGCCCGAGCACCCACGCGTCGAGCTCGTCACGACCGACGGCTTCCTGCTGCCCAACGCCGAGCTGGAACGGCGCGGGCTGCTGGCCCGCAAGGGCTTCCCGGAGTCCTACGACCGGCGCGCGCTGCTCCGCTTCGTCACCGACGTCAAGTCCGGTGCCGCGGAGGTGGCGGCTCCCGTCTATTCACACCTGAGCTACGACGTCGTGCCCGACGAGCATCTCGTGCTCCGCCAGCCCGACATCCTCGTCCTCGAGGGGCTCAACGTGCTGCAGCCGGCGCGCCCGCTCACGGCCGGCGGCCTCGGCCTGGCGGTCAGCGACTTCTTCGACTTCTCGGTCTACGTCGACGCCAGCGCCGAGGACGTCCGCCGCTGGTACGTCCGCCGCTTCGTCCGCTTGCGCGACACGGCGTTCCGGGACCCGACGTCGTACTTCCGGCGCTACGCCGGGCTCTCCCACGAGGCGGCGATCGCGCAGGCCGAACACCTGTGGGACAGCATCAACGGACCCAACCTCGCCGAGAACATCGCACCGACCCGGCAGCGGGCGACGCTCGTGCTCCGCAAGGGCCGCGAGCACGCCGTCGAGGGCGTACGGCTGCGCAAGGTGTGAGCCTCGATTGCCGGCTTCGTTCCTGCTGCGCCGGGGCGACATCGATGACAGAAGCCGCGAGCAAGAGGGCAGGATGGCCCATGTGGCAGGCAACCGTATGGAAGCAACCGGGTGGCCGGCAACCGGGTGGCAGGCGACCGGGACGCCGCTGCGCTGGCCGAGCCGACGCTGGTGAGCCGATGAGCTCGCCGGTGGAGGCGACGCTGATCCTCTGCGACGCCGCCCAGGCCGACCCCTCCGGCAAGATGCACATGCTCGGGGCCGGATGGTCGATGACCGGCTCGCCCACCGCGCCGTCGGCCGTGGCGGTCATGCTCAAAGTGCCGTGGGACCGCACGAACGAGCAGATCACGCTCCACCTGCACCTCTGCGATGCGGATGGCCGTCCGGTGACGGTGGCGGCACCGGAAGGGCAGGAGCAGGTCGAGGTGGCGCATCGAGGGAATCTGGAAGTGGGCCGCCCGCCCGGGGTTCCGGCGGGCAGCGCCATCGACGCCGCGTTCGCGGTGAACGTGCCTCCGCTGCCGCTGCCGCCGGGTCGCTACCAGTGGCGCCTCGACGTCGGCAACGACTTCCGCTCGGCCGAGTTCACCGTCCGGGCGGACTGAGCAGCGCTCAGCCGAGGTCCTTGCCCCACAGCCCCTCGAGCTCGGTAGGCCGGAAGCCCATGAGATCGTTGATCGCGACCATGTGGGTGTTGTCGGCGGCGTTCCAGGTGTGCAGGACGCGGGCCCGCGGCCACTCCCGCTGGAACACGCGCTGGTTGGCCAGCTTCATCAGCAGCCCGATCCGGTGGCCGCGGTGGGCCCGCTCGACGACGGTGTCGAACTGATACGCCCGCACCGGGTCGTGCCGGCTCACGACGAGCTCGCTGACCCCGGCCGCGGAGCCGTCGGGCGCAAGGGCCATGGTCCCCCACAGCCGACGGCCCATCGCCACCTGCTCCGCGTAGGTGCGGCCCACCCGGTCGACGTCCCAGCGCTCTTCCTCCAGTCCGGACTCGCCCGCCGGGGCGTCGACGGAGATCCGTTGCGCCAGGCCGGCCCGGGGCTCGAGGAGCTCCTCGGGTGGCGCTGTCTGGTAGCTCACCAGGCGATAGCCCGCGGACCGCCCCAGCGTCGTCGCCTCGAGGGCGTCGATCGTCTCCTCCGGCATCGGCAGCGGGAGGTCCCGGCGCACCTCGAGCAGCTGCTCGACGTAGCCGCCGGCCTTCGCGAAAAGCGCTGCGGGCCGCGGGCTGCCGTCGAGGGCGTGCAGCACCTCACCGAGCAGGCGGGTCCGCCCGCGCGAGCCGGCGTACGCCTCCAGCTCGCCCAGCAGCGCCCGGCCGAGGCCGCGGCGGCGGGCCCCAGGATGCACGGAGACCTCGACGAACCCCTGCTGGAGGTTGTCGAGCAGCGGTAGCTGCAGCGCCGCGGCGCCGACGGGTCGCCCGTCTTCGTCGCGGGCGAGCAGGAGCCGCCACTCGTAGTCGCTCCCCTGCACGTTGACGGCGCGCTCCGCCTCGTACCAGTGCGGTCCGTCGTCGCCGCGGTCGTGGCGGTCCGCCAGGTCGGTGACGGTGAACCACTCGTGGAAGGTGGCGGCGTCGCGCGGTCGGACGACCTCGATGGCGACCTCGACGTGGCGGATCACGTCGAACCACGGTCCGCGCGAGGAGCGCCCGTGGCAACGGGTTTTCCGCACGTGGACGGCGCGAGTGTCAGATCAGAGCGCGAGCTCGGCCGTCACCACGCCGGCGAGCCGCTCCGCCACGTCCCTCGCCTCCTCCGGGGTGCCCGCCTCCACCATGACCCGCACCACCGGCTCCGTGCCGGAGGGGCGCAGCAGGACGCGGCCGGCGTCGCCGAGGCGTCCCTCGGCCTCGGCGACGGCCGCCCGCACACCGGCGTCGCGGTCGACCCGCGCCCGGTCGACATCCTTGACGTTGATCAGCACCTGCGGCAGCCGGCTCACCACACCGGCGAGATCGGCGAGGCTGCGGCCGGTCGCCGCGGCGCGGCTGAGCAGGTGCACGGCGGTGAGCAGACCATCGCCGGTGCTCGCGTGGTCGGACAGCACCACGTGGCCGGACTGCTCGCCGCCCAGCGCGTAGCCACCCGCGCGCATCGTCTCCAGCACGTAGCGGTCACCGACGGCCGTGTCGAGGACGCGGATCCCGGCCTCGCGCATCGCGATCCGGAAGCCCTCGTTGGACATGACGGTGACCACGACGGTGTCCTCGCGCAGCCGAGCCTGCTCCTGCAGCGCGAGGGCCAGCACCGCAAGGATCTGGTCGCCGTCGACGAGCTCCCCGGCGGCGTCGACGGCCAGGCAGCGGTCGGCGTCGCCGTCGTGGGCGATCCCGGCGTCGGCGCGCTGCCGGAGCACTTCGGCACGCAGGTCGTCGGGGTGCGTCGAGCCGCAGCCGTCGTTGATGTCCAGGCCGTCGGGGGCGTCGTGGATGGCGACGACCTCGGCTCCGAGCCGGCGCAGCGCCTCGGGCGTGGTGCGGCTCGCCGCTCCGTTGGCGCAGTCGACGACGACCGTCAGCCCGTCGAGGCGGTGCGGCGCCGTCGCGACGACGTGGTCGACGTACGCGTCGAAGGCCGCCACGTCGTCGACGACGCGCCCGACGTCGGTACCCGTCGGACGCTGCCACGGCTCGCCGAGCCTGGCCTCGACCTGGTCCTCTACGGCGTCGGCGAGCTTGAGCCCGCCACGGGCGAAGAACTTGATGCCGTTGTCGGGCATCGGGTTGTGGCTCGCAGAGAGCATCACCCCCAGGTCGGCGCCACGGTCGGCGACGAGGTGCGCGACGGCCGGGGTGGGCAGCACCCCCACGCGCAGGACGTCGACACCGGCGCTGGCCAACCCGGCGACGACCGCCGCCTCGAGGAACTCGCCGCTAGCCCGCGGGTCGCGGCCGACGACCGCGCGCGGACGCTGGCCGGCGAAGGCCCCGATGTCACCGAGGACGTGCGCGGCGGCGACGCTGAGGTCGAGCGCGAGCTCGGCCGTGACGTCGCGGTTGGCCAGCCCGCGTACCCCGTCGGTGCCGAACAGTCGTCCCACGGGTCCTCCTGCCGTCCGCGTCGGGACGACCGTCAGCGCTTGCTGTACTGCGGCGCCTTGCGGGCCTTCTTCAGACCGGCCTTGCGGCGCTCCTTGGCGCGCGCATCGCGGGTGAGGAAGCCGGCCTTCTTGAGCGGACCGCGGTTGTTCTCGCTGTCGACGCCGTTGAGGGCGCGGGCTATGCCGAGGCGAAGCGCACCTGCCTGGCCGGAGACGCCGCCGCCGTGCAGGCGGGCGATGACGTCGTAGCGGCCGTCGAGGTCGAGCTCGACGAAGGGCGAGCGCACCAGCTGCTGGTGCACCTTGTTGGGGAAGAAGGTGTCGAGATCCTTGCCGTTGATCGTCCAGTTGCCGGTGCCGGGCACCAGGCGGACGCGGGCGACGGCCTCCTTGCGGCGGCCGGTGGCGCCGCCGACGGCAATCGTCGACACGCGCGCCGTGCCCGACTCGCTGGTGAAGCCCGCCGGCGACTCGGAGGTGGCGACGACCTCGCCGGAGGGATTGTCGACGGGAGACTCTGTCACGGTGCTGACCTCGCCTACGGGGGTGCTCACTGGGCTACCTGGGTGATCTCGAACGGCTGCGGCTGCTGGGCGGCGTGCGGGTGGTCCGGGCCCGTGTAGACCTTCAACTTCTTGAGCATCGCACGGCCCAGCGTGGTGTGCGGCAGCATGCCGCGAACGGCCTTCTCCACCGCCTTGCGCGGGTTCTGGGCGAGCAGCTGCTCGTAGCCGGTGGCGCGCAGGCCACCCGGGTAGCCGGAGTGCCGGTAGGCGACCTTCTGCTCGCGCTTGCTGCCGGTGAGGGCGACCTTGTCGGCGTTGACGACGATGACGAAGTCACCGGTGTCGACGTGCGGCGCGTAGACGGGTTTGTGCTTGCCGCGGAGCAGCGTGGCGACCTGCGTGGCCAGCCGGCCCAGGACGACGTCGTCGGCGTCGATGACGAGCCACTGGCGGGAGACCTCGCCAGGCTTGGGGCTGTACGTGCGCACGGTCGGATGCCTTCTTCTTCTCGAGACAGTGGTGTCACGCCGGTGCCGGCGAGCCCCCACCCGGGGCCGCGCCCCGCGCAACGATGGTCGCGATGGCTGGACGCACGACGACAGGTCAGGCTACCGGCCGCTCGCGCGGGGGGTCAAAACGGCGCCCCGCCCCGCCTCCCGTGCCATCAGTCAGGCTCACCCGTCGCTCCTGCCGCGGCAGCCCCTGACAGATGCCCGCCCCCACCAATCAGTCAGGCTCGGCCGTGGCTCAAGCCGCGTCGCGGCCTGACTGATGAGGAATGGCGGGCCAGCCGATGGCGCGCCGGAGCTGGTCGGCGACGGCGGCCTCGTCGAGGTAGAGCGCAACTGCCGGGAACCGGAGCAGCCCCTGGCCGCCGAGGATGACCTCGTTGGCCCGGGCCATGTCCGACCAGTACGTCGACACCACGAGGTGTGCAGCGCCGTCGATCTCGACGGCGATGCTCCCCGCGGGGCCGCAGAGCACCGCGTCGAGGTAGCGACGGCGGCCCTGAGAGTCCAGCCGGACCGCCTGACGGCTGGGAGCCGGCAGGCAGTGCCGGGCGCAGAAGGTCCCGAAGTCGACCTCGGTGAGCGCCTGCGCCCCGCCGCGGACGTCCTCCAGGACGGCCACGAGCAGGCGCCGGTGGCGCACCCGACGGGTCAGCGCCAACTCCGCGAGGATGAGGTCGGGAGTCGTCAGCCGCTGTTGGACAGCGGCGATGACCAGTCCGCAGGCCGATCGCGGCCGGCGCGTCCAGACCGCCGCGTCCAGGACGCTGCGCGCCGTCCGGGTGCGGGGCGGACGCGCGAGCGGGTGCTGGTCGCGGTCGGGGACATAACGCCGCGACTCGTGCACCCGGCGGGGTACGCCGGGCACCGGGGCCGGGCTGGCGCCGCGCTGGACGAGCACGTGGTGGTGCTCGTCGTCCCAGCCAGCCAAGCCGTCGAGCGCGGCGGCCGTCCGGGAGCACAGCGCTGCGCCGGGACCGCTACCGAGCACGGCGACCCAGCGCTGTTGCTCCTGCGTCAGGGGCCCGTTGTGCAGCACGACGACGATCGGCCCGATGGCTCGCCACCGGCGGGCGGCCAGCTGCGCTCGGAGCCGGCCCTCGCTGAGGCCGGCGCCAGCGAGCTGGTCACGCGTCGCCACGTCGTCCTGCTGCTCCGCGAGCTCGCTGAGGTCCACAGCCCGACCGTGCCTCGCCGCGGGCTCGGCACCCAGCCCGAGTGGCCAGCTGTGGACGGGCCGGCGGCCGGCTCACCCGCCTGTGGACGGCGCCCCCGCGGCCCGCGGTTCCCCCCTTCAGTCAGGCCGCCGCGTCGCCCCGGCCACGGCAGACCCTGACTGATCGGGAGGGAGGCGAGCAGAGCGGCTCAGCGGGGCGCGGGCCACCCGCCCCTCGTCCCACACCGGCTCCGCGGACTCGTAGACGCTGCCGTCGGCACCGAAGACGAGGAAACGGTCGAAGGACCGGGCGAACCAGCGGTCGTGCGTCACCGCCACAACGGTGCCGGCGAAGCCGGCCAGCCCGTCCTCGAGCGCTTCGGCGGACTCGATGTCGAGGTTGTCGGTCGGCTCGTCGAGCAGCAGCATCGTGGCGCCCGACAGCTCGAGCAACAGCACCTGCAGGCGCGCCTGCTGGCCGCCGGAGAGCGACTCGAAGCGCTGCTCCGCCGCTACCGCCAGCTCGTAGCGGTCCAGCGCCCGCGACGCCTCCTCCCGAGGCATCCCCGCTCGGTGGGCATCACCCCGCCACAGGATGTCCAGCAGCGTGCGTCCGAGCAGCTCCGGGTGCTCGTGGGTCTGCGCGAACCACCCGGGCCGCACCCGCGCCCCGAGCCGCGCCCGGCCGGTGTGCGCGACCTCGGCGATCACGAGGTCCTCGACGGGCCGGTGCTCGGCGTCGGGATCGCTGCCGCCGCGGGCGAGCAGGCGCAGAAAGTGCGACTTGCCCGAGCCGTTGGAGCCGAGTACGGCGACCCGCTCGCCGTACCAGACCTCCAGGTCGAACGGCTTCATCAGCCCGCGCAGCTCGAGCTGCTCGACGACGAGCGACCGTTTTCCGGTGCGGCCACCACGCAGGCGCATGCGGACGTCCTGTTCGCGCGGCTGCGCCTCCGGGGGGCCGGCGGCCAGGAAGCGCTCCAGCCGCTTCTCCGCTGCGTGGTAGCGGCTCGACATGTCGCTGTTGTAGGCGGCCTTCTGCTTGTAGTAGAGGACGAGCGCCTTGAGCTTGAGCCGCTCCTCCTCCCACCGCTTGGCCAGCTCGTCGAGCCGGACGAAGCGGTCGCGTCGGGCCTCGTGGTAGCTGGCGAATCCGGACGGGTGTGTCCAGGCGAGATTCCCGGCCGCGCCGAGCTCCACCGTGACCACACGTGTGGCGGTCCGAGCCAGCAGCTCACGGTCGTGCGAGACGTAGAGGACCGTCTTCGGCGAGCTGCGGAGCTGGTCCTCCAGCCAGCGTTTTGCCGGTACGTCGAGGTAGTTGTCCGGCTCGTCGAGCAGCAGTACGTCGTCGGGGCCGCGCAGCAAGGCCTCCAGCACCAGCCGCTTCTGCTCTCCACCCGAAAGGCTGCGCACCTCGCGCCAGCGGCACTGGTCGAAAGCGATGCCGAGGGCGGCGACGGTGCAGACGTCCCAGAGCACCTCGGCTTCGTAGCCACCGGCGTCGGCCCAGTCGGCGAGCGCGTGCGCGTAGCGCATCTGGGTCGGCTCGTCGTCGTGCTCCATGAGCGCCAGCTCGGCGGCGTCGACCTCCCCGGCGGCGGCGCGCACCCGTGGGGCTGCGACCGAGAGCAGCAGGTCCCGGACGGTGGAGCTGTCGCGCACGTTGCCGACGAACTGCCGCATGACACCGAGCCCACCGCTGCGGCTCACCGAGCCCGAGTGCGGGGCCAGGTCGCCGGCCACGATGCGCAGCAGAGTCGTCTTGCCGGCCCCGTTGGCCCCGACCAGCGCGACCTTCGCGCCATCGCCCACCCGGAAGGAGATGTCGCGGAGCAGCGGCCGACCGTCGGGCAGGCCGAGCCCCACCCCGTTGAGCTCGACGTGTCCCACAGGCATCGAGTGTGACGGGCGCCCCGGCAGCCTGTCACCGCCGTTATCGACCCCGGTCACCGGGCGAGGCTCGGAGCACCCGGAACCCCTTGCGGGAGGCGTGGCGGCGGCAGTCCCAGCCCTGCTCGACCAGCCAGCGTTGCAGCGAGTCGGCGCCGAGGTGCTTGCCGACCACGAGCCAGGCGGCGCCTTCCGGCGACAACCGGGGGAGCCACCGCTGCAACAGGTCGTGCAGGGCGGCCTTGCCAACTCGGATGGGCGGGTTGGACCAGATCTCGTCGAACGACAGGTCCTCGGGCACCTCATCAGGTACGACCACGCGCACGCGGTCGGCGACTCCGGTCCCTGCGGCGTTGTGACGGGCCAGGCCCAACGCCCGCTCGTTGACGTCGACCGCCCACACGGTCGACAACGGCGCGCGGACGGCCAGCACGCAGGCCACAGCGCCGTAGCCACAGCCGAGGTCGAGCAGGGTGCCGCCGTCGCGCGGCATCGGCGTCTCCCGCAGCAGCACTGCCGTGCCTTGGTCGAGCCGGTCGCCGGAGAACACCCCGGCGTCGCCGGCGAGCGACCACGACCGCCCGTCGAGCTCGAAGGTGACAGTGCGGGGCTGACTCGCCGCGGTCGGCTCCGCGGAGAAGTAGTGGTCAGTCATGCAGCGCTCGGATCCTCCGCGTCTCGGCGGCACGAGCGGCCAGCCGGTCGTCCGCCGGGTAGGCCACGTGCTCGAGCACGAGGCCCCGCGCCGCGGCCACCAGCACGGAGCTGTCGCGACGCCCGGCGGCCAGCACGGCCGCCGGCCACCCCGGTGGCCGGCGAGCCTCTCCCACGGCCAGGCATGCTCCCACCAGCGCACGGACCTGCGAGTGGCAGAAGGCGTCACCGGCGACGTCGGCGACGACGAGGTCATGTTCTCTGCGCCATCCGAACGACAGCAGCGTACGAATCGTGGTCGCGCCCGCCCGGCGGCGACAGAACGCCGCGAAGTCGTGCTCACCGATCAGCCGGCCCGCCGCCGCGTGCATCGCCGGCACGTCGAGCGGTCGGTTGTGGTGCACGACCCAGCCGCGCAGCAGGGGCTCCGGACCGGCGGGCGAGTCGCTGAGCCGGTAGGCGTAGCGGCGGCTCGTCGCCGAGAAACGGGCGTCGAAACCCGGCGCCGCCTCGCTGACCGCGGCGACCCGGACGTCGGCGGGCAGCAACCGGGCGAGCCGCTGCTGCAGCGCTGCAGCCGGCGTCCTGGTCGAGCGGCCGGGCAGCGCCTGCCAGGCCGGTGTCGGCACGTCGACGTGGCAGACCTGGCCACGGGCGTGCACACCGGCGTCGGTGCGGCCGGCGACCGCCGTCCGCGGCGGCTCGGGCAGCCTCAGCACAGTGCCGAGCGAGGCCTCGAGCACTCCCTGGACCGTGCGCAGCCCCGGCTGCGCCGCCCACCCGGCGAAGCCGGTGCCGTCGTAGCCGAGGTCGAGACGGATGCGCCGGAGCCCGCCGTCCCCCTCGGAGGCGGCGGGCTCCACGTCGGCGCTCCGGCCGGTCAGGCCTTCGGCTCCTCGGTCGAGTCGATCGCCTCAACTGCTGCGTCGGCAGCAGTCTCGGCGGCGACAGCCGCGGCCTGCGTGTCGGCCGCCTCCGCGGCGTCCTCCGCCGCGTCAGCCGCGTCCAGAGCGGCGTCGGCGTCGCCGGCGGCGGCCGCCTCCTGGGCGGCCTGCGCCTGGTCGAAGGCCTCCTGCTCGGAAACCGCCTGCTCGGAAATCTCCTGCTCGGGCGCCTCCTGCTCGGCGGACTCCGGCCGGGCGGCCTGGGGGGCGGCGGGCGCAGCCCGCCCGGGCGGCTGACGGTCGCCGGCGGCGCGGCGGGTGGCGCCGGTCGCCTCCGCGACGACTTGCTCGGCGAGCGGCTCGACGAGCTCGATGACCGCCATGGGGGCGGCGTCGCCTTTGCGCGGGCCGAGCTTGGTGATCCGCGTATAGCCGCCCGGGCGGGTCTCGTAGCGCGGCCCGATCTCGGTGAACAGCTGATGCACGATGCCCTTGTCCCGGATCACTGTCAGCACCTGGCGGCGCGCGTGCCGGTCACCGCGCTTGGCCTTGGTGATGAGACGCTCGGCCAGCGGCCTCAGTCGGCGCGCCTTGGCCTCGGTGGTGGTGATCCGGCCGTGCTCGAACAGCGCCGTGGCCAGCCCGGCCAGCATGAGCCGCTGGTGGGCGGGTCCGGCCCCGAGCCGGGGCCCCTTCGTCGGCGTGGGCATGGTTCCTCTCCGCGGGTGAGTTCCCCCGACGACGGGCCGCGGGGGGTTCGCGGGGGGCGGAGCCCCCCGCGTGTGTCAGTACTGCTCGGTCTCGGCGTAGCTCGCGTCGTCGTCGTAGCTCTCGACGGCGGTCAAGGGGTCGAAGCCGGGGGCGCTGTCCTTGAGCACCAAGCCCAGGGTGGCGAGCTTCTCCTTGACCTCGTCGATCGACTTCTGCCCGAAGTTGCGGATGTCGAGCAGGTCGGCCTCGCTGCGGCCGACGAGCTCGCCGACGGTGTGGACGCCCTCGCGCTTGAGGCAGTTGTACGACCGTACGGTCAGCTGCAGGTCCTCGATCGGCAGGGCGAGGTCGGCCGCCAGCTGGGCGTCGACCGGCGACGGGCCGATCTCGATGCCCTCGGCCTCGACGTTGAGCTCGCGCGCCAGGCCGAACAGCTCGACCAGCGTGGTCCCGGCCGATGCGACGGCGTCGCGCGGGCGGATGCTCGGCTTGGCCTCGACGTCGACCACGAGCCGGTCGAAGTCGGTGCGGCCCTCGACGCGGGTCGCCTCCACCCGGTAGGTGACCTTGAGCACCGGTGAGTAGATGGAGTCGACCGGGATGCGCCCGATCTCGGCGTCGGCGCGCTTGTTCTGCACCGCAGACACGTAGCCGCGGCCGCGCTCGACGATGAGCTCCATCTCGAGCTTGCCCTTGCCGTTGAGCGTGGCGATGTGCAAGTCGGGGTTGTGCACCTCGACGCCCGCCGGTGGCGAAATGTCCGCCGCGGTCACCGCACCGGCGCCCTGCTTGCGCAGGTACATCGTCACGGGCTCGTCCTGTTCGCTGGAGACGACGAGACCCTTGAGGTTGAGGATGATGTCGGTGACGTCCTCCTTGACGCCCGGCACGGTGGAGAACTCGTGCAGGACGCCGTCGATGCGGATGCTCGTGATGGCCGCACCGGGGATGGAGGAGAGCAGCGTGCGACGCAACGAGTTGCCGAGCGTGTAGCCGAAGCCGGGCTCGAGGGGCTCGATGACGAACCGCGACCGGTTGTCGCCGACCGGCTCCTCGGTGAGGACGGGGCGCTGGGTGATGAGCACAGGGACTTCCTTTCCGCGACGACCGCCATATGACGCCGCGAACGGTGGGACCGCCCGAGCCGGGAGGGCCTGGACGGGTTGCGGTCCGGCGGGCGCAGGGCCCGCCGGACCAGGTGTTACTTCGAGTAGAGCTCGACGATCAGCTGCTCCTGCACCGGCACGTCGATCTGTTGCCGGGTAGGGAGCTGGTGGACGAGCACGCGCATCGTGCTCGGGAGCACCTCGATCCAGGCCGGCGTCGGCCGCTCGCCCTGGGTCTCGCGGGCGATGACGAAGGGCGTCATCTCCGCGGACTTGGGCCTGACGTCGACGACGTCGTGCGCGCTCACGCGGTAGCTCGGCACGTTGACCTTCTTGCCGTTGACGAGGAAATGCCCGTGCACGACGAGCTGCCGCGCGTGCCGGCGGGTGCGGGCCAGGCCCGCCCGGTAGACCACGTTGTCCAGCCGGCTCTCGAGGATCTCCAGGAGGTTGTCACCGGTCTTGCCCTGCTTGCGTACGGCCTCCTCGAAGTAGCGCCGGAACTGCTTCTCGAGGACGCCGTAGGTGTAGCGGGCCTTCTGCTTCTCGTGCAGCTGGAGGCGGTACTCGCTCTCCTTGATGCGGGTACGCCCGTGCTGACCGGGCGGGTACGGGCGCCGCTCGTAGGCCTTGTCCCCCCCGACGAGGTCGACACCGAGGCGACGCGACTTCTTGGTGACGGGTCCGGTGTAACGAGCCATCAGTTTGTGCGCTTCCTGTCGTGACGCGGAGCTGGACGGGTCTGCTGCCCGCTGGTCTGCTGCCCGTTGGCCTGCTGGCTGCGCATCAGACGCGGCGGCGCTTGGGTGGGCGGACGCCGTTGTGCGCCTGCGGAGTGACGTCCTGGATCGACCCGACCTCCAGGCCGACAGCCTGCAGCGAGCGGATCGCGGTCTCTCGCCCGGAACCGGGGCCCTTGACGAGCACGTCGACCTTGCGCATGCCGTGCTCCTGCGCCCGGCGCGCGGCGGCCTCGGCAG
The DNA here is from genome assembly GCA_038246785.1 of Jiangellales bacterium. GTDB lineage: Bacteria > Actinomycetota > Actinomycetes > Jiangellales > Jiangellaceae > JBBRVP01. Next base: position 27,233 of record JBBRVP010000041.1, read on the forward strand.
CCATCTGGGCCGCGAACGGGGTCGACTTGCGCGACCCCTTGAAGCCGACCTGGCCCGCGGAGGCCCAGCTGATGACGTTGCCCTGCGGGTCCGTGATCGAGACGATCGTGTTGTTGAACGTGCTCTTGATGTGCGCCACGCCGTGCGCGACGTTCTTCTTCTCCTTGCGCCGCACCTTCTTGGCAGCGCCGGTGGCCTGGCGGCTCTTGGGGGGCATGGACTGGCAACTCCTCGATCGACGGTCGGCTTGACGCTGGAAGGTGAACCCCGTTGATGTTGGGGGGATCCCGGGGGGCGAAGCCCCCCGGGTTTACTTCTTGCCGACCTTCTTCTTGCCGGCGACAGTCTTGCGGGGACCCTTGCGGCCGCGGGCGTTGGTGTGGGTCCGTTGCCCCCGTACCGGCAGTCCGCGGCGGTGCCGGATGCCTTGGTAGCAGCCGATCTCGATCTTGCGCCGGATGTCGGCCTGGACCTCGCGGCGCAGGTCGCCCTCGACGCGATAGTTGGTCTCGATCCAGTCGCGGAGCCGGACGAGGTCGTCGTCGCCCAGCTCACGCACCCGCAGGTCGGGGTTGACCCCGGTCTGGGTGATGGTCTCCTGGGCCCGGGTGCGACCGATGCCGTAGATGTAGGTGAGCGCGATCTCCAGGCGCTTCTCGCGCGGGAGGTCGACGCCGACGAGGCGTGCCATGCGGGCTGGTTGCTCCTTCGTGTCGTGCGCCGGTGTGGTGCCGCACCGCGTCCCGCGTGCCCACGCGGGCCCCGGCCAACGCTCCGGGGGTGGCACCGGTGGCGTCCCTCGCTGTCGTGCTCGAGGGCCGCACCGGCGAGCAGGTGCGGAGGGTGGAGCGTCAGCCCTGGCGCTGCTTGTGACGCAGGTTGTCGCAGATGACCATGACGCGGCCATGTCTGCGAATGACCTTGCACTTGTCACACATAGGCTTGACGCTCGGCTTGACCTTCATGTCGGCGATCTTTCGTCGGGGTCGGGACGGCGGCGCCGAGCGCGGACACCTCGGCCGACCGGTGGACGTCGGGTACGGATCGGGAACTGCTCACTTGTAGCGGTAGACGATGCGGCCGCGGGTGAGGTCGTAGGGCGAGAGCTCCACGACGACGCGGTCCTCCGGGAGGATGCGGATGTAGTGCTGGCGCATCTTGCCCGAGATGTGGGCGAGCACCTTGTGGCCGTTGGAGAGCTCCACACGGAACATCGCGTTAGGCAGCGCCTCGACGACGCTTCCCTCGATCTCGATGACGCCGTCCTTCTTCGGCATGTCCTCCGCAATCGTCGTGTCAGGAACGAACTGGTCGACCGACCGTCGCACGTGCACCCTGGCCGCGCGTGCCCGACTCCCGTACGGGAGCAGCCGCTGGGCACGACAGGACAGGCCGACGACAGCCGACGGGCCAGTCTACGCCACGACCGGTGGTCCCCCAAACCGCGGGCGGCCGGATGCCTCAGCGGTCACCCCGCCCGGACGGGCTGCCGAACAGCGTCCGGGCCAGCAGCACGGCGCCCCACGGGCCGGCCACCCACAGCGGCCAGAAGCCCTGCGTGTCGCCGCCGCCACCCGTGACCAGCACGATGAGCCAGATGACGGTGCAGACGAGGCTGGCCGACGCCCAGGCCCCCCATTGCCGCGCCAGCGGCTCACTCCGGGGAGACCGCCGCACCGGCTCCCGACCGGCCGAGGGGTCGACGGGGCGGAGTCGCAGGCCGGCGCGGGGCAGGTCGGCGACCAGCTCGTCCAGCTGGCGAAGGGTGCGGGCGGAGTAGGCGGCGTCCAGCCGCGTGGAGAACTCTTCCGGCGAGAGCCGGCCCTCGGCCAGCGCCTCCTGCAGCCGCGTCACGGTCGCCTCCCGCTCGGCGTCGGAGGCGCGGACCTCTCCCCCGCCCGGCTCGGGCGGCTCCGGTCCGGTCACGTCGGGCACGGTCACATCGGGCCTGGGCACGTCGGGCACGGCGCGGCCGCCCACGGAGCGGCTCGGGCGCCGGCGCGGGCGAGACCGCCCTCGCCGCCGTCGGGCGCGGTGAGCACCCACACCCCGTCGGGGGTCACGGCCGCGGTGTGCTCGAAGTGCGCCGCCCACGAGCCGTCGGTCGTGGCCACCGTCCAGTCGTCCGCGAGGACCCGCGTCGCCGGGCGTCCCAGCGTGATCATCGGCTCGATCGCCAGCGCCAGCCCGGGCACGAGCCGCGGCCCCCTGGTGCGGGTGCGGTAGTTGAGGACATGCGGATCCTGGTGCATCTCGGTCCCGATGCCGTGTCCTCCGTAGTCCTCGACCAGCCCGTAGTCGCCGCACTCGACGACGCGGTCCTCCACCGCTCCACTGACCTCACGCAGCCGGGCACCCGGGCGCATCGCCGCCAGGCCCGCCCACATGGCATCCTCGCAGGCCTCGAGCAACCGGCGTACGTCGTCGGGCACGTCCCCCACCGGCAGGGTCACCGCCGCGTCCCCGTGCCAGCCGTCGAGGATCGCCCCGCAGTCGATCGAGATGATGTCGCCCGCGCGCAGCGGCAGGTCACCTGGGATGCCATGCACGACGACGTCGTTGACCGATGAGCAGATCGTGGCCGGGTAGGGCGGCGAGCCGTACCCGAGGAACGACGGCACGGCAGCGTGCCCGCGGATGACCCGCTCGGCCAGGGCGTCGAGCTCGCGGGGGGTCACCCCCGGCGTCACGGCGAGCTCGACGGCGGCCAGCGCGTCCGCGACGACCAAGCCGACCGCCCGCATGAGGGCGATCTCCGAGCGGTCCTTGACCTGGATCACCGCGATCCCTCGACTCTGCGCAGTGCCGCGAGTGCCCGTTCGGTCACGCTGTCGACCTCACCGATGCCGTCGACACGGACCAGGATGTCGCGTTCGGCGTAGCGGGTGAGGACCGGTGCCGTCTGGTCGGCGTAGACCTCGAGGCGCCGCCGGACGACGTCCTCGGTGTCGTCGGAGCGACCGTCGGTCTGCGCGCGCAGCAACAGGCGTTTGACGACTTCGTCGGTGTCGGCGGTCAGCTCCAGGACCCGGTCGAGCCGGCACCCCGTCTCGGCGAGCACGGCATCGAGGAAGTCGACCTGCGCCGGCGTACGCGGGTAGCCGTCGAGGAGGAAGCCTTCCGCAGAGTCCGGCTCGGTCAGCCGGTCGCGGACCATGGCGTTGGTCAGCTCGTCGGGTACGTAGTCGCCGCGGTCCATGTAGGTCTGCGCCTCACGCCCCAGCGGCGTCCCAGCGGCCGCATTGGCGCGGAAGATGTCCCCGGTGGAGATCGCGGGTACGCCCAGTCGAGCGGCGATCACCGTGGCCTGGGTGCCTTTGCCCGCGCCGGGTGGGCCCATGATGAGCAGTCGCATCAGCGCAGGAACCCCTCGTAGCTGCGCTGCTGGAGTTGGCTTTCTATCTGTTTCACCGTCTCCAGGCCCACGCCCACGACGATGAGGATGGACGTGCCGCCGAACGGGAAGTTGGCCCCGGCCCCGACGAGACCGATGGCGATGAGCGGGATGAGTGCCACGGTGGCGAGGTAGAGGCTCCCCGGAGCGGTGAGGCGGGCCAGCACGTAGTCGAGGTACTCCTCGGTCGGTTTCCCGGCCCGGATGCCGGGGATGAAGCCGCCGTACTTCTTCATGTTGTCGGCGACCTCCTGCGGGTTGAAGGTGATGGCGACGTAGAAGTAGGTAAAGAAGATGATCAATGCGAAGAACGTGGCGATGTAGATCGGGTGGTCCCCGCGGGAGAACCAGCCGAGCACGCGGGCCGCCCAGTCGTTGGTTGGACCGGCCAGGTTGGCGAGCAGGACCGGCATGTAGAGCAGCGACGACGCGAAGATCACCGGGATGACGCCGGCTTGGTTGACCTTGATCGGGATGTAGGTGGAGGACCCGCCGTACATCCGCCGGCCGATCATGCGCTTGGCGTACTGCACCGGGATGCGCCGCTGCGCCTGCTCGACGAACACGACCGCGGCAACCGTGGCCAGGCCGACCGCGATAACGATGAGGAAGGCCGCCCAGCCGGTGGTCGTCTTGATCGACCACAGCGAAGCCGGGAACCTGGCCGTGATCGAGGTGAAGATGAGGATCGACATCCCGTTGCCGATCCCGCGGTCGGTGATGAGCTCGCCCAGCCACATGATGACTGCGGTGCCGGCGGTCATCGTGATGACCATCGTGCCGAGCGTCATGAGGCTCTCGTCGGGGATGATGTCCTCGCGACATCCGGCGAGCAGGTTGCCCGAGCGGGCCAGCGCGATGATGCTCGTCGACTGCAGGATCGCCAGTCCGATCGTGAGGTAGCGGGTGTACTGCGTGATCTTGGCGTAACCCGCCTGTCCCTCCTTCTTCAGCGCCTCCAGCCTCGGGATCACGACGGTCAGCAGCTGCAGGATGATGCTGGCGGTGATGTAGGGCATGATCCCCAGCGCGAACACCGCGAGCTGGAGCAGCGCGCCGCCGGAGAACAGGTTGATGAGCGCGTAGACCCCGCTGTTGCCGGCCTGCTCGACGCAGACGCGCACGGCACCGGCATCCACGCCCGGCGACGGGACGACCGAGCCCAGCCGGAAGAGCGCGATCATGCCGAGGGTGAACAGCATCTTGCGCCGCAGGTCGGGCGTCCGGAACGCCTGCGCGAACGCGCTGAGCACGAGACCTCCTGTGCGCCGCGGGAGCGGCGGGGGCGGGCCCGGGAGCCCATGGTCGTCGACGGCGCGGTCGGTCCCCGCCGCCGCCCGGGCCGCCCCCCGCGGCGAA